>JBGSHW010000085.1:0-64963 GCA_041751975.1 Pirellulaceae bacterium
TTTTCGATCAGGTGCTCCCGGACAATTGCTACTTTCTGCGCTGCTGTTAAATTCGTTCTGTTCGACATCTAGCGATTCCTCTTGTAAGACCGCTAAACTTTAGCACACTATTTACGCTGCGCTTCCAATCTCAGCAAAACAACTGCATCTCGCGCTGTGTGCGCCAAGCCATTCTCGTCACCTAACATTTAATGTAAGTGCCATAGGACGGAAACCCTCACGCGACAGGATATTCAGGATATTCAGGATAAAAGCTGAGTGCTGATGAACGAAGGTCGGCCGCAGATACGCGAACTGCTATTTATGGAAATGAGTCACCATCATTTAACTTAGGAACTTTGCGACCATCTTCGATCGTGCTGGGAATCCTGTTCATCCTGTCCAAGAAGGGGAATATCAAACTCACAAACTACCCTCGCGGGAATCGCTCTCGCTCGTCTTCAAACCTTTTCCAGTCCGCACGTTCATCCAAGGGTTCCTCGCCATCGCGTGCATTGAAATCGAAGCAATTGCGTAGCAAACCGGCTACACCCTTGGCAGGCTTACATCGCCCGCCGAGGCTGTGCCAGCCCTTCGAGCTTAAGTCCAATACCGCTAAGTTAAGGAATCGATGAACCTTGTATTTACTTCTCGAACATGACAGGGGGCAAAGTGAATTCCGTATTCTGCACGGTATCGCCGCGCAGGAATCCTTGGAGGAGTCGGCGATATTCGATCGACATCAGCTCGCGAGAATCGTGCCCCGCGTTATGGACAAGCACGTGTGCCGCCTGAGGATAATTCGCGAGAATCGCCACCACGTTCTCAGGAGGCGTCCGCACGTCCAGTGTGCCGGAAACAAACAAAATGGGAACCGCACAGTGCGTTCCAGCGCGAAAAGAATCGCCCAGTTCGATTTCTCCACATTCTCGGCAGCCTTCCAGAAAAAACGGAGCCATCAACCCGTCCTGCAAAATGAACCGCGGGTCTTGTCGCTCCAGCTCGATTTGTTCTCGTCGAGTCGTGGAAGCACCGGAGGCACAGTCCATAAACAACGGCATCGGCTGAATGGAAACTCGCCGGCTTTCTATGGCAAACTCGGCCAACGCCTGCCAGTCACCTTCCAGGAACTGAACCAGTCGCTTCGGCAACTTCGCCATCCCGTCGGTTTCCGCGATCCAATTGGCCACCGCCATCAATAGCTCGTATTCACCAAGTACGATCTCACGTTCAACATGGTTGACATCTTGGACCCTGACCTGCACGCGCTCCGTGCGCAGTTGATCACGCAATTGGCCGATCGTCGCTTGAAGACTCTCGAACCGAGTCGAGTAATACGGGTCCTGACGGCAGTTGGCGTCCAATTGCTCGAGAACCCTTTGCACCGTGTGCGGGTATTTCCAAGTCTGTTCCAGTCCCTCCACTTTGGTCAAAACCGCGCGGTCGACATGTTGCGAGTACTCGGAAAGATAAGCCAGGCCTAAATGGGAGCCGTAGCTGCTGCCGAACAGAACAATCTTCTCCAAATCCAAAGCTTGGCGAACAACTTCAATATCATGACTACTTTCTTGGGAGTTGAACGCGCCAATGTCAACCTGCAACCGCTTGCAATATGCCACGCATTCGCGAACACATCGTTCGAACGACACCAAATAGTCGGAACGGGTGGCCGGATGATTCCATGATAACTCGTGCACGAATTCCGGTTCCAACAGATTCGGACGCGAGAACCCGGTGCCGCGTTGATCGATTCCCACAACATCCGCAAGTTCCAACAATCGCAATTGAGGATGAGTCGCCATCAATGCGGAAAGTTCGATCCCTGACCCGCCCGGCCCGCCAGCCAAGAAAAAGATCGTTGGTTTGGGGCGCGGATGATCCGTACGGAATCTAACAAACGACAACTCCAATTTTGGTCCGGCAGGATTCGCATCACGGACGGGAAGTTGTAGTGTACCGATCTCGCCTCGAATCGGCACATCACCAAACCCACGCAAAGTGCGTGAATCCCACACAACCTCGAGGGACTGCGCGCAAACCACACCGCTTGCGCAAACGATCACGCACCATGCCACCGTTCGAACCAGCATTCGCTCGACACGTTTCATGTGGCTGCTCCGATATGCGCGAAGGTGGCCTTGACCCAAGGCCGGAGACTACATCCAGCAGCCAGTCCAATCGCTATCGGCACGAAGAAGAGAGCCAGCGCCAGATCAGACCATGGAACGGTCCACTGCAAAGCAAAGTTGGTCGCTTGCATGAGGCTGCTCGCCACGATCATGCCGCTCGGGATCGCCAAGAGGCAGCCCAGAATCGTCAAATACCATGCGCGCATTCCGATCACCGCGCGCATTTGAGTCGTTCCCGCTCCAATCGAAAACAACACACGAAACTCATCACGTGACTCGGTGAAGTTCAATGCCAAGGTGCTCAGCACAACCACCAATCCCAAGATCGTGCTTAGCGCTATCGCAATCCAGGCAGCATAACGCAATGAACCCGATTTTGTCACACCCGATTCGATGCTGGTTCCGCTGATGTTGCCGACCAGTTCACGAGCGCGTTGCCGTATCGATTCATCGATCGGGCGCGAGTATCGCACCAGCCAAGGCACCGATCCTCGATTGGGCGGAGGACCCGTTTGGAACGTTTTCCCCAAATCAGAATGGATATCGACGAAATACAAGGGTCCCGCAATCGGTTGATCCACGGAAGTGGATTCAAATCGAGCACTTGTGATCGGTGTCGTGTCGAGCCACTTCGTCACGACTGGATTCGTCGCATGCATTTCCGGATTTAGCGACAATATCGCCTCGCCTGAAAATCCAGACATTCCTTCGTCGATCGCAAACGTACGCAACAACTCTTGATCACCAATCGCTATCCACTCTTGGCGTCCGGAAACTGGACTATTCGCTTTGGGCCGAATTCGCAATGGTTGACCATCCGAATAAGCAGCAACTAACGGAGCGACGGCGATACAGTCGTTCGAATGTCTTAGCTGCTGTGCCAACTCTGGAGCCGAAGGTCCGCTCAAGAGCAGTTGATCGTTACGAAACTTGGCCGGAAAGTTCTCCATTGTTCGTTGCAAGCTGGCGGTAATGATTGCGGTTGCAACGGAAATCGACATCGCGGCAAAGACAGCGACGGTAGCCACCGAACTTCGACCGCGGTAGCGATTCGTTTCACTGATTGCTAGACGCAGCAAAGGAAATCGCCGTTGACACAACAATTGACTGCCACGAAGCACAGTTGGTGCGATCAACACCATGCCAATGACAAACGCCGCCGGAACAAGTATCAGTCGCGTCGAGCCCAAGATTGCGGCGGCAATTGAAGGAAGAAAATTTAAGCAACAACTTCCGCTCATCAGGACGACTCCTACCATCCATGTGAAGCTCCACCTCTTTGGATCGGGGCGAAAACTGAGCAACGCATCACGTACACATAAACCAGACGCTCGCCAAGCAGGATAAGCTACGGCCAGCAATGACGAAACGACGCCTAAAGCACCGGCCGACGATAAGAATAGCAGAGAGACTTCGAACGGCCCGTTGACGCGATTATTCCATCGATCCAGAAACGGATGGGCGAGCAGCGCAGATAGGATGCCAACTAGCAGGCCAAGCAAACTGACGATGGTGGCCAGCGCCAAAGTGATCAACAGCAGGGAAGTAAACACGTGAACGGGGCTGCCACCAATCGAAGCGATCAATCCCAGTTCGCGTTGCCTCCGTTTGATCGAAATCGCCTGAGCAGCACCGATGATTAGCGCGGCTTCGAAGAAACCGATCCAGGAGCCTACGAATACAAATCCTACGGTCAGACCGTCCGCCTGGGAGCGGATTTCATTTTCCGTCGTTACTCGAAAACCGCGGTCGCGTAACATCGTCACACCTGCCGACGCTTGTTCCTCATTCGACTGGCAAAGCAGCAACTGTTCACCTCCCCGTTCGACAATCGACGGCACGCGCAGCAGTTGAAATGAACTGACTTCCTCCGAGTCATGGATCAAACCCACGATTTCACGTTCCGCTCCATAGCTCAGATGCACCCGATCACCAATTTGTAATTGCAATTCTCGAGCCAGCGCCGTCGAAAAGGCAACCTCGCCGCTATTCATGGGGAATCGTCCGCCTTGTAATTCGGTCAACCCACGTGCTAACCCGAGGTCGTCTCCATTGACCGGACAAATCCCGATGGCTTCCACGGGAACGACGCGCCCCTTAACGACAACTTCATCCATTCCGCGATAGACACGCAAAGAAGTGCCCACAACCTTTGCCGCTTCTTCCAACTTCGCGTGCTGTTCCACGTCATGAACGAAAAAGTCGGCGACACCTAATTCGCTGCGGACCAACTCGTCGGCAGTGGGTTCGATGATCGTGACAACGGTTCCGACAAATACTAACGAGGCGACTGGCAAAGCGATTAGGAGAGCCATGATGAGCAACTTGGCTCGTTCGCGTTTCAATTGCCGGAGTTCTATTCTTAGGAGTGCTCGAATTGCCCGAATGTTCATGCGTTCGTTTCTCCGGTGTGCCTTTGAGTCGGCACCCTGGACGTTGGATCAGAATCCGAAACTTCATCAACTTTGATTCCATCGCGCAAATAAATGACGCGATCGGCGCACGCGGCATGGGCCGCATTGTGCGTGACGACCACAATCGTTCTGCCTGAATCGCAGTGGGCCCGCAACAGTTGCATGACAGATTCGCCGGTGAGCGAATCGAGTGCCCCGGTTGGTTCATCCGCCAACAACAGGCAACGTGGTCCGACGAAAGCCCGGGCAATGGCAGCCCGCTGTCGCTCGCCCCCCGAAACATCGTCTGGAAAACGATCTGCCAATTTCGCAATCCCAACAGAGTCCAACTGCTGTTCAGCCTCGCGAAAGGCGACTCGATGCGCAACGCCATCAAGCTCTAACGGCAACGCCACGTTTTCCAACAACGATAGTCCCGGAAGTAGATTCAAATCTTGAAAGACAAACCCAATTGTCCTTCGCCGCAATCGCGTCAATTGCCTCGAGTTGCTCTCGCGCAGATCTTGGTCCATGACTTTGACGTGACCCTGGGTTGCAAAGTCCAATCCCCCCGCTAGCGATAACAGGGTCGACTTGCCGGAGCCGGAAGGGCCCATGATCGAGACCAATTCACCACGGGCGATTTGGAGGTCGATCGGCCCCAAAGCTCGAACGCCCCGTACGGGATCGCCATATCTGCGTTGGACATCGCGAAACTCGAGTACAAAAGTGTCGCTCGACATCCTCTTCACAACTCACCTCGCTCTTTTCGCCACTTGAGTAATCGAGCTTCGCAGGTATCCAACCATTTGATTTCCGCTTCGACCTTGATGATTTGCGAATCAAGCAGCAGGATATCAATGAGGTTGTCGCCACGAGAAATTTCGCGATTGCGCTTCATCAACTGCTGCAAGCGCCCCATAGCGGTACCGCGTTGCTTTTGTACCAAAGCTGGCACATCAAACGACTGGGCAACGACCGCAAAGAGTACTTTGATCGTAAGCTCGTCGCGCACTTGACTGTCATCAACTGGGGTCTGAAACCAATTGGATAACGTCTTTTGGCCCGATTTCGTAATTCTCCATTCTTTGACGGAATCGTCGGCATCCGCCATACACTCGACCAACCCATCTCGCTCTAGACGATTTAACGTCGTATAGACCTGGCCAACGTTTAAGGTCCAGGCGCCGCCGGTCGACTCCTCAAACTGTGTCTTGATGCGATAGCCATGAGCCGGTCCTCCGGACAAGACCCCCAAGATTCCATGTCGAATACTCATGCATGCTCCTTCGCCAAAACGAACGACGGATTCTTCTCACTAGTGCATACCCAGTATACATACCTGGTATGCATTGTCAATCAGGTCAGCCGTATGGCCAGCCGTCAATGTTGCCTTACGAGATAATGAAAACCACAGATAAGATCAATTCTCCATGACCAGCGAACACAACATCATTCCAGAAGAGTACTCGTTTCTGGTCACTCATCCCTCCGAAAGCCTCGGGACTGAGTTCAAACAATGGATCGACCTAACAACCGACGAACACAAAGCGAAGATCGTCAAAGGAGTCATCGCGTTTTACAACAACAAAGGTGTCAACAAGACACTAGCTTACCCTCACTTTGGTGAACGGGACGGGCTGTTTAAGAAGGCGCTGGAAGCAGTATTTGAAGATCGTTTTTCATTACTAGATCGCCTCCCGCTGGATGTCTACAAGTTATTTGATCTTTGGACGAAGAGGTTTGCCAGCGATACGACGTTTTTGCGAATGCTGACACAGTACTGAACCATTGATACCAACATCGTCAGAAAGGACTGAAACGTGAAGAATAAGGAGGAGCTATCCGCGCACCACTCGAAACGTTCAAGCACGGGATCATCGACGCAGGTTTCATTTTGAAGAGCAAGTCGCGAATAACAGATTTCCCGAGAACTATCTTCTTCGTTTCAGCAAATAGAAGCGATTTAGCCGAGTCCTCGGAGCATCCCGTGCCAGTACAACCTTGGAAGTGCATAGGCTTTTAGTAGGTACATTGAGAGCCGCTCCTTCGACTGGTCGAATGGAAATGTCTCCTGCGGTTTTCCTTCGTAGTCGAATTCGGCAAGAACTAGCTTCCCATAACCAGTCACCAGCGGGCAAGATGTGTACCCATCGTATTTCGCTTCAAGCGGCTGTCCTTGGATCGCGGAGATCAAGTTCATGACCAGGACAGGAGCCTGTTTACGAATGGCTGCACCTGTTTTTGAAGTTGGCAGACCGCTGCAGTCTCCAATAGGAAAGACATTCCGATATTTAGGATGCTGCAGCGTGTACTTGTCGACGTCTACCCAGCCTGCGGCGTTGGCAAGTATGCTCGATTTGATGAGATCAGGAGCGCTCATCGGTGGAGTTACGTGGATCATGTCGAACGGAATAGTAACTCGTTCTTTGGTATCCAAGTGTTCGAAGATCGCTTCTTTCTGGTCTGGCTTGATCTCGACCAAGTTTTGCTTGAGTCGAATATCGATCGACTTGCGCGCAGCGACTTTCTCAAGAGTCTTGCGATACTTTTCAACAGCAAACAACGCCATCTGTCCTGACGCGAAGATAACATTCGATTTGTCACGCACGCCTGATTTACGAAAGTGGTCATCGGCTAAGTACATAATCTTTTGCGGCGCACCGCCACATTTGACAGCCGTATTGGGCATTGTAAAAAGCGCTGTCCCCCCTCTGAACTTGCTGACGCATTCCCAGGTGTAGTCAACTTGTTGATACGAATAGTTGCTACAAATTTGCTTAGTTCCCACCCCTTCGGCTAGCCCTGGAACTTTGTTCCAGTCGACCTGAATACCGAGAGCGATCACAAGGTAGTCATAAGAAATACGTCGTCCACTCCGAGTCACCACGCAGTTTTGTTCTGGCTGTAGTTCGGATACGAAATCCTGAATCCAGTCGGCTCCCTTTGGAATAAAGGCGGATTCCTCGCGTTCGCTTAGTTCTTTGGGAAAGACACCGGCACCCACCAGAGTCCAAAGTGGCTGATAGTAGTGCTTGGTTGAGGGTTCGATGATCGCGAGATTGTAATTCTTAAGCTTACGTCTGAGCTGCGCAGCAACGGTGATACCCGCTGTTCCACCGCCAAGAATAAGAATTTGGTAATGGTCTTTGTTCGATGGTTGGGTAGTCATGGGAGTGGCCAGCGCAATTGGTTGAAGCAAGAATTAGAGAAGTTAGTCAAGCGAATCGACACAGAACCTACCACGCAATTCACCTTCGGAAAAGCCGGTTGCATGCTCTTGGGGGTATCATTCGGGCGCTCATCGCCCTGGCTATCGTTGGCACCGCGCTCACACTAGTCATCCCTATACTCTCGCGTATCAGTCGCACCGAGCAACCCGGCGAGCTTCTTCAATCACTGCTTGAACTACGCAACGCTGCTGCCATAGACCGGGAGATTGAGCTACTTCAACAGCGAATCGCCGAGCTCAAGAAACTGCGCGCTGGACGACTAGAAAAAGCGTAGCTTTGGGTTTTGGCGCGCGCGACGAAGGTGGCCAACTCGCCGACTTTAAGGTATGATTAGGAGATGCCGCTGCCGTGCACTTCGGAATGCAAACCCGATGAAGGGAAGCGTTGAGGAGACCACAGACTGCCCTCGGTTTTCGCCAACTCATCGGGTAAGATGAGGCGCTGCAAACGCACCCATACACGACCGACACATCCGATGAAGCTGCTGCAGTTCAGCTTGAGGGATTACGATGCGTGTCGCCCCCGCTAGGATCCAGACGGTGAACCGACTTATAGCGATTTTGCTGATGCCACTCTTTGTAGTGGGCAATTCTCTTGCCCACTCACACCGTACGGCTGCGCACCAATCGCAGGGCCTAGGTCGAGCTCATTTCCACGTCGGAAGTGCTCTCCAGCATGGGCACCACAATGGTGCCCCCCATAAACACGCCAATCACGATCATCATGGGCACGACGACGATGGCCATGACCACGAGAGTGACGCGTTTGAATCGGCACCCGTAGCACCTGTCGAGCACGATTCGGACGCTGTGTACGTTGTGGCTGCTGATTTCGTGTACACCGCGTGCAATCGCATTTTCGTCGAAATCGCCTCCTATTCTTTTGTCGGAACTGTGGCCTGTTTACTCACGGATTTTCGCCCGTCCGTGCTGCGCGATCGACCGTCACTTGCGACGACGACTCGGCTACCGCTCTATCTGCTTCATGCTGCGCTAAGGCTTTGATGCAACCGGACTGAGAGCATTTGCTCCCAACCGCTGCGTCTCATCATTTATAGCGTTACCTGCTGCTCAGCTCCTTCAAGTCGTCACTTGACGCAGTGCAGCTTCAATCCATGAAGTTCCGCCAGCCATGCGTTTCCACAAAGCGTTCGCACCTACGTACGTCCTTTCAATCAGCTTTCTGTTTCAAGTCGTTGGCTGTACCTCGCGAGAATCGGCCTCCGAACCGGCCCCGCGAGCTTCATCCGAGGCTGCGGAAAAACCAGAATTGCAGAAATTGGAGCTTGGCCAGCAAGCGCGGAAGAACCTGAACCTGGTCGTCAAGTCGGTTCGGCCTACCGACTACTGGCGCACGCTCACGATTCCAGGTGTTGTCACCGATCGGCCAGGCATTTCCGATCGCGGCGTGACGTCGCCGGCTGTGGGTGTGGTCTCCGAAATCCATGCGTATCCCGGTGACACCGTGCGACCGGGGCAACGCTTGGTAACATTGCGGCTCTTCAGCGAATACTTGCAAGCCACTCAAACGCAACTCTTCAAAGCGTCGCAAGAAGCCAAGCTAGTCCAAGGTCAAATCGATCGACTGAACGTGGTAACTGACTCAGGGGCCGTATCAGGTTTGCGATTGATCGAACAACAAAATGAATTACAACGCCAGCAGACGCTGATCCAGGCTTCCAAACAAGAACTTCTCAATCGCGGATTGAATCCAGAACAAATAGCATTGGTGGCAGAGGGCAGCTTTATCTCCACCATCGATGTGTCAGCCCCGCCCGCTCGACCCCATGAAACCGTCCTTGATGGTCTTATTAGACCAGACATACAGACCGTTGGGTACAAAACAGCGGATGACATTGCTTATGAACTGCATGCGCTGGGTGTCGAACTCGGGCAAACAGTTCAAGCTGGCGACCTGTTGGCCAACTTAGCCAATCATCAGTCCCTGTACGTCGTCGGACATGCGTTCAAGCGCGAGGCTGGTTTGCTCGAAAAGGCAACACAGAGCAAAGTTCCGCTAAGAATAGAATTTGCGGAAGACTCCTCGGAACTTTGGCCTAGCAATGAGCAGAAGTTCCAGATTCGCCACCTTGCAAACACGATCGATGCAGCTACTCGAACCTTCGACTTCTTTGTGCCACTGCTCAACCAGTCTCGGAGCTACCAGCAAGATGGGAAGACTTTCTTGGTTTGGAGGTTCCAGCCTGGTCAGCGCACTCGAATCGAAGTGCCTATTGAGAAGTTCGCCAATGTGTTTGTGCTACCAACTGAAGCCGTAGTTCGAGAGGGGCCAAACGCGTTCGCCTACCAACAGAATGGAGACTTATTCAATCAGCTCTCGGTTCACATTGTCTACGAAGATCGCGACCATGTGATCTTAGCCAACGACCGAAGCATCACCTCTGGAACCTTCTTGGCGCAAAACGCAGCAGCCTCGCTAAGAAGAGTGCTTAAAGCCCAATCCGCAAGCGGCGAGCAACCTGGTCTACATGTTCATGCCGACGGAACTGTTCATGCTGCGCATTGATTTACGATTTATGATTGCCGATTTTAAAATGCAAAAACTTACACGACCAATACTGGATGGAGTTAATCATCGAAGGAGAGCTTCGATCAAGCAACCGCGTTGAGTCGTTTCTGGATGAAGCCAACCAACTCACCGCTATCATGGTCGCAACTCGAAGGTCAACGCAAGAAAGAAGGGATTGTTGATGTTCGATTTCCGATGTGTTTCAAATCGGAAATCTTAGGTCGCAAACTCTTTACATCGCAAATTTGAAATCGGAAATCCTCAATGCTCGACGTTGTTATTAGATTATCTCTGCGTTACCGCTCATTAGTTCTCATCACGAGTCTGGTTGTGCTCGTGTACGGATCGTACCTCACAACCACTATGTCGATCGATGTATTCCCGGACTTGGACCGTCCGCGCGTCGTTATCATCACCGAAGCTCCCGGCCTTGCCACGGAGGAAGTTGAAACGCTGGTCACACAGCCGATTGAGATTGCTTTGATGGGCGCCAGCGGCGTGCAGGCAGTGCGCAGTCAAACGACGGCCGGCCTAAATGTCCTGTACGTCGAGTTCGGTTGGTCAACGGACATACGTGCTGCTCGACAAACCGTGAGCGAGCGCCTTATTACGCTCGATGGGATTCTGCCTGGTGGCGTCACGCCACAAATGACACCACCTACTTCCATCATGGGACAGATCGTGGTTGCTGGTATCTACCGACAAACGGGCCCAGGCGGCGGAAGCCTTGCGCCGGTCGGACAAACCAAGCTGATGGCTGAATTGCTCTCCGGTACTGATGAGCCGTCCTTAAAGCTTTGGCGTGTTGCCGATCGCCGCAAACCCGAGTCTTGGGAATCGGTCCCCTTTGAGTTTGTTAAGTCGTTATCCAAGCAAGGTGAAGACGCAACGCAACTCCGCGCGACTGTTAAACTCAACTCTGGTGACCACGACATCCAGTTTGAATCCAAAGCCAAGCAATTGCTGGAACTTCGGACCATCGCTGACTGGGTGATTCGACCTCGACTGTTGAAGGTTAGCGGAGTGGCCGAAGTCTTCATGCAAGGAGGTGACCGCAAGCAGTACCAAGTCTTACTCGATCCAACGGCGCTCCTCGAATATGACGTAACGGTACAAGATGTCGAGCGAGCTCTCAGTGAAAGCAACATCAATTCAAGTGGCGGCTTTGCCATCCACGGTGAATCGGAACGTCCCATTCGAATACTTGGGAGGCTGGGAACTGGTAGTCGCAGTGTGATTGACGATCTACTCAAGATTCCAGTCGCTAAGTCATCCAAACGCAGCATTCTGCTCGAGCAAGTTGCATCGGTTGTAGAAGGTCCTGAGCTGAAGCGTGGTGATGGCAGCGTCAACGGTCAAAGCGGGATTGTCTTTACCGTAGTAAAGCAGCCACATGTCGACACCCGCAAATTGACCGACAATGCAGCGACGGCTTTCGCCGAAGTTGAAGCCTCATTGCCAGCCGACATTATTATCAACTCCGAGCTTTTTAGACTGAAGAACTTCATCGATCGTGGAGTGTTCAATGTGGCCGAAGCACTGGTCATTGGTGCGACGCTTGTGGTCATTGTCCTATTTCTATTCTTGCTCAATTTCCGAACGACATTCATCACGCTTACCGCGATCCCCATGTCGTTGGTCATGACCACGCTTGCCTTTCGTTTTATTGGCTGGATCAGCGGCAGTGAACTGTCGATCAACGTGATGACGCTTGGCGGGATCGCAGTCGCGATGGGCGAACTAGTCGATGACGCAATCGTCGACGTCGAGAATATTTTTCGCCGATTGAAAGAGAACAATCAACGCGAGCAGCCTCTACCGGCAATCGACGTTGTTTGCTACGCGAGCAAAGAGATTCGCAGTTCGATTCTCTTCGGTACCATTGTGGTCAGCCTTGTCTTCCTGCCCTTGTTTGCACTGTCGGGGGTTGAAGGAAGATTGTTTACGCCTCTGGGCTTCGCGTACATCGTCTCGATCTTGTCGTCATTTGTGGTTTCGCTCACGGTGACACCGGTGCTGTCGTACTACCTGCTTCCAACGTCCAAGGCGACTCATTCCGAGCAAGATGGCGCCGCGCTGCGTGCTTTGAAGTGGATGGTAAGTCCGTTGATTCGAATCAGCCTGCGAACGCCCACTTTGTTGTTAATCGCTACTTGGGTCATCGTGGCAATTGCCGGTTTGCAACTCGCGCAGCTTGGACGCAATTTCCTCCCTGCATTCGATGAAGGAAGTGTACAAGTGAACGTCACGCTTCCACCAGGCTCTTCGCTGCAGGCGTCGAATCAAGTGTCTACAAACATCGATGGCGTTTTCAAATCGATGCAGAAAAGTTCGACGAACCCCGATGGGGCAATCTTGAACTTCGTACGGCGCACGGGACGCGCTCAGATGGACGAGCACGCTTCGCCGGTAAACTTTGGTGAGTACATCCTCAGTATGAATCCCCACGCGGAACACAATCGCGAAAAGATGATTGCTGACTTGCGTGAACGAATCGGCAAGGAAGTCCCTGGTGTGGACATCGAAGTGGAACAGCCGCTGGCGCATTTGATCAGCCATATGGTTTCGGGTGTTTATGCCCAGATCGCGATCAAGATTCACGGCGACGACTTGGACACTCTATTGACTCTTGCAGATCAAGTTAAATTGTCGATCGCCGACGTTCCTGGGGTGACTCCGCCAATCGTCGAACCCGTTCAGATGACGCCCGAGTTACACATTCAACTTCGAGGCGATGACCTAGCGATGCATGGACTCACCAGACAGTATGTGGCAGCGGTCCTTCAGACGGCTCTTCAAGGCCAAGTTGTTTCGCAAGTACTAGAGGGACAAAGGCGTTTTGACTTGCTCGTGCGACTCGAAGAAGCCTATCGAGCCGATTATCCAAACTTAGGACGTCTGCGAATTGATCTTCCTCATCTGGAGGGAGAAAAAGAACGTGGCCAGATCGAACTGCGTGACGTCGCGACGCTCTCCGAGGGTGTTGGTCCGAACTCCGTCAATCGCGAGAATGCACGTCGGCGAATCGTTATTCGCTGCAACACCGAGGGCCGCGACTTAGCCAGTGCCGTTACCGAGATCCAGCAACGCGTTGATTCGCGAGTGGCGATGCCAGTCGGTTATTACGTAGAGTATGGCGGACAGTTCGAGAGTCAGCAGAACGCGACACAATTGATTGGAATTCTGGCAGGGCTTTCCGTAATCGGCATGTTCGGTGTCGTGCTGATCCTGTTTCCATCGGTACGCATCGTTTTGCAAATACTTAATGCACTTCCAACCGCATTCATCGGTGGTGTGTTTGCGTTGGTCATTACTCAGCAAACGCTCACCGTTGCCGCTCTCGTGGGCTTCATCTCATTGGGCGGCATTGCGGTTCGAAACGGTATTCTGCTTGTGACTCACTACTTCCATCTCATGAAAGAAGAAGGGGAAGAATTTTCACAGGCGATGATTGTACGGGGTAGCCTCGAGAGATTGGCTCCGGTATTGATGACGGCGCTGACTGCCGGCATCGGCTTGATTCCGCTGGTGATTGGCGGCCAAGAACCGGGGCGTGAGATTCTCTACCCGGTTGCGACCGTCATTCTTGGTGGACTAGTGACTTCGACGTTTTGTGAATTCTTGATTCACCCTGGTTTGTTCTGGAAATTCAGCGGTCAGGACGCCAAGCGATTGGTGGACGCTGATAAGGCCATTTCAGCTTAAGGAAAATTGTGATGAAGACGATTGGTTTTACACTGGTATTCGCGGCGGTCATTGGTTTCGTTGGCTGCAACAAACCAACAGAGACGGCGATTGACATTCCCGCAAAGGTTGCCGATGACCGCAGTCACGACCATGGTGACGGAGCACATGACCATAGTGCTGAAGGGCACGCGCATGGTACGGGTCCACACGATGGCACGGTCGCTGATTGGGGCGGAGGCACGTACCACGTTGAGTTCACCGTTGATCACGCGAAGCAACAAGCAACGGCCTATGTTCTTGGCAGCGACGAGAAATCACCCTCTCCGATCGATGCCAAGTCCATTGAATTGAGCATCAAAGATCCAGAAATGCTGGTGACCCTTGAGGCGTCACCGCAAGAAGGCGATACCGAGGGCAAAGCATCCCGTTTTATTGGAACCCATGAAAAACTGGGAGTGGTTCAAGAATATGCCGGCACAATGACCGGTGTTGTCGATGGTACGCCTTACTCGGGCGATTTCAAGGAGTAAGCCCATGGCGACCATAACCGATTGAGTTGCTGCGTTCCATCAGGACTATCTTTCGAGGTTCATAGTGCTTTACGGAGTCTACGTGCCGCGCGGCTTCACGTGCCGCTTGGACAGCGGGAAGAAGAAGTGCTACCAAAACGCCGATGATGGCAATCACCACCAGCAACTCGACCAAGGTAAAGGCCTGACGTCGCGAAAAATTCACTTTCATTTGGATCTACTCTGGAGACTAACGTTCAAACAACTGCTTGATTGTGTGAGTGTCGAGTAGGCTTGTCAACACCAGGGGAGGAAATGATTGCTTTTTCGCAGTGCTTGCAAGTCAAGTCCGCGTCAAGCCGAGTGAACACCTGCACAAAAGTAAATGGGAACCAGCCATCGTGATGATCCGAACTACTATTCGCGATTCGGCTTAGTGTCGAACGATTGTCCCAATCAATTCGAAAGCGATTGGGACAATCGCTCTACACTGTCAGGCGGGCTCGCTAGGCAATGCTGGCCTAGCGGGCAGACCACCTTTCGTCGAACCGGGCCATGCCACGAGTTGTTTGGGTCGAGTGGTGTATTCCGCCAGCTTTATTTAGCGATCGGCCCGATATCCGCAGGTCTTTCGCAGCATAAGTTCAGTGGAATGGGAGAGTTATTCGGGACGGCGGCCATCGTATTGACTGCTAGCGGCAATACAGCGGGAGTAGGAGCTGGATGGCATGCTGATTGCTCCATTGACTCTCGTGAACTGCTGTGAGCTAGTCATTGCATGTAACAGTTTGGGCACCTAGGTAACTCCTCGCCAAGGAGAATCGATGAAACGCGACGCTGAGACTTCGGGTTACGGCACAATAGTTTCCATCCGGGGGAGTGTCGTGGACGCTCACTTCGCTGCACACCTGCCCGCAATTTATTCGTTGCTGCGTGCGGGAGAGGATGAGGCAATCGTAATCGAGGTACTCGCTCACATCGATGAGCGGCAGGTGCGGGCAATCGCCTTGACGCCGACTCAGGGGCTAGCGAGGGGGATGCAGGTTCGGGATACGGGCGAACCGCTTCAAGCGCCGGTTGGTAATGGCGTTCTCTCGCGGATGTTTGATGTGCTTGGCAATACGATAGATCGCGAACCGCCACCGACCGATGTCCAGTGGCGGAGCGTTCATCGAGCACCGCCACCGCTAGCCCGGCGATCAACTCGATCCGAAGTCTTCGAAACGGGTATCAAGGTCATCGACGTCCTCGTACCGCTGGAGCGAGGCGGGAAGGCTGGGTTATTCGGGGGTGCTGGAGTGGGCAAGACGGTGCTGCTGACAGAAATGATCCACAACATGGTGGGTCAACATGAAGGTGTCAGTATCTTCTGCGGGATCGGCGAGCGATCGCGGGAAGGCGAAGAACTGTACCGCGAAATGAAGGAGGCCGGTGTACTTTCCAATATGGTGATGGTGTTTGGCCAAATGAACGAACCGCCGGGTAGCCGCTTTCGTGTCGGTCATGCAGCTCTGACGATGGCGGAGTACTTTCGCGATGACGAACAGCGCGATGTGCTGCTGCTGATCGACAATATCTTTCGCTTCATTCAAGCCGGTATGGAGGTGTCTGGGCTGATGGGCCAGATGCCCTCGCGACTGGGCTATCAACCGACGATGGGAACGGAGCTGTCGGCGCTCGAGGAACGGATCGCCAACACCGATACCGGCGCGATCACCTCGATTCAAGCCGTTTATGTTCCGGCGGACGACTTGACCGACCCAGCCGCCGTGCACACGTTCTCACATCTTTCTGCCTCGCTCGTGCTCTCTAGAAAACGAGCCAGTGAGGGGCTCTACCCGGCCGTTGATCTCTTGCAATCCAGTTCGAAAATGGCCCCACCTGGAATTGTTGGCGAGCGACACTATCTGCTCGCGCAGAACATTCGACGCACCCTAGCGCAGTACGAAGATCTCAAGGACATCATTGCGATGCTTGGACTGGAGCAACTTTCTCCGGAGGATCGAAACGTGGTCGCACGCGCTCGTCGCCTGGAGCGTTTTCTGACTCAGCCCTTTGTTGTCACCGAGCAGTTCAGCGGCATCCCAGGAAAACTGGTCAGTCTGGAAGACTCGCTCAACGGATGTGAGCGGATACTCAACGACGAATTTCAGGACTACCCAGAGAGCGCGCTCTACATGATCGGTAGCATCGATGAAGCCAAGCGACCCAAAAATTGGAGTAAGAAAGATAATGATGCCGCTATCGCGAATGAAGCTTAAAGTGCTATTGCCATTTCAAGTCTTCGCTGAAAAGGCCAAAGTAATACGAATTGTGGCGGAGACCCACAGGGGATCGTTCGGATTGTTGCCCAACCGACTCGATTGCATCGCCGCGCTAGTCCCCGGGATCTTGGAGATTGAAACTGAAGATGAAGCTGAGATCTACATCGCCATCGACGAAGGAGTACTCGTCAAGTCGGGCCAGGATGTCCTGGTCTCGGTCCGCAATGCGATTGGCGGGGCTGAACTGGGTGAACTGCGGGAAGCGGTTGAACAAGAGTTTTTAACGCTGGACGAACATGAGCAAAGCGTTCGTGCGGTGCTAACGAGAATGGAGAGCGGCTTCATTCGTCAACTGGCGAATTTTCATCATGAATGACAAATCGGGTCAACCACCGAGCAAAACGCCTTCAACCCTGAGTCGCCAGATTGGCACAAAGGCTGCTCGTAAGCTGAAAGCGCGTCGCAATCCCACGCCCGGTGTTTGGTATGGCTTGGGCATGATGGGCTTGATCGGTTGGTCGATCGCCATTCCAACATTACTGGGCGCTGCGCTTGGAGTGTGGCTCGATAAGCTGGATTTCAGCGAACGTTCCTGGACACTGGCTCTGTTGGTAACAGGCCTGACGATCGGCTGCTTGAATGCTTGGCTATGGGTCGCCAAAGAACACAATGAAATACGCGAGGATGAAGAACATGACTTGGATTGAAGCGACTACTTTGATCGTCGCCGGTTTCGCAGGACTTGTGCTTGGTGGAATCTTCTTCGGCGGTCTGTGGTGGACCGTGCGAAGTGGGCTCGCCGAGCGAAATGGGTTTGCCGCAAAGCAGCCTGGCTTGTGGTTCCTCGGAAGCATGCTCGTCCGCTTGACGATCGTCATGCTTGGATTCTATGTCGTCAGTGATGGTCAATGGCAGCGGCTGCTGAGCTGCTTGGCGGGCTTTGTTGTAGCACGCGCGGTGGTGCTTGGGTGGACCGGGCCCCCTCACCCCAACCCTCTCCCCCGGAGTACCGGTGGAGAGGGAGCTAGACGGCCCCCTCACCCCAACCCTCTCCCCCGGAGTACCGGTGGAGAGGGAGCGGAAACTGGCGGTTTGCGAGGGGAGTCGCGGCATGCAACTTAGTCCCGACGAGCTCGTCTACTGGCAATATGGGTTTTTCAAACTCAATGCCACGATCGTCTTTACTTGGCTGCTGATGTTGGTCTTGGCGGTAGGCTCCCAGGTCGTCACTCGTAAGCTCTCGACCGATCACACCCGCTCCCGCTGGCAGAATCTGCTGGAAATTATTGTCACTGGAATTGCACAGCAAGTGGAAGAGGTTGGGCTCGCTCAGCCGCGCAAATATCTCGGTTTTCTAGGTACCCTGTTCTTGTTCGTTGCTGCAGCCAGTCTGTTTACGATCGTACCTGGGTATCAACCACCGACGGGTTCGCTCTCAACGACGACGGCTTTGGCGCTGTGTGTGTTGGTAGCAGCGCCGCTGTATGGAATCACCGAACAGGGGTTTGGCAGTTATCTAAAAACCTATGTCGAGCCGACGTTCATTATGTTGCCGTTCAACTTGATCAGTGAAGTTTCGAGAACACTTGCACTGGCGGTTCGCTTGTTTGGAAACATGATGAGTGGTGCGATGATTATTGGCATCCTTCTAACGATAACCCCGTTTATGTTTCCAATCGTGATGACGCTTCTTGGCCTGCTGACGGGAATGGTGCAAGCTTACATCTTCACGATTCTCGCCGCAGTCTACATCGCCGCTGCCACGCGGACGACTGAGACAAAACTGCAAGCGGAGGCGAGTTGAGGCCTAGTCTTACAACAACTTGCCGGTTCCAACTTCCTTGCCCTTTAACTCGCGCGGCGCGAAGTTTAGGTGAGAGGGCAGGGAGAAGGAGTGGGGACGATATTGAACTGATAGCAGACATACACAAACAAAGGAATTTCCATGGATAGCATGACCGTCATCGCACTGGCCTCGATTATTACCGCGGGCGTAACGACCGCTTTCGGCACAATGGCTCCCGCGCTGGGTGAAGGCAAAGCGGTTTCGTCCGCGCTCACTTCGCTCGCGCAGCAGCCCGATGCTTCGGCAACGATTACGCGCACGTTGTTTGTTGGTCTGGCGATGATCGAATCGACCGCAATCTATTGCTTCGTGGTGTCGATGATTTTGATTTTTGCCAATCCGTTTTGGAATCACTTTGTCGCCCAGGCAACAGGACAATAGCGCATGTTGATTGATTGGTTCACGGTTATTGCCCAGGCGATCAACTTCTTAGTTTTGGTCTGGTTATTGAAACGCTTTCTTTACAAGCCGATTCTCGATGCAATTGACGGGCGAGAACAAAGAATTGCCCAAGAGCTTGCGGAAGCAGCCGAAACAAAGGCAGCAGCCCAGCAGCAGCGCGACGAGTATGAGCAGAAAAACCAACAGTTTAGCCATGATCGCGACGCTTTGATTGCTCAAATGAAAAAAGAGATCAACATCAAACGCCAAAAGTTGCTCGATGATGCACATCAATCTGCGGACGCAATAAGTGTCAAACGACTCGAAGCCTTGCAACGAGAACAACTGACTTTCGTAGACGAGCTCACCCTTCAGACACAATCTCAGGTCTTTGCCATTGCGCGAAAGACGCTGCATGACTTGGCCGATACGAGCCTAGAGGAGCGAATGGCTGAAGTGTTTAGGCTCAAGTTACACGACATGCAGGGCAGCGCTAAACGGGAGCTTGCCGAAGCTTTGACCAAGGCTTCTGAACCGGCCCGCGTGCGGACCGCTTTTGAATTGCCCGAGGAACAGCAGACTGCGATCCGGGAAACACTTAAAGACATCTTTGCGGGCGATATCCATGTCCGTTTCGAAGTCGCGCCGCATGCGATCGGAGGCATCGAGCTGACTGCCAGCGGAAGAAAGATCGCCTGGAGTATCGACGAATATCTGACGTCTTTGCAAAAGAGTATCGCTGAACTTACAGCACGGGGAGCGACAAACTTGACAGAGGACAGCGAACCGGATACCGCGCGAGTAAGCGAGTCGTTTTCATGACGGAGGCAACTGACAGTCTTGCGACCCTAGTCGAAATGGCCCTGGCAAAGATCAGCCGAGCGACGGACACGTTTACGCCTCGGCTTATCCCGCGCGACGTGGGTACCATCGCGTCCGTCTCCACCGGAATCGCCAAAGTGTCGGGACTCCCCGGCGTTGGCTATGAAGAATTGCTCGAATTCCCCGGTGGAGTATTTGGTATCGCGTTCAACGTCGATCCGGACGAGATTGGTGTCGTGTTACTGGGTAACTACACGCAGTTGCGGGCCGGCGATGAAGTTCAGCGAACTGGAAGGGTGATGGATGTTGGTGTGGGTTTCGGGTTGCTTGGGCGCGTCATCGATCCGCTGGGTCGTCCGCTTGATGACCAGGGTCCAGTGACGAGCGAGCAACGCTTGCCTATCGAACGGCCTGCCACGCCGATCATGGATCGCTTGCCGGTTACAGAGCCATTACAAACGGGCGTCAAAGTGATCGATGCGCTGGTTCCTATCGGACGCGGACAGCGCGAACTGATTATGGGTGATCGCCAGACAGGCAAAACGGCGATAGCCATCGATACGATACTCAATCAACGTGGACAAGATGTTCTTTGCGTTTATTGTGCGATTGGCCAACGAGCTGCTGCCGTCGCCAAATTGGTAGCCACCCTGCGATCCAAGGGTGCAATGGATTACACCGTGGTCGTCGTGACCGAAGGCAACGACGCGCCGGGTCTGGCATACATCTCGCCCTACGCCGCAACCAGTATCGCCGAATATTTTATGGAGCAAGGTCGCGATGTGCTGATCGTGTATGACGACTTGACTCATCATGCCCGCGCCTATCGCGAACTTTCGCTATTGCTGCGCCGTCCGCCCGGCCGCGAAGCCTTCCCGGGCGATATTTTTTATATCCACTCGCGTTTACTAGAACGTTCAACCCACTTGAGCGAGGAACTCGGCGGCGGCTCACTCACCGCGCTGCCCATTATCGAGACCGAAGCGCAGAACATCTCCGCCTATATTCCGACCAATATTATCTCCATCACCGATGGCCAGATCTACCTCTCTCCAGCGCTCTTCGATTTGGGGGTTCTGCCCGCGGTAGATGTCGCGAAGTCGGTGTCGCGCGTCGGTGGCAAAGCGCAACTTGCAGCCTATCGCGCTGTGGCTGGCGATCTCAAGTTAGCCTACGCACAGTTTGAGGAACTCGAGAGTTTCGCGCGCTTCGGTGCCCGTATGGATGACGCGACACGCAACTCCATCGAGCACGGACAGCGCATTCGCTCCTGCCTCAAACAACCTGAACTCTCGCCGGTACCCGTGGCAAGTCAGATCGCAGTGCTGTTGGCGCTGACCTCAGGCTTGTTCGCGGCGGTGCCGCTTGGCATGATGCCCGCTGCGGAGACAGCCGTGCGCGAATCGGCTGCAGCAGTCTCCGAGGAAATTCGTGGACGTTTGCAAAGCGGCGACAAGCTGAACGATAACGATCGAGACACGCTGACGAACCTCGCTCGCGAGGCCATCAGTCGTCTCGTCGGGTCGAGCAACCACGATGTAAAAACACAGCCCAACGACGATGGAGTCACCGCATGACAGTCACTGTCGCCAGCCTGCGTCATAAGATTGAAGGTGCGAGTGATCTGCAATCGGTTGTGCGAACGATGAAGGCTGTCGCCGCATCGAGCATCACGCAATACGAGAACTCCGTGCGGGCTCTCTCCGATTACGCGCGGACCGTCGAGTTGGGCTTGAGCGTTAGTTTTCGGCGACTCGGGCCCACGGCGGTACTCCCTCAACCAACCACGGCCTCAAAGAACCCTGTCATCGGGGCGGTCGTGTTTGGGACCGATCAAGGCTTGGTAGGTCGGTTCAACGATGTGGTTGCTGAACATGCCATCCAAACCTTAGGGCAGCTTCCGGGGGAGCCTCAAGTCTGGGCGGTCGGTGAGCGGATTCAATCCCATGTGTTGGACGCTGGGCTATTATTGCTCGATGTCTTTCCTGTTCCTACTTCGGTAAAAGCGATCACTCCACTGATTGGACGCATACTTCAGGCGAGTGAAAACCAGCCTGGACCGAATGAAAACGCCGAACTTCATCTGATCTACAATCGACCTGTCTCGGGAGCAGTTTACGCGCCGGTCAGCCTGCGTCTGCTTCCATTGGATGTGGTGTGGCAAAGTGAGTTGGCTCGGACTCCCTGGCCTGGGAAGGATTTGCCGGAAGTGGTTGGAGGTGGAACAAGGACCTTGCGCGCGCTCATCCGCGAGTATCTTTTTGTGTCCCTCTTCAGGGCTTGCGCTGAATCGCTCGCCAGCGAAAATGCCAGCCGCCTGGCTGCGATGCAGCGGGCTGACAAGAATATCGATGAATTACTGGCCGACCTAAATAGTAAATACCACCGCCTTCGTCAAAGCACGATCGACGAAGAACTATTCGATGTCGTTTCCGGCTTTGAAGCCCTTAGTTGAATCCAATCTGATTGGACAATGTCCAGTTCGGGAACATCTTTGGAATGCTTTTAAAGATTCGTCCGACCTTCGCGCGAATGGAGTATGCAGTCGAGCGACATGTTGGAGATCGCTAATCTATCAGGCTGCTTGCAGATCATCGGGCTGCGCGGTAACGGTACATCCTCTTTGCGGAACGTTCCTTAGATGCCCTAGCGGCTCAACCTCTTCATCGATTTGCAAAAGATTCGACGATTTCGCTTACTCTCGCGGCTTTCTCAAGTCATGCCGCTTCTTCGGAACGGAACCTGCCAGACAAACAGGTCTGGCACTGAGTCGTTCAGTGCCAACAGCTCCCCTTTAGTGTCCCTATCGAGTGTGAGGTTTAGTTATGTCTCAGTTTTCTGCTGTGTTCTCAATTTTGGCCCTGTCAACGCTTACCCCGTTCGTCGCTACCGCCGACCAGCATGAGTCGTCTATGATGAAGAAGTGCGCCCAAGTCTGTTCAGCTTGTCAAATCGAATGCGATAGCTGTTTCCAACACTGTCTGCAAATGCTCGCCGAAGGAAAAACCGCTCACAAAGAAACCGCTCAACTTTGCCTCGATTGTGCAGAGTGCTGTAAGGCCTGCGCTACGCTTTGCGCTCGCAACAGCCCGCTCGCCAAGCCTATGTTGGAATGCTGCGCCACATGTTGCGAGCAGTGCGCGGTGTCCTGTGAAAAGTTCCCTGACGACGACCACATGGTCGCTTGCGCGAAGGCATGCCGCGATTGTGCCAAACAATGCACTGAGATGTCCAAAAAGCTGAAAAGCTAAACACGGTTCGTGGTTTTGGGATGAACCAAAACTGGAGAGCAAACAGAGTGGCTCAGCTGAGTCTTTTGCACTCGCCGCGTCGAGGGAATTGAAGCGTTTCGCTTCAATTCCCTCAAGGATGTCAAGTTACCCGCCAGACCTCTGCGTGCGTTTCCTGAGTTGCTCTGCCAGCCGTTGTTTAGACAATCGCTCACTTTCGAAGGCCTCGAATTGCTCACTGGCCGCCGCACATTCTTTCTCGAACGCGTCGGCGTCGTGAGCTCGCCGCCACACAGTTACGGCCTCGCCTCCGATGTTGCTACGCAGCGGACCGCAGAGCGGAAAATCGCCGCCTGTCCCGTCGCCCACGATTAAGCTCAGAGGAGCCGAATAGAGTGCCGCCGGATCCATCTTGCCAAGTACACAGATGCCTTTCCGCGATCTCGCCGTATAAATTCCAATGCATATTTCCTCAGGCATTGTAGCATACTCAAAGGCCGTAATGCGGATCCGCCGGGTGAAACGCAGGACCGTGAGATGCGTTGTATCGATCTCGGCTAACTCGTACGCGCGGCGAAAAATGATCGGCGTTATCCCAATGTGAAACCGAGGATGGAATTGTGTCGTTCGGGGAGACGCCGCGAGCACGACCGCGCATCCCCAATATCCTGGCATCGGCTCGGTTTGAATTATGTCGCCTGGTGCGTATGCAAGTACAGAGCTCACGATTGCGATACCTAACTAACTTTGGACTGAAGCTATGAAGTGCTGCAGTGCCGAGTAGAATCGGCAGATTAGAACTGTAAAACATTTCGAAGACCGTGCATACTGGCCATCGCGGTACACGGCTCGGAAGTGGCGTTAGTTAAGCCCTGATCCGATTTGAGCCGTTTATTTAACTGGGAGGGTAAGTTGCCCGTCAGACCTCAGCGATAACGCTCAGCCCGCAGCTAGCTCTGTCGGTTCACTAGGGAGCCCGCAGCTAGCACTGTCGGTTCACTAAGACCTAATCGTGTCAACAGATTCTTGGCAATTGCTCGCCGAGCGGCATGGGTACGATGCGATGGGCTCCAAAGGGTGTCTTGGCGACTACAAGGTGATGATCGTCTTTAACAACGCGGCCAATGATGGCGGCGAACTGTCCAAGTGGATGGGCATGCAGCGTTGCCAGCGCCTGATCGGCTTCGTCTGCGGGGACGATGGCAACGAATTTGCCTTCATTGGCAGTTTGCAGCGGATCCAAGCCCAAGAACTCGCAGGCCGACCGCACGACTTCGTCCACAGGAATCGCTTGCTCGACGAGTTCGATGCCGCAGCGGGAGGCTTCGGCAATTTCATTGAGTGTCGTAGACAAGCCGCCGCGGGTCGGATCGCGCAGGGCGCGAACTCCGGGACAGGCCGCGAGCAACTGATGCACCAGTTCGCAAACCGAAGCGGTGTCGCTGCGAATGGCCGATTCGAACTCAAGACCTTCTCGCACACTCATGATCGCCATCGCATGATCGCCTAACGTACCGCTGACCAGCACGCGGTCACCGGCTTCCGCTCGATCGATCGCGAGCTGGCGATCGGCGGGCAAGGCACCGATACCGGTGGTGTTGATATAACATCCGTCGCCATGCCCGCGCTCAACCACTTTAGTATCACCAGCCACGATGCGCACGCCCGCCGCTTGCGCCGCGCGGGCCATGTCTGCGGCAATACGTACCAACTGTTCGATCGGCAAACCTTCTTCCAAAATGAAGCCAGCGGTCAAATACAAGGGCTGCGCACCGCTCATCGCTAAATCGTTGATGGTTCCGTTGATCGCCAAGTCGCCGATGCTGCCGCCAGGAAAAAAAAGGGGCCGCACGACAAACGAATCGGTCGACACGGCGATCCGCTGACTGGGCAGCATCAATGGAGTGGAATCGCCAAGCAACCGCTGCTTGTCACCATAAGCAGCCAAGAATACCTGTTCGATCAACTCGGCCGACAACCGACCTCCACCGCCGTGACTCATCACAACGTGCGGGTAGTCGCGAAGCGGTACGGGGCAATGCGGACCTTGCAATTCAATCGCAGCTGTCATGCGCGGGCTACCTCGCTAATTTGAACGTAGCGTCCATAGTTGTAATACGCCGCGCAGGCACCTTCGCCGGAGACCATGGTGGCACCGAGCGGCGTCCGCGGGGTGCAGCTCTTACCAAACGCTTCGCATTCATGGGGTTTGATCATCCCCTGCAGCACTTCGCCAGCGCGACACTGGACTGGTTCCTCCGTTTGCACATGAGCAACATCAAAACGCTTCTCAGCATCGAAGTCGGCGTAGGCATCGCGCACATACCAACCGCTGTAAGGGATCACACCAATGCCCCGCCAACCGCGATCGGTCACTTGGAAAACCTCTTCGATCGTAGCTTGTGCTACCGTGTTGCCATTTTCGGTCACCACGCGTGGATAAGCGTTTTCGACAAAAGCCTCATCGTGTTCCAACTGTTCGACCGTGCGACGGATGCCTTCGAGTAGATCGAGCGGTTCGAAACCGGTAACGACGATCGGAATCTTATAGCGTTCGACGATTGGATGATACTGCCGAAAGCCCATGACGCTGCAGACATGCCCCGCCGCCAAAAAGGCTTGGACCCGATTGCCCGGCGAGTTCATGATGGCTTCAATGGCGGGAGGCACCAGGACTTGCGACACCAGCGCGGAAAAATTTCTGAGTCGCTGCTGTTTCGCCAACTTGATAGCCATCGCGTTGGCGGGGGCCGTGGTTTCGAAGCCAATCGCCAAAAACACCACTTGGCGGTCTGGATTTTGTCGAGCCAGTTTGAGTGCGTCAAGCGGCGAGTAGACGACGCGAACGTCACCGCCAGCACCTTTGACGCGGAACAAATCGTCGCGCGAGCCTGGCACGCGGAGCATGTCGCCGAACGAGCAGAAGATGACTTCGGGCCGCGCTGCGATCTCGAGCGCCTTGTCAATCATATTCAACGGAGTGACACATACCGGGCACCCTGGGCCATGGATCATCTCGATCTCAGGCGGCAGGATTTGATCGATGGCGTTGCGAATCAGCGAATGCGTTTGCCCACCGCAAACCTCCATGATAGCCCATGGCCGCGTTACCGTGCGGGCGATGCGGGCCACCAAAGCTTTCGCCTGCTCGCCATTGCGAAACTCGTTGAGGTATTTCATGTCGGTTGCTCTCCCAAATGGGTAACAGGATCACTCGCGCGAAGCTGTTCGAGTTCGTCTTCCAACAAGCCAAGTTCGGCGAACATTTTGAGTGTTTGCTGCGCCGACTCTTCGTCCAACTTACTGATCGCAAAGCCGACATGCACGATCGTGTAGTCACCAACTTCGATATCGGGCAAGTAAGCGAAGCAGACCTCCTTCACGACGCCACCAAAGTTGACGCGTCCCATCGTGGTACCTTGGTCGGCATAGAGTTCTTCGACTCTACCTGGAACTGCTAAACACATTGTCTATCTACCTTCGGTTATTGCCAGTCGGTTATCAGTCATCAGTAGGTCGCCAAGTTTCCTAGGGGATAAAGCGGTAATGCAGAGGTCTGACGCGCAACTTACCCTCCCCGAGGTAATTCAAGCGTTTCGCTTAAATCACCTCGGGGAGGGTCGGCCTATCAGGGCCAGGGAGGGGCACAGCAGTTATCCCCGATAACACCTGGCGACCTGCTTACGTGACTTGCGGGGTATCGTCTTAGCCAAGTATCTTATCAAGTTCGCTATTCCTCGAGCATTAGCATTGCGCCATCGTCTCACAACATCACGCGATTGTCGCCCAAATCGGACACTGCCGAATTTTCCGTCCCTTTCCCTCGGCCAATTGCGGCAGGCGATTGGCCGAGGGAAAGGGACGGCGGGTTGGTTGAGCCAACGCAAGGTAGCCTTCAGTTGCGGCTCCGAACCGGGGTAAACCCGGCGGAAGCCCGTGTTGTGATTACCAAAGCCCTTGCCCGATGCCAAAAAGTTTCTGGCTGCTTTGCCCAAGATGCAGGAGTTGGGAAAGCACATGCTGAAGTCAACGCGACTCGATGATTAATCCAAAAGTGATGGATGCTGGCGTCGGCATCATCAACGCGGGTATGCTAGAAGGAACTCGTAGCCGCGCTAGGCGATTTAGGAAACGCCAGCGTGAGTACAGTCAAGCATTTGAAATAATCATGCACGAACTTTCCATCGCTACCAACCTAGTCGAACTGGTTGCCCAACACTTACCTGCTGGTGGTGCAAAGGTGCAGAATGTTCGTTTGCGTATCGGTGCCCTCAGTTGCGTGCATGCGGATGCGCTGCGGTTTAGCTTTGAATTGGTGACAGCGGGGACGCAGTTGGAGGGAGCGGTTCTCGAGATCATCTCAGTGCCAGTTTCCATCTATTGTCGGGCTTGCGACTCGATCGAGACGATCGAAGGCATTCAGAGTTTTCGTTGCCCACGCTGCGAGACACCGAGCGCTGACATTCGTTCGGGCCAAGAGTTAGACTTGGAGTCGATCGAGTTGATCGAAGAGGAGGCTGAACATATTTTGCATTAGCCGGGGCTAAGCATGTCGGCAACTTACCCTCGGGTAGACCGGTTTAGCACCCCTCGGCCGACCAACCACAACACCACTCACTGCACCATGATTGGACCTACTCCCATGCAGCCACGCATCCTTGAAATACGCACGCAAATTCTCAAGAAAAACGACGAGCTGGCGCGAGCCATGCGAGCCGAATTTGAGGCGGCGGGCGTGTTGACGGTCAATTTGGTTTCCAGTCCCGGAAGCGGCAAAACAACCTTGCTTCGCAACACGCTGCAGATGTTGCTTGAGCAAGGAGCTCGTGTCGCAGCGGTTGTCGGCGACTTGGAGACCGACAACGATGCGCGGCGGCTGGCGGAAAGTGGTGCCCCTGTGCGGCAAATCATGACCCACGGCATGTGCCATTTGGAAGCGGATATGGTAAAGCAGCATTTGGTGGGCTGGGATCTCAACGACTTGGATTTTCTGTTCATCGAAAATGTCGGAAATCTAGTCTGTCCGACCAGTTGGGATTTGGGCGAAGCGCTGCGGGTGGCCTTGTTGTCCGTCACGGAAGGTGAAGACAAGCCGCTAAAATATCCAGGATTGTTTAATACTTCAGACCTGGCGATCATTACAAAGATTGATCTTGCCGAGGTCTGCGAGTTTGATTTGCCGCAGGCATTGGCCAACATCGTATCGGTCCGGCCGGGTATGCAGGTCTTTGAGACGTCGGTCAAAGTGGGGCGGGGGATGGTGCCGTGGATCGACCACCTGAAGCAACAGAGATCACAACTGCTTGAGGCTCGACCGCTTCAGCCTCAATGAGTTGGGAGCGATTGGCACACAGGTTGCTCGCTTGGTTCCTGAATAGGAAGCCGCATACCCATAGGTGCCCCATGTCCGACTTGACTTATTGTTGTCCGCTCTGTCACGAAAACCTAAGGGTCGCTCCCTCGCTGGTTGGCGATCAAATCGATTGCCCGCATTGTCACCATGCGATCCGCGTTGAAGCTCCCATTGCGGAATTAGTTGATGACTCGGTGCTAACCGGCGATAAACCGCTTAGGGTCGCGTCTCCCCTGGATTCCGAAGAGGTTATTCGGGTGGTCCATCCTGTGATGTTCCGCGCGCACCCGGTTTGGTTCGCATTGTTACTCCTTTGTGTAATCGCGGGAGGCGTTCTGGCGTTCGGTGGCAGTTACTTCAGCTTTCCATGGCAGCTTGCTGTTGGCTGGATCGCTGGCGGTGTCTTAGCGGTTATAGGATTGGTTGGATTTTTTGCATGGTGGGTAACGACTCAGGCCCTGACACTGGAGATCACCAGCAAGCGAACAAGGTCGATCCGAGGCTTAGTGGCCAAGTCGACCTCGGAGGTTCAACACGATGATGTGCGGAACATACAAGTCGTTCAGTCTTTTTACGGGCGACTAGTTGACGTCGGTCGACTGGCGGTCAGCAGTTCCGGCCAAGATGGCTTGGAGATTGTTGCAGATGGAATCCCCGGCCCCAATCATATTGCAGGGCTAATTCGAGACCGGCAATAGGGGGTAAATGATGCATGCAAGCGACAAATCGGATCAATGCAGCTCTCGCGATCGATCGCTCGCCAAGCAACATGGTCCTGTGACGCCCACTTTTTAAAAACGCAGCGGCAAAAACCGTGTCTAAAGTGCAATGAGCGATCAAGGTATGGAACGTGCTCCCCTTCGCGTTTCGCCACCAGCCAGTGGGTCGCCACGACGCAACGGCTTTCAAGGACCTCTTTGATCTATTGCGGACCCGCAAATCTAAGTTGTCATCGACCCCAAACTCGCTCCGGTGCAAGCCTACTTGGGGGCGCTAGGGATGACGGGCATGACCGCCTGGGTCGGACTCAGCAAGATCGCCAGGCTCAAGTCGGATAGCACCGTATTTGTCTCAGCCGCCTCGGGCGCAGTGGGTAGCATCAACGGCCTTCATCGGTCTGTTCGACGGCGATAAACTCGGCAAATCACTTGTGCGCATCTAGAAGCGATTGGCGGGCAACAACCGCTTGGCCAAGCGCTAGTCCGCCATCGTTCGAAGGGACTGCGGAGTGTATAAGCACGCGAAAGCCAGCGGCGTCTAACTGGTCGCGCAACAACTGCAACAGCACAACATTTTGGAATACGCCGCCCGTTAATCCCACTCCGTCGTACTCTTGTATCGGTTGATTCAATGACGCAGGCTGACAGTCAGTCCTGTTTGCACTTCGCACACGCAGGCACATCTCCACCGTCGCTGCAGCGATCGTCTGGTGAAAGCGCAACGCAACAACGCTTCGCTCCACGCCGCTGAGCACATCGTTGTAAATGGCTTCAAGCAATACGCAGATCTGAAGTACTGCGGTTGGTTCCTCTGACCAGCAAATGGGATAGGGTGAATGCTTTTCGTTTTCTGCTAAACCGGATTCGGCTAACGATTCGAGCTCCAGCGCCGCTTGACCTTCATAGTCGATCGATTGTCGCAATCCAAGCAATGCCGCCACCGCATCAAACAAGCGCCCCATGCTGCTGGTCGCCCGCGTGTTGATTCCCTTTTGAAGTTGCAGACGCAGGCGGTCTCGATCGGCAGCGGAAAAGTGTTGTACACAAGCCAACTCGTTGACCCAAGGGAGTCCAGCTGCATGCAGGTAGGCCAAAGCGGTCTTGGCGGGTTGGAGTATGCAGCTATCACCGCCCGGCAAAGGCATGTACTGCAGATGAGCAGCGCGTCGAAAGTCGCTTGCCGTAGCTAGCAGAATCTCACCACCCCAAATCGCACCGTCGCTACCATAGCCAGTGCCATCAAAGACGCAGGCAAGCAAGGGCTGGTCGAGCGCAAGTCGATGTTCAGCGATGAGTGCTGCGGCGTGAGCATGATGATGCTGGACATGGATCAGCGGGATCCCGAGACGCTGGGCTTGCTGCCGTGCCCAACCGGTTGAGATGTACCCGGGGTGCAAGTCGGCCGCAATGGCTTGGGGCTGTGCTTGGTAAAGTGACAATAAATGATCGCAACTCCGCTCCACCGCCAGCAGCGTCTCGCGATTGCCCATGTCGCCGACGTGTTGACCGAGAATCGCCTGAGACTCGAGTGCCAAGCACAGCGCGGATTTGATCTCACCACCGACGGCAAGCACACAATCACCGGCGGCAGCCAGTTCAATAGGCAGTGGAGCGAAGCCGCGGGAACGCCGGATCGGAATCGATCCGAGCGAGCTGGCGCGTAGTACACTGTCATCGCAGACCGCATGAATTGGACGATTGTGCAGTAAAAATCCGTCCGCCAAACTGCTCAGTCGAATTAACGCAACGTCGTTCTCAAATGCAATCGGCTCGTCGGCCAAGTTGCCTGACGTCATGATCCAGACGTCACCGCGGCGAAGCAATAGATGGTGCAAGGGAGCGTAGGGGAGCAAAATGCCCAAGTAGGGATTTTGCGGCGCGACCGATTCCGGCAACACTGCGGGGCGTTTCGGCAAGAGCACAATCGGCCGCTGTGGACTGCTTAACCATCGCTCGCTCTCTTCGTCGAGGTGAACGATTGCGTTGGCCGTTGTTACATCCGACACCATCACAGCCAACGGTTTGAAAGGTCGTCGTTTGCGGCGTCGCAACTCATCGACGGCCGCTGCATTCCGTGCATCGCAGGCAAGGTGAAACCCACCGACCCCTTTCAAAGCCATGATCTTGCCCGCAGCGATCTCGGCGCGAACTCGATCGATCCAGGCGAGGGTCTCCGCGGGACTGCTTGTCGATTGAAACTTGCAGTCCGCTTCAGCGTTCCGCCGACGATACCAGATCATCGGCCCGCAGGTATGGCAGGCGTTGGGTTGGGCATGAAAGCGGCGGTTGGCCGGGGATTGATATTCTTCTTGACAAAGCGCACACATAACAAACGAGCGCATCGTCGTCTGCGAGCGATCGTAGGGGACAGCTTGTTGGATCGTAAATCGTGGACCACAGTTCGTGCAGTTGATGAACGGATAGGCGTATCGCCGGTTGTTGGGATCACGCAACTCATCAAGGCAATCAACGCACGGAGCCATGTCGGGAGAAACGAACGCAAGTGGCTGGCCCGAGGTGTGGCTGTCGCGAATCTGGAACTCAGCTTCGGTCTCAACCACTGCGGTTGGCTGGCACTCGACCGATGCGATGCGGGCCAAGGGTGGCGGAGTGCTCGTCAGTCGTTTCAGGAAGCCTTGCAAGGCGTCAACAGGGCCTTGGATTTCGATCTTTACGCCGCGTGCGTCGTTGCAGACCCAGCCGCTGCAGTGATACTCGTGCGCCAGCGTCCACACGAACGGACGAAAGCCGACCCCCTGCACCAGTCCCTTAACGGATATCTGCCATCGCTTCAATCTCGCAATCCTCTGCTGTTCGTGATCATCGAAGTAGTTTAATTCGCTTTGATGATATCACGCTCAACAGTCGGCAGAAGGCCGGAACGGTACAGCACCGTTCCGGCCCTGAATGCCAACCGAAAACGCACAGCTCCCCGTTCAGGAGCATGGCGTTTAGGTTGAATGAAAGGTCGCTAGCGAGTGCGTTTGCACCCGCTTAACCTTGCCATTGCCAAAACCACTGCAGAATGTGCAGAAGAATTCGATTGACGAGGGTCAATTCCACATAACCATCGAAGTCATAGTGGAACGGAGCCACAACAGGTTCGCCGAATTCGATGTTGGGAACCTCAATGGTCACCAAGCAGAAGATGCTCCCCTTGGCACCGCGATACAGCCCCGTACCGCCAATAACTCTAAAGTCGACCGGCGCTACAAGCGTCCCCTGTGTCAGGTCAAGCTCAAAGTAGTAGTCTTTTTGAAGCCACAATTCACCAATGTCGGTAACCATCCGGTGGATGTCCTGCCCTGCGTTTCCGTCGGTACCGGGATATTGAAACAGACCAGAAGTTGTTGGGACTCCCAGCGAAACGGATTGGGCGGTGCCAAAATGTTGGTCGTTACCTGAATTGACCAAAATGCCGTCAAGTCGATGGTTGCTTCCGACAGGCGTTCCATCATAAATGGCTAGCCCGCTACCGTCTCCGATGACCAGTGGGAACAGGTCTGGAGTACCCACACCCAAGTTGGCTGGATCGAAAGTGCCCAATCCCTCGGTGGTCAAGATTGAGTAGTTTTGCAATGCATTGCGCCGGAGTCTAACGCGTCCCGCCCATGTCCAATCGAATTCCCACGCGGCATCGGTCAGGAGGAACGGTTTGTTGGTCGCAACCACGTCGAAGCTACCGGTCGCACCTCTGAATCTGCCGGTGCCACTCACGATTTGAAAGTCACCCAGCCAGGTTGCCGTAAACGTCTCAGCGCCAGCTGCTTGCTGCAGTTGAACGGTGCCCTTAAAGCGAAGGCTCAGCGAGCTACCGTCCCGAGTAGTGATTTCTTGGAACGTCTCGTTTCTTGTGCCCCTTCCTTTGTTTTTGAATTTAAGTGGTTTGGTCAAGTTTGTCAGATCTAGCGGTTCGAAATCCACGGTTCCGCTGAAGAATCGCTCATCCAGCAGATTGCCGTCTCCCTTCCCATAAAAGAGTCCCGTTGTGGGAATGAAGACACCTGTCCCTGCACCTGTGACATCGGTCACCTGCGCCGGAGCCATCGGGCAGGTGGCAAGTGTGGCTGCAACCACGCTCAATGCCATTGCCGTCTTAACAAAAAACGCCTTGAACATAGAAACTCTCCAGTCCGAGATGGAATACAGCAGCCCGCTGCACGATCGGATCCGTCGAGAAGCTGGGCACACGACCGCCTTGTGCTGCGTCGTTACTCGAACATGCGAGATTCCGTCTCTGCTTTCCGGAAATTTTTTTGAAGTTATCGAAACTTTTGCATTTCTTCTTCAGGATGACGCGGCGGGCGAGGATCCTGCTTTAAACATCTTTCCCCTCGTTCCCAGGCTCCGCCTGGGAACGCACTGCGCCGTGGCTCCTGCCGAGTTTTTTGCTTTGCGTTCTAACGTCCACAAGCCAGAGAGCATTGACCCTTGCTTGTGAACGGCAGGTGGCGGCCCATGAAGGCTCCGCAGGAGCGTCGCCCTCCCGTTGTCGCGTCGCCACATCGTCAATCGCGTCGCCCTCCGGTTGCCTGAAGCTCAGCGCGGTCGTGCGACACTTTTAAGCACGTCTAGGAAGCGGAGATCCTCGGGGCCCAAACCCGCCTTGTTTGCTTCCCGTGAAGTTTGCAGCGCAGAGTCGAAGACATCGAGCACGGCAGATGCGGCGAGCTGCAGCATGCGACGCCCTTCAGCTGGCAGCCCAGATTGAAGCAAAGCATGTAATTCAAACATCGGATCAAACACCTCTTCCGTAGTTCGCAACGCGCGCTCGGTGATCGTCAAGATGGCGTTCACGTGCTGCTCAGCCTGCGAGCCACGGAATTGACTTAGGACCTCCTTCTCTGCTTGCTTGACTTTGCGTTTCATATCGGCTTGGTTGAGCGATTCCTCAGCGACGCGTAAACCGTATTTCGAAGCCAACATGCCCAGCGACGGGATTAAAGATTTAGCGGCAATTGCAGCCCCGGCTAAGGGGTTGAAAATGGCGACATGCTCTAGCGATGAGGTTACGAGGAAGAGGAACTCTAGCGAGTTCCACTACGGGGAAGAGGGCTGGGCGTCGCGGACGTATTCGTTGAGCCAGTCTAGCGTTTCGGCATGCGTGTGGAGCACCGATTCGCGAGCTCGATAGCCGTGGCTCTCCTCGGGAAGCGTTACCAAGCGGACGGTTCCTCCGTTTCCCTTGATGGCTTGATAAAGTCGCTCGGACTGAATCGGAAAAGTACCTGGGTTGTTGTCCTTTTCGCCGTGGATCAGCAAGATGGGATCCTTGATCTGATTGGCCCAAGTGAACGGAGATACTTTTTCATACACATCGCGGGCTTCCCAATACGGACGACGCTCGGACTGGAAGCCAAACGGTGTCAACGTGCGGTTGTAGGCGCCACTACGCGCAATGCCAGCGCGAAACAGCCGACAATGCGCCAAAAGGTTGGCGGTCATGAAGGCACCGTAACTGTGCCCCGCTACGGCGACACGATGGCGATCGGCGACTCCCATCTCGACCGCATAATCAATAGCCGCTTGCGCGGAATCGACGATCTGTTCGACGAATGTATCGTTCATCGTCTCAGGCTCGCCGATCACCGGCATCGTGGCATTGTCCATCACGGCATAGCCTTCGAGCACCAGGGCGAGGTGCGACGAGCCTGAAATTTGTGTGAACCGTGACGGACTCGAGGTGACTTGGCCAGCCGTCGAAGCGTCGTTGAATTCAATGGGGTACGCCCACAGCAGCAACGGCAGCGTCTGTCCCGGCTTCCAATCTGCAGGCAAGTACATCGTCGCGGAGAGCGGCACGCCATCTTTGCGTTGGTAAGTTACCAGTTGTTTTTGAATGCCGCGTATCTGAGGTGTCGGATCGGGGAAATCCGTAAGCGACTTGACGATGCTCCCAGCCATGTCGCGCTGGCGAAGATTGGGTGGGAGTGTAGTCGTTTCAAACTGCGTCATGAACGCACTGGGTTTACCCGCTTCATCATAAACAACGCCACGCACCGACTCGTAGACCCCTTTTTCGCACCGCCAGATCCGCGTGGTTTCCTGGGTGTCGATGTTCATCTGGTCCAAAAAGGGGAGGTCTCCATCAGGGCTGGCACCCGCGCTCGTCAGCCAGATGCTGTTATCGATCTTCACAATCCGGTTGAACCCGTTTTCGTCGGGCTCGGTAACCGGCGAACCTGGATCGCCATAGCGGTCACGCATGCTGCGGTCAAACAAAACGCGCGGTGGCTGCGACATATCTTGGGTGTCATACAAGACAGTACGAATCCAACGACGATCGCGGTCGTAATCCGCGCACAACAGGCTGACAGGCGCTTGGGTCCATGAAAGACCGCTAAAACGATGCTCGGTGCGGCAAAGTTCGACCGGCTCAGAAGCAAAAGGAGCCGCTTGCATCATCACTTTATCGCGATGCGGGACTTCAGTGCGAGGATCGCCCCCGTCGAGCGCTTCAACCCATGTCAGCGTGGCGGCTTGATCAGGACGCCAGGATATTCTTCGCCGCCAGGTTGGCACCCCTTCGATCGGAATGTTTTCCGCCATGGGAGCGTTGAGGATTTCGGTGCGCAGCCCAGACGCAAGATCGATGACTTCCGTTTTCTCAGGAAACGAACCCACAGTCAACTGTCGCGAGAAGGGGCGTTGAATGGTGCTGACCATCAACTGTTGACCGCTGGGGGAGACCGACATGGAGGCGACCATGGCGGGTCCAAAAACTGTTTTTGTCGCGCCCGATCCTAGATCGACGCGAGTGATTTCAGCGGTCGAAAAATACTCGAACAACTGCTCTTCGTGGTCTGAGTCGATGAGGTCTTGGAAGGTGCGGATCGGCGAGGTCTGACCCACCGACTCTTGAACGTTCGGCCCCAGCGGGACAAGCTTTGCCTCCGGTTCGGGACCACGATCCTTCACAATCGTGCAACACAGGAACGATTCGCCGTTGGGAAACCATTCGACAAAGTTCCACAACGGATTGAGACCCGTCACCAACCGCCATGGCTGGCTGGGCTGCTGCGGTGAGACACCCCACAACTCAGTACCTTGATCGGTGATAAGTGAGAATACCAGCCAGTTGCTTTTATGTGACCAGCTGGTTGAGCCCAATTTCGCTCCCGTCGGGAGTGGCACCTGTGCGAGTTGGGTTGCGTCGGCGGTTGGGCGAATGGCCAGACCGGTCGGATAGCCAGCTTGAAAGCTACCGTTGGAAAGTGGATCGACGCGCATGCCAGCCAAGCCGAGCCAACGCCGCGACATTTCTTCGATCGACGGTAACGCAGGACGTTCGATCAGGAGCATCCATTTATTGTCGGGGCTGAATCCAACCGACGGCTGCGGCGGAGCGTCGATCACGTCAACGATCGATTGCGGAGGCAAACGGTAAAGTTCTTGAGCCGTGACAATGCCGACAGTCGTCGTCCACAACGCAAAAGCAAAAATCGCGTAGATTCGCATAGTTTGATTCTTCTTGTAGTGGAGCTTGCTAAAGCTCCCAAGTATTTCGTCAACGCTCGTAGTGAGGAAGTTTAGCAACTTCCACTACGAAGGGACCCGTTCATGCTTAGGAAGTTTAGCAACTTCCACTACGAGAGCGCGTGCGAAAAAACTCGCAATTGCAAAATCAACCCCCTTCGGATAGATTAATGGGATAGCAGCGAGCGCAATTGCGATTCAGCTCGTCGTTGTGGAGACTCTTGCTCGGTGGGTGATTCATGATTTCAAGGTCGATCATCGTTCTGAGTCAAACACTTGTGGTACTGGTTATTGTCGGTGGCTTGGCTCCTCGGCCGCTATCAACTCAGTTGGCTGGAGCTTCTGACGAAGAGCCTCTCAAGACGATGGTCGATCCATCGGTCAAGAAATTCCTTCAGGATTATTGCGTCGATTGCCATGGCAACGGCGATCCAACTGCGGGAATGGATGTGGAAGCACTCTCCGCTCCCGCGCTCGCAGAGGAACTGCAGGACTGGGAGAAGGTGGTTCGCAAACTGCGCACTCGTCAGATGCCTCCCGCCGATGCAGATCGCCCGGAGGAAAGCGAGTACCGAACCGCACTTAGCTTCCTTGAGCAGTCGCTCGACGCCATCGCTCGTGTACAACCGCAACCGGGCCGCACAAATACCTTCCGTCGCTTGACGCGCACCGAATACCAACATGCGATCCGCGATCTGCTGGGAGTGACGATCGATGTGCAAGCGATGCTGCCAGCGGATGAGGTGAGCAAGGGCTTCGATAACATTACGGTCGGCGAGTTATCACCCACGTTGCTCAATCGCTATATCTCTGCCGCCCAGTACATTAGCCGCGTGGCCATCGCGCGACCTGTGAAGACTCCCGACGGCAAAACCTTTCGCATCGCTCCGGACGTGACCCAAGAGGAGCATGTGGAAGGACTGCCGCTGGGCACGCGTGGCGGCCTGCTGGTCCCCTACCATTTTCCCGCCAACGGCCAGTACGAGATCCGCGTTCGATTGGCGCGCGATCGCAATGAAGAAGTTGAAGGGCTCTCGGAAACGCATCAAGTCGAAGTCTTATTAGACTCGGATCGCATCGAATCGTTCACGGTTCGCCCGCCAGGAAGTCGCGATCGCACTAATCAAACAACTGGGAATCAACCACCTGGGGCGGATTCGCAATACGATACGAGCCGGGCCACGCACGCCACGGTCGACGAGCACTTAGTCGTTCGCTTTGAGGCCACCGCAGGTCTGCATTCGATGGGCGTGACGTTTGTCAAAACCAGATCTTCGTTGTTAGAAACCGCGAGGCAACCGCTCAACGTGCACTACAATTTTTACCGCCATCCGCGGCAGACTCCCGCGATCTATCAAGTTTCGGTCACCGGGCCACTCGACGGCAGCGAGCGTATTGAACAACGCAGTGCGCTAGCAAGCGAACCGTTGAGTCGCCACAAAGTGTTTACTTGCGACCCCAGCGGTCCAGACGATGAAGAGGCCTGTGCAAAACGGATCATCGCCGATCTGTTGCGCCGCGCGTGCCGCTCGCCAATCAGTACTGAAGAGATGGAACGCCCGCTGGAGCTGTATCGGACGGCCCGCTCCGAGGGGACGTTTGAGGATGGCATTGAAATGGCACTCAGTTCGATCCTGATTCACCCGCGCTTTTTGTTTCGTATCGAACGGGAGCCTGTTGAGCTTTCGGCGGGAACGGTTTACCGCGTCAATGATTTCGAGTTGGCTTCGCGACTCTCCTTTTTCTTATGGAGCAGTCTCCCCGACGAAGAGCTGCTGGGACTGGCCGAGCTCGGAGAACTGAGCAAGCCGAGCGTGCTTGAGCAACAAACGCGGCGAATGCTGGCTGATCCTCGGGCTTCGGCACTGGTAACCAACTTTGCGGCACAGTGGCTCTACTTGCGCAATCTTGAGTCAGCCACCCCCGATGCGCGGCTGTTTCCAGACTTCGATGACAACTTGCGTCAGGCCTTTCGCACCGAGACGGAGATGTTCTTCGAGAGTGTGCTGCGCGAGGACCGGAGCGCGCTGGAGCTCATCAAGTCGAATTACACCTTTCTCAACGAACGGCTAGCCAAGCACTATGGCATCCCGCATGTCTATGGGAGCCGCTTTCGTCGTGTGGTTCTGGATGAGGACAGTCATCGCGGCGGGTTGCTGCGGCAGGGGAGTATTCTGACGGTTACTTCGTATGCGACCCGCACTTCACCGGTGATACGGGGCAAGTGGATCTTGGAAAATGTTTTGGGCACCCCACCTCCTCCGCCCCCCGACGATGTGCCGGCGTTAACTGACAATGTAGTGTCGGCACAGCTACCGGTGCGTGAACGCATGGCTCAACATCGGGCTGATGCGGTTTGTGCGAGCTGCCATCAGTTGATCGATCCTCCCGGCTTTGCGCTCGAAAATTATGACGCGGTCGGTCGTTGGCGAGATTTCGAGGAGGGTCGGCCTGTGGATGCCAAGGGTGGACTGCCTGGAGGAGCCGAGGTGGATGGCACGTTAGGGCTCGAGCAAGGTCTGTTGGAACGTCCCGAAATGTTTGTGGCTACAATGACGGAGAAGCTGTTAACATTTGCCTTAGGCCGCGGCCTGGAACATTACGATGCACCGCATGTGCGACAAATTGTGCGAGCCGCTGAGGCCGATAACTATCGTCTTTCGTCCATTGTTTTTGGCATTGTCACCAGCCCCCCTTTCCAAATGAGAACCATCCCATGATCGTCATGAAGAAAGCGCTCCCGAGGCGAACATTCTTGCGCGGTGCGGGCGTTGCACTTTCGCTCCCCTTGCTCGATGCAATGATCCCGGCCATGACCGCCTTGGGTGAGACCGCAGCCGCTCCCAGCCAACTGCGACGACTGGGATTCGTTTATATGCCAATGGGAAGCGACATCTCTTCCTGGACGCCGCGAAGCGAAAAGACGCTCGACCTGTTATCGCCTACGCTTGAAGCGCTCGAACCGGTCAAGCAGCAGGTGACGGCCATCACCAATCTGGAATTGCAAAACGCTTATCCTGGAACGCATGCGACTTCGAACTCCGCCTTCTTGAGTGCCGCCAAGGCCAAGCGTACGGAGAGTACCGATTATTATCTCGGCACGACGGTCGATCAAATCGCTGCCAGTCACATTGGACAAACCACGCAGTTGCCTTCGCTCGAGCTCTCGATGGATTTACTGTCCGTGATTGGACAATGCGATAACGGTTATGCCTGTGTCTACCAAAACAACTTGTCTTGGTCGTCCCCCACCACGCCGCTACCGGCTGAGGCGCATCCACGTATCGTCTTTGAGTCGTTATTTGGCGAGGGAGGTAGCGCCGAAGAACGTCGTAGTGCACTCAAGCGGCGCGCCAGTTTGCTCGATTCGCTCTCCGATGAGATCCTCCGGCTACAGAAGACACTTAGCCCCAGCGATCAGCACAACGTAGCGAACTATCTCGATTCGATTCGTGAAGTGGAACGGAGAATTCAACAAGCCGAAACGGATACTCTGGAAAATCCATTGCCCGATTTGGATCGCCCGGTCGGCGTGCCGGCCTCTTATGCCGATCACGCGCGGTTGATGTTCGATCTGCAGTTGCTCGCCTTGCAGGGGGACATCACCCGAGTAATCACGTTTCAGCTCGCCCGCGAAACGAGTAACCGGAGCTATCCCGAAATCGGCGTGTCTGAACCTCATCATCCGCTAACGCACCATGGCAATGATCCCGAGAAGATTGCGAAAGTCGCCAAGATCAATCGCTTCCATGTGTCCTTGTTCGCCGAGTTCCTGCAGAAGCTACAGGCGACTCCGGATGGGAATGGATCACTCCTCGACCACTCCCTCTATCTTTACGGCAGCGGCATGGGCAATCCCAACATTCATGACCACACCAACTTGCCGGTGCTGGTCGCTGGTGGGGCCGCAGGTCAGATGCAAGGCAATCGCCACATCCGATTTGACCAACCCGTTCCCTTGGCCAACTTGCATTTGACCCTGCTGAACAAAGTCGGAGTGCCTTGCGAATCGTTTGGTGACAGTCAGCGGCAATTGGACGAGCTGTTCACACCGCTGGATGTGTAGGAAAGGCTAGAGGCTAGGATGTTGAACATTCGGTATTGTGATTCACGTAGCAGCGTCTCTCCGGGACGCTGAGCACGTAGCAGCGTCTCTCCGAGACACTGATTTGCGAGTCTCGGAGAGACTCGCCTACGTGGGGCCAAACAACTAACAACTAAAGATGCTTAAGCTGATGTACGTGTTAACTCTTTCAATATTTTGCGTGTGCTTCTTGCATGGAGCGGATGCGCGGGCGCCGTTGGCGGATGCGATCCAACAACAAAATGTGGCTGAGTTTGAGAGGTTGATGGAGCAGCAGGTCGACGTGAATGCGTCTCAAGCCGATGGCTCGTCACCGCTGCATTGGGCCGTCTACCATGAACAAGAGCGGGCTACTGAGCGATTGCTTGCCGCAGGAGCAAACCCAAACGCCGAAAATCTCTATGGTGTTCCGCCGCTGGCTTTGGCTTGCACCAGTGGAAATGCAAAACTGGTGGAGTTGATATTAGCTGCGGGAGCGGATGCCAAGGCCTCGCTTCGCGGTGGAGAAACGATGCTGATGATCGCTTGCCGGACCGGTAAGCTGACTCCGGTGCAAGCGATCATGGCCCGCGGAGTCGATATCGAAGCGCGAGAAAAGAAGGGGCAATCCGCTTTGATGTGGGCTGCTGCCGAGGGGCATCTGGCCGTCGTCGATGCGCTGATTCGCGGTGGAGCAGATCGATTAGCCACTTTGGAATCGGGCTTTACTCCGTTGATGTTCGCTGTCCGCAATGGGCACACGCCGGTTGTGCTGCGTTTGCTCGAAAGCGGCGTGGATGTGAACTCGGGGGTGCCGAAGGGGAATGCCAGTGGCAAGGGACTGAAGGCGGGGACAACACCGCTGCTGCTTGCTGTCGAGAATGGACATTTTGATTTGGCTCTGGCGTTGCTTGAGGCCGGAGCGGATCCCAACGACGGTCGGCGCGGCTACGTTCCGTTGCATGCCATTACTTGGGTTCGCAAACCGCTGCGGGGTGACGGAGACCCATCGCCGATCGGCTCTGGGGCAATGACGAGTCTCGAGTTTGCTAGGGCTATCGTCGCGCGTGGGGCGGACGTGAACGCACGGCATGGCACGCACAATCCCAATGGTGGAGCGCTCAATAAGACCGATGCCACGGCGTTTCTATTGGCGGCTGAGTCAGGTGACTTACCGTTGATGAAGTTGCTGATTGAATTAGGGGCCGATGCAACTTTGGTCAATGTCGATCGTTGCACCCCGTTACTGGCGGCCGCTGGCGTGGGGATACTCAGCAATGGCGATGAATCTGCGGGCACCGAGGAGGAAGCGATCGAGGTAGTCAAGTTCCTGCTTGAGTTGGGAGCCGATATCAATGCGATCGACAAACACGAGAACACGGCCGTGCACGGAGCCGTTTACGAGAACCGCTTCAAGTTGGTCGAGTTTCTGGCGGAGCATGGTGCGGAGATGGAGATCTGGAACCGCCGCAACCGACAAGGCGCTACCCCGCTGGACATTGCCCAAGGCCATCGTCCGGGTAACTTTCGTTTGGCGCCCGAGTCCATTGAAGTGCTGGAGCGACTGCTGCGGGCCGCCGGGCTTGAACCACCACCGGCCCGTCCGAGATCCTAAGGACCTCACCCTACCCTCTCCCGTGCCTCGCGCAGCGAGAATTGCAGGGGAGTGGGTAGTTTGAGGGTTGATTTCTTTAAATGGGCGTTTCATGAACGATGCGGACGCGCGAGCAGCCATTGAGCAACAATTACTTCTGCATGTCGATCGACTTGCGGGACTGATTGGGCCCCGAACGCTCGCCAAGCCCAAGACGATCCAAGCCACGCTGGGCTACATTCGAGGTCAGTGGGAGTCGATGGGATATGAAGTGGCTGAGGAAGCTTTCGATGCGCTTGGTACTCAAGCCACGAATCTAGTTGTTAACAAAGTAGGCATCCGCGCTCCTGATCAGACGATTTTGCTTGGTGCTCATTACGATACGGTTCCATCGACACCGGGTGCCGACGATAACGCGTCGGCGGTAGCGGTACTACTTGAGGTGAGTCGGCTTTTGAAAGCTCACACCGGTGGCCGGACGACGCGTTATGTCGCATTCGCTTGCGAGGAGCCTCCCTACTTTCACTTGGATTCGATGGGCAGCGGCTACCATGCTCGGCAATCGGCGTTGCGAGGGGACAAAATACTTGGCATGTTGTGCCTCGAGATGGTAGGCTATTTTCGTGATGAAGTGGGGTCACAAAAAGTGCCTGTGTCCATTCCTCGCTTCCTCCACCGCTTTTTTCCCAGGCGAGGTAACTTTCTCGCTGCAGTTGGAAATATGCGGTCCTGGAAGTTGGCCTGCGGTTTTCGCCGGGGCTTCAAGCGTGCGACGCGGCTACCGCTCTTCTCAATTTGCTTGCCAGAGAAAATTAACGAGATTCGCCTCAGCGACAACAGCTCGTTCTGGGACTATGGCTTTCCAGCTTTAATGCTGACCGACACCAGTTTCCTGCGCAATCCGAATTATCATTTGGCGAGCGACACACCCGATACCTTAGATTACCGGCGCATGACCGAGGTGACAATTGGCGTTGCCTCGGCACTGCGGCGGCTGCTGAGGTAGATACTTAGAGGGGCTACATACCATGCGAACATACGTACACTTGGTCGCGCTTATTGTTTTGCTCACGATGACAAATCGTCGGGCTCTTGCTGATGAACCGGCTGACTTGAAGCCCCTGCTGCGATTCTATAACGTCGCCAGCGAGCAGCACTACTATACTATATCCAGTGCCGAAGCAGAACAATGGCGAGCTCGCTCCGATCTGCAGGAAGAACATGCGATTGGCCGCGTCGCACACCGCCCCTTGGATGGTACCGTGCGGTTGCACCGGGCAAAGTTCGAAAATGGCAAATATCATTCCTATTTTACGGGGCCCGAAAAGAGCGTCCCACCCGATACGATCGACAAAGTAAACTTTCAAGTGTACGTCTGGACCGATCCAGGCGATGGGCGCATTCCCGTCTATTACAACACACTCAAAGTTGGAACCGATCAGTACTATTCCTACATTCTGGAGCATGTCCGTCGCTATGCTCGCGAGAGTGACTCTGCAAAACTCAATCTACGAAACAGTTTCGGTGGCTCGATTGCCTTTTGGGCCTATCCGCCACTCCCAGAACAACTGGCAGCACCTGCGGCCAAGAGCCTACAGGTTGCTGAAGTTAGCGTTACTGACCAGCATGAAACTACTACCCAGACAGATACTTCGTCTGTGGTAGCGGGAAGCCCGGCCGCCACTCTTGAGAGGGCGGTTAATTCGAATGTTGTAGGATTTAAGGAAGTATTGCTTGATTCGACGGTCACGTGTTTCGACATGTCCGACGACGGCAAGTGGCTAGCGATCTCGCACCAGCTCGCGAATCTGGTGACGATTTATGATGTGTTGCAGCAGAAAATCGCGAGCACCTTTTCGGTCGAGGCCCCGCGCTCCGTTCTGTTTAGCGGTGACCGTTTGTTTGTCGCGAATTATGGACAGGGAACGATCGGCGTTTATTCAACGTCCGCAAACTGGCAACTTGTGGATGAACTCCGCGTCCCAAAGAAGAACATTGTTCATCTATCGATTGCCGAACGCAGCGATCAACTATTGGTTACTTGCCATGGCGAGGGAAGCAGCCTATCCAATATCGAAGGCCACAACTTTGTGGTGGACGTGACCAACGATGAGTTTAAAGAGATTTCTACCCGCGCACTTTTAGTAGCTTCGAAAGATGGCCGCTATATGGTTGATGTACATTCTTTTAATGGAAGCATGGGAGGAGCATTAACCGGTTTCCTGTTCGATGAATTCCTGACGGATGAGCGGCTTGCAAAGCAACTATTTGCTTGTCAAGTTGATCAAGAGAGCTTCTCCCAGGAGGCGTTTCGCAACGGAGTTTGGTTCTCGCAAAAGAATGTAATGAGTGGCGCTCCGCTGCAATCGCTTAGCAAGGAACCGTTTCGCCTCATCATTCCTGATTTTTCACAAAATGTTTTTTACGAAGTCAACGAAGATACATTTCGCGCACGACGCCTGGACACGGCGCTTAGTGAGATCGAGGTCCGGCAAGTCGATTTCCCTGAGACGATGGACAATTTTGAGGAGATGACCAACTGGTTTCAACGAACACGGTCCTATCATTTGGATCTTCCGAGAGCATTCACCCACAACGAACGGTTGCACCTGTTCTTCGTATCCGCTGCGGATGGTCGGTTGATGTCTGCCGTCACACGTTCTATCTCTCCATTAAAATCACCCCCCGAAAGCGCCTCGCAGGCAAACGAGAATCCGACGACCCATGACAGCGCGAGCGCGAAAACAACGCCTTCCGATGTCTCCTCGGATTCATCCGCTGCTGTTGTTCAAACGATGGAGCAAATTGAAGCAGCGTTTCCGAAGTATTTGGTTGCGGGGACACAACTTCAGCATCTTTTTAAGCTTCCCGGCTCTGGCAAAGTATCGTTGGCGGCAAATGCACCGGACCTTCAACTCAACTCGCGCGGTCAACTGACTTGGCTGATTCCAAACAACCCCAACACGCTTGCTGAACTGAAATTGAAACTTGAAGTTTCTGGAGAACTAAAATTCATCCGTTTAACACGCGAGATCGTGCACCCCGATCTGCTGAAAGAACTCAGTGGAGACCTTGCCAACTGGGGTGATCACCAGCGGATTGAATTGGATGTACCAACCGCGGAACTCTCGCTTACTCGAGATGGGAAAAGATTGCTGCTCCTCCGCGATAAACGACTCAGCGTACTTTCGCAAGACGGTGTGAAGGTTGAAAGGACGTTTGAGTTAGCAAAGAATTACTCGTTTGTAGATATGCGTGGCGAGCATTTAATAGCGGTTTCGCCGCGAGAGGTTGACATTCTAACAGCACGCAATCGCCAGATCGTGCGCAGTATCAGCCTACCAAAGACCATCGGTGAGATAGATGGTGTGACCGATCTGGCAATCCATCCCACAAGACCCGAATGCTACGTTTGTGTTCGACTCCGTCGAGAGCACTTGCGATTTGAATTGCTGCGAGTGGACGAGGCCGCGGGTACGATCGAGCCGACGCAGATCCCGGCGACTTGGGCAAAAGTATCTCCGGACGGTCTACGGCTGTACGCTGGCTACAGTGATCTTTTTAAGCAAGGCATCGAGTTAAGTTGGAACCCGGGTGGATTGTTCGCACATGATCGCTACGGAAACATCGACTTCCTCTTCAAGTTCCGACTAGGGCGAGGGGGGCGAGGGTTAGATCTAGAGCAGTCTATCGCCGACGCGGGGGGCAACGGCAAGGGAATCCGACTCTCCAGTGGTGGCCAGCGAGTTGTCTACCTCTCCCACACCGGCGACCCGCAACAGCGACACACGCTGGTCGGATGGGACTGCAGCGATTTTGAAAGCGCTCGAGCGACGTATCCAACGGAGGGGCCGCCGGCCACGCATCATCTTTGCTTTCATCCTAAATTGGCGATCGTTGCTATTCCCGAAAAAAAGTCGGTAGCACTATTTGGATCGCACGATGGAATGCGTTTGCAAAGCCAACCGCTAATACCGATTGCAGGCCTCGGGGAAAACGAGATACGTAAAATGGAATTCTCTCCCGATGGCGATCATCTGGTTCTGCTAATGGGCGGATCCCAAGGTCTGTTTACTCGGTCCCTATCTATCAGCTGGAATGACAATGACCTGCAGAAGACAGAAGGCATTCTGAAATTACGCGATCCTCCCTCGACCGCCTTTGAACCAGTCCCCCCCGAACAATTCCATGCGCTACAGCTACCGCCCAGATCGAATAAGTCGATGACATCGAAGGCAATTGGCAGAACGTATGCAAGCGCTGTGGTATCGATAAAGACACCGAAGAGCATGGGATCGGGCTTCTTTGTTGGAAAAGGGGGTTACATTCTAACCAATGAGCATGTCATCCAAGGAGCCACAAAGATCCAGGTCGTTTGCAGCCTGAACGCGGAAGAGCATGTTTTCGAAGCGCAGGTGATACGCAGGGATGTCGCAGCCGATTTGGCTTTGATTAAAGTCGAACTACCGAGTGAAGCGACAGTGGTTGTGCTATCCACGGAAACGAAAAGTGAATCGGGCGAGCAAGTCACGGTTATCGGCAGCCCTGGTGTAGGCGATCAGGTCCTGAACCAGACGATGACTACCGGCATTGTGAGCAATCCACAGCGAGAGATCGACGGACTTTCCTTCGTACAAACCGATGCACCCGTAAATCCTGGAAACTCGGGTGGTCCCATGTTTGACGAACGCGGCCTAGTGATCGGGCTCGTTTCTCAAAAGGGAAAACTAGAAGGAGTCGGCTTTGCGATACCCGCTTCCATCTTGCGCCAATTCCTCGAAACAACCCAACGAAAGTAGCGGTAGAATTCGCCAACAAGGCCTCTCGTTTGCGTGCAGTTGCGTCTAGGAGATTGAGATCATAGACCTCTTGGCGTTGCATCTGCGGTTCGTCGGTTGGCGAATTGAAAATCTACCATCTCAAGGAGGAGCCGTACGAGCAGCGGAATGTGGCTCGAGGTCTATTCAATGTTGGGCTGATTGAGCTACTTGTCCGACAAGCATGACTCGTCGCTAGGTTGTGTGATTGGCTCAGTTCAAATCGTCGAAAGCGGATTTCCAGATCTGGCGGATCAAGTTCAGGCGACGTTCAACCGATCGCTTGGCGCAGCCGATCCGCTGTGCGATCTCATCGACGCCGTAACCCTCGACTCGCATCATGGCGATGATCCGCAACTCGTCGGTGTCGAGTAGCTCGAACAGCTCTTCACAGTCCGTGAGAAAGGCCTCAACCGATACCGGGCTGGTATTTGTTTCGGCTACTTGTTCGATCTGCCGCGGGGCTGCTTCTCCGTGCTGAGACGGCGTTGCGCTAAAAAACGCCGATTCCCCCGTTACTTGTCCGCCGCCACGTTTGATGGCTTGCTGATATCGCAGCGACACACCTGCTTTGCGAGCTGCGATGCAATACAATAACTTCCAGAATTCGTCGCGGCCGTCGATGGGCCCGAACTTGCCATCCTGCGCACCAAGACAAAAGCTCTTAAAGGCCGAGAGTGCAACGTCCTCCTCGTCCAAGATGCGGCGCAGATTGCCCGGAAGCTTTCGCCGACAATAGGCTTGAAGACGTGCGAAGCAGTAGTTCCAGAGCTCTGACGCCGCCTCGGCATCCCCAGCCTCGACCTCTCGAATCAGCAGCGTGATGTCGTGGGGGAAAGTTGGTGTGGCCATCGGAAATTCCAGTGGGTAAGCGTTCCCGACGCAGGAAGCACCGCCAGGAGTTAACGACAATGTCCCATTTATACCCGATTCAGAAAGCTTGGATGACCTGCCGAGGCTCTGGCTGGGCACTGGCTGCGTTGACTTGGGACCTCGTAGTGGATTTTGCTAAAAATCCTGAACCCGCCAAATGAGTACGGAGCGATTGGGGACAATCGCTCGACACTGTGCGACAAAGCGATTGGGACAATCGCTCGTCACCATCGGCAGATTTGTTAAACTTGCCAGATTTTGTTAAAATGAATAAATTGGTAAGATCTTCGCAAATTCGATTTCGTGAGTCACTTCAACATGGTAACCGTCGTTCATCATCGCTTTTCTGTTGACGACTATGAGCAGATGATTGCACATGGGATTCTTACCGAGAACGAGCGAGTTGAGTTGATCCGCGGGGAGATCGTTGAAAAAATGGTCGTTGGCTCTCTTCATAGCGCTGCTGTCAAACGGATGAATCGCTTGCTGACGACTCGGCTGTTGTCTACTCTCGTCAGCGTTCAGGATCCCATTGTTCTCAGCGACAGTGAACCTGAACCCGATTTCGCACTGCTCGTTCCTCGCGACGACTTCTACGCGTCAGCGAATCCTAAAGCAAGCGACGTGCTGTTGGTTATTGAGGTCGCAGACAGTTCGCTCGCGTACGACCGCGAAATTAAGTTGCCGTTGTACGCAGAAGCTGGTATTCATGAATTTTGGATCGTGAATCTGAACGAGTCCAAGGTGGAGGTCTATCGTCAACCGCAGCTCTCCGGGAGCTATCAATCGCGAGTTGATTTTGGACGCGGGGAATCGCTGGTTACGCTTGCGTTCCCAGAGATTCGGTTCGAGGTCGATTTAATGCTGGGCTGATTGAGTGTCGAGCGATTGTCCCCAATCGCTCTGTAGTCGTTTGGCGGGTTCGGGATTTTAAGCAAAATCCACTACGTCCCAAGTGAGGCAGGAGCCTCAACGCAGCGCGTGCCCAGCCAGAGCACCGCATCCCGTATTCTTCCAGCGACGGGTTCGCGTCAGCTTAGGTAGGGTGATAGTGGCAACAACTTCCACTTCAGTCTTCGGCATTTACTGGCTCGAGCAGCTCCAAGCCGAAATTTTCACCCTTGTCCACGGCGCGAATGCCGACAGCCATCCACTCGGGTTCAGGGGCATCTAGCAGATAGTGATCAAAGAACTGCTGCATGCGGACAGCAAAATCGCGACGATTTGCATCACCCATCACCCAATGCGGATTGCCGTTGTAGTTGAGCAGCCAAGCTGGCCTCTCCAACCGGCGCAGCGCCACAAACAGTTCGATACCCTGATACCAAGGAACCGCACCATCCTCATCGTTGTGCAGGATCAGTACCGGGGTGTTGATCTTGTCGGCCAGAAACAATGGCGAGTTCGCCAGATACTTTTCTCGGGCCGTCCACAGATCTTCGCCAATTCGACTTTGCGTACGCTCGTATTGGAACATCCGGCTCATCCCAGAGCTCCAGCGAATGCCTCCATACGCACTGGTCATATTACTAACCGGTGCACCCGATTCCGCACAAGCGAAAAGGTCGGTTTGGGTAACCAGATACGCTGTTTGATATCCACCCCAACTGTGTCCCTGCATGCCGACCCGCTGCTCATCGACAAAGCCCTTGGCGATCAAATTCTGCACCCCCGGGATGACCGAATTGACCGCACTCGGGCCTGGCTCTCCGGTTTTATAAGGGATGTCTGGAATGAAGACCATGTAACCACGACTGACGTAAAAACTGTGGCAGATAATGGAGCGACCGGCCGCAGGCGGATAGTAGCTGTGAAGGTTGTCAGAATCACGCTCGTAAAAGTAGACCATCAGCGGATACTTCTTGGCGGTATCAAAGCCGTCGGGCTTCATGAGGATGCCGTCGAGCAGTTGGCCGTCGGCCGCATTCCATTGAACCAGTTCGGCGGTGCCCCATGAGTAATCATCCTGCTGCGGATTGATGTCGCTGACACGTGCAATGTTCTTGAAGCCCAGGTCACTGCTCCACAGATCCGGGCATTGCCGGAATGTGCTGCGCGTAAACAGAACGGAGTCCCCCTTCTCGGCTTTCTGCAAACTACCCAGACTCTCGTCCAGCATGATCAGCGATTCCAACTCGGGAGCTGTCGATTCGTCTCCTTCTGGTTTAGCACCTGCCAGCCGCAGCACGGAGAATCCGCTGGCTTTGGTCTTTCGGTTGAAGGCTTCCAAAAGCAACGGCTGAACTGGGTCGATGGCGCGTTGCTCGCGATCTAGTTGACGATAGCGATAACGCAAATCGGTTTTCCGACCCTCGCCGTTGGTTATGCAAATCGGTTTCGCTTTGCCCGTCGGGTCAAGGCTCCAGATGTCGTAGCTGTCGTACACCAGAAAGGCCGCGTCGCTTGGCATCCAACCGGCTGCACCGTATGCACTCGGCAAATTCGGAGTGTCGTGCAGTTCGTCTTGAAGCGGGTGCGGTATGCCTTGGCTGATTTCAAGCGGCGCGCTCTCGGGCTCGTTCGTCGATTTAGCGAACCACTTTTTCTGCTCGCGATCAAACCAAACGATGTATTTGCCTTCAGGGGAAAGAGACGCGGCCCATTTAACACGGCTGAGGATCGACTGAGGTGCCCCCGTATTCAAATCGATCAGATAAGTGTCTTCGTATCCCGGAGTATCCCAAGAGAGCATTTTGCGGTAGGGCTGATTTGACGTAGCAACCGTTAAGGCCGAAGGGGAGCGGTAATCGATGGTGATCGAGGGGATCTCGCGGGTGGCAAGTTGAACCACTTTCTTGGAACTGAAAACATAGCTGGCTCGGTAGTCGCGATTGCGTTCGGCCTCCGCCTGCAGCAACTGTTGTGGTTGCAGTTGAGGATCCTGCCAGTGCCAGATATCCAGCTTGGCTTTTTCCTCCTCTTGTTCTTTTTCGCTGCCAGCATTCGCTTGATCAGCTCGCCCTTTGACCACCTCTTCGGGTAGCGGTGCGGTGTCGAAATACAGCCTCCGACCATCCTCCGAAAATTGCTGTCTGGAATTCAGAGAAATCCACCAACCGAGCGGAAGCCCTTTGTCATTCTCCTTGACGATGGCTTGGGCTTGCTTGCGCGAGCGTGTCCAATGGTAAAGCGTCCAGGCGGGATGCTTCGCTTCGTAATCGTCTTTGTTGGTAATGAAGGCGATTTGAGAACCATCATCGGTGATCGCCAAATTCTTGTACTCCCCGACTCCCTCACACACTGTGGCATGTTGCATGGTTTTGAGTGTGAGCACGTGCACGCCATCTTTGGGGCGATCGAGGGCTTTGGGTCGATCAGCCGATTGCGGCTTTGCCTTTTCCGCATCGTCGATAGGTTTCTCTTTCGTATTTTCTTCGGCAGCGATCGACGTAGTGAACGCGAGTAGCTCACCGTTTTTAGAGAATTCATAACTCACCGCTGCGGGAAAGGTCCGTTGAACACCGGTGTCGAGGTTGACGAGGGTCAGCGGCGTTCCAGCGGTTTTCTCTTTCTGCTTGTCGCTCTCATCTTTGCTCTCATCCCCTTTTTTGCTGGTCTCTTTTTCGCTGGTCTCTTTTTCAGCCGCTGGTTCTTCCAACTCGCGCTCGCCGCGCTCGAGAGCGAGTTGCTCGCGGCTTTTGAGTTTGAGTGGTTTGGTTGAGCGTCGGAGTCCCTCAGCGGTGACTGCGTACGTTTCTCGCGAGTCGAGCTTTTGACTTTCCACCCGTTCTTTGTCGGCAGGTGCCGATATCAAACAAGCGAGCCATTGGTCGCCTTCTTTAGGAATTTTGTAGGAGCGCACCCTATCGATTGTGCGAATGGCCCCCGTCTCCAATTCCAAGATTTGCAGCTCCGCTTGCGGAAGTTGCTCGGCGGGAGTCGTCTTCGCCCGCAGCTGCTTTAGCATCTTCTTCTCTGGATTGACAAGGTACACCGCGAAGCGACTATCTGAAGTAAATTGGGGATCCCCGCCCCGTTCGATAACATACTCCCGCGCCGTCTTGAGATCTTGAAGATGCAGCGTAGCCTCGCCATCGATGGCCCCGTTTTGGACGAGGTACATCGCCCAGTTACCATCCTTGGAGATGCCACTCTGCGACATGGTATTCCAAACGTCATAGTCTTGGTGGTCAAGAGGCCGCCGGGCGAGGTCCTGGGCGTTGATTTCGCCGGGAGTGAACAAAGCGATGCTCAAACAGGCGAACAGGCGGCAGATGGATATCAGAGTAAACTCAGGGTAGATGTTAGTCATATGCGAATTTGGTCCCAGTGGGTTCGAAGGTTTCAGTCTCCGAGAATAATTGCTGGCAGGCTAAATGGAATCCCAAACCGCTGGGACAGGCGAGCATCGCGAGAAAAAAAGGGGCTGGCGCAGCTTCGGGTGCATGAATGGCTTGAGCCCTGGCTGGTTACTCGAGTGTTTTCACAACGGCTGCCCGATCAGTAGTGTCGATTGTCTGGTCAGCTGCCAGGCGACTGGCCAGCATCAAGCTTGCTTTTGGCCTCGTAGTACAAGATACACTCGTCCAATGCATTGTCGACCATGCGGAGCAACCTGTCTTCGGCCTTCTTTAAGTCGGCGCCTGCTTGTTGAGGATCGCTGGGAATGGAGGCCAAGATCGCGAGCAAGGTGCGCTGCAGGCTCGGCTTCTCCGGTAGCGAGGCGGCGAGCAACTCAGTCGCCTGGTCGTGCCGATTGGCTCGAATCAGCGCGGTCGCACGGTACAGCAGATCGGCTTCGCTTGGATGGTTCGGATCGACTTCCTCCGTCAGCTTCAGCAATGGTTGGGGATCCGCCCCCGGTTCCATAAGCAACCAGTATTCATACGATCGCCGATACGGCAATTTTTCGGGCGATCGTTGGGCTAGCTCAAGCTTCAGTACCCGAATTTCTTCAATCGCCTTCGCTGCAAACATCTTGGGATCGACCAGGGCTTCGGATGCTCGCGTTTGCAGAAGATAGTCAGTACCCGTCCAGCTAATCAACGACCTGACAGCTTCCCCCACATAGCTATCGACGTTTGGTGCACTACGCATCAACTGCCGATAATTTTCTGCCTCCTCGAAGAGTGCCCGTTCTGCCAGATCCGGTCGCTTAATATAGCGTTGGCAAAATGTGGAAAAGTTACCTAGGTTGTGGGCCAAGTCTTCACGATAATCGGGCACGTCGGGATTCTGCTCCACAATCACCCTTTGGACCGCTGCGGCTCCTTCGAAACACTCCTTCGCTTCGTCATATTTTTCTTCGTGCGTGAGCACCATCGCTAGATTCATCTGCTGCATGGCTAGATCGATTTTGATATCCGGCCGCGTCGGCTCAAGCTGTTGTGCGCGTTCGGAACATTTAATAGCCCGCTCGTACTGCTGCTTACCTAGGTCGCGTTTTCCCAAGTTGAATGCCAGCAGATTTCCCATAGTGGTATGCATGCGGCTCAGTTGATGAGCGTAGTTGACGTCATCGGGATGGGTCTGCTGAATCGCTGAGCCGATTTCGATAGCTGTCTGGCACAATTCAGCTGCCTGCTGGTATTTTGCCATCCTCCACAGGGTCGAAGATTGACTCTGCATGTACTTGGCGACCGCAAATCGCTCGTTAGGACGGTTCTTTGCTTCTGCCAAGAGCTGCACACTCTCGATCGCAGCCTGTCCGTATTGAGAGGCAGTCTCGAATTGTTCGAGTAATTGGTAGTGCCGGCCGAGTAACTGTTGCGCACTGGCTTTGAACTCCAAAGCATCCGCGTCGAGGGCTTTGTGTTCAAGCCGCTTGTTGCAAATATCAATGGCTTTGAGTAGATAGTCTTCCTGAAGTTTTTCCCCAGGTGAAACCAAATGCAAAATGTCTGCAAGGCGAACATAGGTCTTGGCGATCTTGAGCTGTAGTCGAGGATCATCTCCTGACTCGCTCAAAAAGCCCGCGTAATAGTCTTGGGCCTTTTCGGTGAGTTCCCGCCGTACCTTTTGCGATCCCGGGGCTCGCGCCAAAGGCCCCTGTTCATTCGAAATTTCGACGAAGAAGTCTTCCACGACATCCTGAGCTTGCTCGAGCCGTTGGTCTGCCAGTTCGAGCGCGGCCGTGACCTGCTGCTGAGCCTCGATGGCTTGATTGCGTTGCCAAAGCGCGGCTGTTAAACCCATCACCGACACGATTGTGATGGCGCTCGCGGCCAGCAGTTGTACGCGTCGGCGTCGAGTCGTTTCAGACTGGCGTACAAACATCTCGCGTCGCTCGATTTCAGCCTGCCGGGCTCGCTGTTCAACCTGCAAGAAATGATCGGACAGGGCTCGATAAATCTGGTTGGCATCTAGACGATCGTCGGGAGACGCGGCCAAGCAACGCCGACAGAGCACTATTAAATCCGAGTTGGTAGACTTCTTATCGAGTTCGGTGAAAGCCTCTAGCTGATCCCCTGCAGCCCTCCGACGAATCGCTTCCAGTGACGAATGCTCTTGGTGCAGACGTTTGTTTGTCAAAATCTGGTACAGGATGGCCCCAAGTGAAAACACATCGCTGCGCGCATCCAAACTCTCCTTCTCGCCTCGCGCCTGCTCGGGTGACATGTAAGCTGGCGTTCCCAGTACATCCCCGTCTGTGGTGAGACTCTGCTGAGTATCGAGCTCATCGGACAGTCGTATCGAATGGGCCCGGCTGGCAGCAGTTTGATCAGGGCCTGCACTGGTGAGTTCTGGCGGCGGGTTCGAGAGTGGTTCATCGTCCACTTCGCTAAGTGACTTGGCCATTCCCCAGTCCATTACTTGAACCTCGCCAAAATCACCCACCATGACATTATGTGGTTTCAGATCTCGATGGATAATTCCAGCGGAATGCGCATAGGCTACCGTTTGCGCAACGCTGTGAAAGATCGAAAGGGCTCTCGGTACCTGCAGATCCTCCGCAGCGCGTTCACTCAGAATTGATTCAAAGGTTCGGCCACCGACAAGTTTCATGGCGTAATATGCCGAACCATCATCGAGCGTTCCGTAGTCATGGACCGGGGGAATTCCAGGATGTTGCAATTGGCCGGTGAGTACGGCTTCGCGCAACAAGCGTGCCCCGGCATTGGGATCATCCAACAGCGATTTGCGCAGCACTTTAACGGCCAGCGGTCGACAACCGACTTTGTCATTTACCCGCCAAACATCGCCGTAGGCCCCACGCCCAATTCGCTCCAGGAACTGGTAGCGGGCTGTCTCCGCGGGTTGGTCCGAAGAGCCGACTGCGGAGCTCTTCGCATTCTCGATGAGCTGCTCGAGCTGAGGCTCAGTCAAGTGAACTCCCGGGCGTTCCAACACCTTGCGGTAATCAGTCGCCGATGGGTACTCTCCAGCCCTCCATCGCAACTCAGCATCCAGTGCAATCAGTTCGCTTGCCAGGCTGGTTTGCTCGGCTGCAGCGACTTGGTCGAGCAGGGAGTCGACCACCTCGCCCCCCAGCTCGCTGTTTCGCTCGAAGCTCGAACAAATGTCTTCGATTCGTCGCATCGATTCGAGTGAAATCATGGTGGGTGCCCCAGCTAGGTGTGCAGGTGGTTGATTTGATGATGGCCGTCGTTTGCATGTTGCCAAAACGAATTAAATCGCCAACCTCTGGGTGACGGGGAGTGTGCAGCCTCTATATCTGCTTATTGCGCATGCTTGGGTTGATCCGCCAAAACTGACCAGTGCACTATCCGATCTCCTCGAAAAAAAGGCAATTCGGTGGCGGATGACACTTCCAGTTTATCACAAACCTAATAGATAGGTCCGACTGCCACTGCTGCCAGGTAGGCGTGCTTACCAAGCCTTCGGGTTGTTTTGCCCCTCTTTTCGCTGGGATTTTCGTCGTGTCATTGATACCCAAACGGCTGCGTTCACGCCGGTCCGAAGACAAAATGCGGTCCTTCCGCCAATCCCAGAGTGCGTGCGCCCACCCCTCCCGGTCGTGGCTAACTCCCGCTTTGCGCATCGAGACGCTCGAAGCGCGGCAACTGTTGGCTGCAGAGCTGTTTTACGAGAACGCGAATCGGGATCTCGAGTTGATGCGGGTGGGAGATCAGATTCAGATCGTCGATGCCAACGCTAACTCGCTAGTGCTGCACGAGGTGGAAATTGGAGAGATCGACCGCCAAATCGAGATCATCGGACGAACCTTTCGAATCGATTCCGCAGTCGATCTTGACGACAACTCGCTGATCGTCTCAGCGGGTCGCATCGATTTCTACGGTGCCGTCCTAACGACCACTGGTTCGGTTATGTTGACGGCCGAGCATCAACCGGACTCCCTCATCGATAACGTCCTGCCCGCAGTACTGAGCGGGGTACTCAGCGACCGCGCGCAGTCGGTGGTGATCACGCGATCGAGTTTGACTGCGGCCTCGTTTTCGATCGTTGCGTCTGGCGAAGCGACCGCCGAGTGGGGCGATCTGGGCGGTCATCAAAGCGGAGTGGGCCAAGAACTGCTCGCTGAACTCGAGCGACGGCCCAACGAGATTGGGTTGACCAGCAGCGGATTGGCCAACATCGGGCCGTTGACCGCGCAGGCCAAATTGTATAAAGCGTCGGCAACCATCCAGTTGCATAATTCGATAATCAACAGCACCACCACCGTGGATGTGTGGGCACAGGCGGAAGCCGATTCGTCGCTGAATACGATCGCAGTAACCGGGTTGAACGCAGAGGGTTTGCCGGCCACCCTGTCGGTCGGTCTGAGCCATTCCGAAACGCAGGCGATCATTGACGTATCAGGAACGACGCAGATCATTGCGGGTGGTCGAGTCCATTTGTTGACCGATGCCAAGAGCACCGCCGTCAATGTGGCCCGCAATGAAGCTGAGTCGCGAGTTCGGGCCCCCGGTGCTGCAGAGGTCGACTACGGCTTCAACTTAGCGATGGCTTTCACTCGTGAGACATCCACGATCGATGTGTCAGCCGATTCCTCGATCGTATCCGGTGGCAGCGTCGACATCCGTGCTAGCGGCACCGTCAAAAACGATGCCAAAGCGACAACGGCAATCTTCAACGATGGAACCTTCGGGGCATCCGCCGCGGTCGGAGTGGACCATGCCGTCGTCCGCGCGGAGGTACATGGTACCGTAACGTCGAACGGAAGCGAGCGAGCCCAGATCGATTTCGAAGGCTGGGAGCTTTACTCGGGTCGTGAAAGTCTGATCCTCAAAGGAATCCATCCGGATAATCCGATCCGCGTCGGCGACCGCTTGAGTTATCAGTCGTCACAGCCTCGACTCGGTTTGATTGATGGCCAAGACTACTTCGTACACGAGATCACCCATCAGACGCCCCAGGCCGATGGTCTGCTGTGGCAAACCATTCGACTGACACGCGCTCTAAGCATCGATCTGGACAACAGCGGTGTCGATCCAGACGCCGAGCACTCGTTGACACGCTTGGGGGTGCTGCGTTTCGATGCGACGCAGAGCACCGCCGATGGCAGCGACGAAGGACGCATTGAGCTAACGCTGCCCACTGGCGTCACCCGGCTAACCTACCTTGGGCCCGAAGCCGATGCCGACGACAACTTGCCAGATGCCATCACGGGTTTGCAGCAGAATCAAACATACGAAGCAGTTCCGTTTGGCGCTGACATCAAGCTGCGTTTGCCCGGCGAAACGAACTTTATTGACTTTTCGCTACCGGCCGGAACGTCAGGAACCCATGGCTTTCGCTACGACGCGAAGGTGCAGTCGCTCAACCCGGCAAGCGACGTCGACTCGGATGGAAATTGGATTGCACTGCCCGACGGACATGGTTTGAAAACCGGTGATTTTCTGCTGTATGGCACCGACCCAAGCAAGACCACCACTCGCGAAATGTTTTCCTTCGATGCGCAAGGCGATGAACTTGGCCGCCTTGGCGAACTCACTTTGCCGGATGCTCCGATCAATGGACTGAACAATCATCATGGCTACTATGCTGTGGTCGACAGGGTGCTTCCCAATCGTTTGCGTTTGGCCGGATCGCTGGCCGACGCCTTGGCCAGTCCAATTGTTGATCTGACCAGCGCGCTGAATACGACCCACACCTTTCTGCGTCATGCAACCGGTGGTATCTCGGTAAACGCTACGTTGCAAGCGACCAACAAGGCCGAAGCGGGTACGAATTTTACAGACGGAGAACAGCCCTGGTCGTCGGTTCTCAGCGGTGTCGCGCAAGGGCATATCGAAAATGTCGGCGGCGCGGCACTCGGCTTCTTCGGAGCACTAACGACCGGCATTCAGGGTAACGGAATTAGCACGGCGACCGAGTTGACCTCCGTCGCCGCCAATCCGGTGCAAGACCCAAATTCATCCAAGCAAGGCGGAGTGGATGCGGCCGCTTCATTCGTGCTTTCCGTGTTTGAGCATCAGGTCCATTCAATCATCGGTGCAACCGCCACACTTCGTTCCGAAACGGACATCACCGTCGATGCCGAGATCGTTCAGTGGACGCGGCTGGGCGCGATCAGCGAATCGACTCGCGCTGGGTTAAATGAGAGCAACGGTGATGATGGCAGCAGTCAAGGTAGCAAAGAGTTCGCGGTCAGTGGCGGTTACGGTCTCTACCGCAACGAAGCTCACGCAATCATCGCCGATGCCTTCGTTGACGAGTTGGGCAAAACGCAACATGCGAGACTCGATGCCCGAAACGCAGTGGTCGTGGACTCGCAAGTTGTCTATCCGTTTATTGGCAACACGGACGGCGGCGTGAACGCGGCAGTGACCATCGATCAATTCGGGTTAGGTGGCTTTTCATCGCTGCTGGATGGCACCCACGGTTTGGCTGGTCTGCTCAATGTATACGCTCGCACGACTGCCGATGGAAACCGCGATGCGATAGCACTGGCACTGGGCATAATGGTCACCAATACCACCAACGCTGTCGTAGCGCGCATCGGTGAAGGCGTCTGGGTGCAAACAGATTCCTACTTTCCAGCCGCTGATCAACGAGTCGCCGTGGGCGCGGTGCTGGATACGTTCAATGTCGGCGCTGGGCAGATGTCGTCGTTGAACCTGAGCATCCCAGGCTTTGCCGAAGCATTCCAGCGTAGTGGCAAACGTGGCGAAGATGGCAGCCTGCAAGATTTCCTAAAAGACATTGCCGACCCGCTAGGGGTCTCGGGCAAGAAGGCCGCTGGCGGGACGATGCTGCTGACCTTGGGCGACCATACCACGGTGGCTGAGATTGCCAAAGGTGTACAGATCGGCCCCACGCTAGGCCCCACGACCGACCGGCTCAGTGGGGTGGATGTGCTGGCGACCTCCGACATCTACGATCTGGCGTTGGTGCAAACCGGAACCGCTTCATCGCAGTTCGGCTTCTCTGCTGCGGTTGCCGCCGCCAACATCAAGACCGACACCCGCGCAAGCGTTGACACCACGCGGGTTGCCAATGCCGATGGAACCGTGCCGCCAGCGGTGCGACTGGCCGCGGAGACGCTCAACATCGCCGCCAGCGACACGCTCGACCGAGTCAATATTCTAGGTGCCTTTTTGAAAGGCAAACAAATCGGTATGGGGACGTCGATCGGAGTCAATGTCATCGATCAACAGGTGGCCGCCTTCATCGGTCGTGATGATCGCGATGAACTTGGAACTCGCGGCATGAACGTCGACTTGGGCGTCGTCAACGTCGACGCCAAGGCCGATGGTGATATTCACTCTTGGGTGATCAGTGGCGGACTGCAGGGCATTGGGGCGTCCAGCGGTAAAGCCAATGCAAAACAGATCGGGGCGATCTCGCTGAATGCCCCCGTGGCAGTCAATCAGGTGAACAGTCGAGTCGAGGCGTATGCCGATGATCTCTGGAACGAGAGCGAATTTGCTACCGTTGCAGAATTGGATGTGAACGCCGCCTCAGAAATCGATGTACAGGCAGTCGCGATCGGAGCGTCCTTTACCGTTCAAGCCAGCGGAGGAGCTGCTGCGGGCAAGCTGAACTTAGCCGGTGCGGGTGCCGTGGCTATAAACAGGGTGGTTACAGACGTGCACGCCTCACTCACATCAAGCTGGCTGCTCGGCTCACAAGTAACGGTGCAAGCCATTGATCGCTCGACGACAGAAGCGGACGCGGGTGGATTCGCCCTAGTCGCTGCGCTGTCGCCACAGTCTCGAGCCGCATTGTCCTTTGGCGTAAGTGTCGCCTTGAATGATGTGAGCGGAAGCGTCGAGGCATTGGTCGGGCGTCTATCCTACAGCCCTTTGAACGGAAGTGCGGAGGGCGATTTCACCGTGGTTGCCGAATCGATGTCGAGCACGCGCGCTTTGGCAATCGCTGGCGGGGTGACGGCCAGTGTGGGCAACGGTTCCTTCGGTGGAGCCGGCGCGGCAGCTCAAAACGCGGTTGCAAAGGAAGTCCGTGCGGAAGTCGCAGATAATAGTCGGCTGACCTTGCCAACAGGCACGCTGCGATTCGCTGCGTACGATGAAAGTCAAGTTCTTGCGGACGCGGGCGGCGTCGGGATCGGTGTCACGGCTGGCCCCGGCAATAGTATCAGCGGCGCAGTGGGCATCAGTCTGGCATTTAACGATGTCGCCAACGCGGTGACCGCCTCGATCGGTTCAAATTCCTTGGTATTCGCCACGTTGATTGCCGCAATCGAGGTGGAGGCCCGAGCCAATACTTCGATCGAAGCGTCGGCGATTGCCGCATCGGCTGGCGTCGCTGGCAGCGCAGGGCTGGCGTTCGCATTGGCCGGAGCCGGCGCTGGAGCCGGTAACGAAATCGCGAACCAAGTTACCGCCAGCATCAGCGACAGCACGCTCTTGCTTGTCAATGGTAACAAGGACATCAGCCTGCTGGCCAGCGATACATCGACGATCGTAGCGGACTCCAGCGGTGCTTCGCTCGGAGTCGCCGCCGGAGCAACGGGTGGCACGGTCCAGATTGGCGTTTCCGTGGCGCACAACGCCATCGCCAATCACGTCACGGCATCGGTCATCGGCTCAACCGTAGGTTCTGAGGGCGAAATCAGCATCAACAGCGATCAACTGGCCAGCATTACCTCAACCACCGTGGCTGCATCCGCGGGCTTGGCAGGAGGAAACTTAGTCTTCGGGGTTGCCGGTGCGGGGGCCGTGGCAACCAACGCGATCAGCAACCAAACGATTGCTTTGGTCCAAGACAGTACGCTCAGTGCTGCTGGTGATGTCCGTGTGCTGGCGACCAACGGTTCGACCATCGATGCTTCGATCCTAGCGGCTACGATTTCGCTGGCTGTCGGCAACGTGGGTATAGCTGCAGCGGCGTTTGGGCTTTCGTCGGCCGAAAATCTTATCGGCGATGCAGCAACCTACCACGATAATCCTTTGGCGGAACGCGGTTTGGGATCGACTCGCGTCATGGCCACGGTCAATGGCAGTCGTGTGTACACACCCGGTAATCTGGACGTCCGTACACAAGCTACCGGCAGCATCACGGCCACAGTATTCGCGGGCAGCGCCGCTGCCGCAGCGGGCAACATCGGAGCTTCGGTCGCCGGAGCCGGTGTCTCGTCGGTCAATCAGGTTGAAATGGAATTGATCGCTGCAATTCTTAACAGCAATACAGAAGGTAACGCGCTGGGTGACTTTAAGGGCATCGATATAGGCGGTCGGACAACCGTTTCGACCACCAGCGAGAATGCGATCGAGACGTTCGTAGGTGCGGCCACGCTGGCGATTGCGGCGGGTTCCTACGCGGGAGGTGTCTCGGTTGCGGTCAGCGATGTCCGCGCGAAGCAGAACAATAAATTGCAAGCGGTGATTCGACGCTCGGTCGTCTATTCAGGCGATGGGACGTTTCTCGGAGCTTACGATAGGAGCGATGTGACTGCCAATGCTTATGCAAGTGCCGTCGCAGCTGCCGCGGCTCCCTTCGGTGCAGCAATTTCCGGAGGCGGGGTGTTCGCCACCAGCGAGGTAATTCCTAGCCTTGATACCGAGTTCTATGCAAGCACCTTACAAGGTCGTGGGCTGTGGTCCGAAGGCTGGAGTTCCGGCAGTGCCGTGGCCCAAACCCAAGCGGTCGCGGTCAGCGCTGGCATCATCGGCATCGGGCTGAGCGGTTCTTCGGCTAGAGCTGTGGCGAGTCCGCAATTTAACAATTGGTTTACAAACAACTTAGTGGATGTACAGGAGATTCGTGCTGACCTCCGTGACGATACCAACGCACAAGCCGATGCCGCTGGTTTGACGATCAGTACTGGATTTACCGTCGGTGTCTCTCAGGCGCGCACGGAAACGAAGGGCCAAATGCGTCACTGGGTTGATAGCGGCGACCATGTCATTCGATCTGCAGCCATGGCCATTTCGACCCACGGCATCAACCCTCGCATTACAGACGAAAACCAGAAGACTCAGGCTACCGCGCAGGGCTCGGCTGGCGGCCTGCTGATCGGAGTTAGCGCCACCGTGACTTCGATGGAGTCCGCTCGCGTCGGGTACATAGAGGTTGCCGATGGCTCTCGGATCGAAGTGGGTTACCTCGGGCTTAGTTCTCAGGCAGGTTCAGCGGATATCGGCGTTGCCAGCAGTTTTGGGGCGGGCTTGATAGCAGCCGGGGTGACTTCATCGACGGTCGACGTGAATGTGTCGACGGGTGTCCAAATCGGTGCGGATGTTCAAATTATCGCCGATAACGCTGAGTTCATCGTTCGTCCCGCGACTGCATCTTTGGCTCACACAGTCGCCGGCGCGGCAGGCGGCATCAGCGGCGCGGTAGCGGTACCAACCACGAACATCACCATGGACGCGACGATCGAGATTGGTGATCGCAGCGTATTCGAGGTCACCGACCGCTTTCAGATGTGGACGACTACGGAATCGCAATTTGATGCGACGCTGCTGGCCGCAGCTGGTGGGTTGCTATCTGGAGGCGGTGGTAGTCTCTCAAACACAGTGGATGCAAATTCACAGATCAAGATTGGCGCTGCGACGATCGTTGCAGGCAACTTGTTGGCGAATGCCGCCAACTTGGTCGACAAGTCCAATAGGCTAAGCACTGGCACCGTCGACGCCACGACCGGAGGCTTGATCGCTGGCGTCGGTATCAGCAGCACGACAGATCTCTATTTAACATCGGAAGTCACCATGGGTGCTGACATTACGCTGGATAACCTTGATCAGTCCAACGCCAGCATCTCGGCCAGCAATGAGATCCAGGCCCTCGAAGAAACCACGCTTCGCAGTGGTGGTATTGCCGCTGGCGGAATCAACAACAGCACGCTTCGCACTGCCGTGAACAACGCGACCGTTCGCTTGACCGACGGAGCGTCGATCACTGCGGCGGGCGGCATTGATATTTATGCTGGCGGCAGTGGCGATCTTGAGATCCAGTCCAATTCAGAAACTTTTGGTGCGGCGACCGTCGGCGCGGGGGTGGCTACGATCTCCATCACGCCCGTTAATCGTGTGACGCTGGAGAGCGGATCTGAAATCGTCGCGCAGCGCGATATCAATCTGTCGGCTGGAACGGACACCAGCTTCAATCAGGACGAATACAACATCCGCGCCCGCGTCGATACGTTCGCCGGCAGCCTGATTCCTATCGACTTGATGGATGCTATAGCGACGCTCGACCAAGACAACCTCATCATCTTAAACTCAGGTGCGGCGGTTCGCAGCGGGGGCGATCTAAGGATGCATGCCGAGCAATTCAGCGACAACAATGTCATCGCTCAAGTTAAAGCGGTGAACTGGGTGACGGGCGTTGCCGGTGCGATCGATGGACTGTTTGGCGCTGGTGGCGTGGAACAGTTTGGCGGTACAGCCACCATCAGTGCGCGTGGCACCGTCACCGTCACTGGCGTCGCAGAAACCGGCATCGCTCGCAAGCGAATCCTCGAGATCACGGAGATCGAGCGCGGCGATCCAGGCGTGAATGAAAACGGTGATCCGCTGCCCGATACGGTTGACTTGTTCACCGTGGTCGTCGACCCTCGCTCCACCGGCAACATCACGTTCGAGAAACGCTTGTTGCCCGTCAATTCGGCCCTCGATCTGGCGCTGGCCGAAGCCGAACGCCAACTGGATCTCTACGGGGACGTTCTAGCGTTACGAACTTTTTACCAAGCCGAGGTGACGCGAATGAAAGCAGAACTGGAAGAACTGGGACTGCTACAGACTCTCGTAGATGATCAAGGGCTCAGCAGACAACAGCGGGTTGTCCGCTTGGCGTTGAGCCTTGATGTGGATCCCATTTTCGCCAAGGCAGGACGTATTGATGTGAGGGCTGGTTCGTTCAGCCACAGTGGCGGTGCATTGATCGCGCCGGGCGACTCGGCAGTTGAAATTGTGAACCAAACGCCGACCAATCTGATTTCACGTGGCATCGAGGTGACCGAAGATGCGGGCGGCGTATTTTTGAACGGACTGTTACATTCTGGTGGAGAAGGTGGTTCGACCGGCAAGCAAATCATCGTCGACAATCGCTTCGTCGTCCCGAGTGACAACACGACCTTCTCATGGCCCAATATCACCGTCTCCGGACCTATTACCAATCTCGGCGGAAATATTCTGTTGCAGACGCTTCCAAGCGGTGCTGGCAGTATCACGATCAACGCCCCAGTCAACGGACGGACTCAGCAAATTATTGCAGGCAACAACGGAACTGTCGTGATCAACCTGCCTGAACTGGGCAGCATCTACGAAGCTAGTGGAGCAGAGCACGCGCGTCTGACCGATTTCATTAAGACCGATCCGGTTTACGGAAATGGATCCTTCAATGGAACGGTCCGTATCGAATCAAACGGCAGCAATCCAAACTTCACCGCCTACCTCAATCAAAATCCTGTTTCTCCCAGCCTGATCGGTAGCTCGATTTTCATCTCCGCACAGTACATCAACGTCAACGGCATCATCCAGAGCGGCAAACCCGAATACAAACTCACCATCACGCCAGCGACCGCCAGTGAAATCGCTTCGCTCCGAAATAACCTGAGTCTTAGCGGTCTAGTGCGTTTGAATACTGTTGACTCCAGCGATCTGTTGGCCCGCTACGACGTCGATCGCGATCGCATCGTTGTCGAAGAGCTGCGAGTCAGCGGTGGCTATGTTGATTTGACTGGCCACATCACCAACACGCACAACGGTGAGATCCGCGTGCTGAGCGACTACGCG
>JBGSHW010000086.1:0-2358 GCA_041751975.1 Pirellulaceae bacterium
CAGCCTTCGGATATTTTTAAATAGGCAAAATGCTGGGGAGTGATGCGCAAGCGATTAGTATCATCCAGGGCGCGAATCGGAGCGGGGCGAAATATCGTCCGCTGTTCCTCCAGTCCATCGATCAACCGCGCGGCCATGCGCGTAATGTCGTCGCGACCAAATACACCCACCAACGAATCGATATCGGGACGCGCTTCGAGCAGTTTCTCGCGTTCGCGTTCGGCCAAACATCCCGATACGATCACTCCCCGAATTTTACCCTGCCGCTTCAGCTCTAACATCTGATCGATGGCTTCAAACGACTCCTTGCGAGCGTTGTCGATGAAACCGCAGGTATTGATGACCACGAAGTCCGATTGTTCCGGATCCTGCACTAGACTGAATCCGTCATCGCGGAGCAGTCCCAACATCCGCTCACTATCAACCAAATTCTTCGGACAGCCCAGACTGACGAACGCATACCTACCGCGCGACGGGGCCGCTGGATCGTCACAAATAGTTGCCGTGGAGGGCGTTTTTTCAACAATCGGGAGCGCGACAGGCATGGGGTGGCTTGGCAAGTTTAAGTTCGACTAGTCCAGTGAATGACCCTTCAGAATATCGTAAACCGGCCATTTCGTGCAGCCCTAATTGGACAACGCCCGATTCGCGAAAATCAGCCGAACCCCTCGTTCCCAGTCTCCTGCCTATTACTCAGTATCTTGAAAAATCAGTCGAACCCCTCGTTCCCAGGCTCCTGCCTGGGAACGCACTGTTGGATAAAAGGGGTCAGGAGCCGAATTGGCACTTTAGGCAAGCTTACTTGGTCTGCCGAGATTGTGAAGCGTCGATTCCAAATTGTACTTTCGGGCTGTACTTTCAACCCAACTTCGATCGCCGAAGGGCTGGCTTCGAGCAATTGCTCGTTGGAGTTGCTCGTTGGAGTTGCTTTTCCTCTTTTTCGTCCAGTGCTTGATTGACTCTTGTGATTCATTCGGGCGGACGGCGGATTGGCCACTTCGTCAAAGAAACGCCACTCTTGCCTCCGGTCCAATTGTACAGGCTACCGAACGGCCAGTCTTCAGCCCGTTTGACCAACTTAGCCGCCAACGCATTGCGTTCGACATAGCGGCAGACCACTAAGTAATGCTCATCACTCTGAACGGGGAAACTCTTGAATCGACCTTGATAAAGATGCCCCGTTCCAGTGGCACGATAGTGTGCGTGATGTCGAGCCGCATGAGTCATGGATACCCAGTAAAGCAAACGGCCCATCGCTCCGTCTTCGCGGGGCATCAAAATCATGTGCCAATGGTTAGGCATCCATTGGTAACAAAGCAGATCGACAGGATACTTTTCCAATCCCTCTTTGATGATACGCTCAAAAGCTTCGTAGTCCGCATCTTTGTGAAAGATGGGTTGTCGCGCATTACCTCGGTTCAGTGCGTGATAAAACTGCCCCGCAACATCTGACCGCAGTGGACGTGGCATCAGTCAACCTTTCGAGGCTTGATAGATGACGGTGGACAAAAATGTGATTACGACTTGCCATCAGCATACCGCCGACAAATTGCCTAGTCAACCAATTCGGCTCCTGACCCCTTTTCTTCTCCGATAGTCCCTAGCCGTTCGTGCGCCCCAAAGAACAGCGCGTTGTTCTTCGTGGCTGCGGAAATTATGTCTAGCGGGCTCATCCCGGCCTGGGCCATCAGTTCCACTTCGCGCAAGTAGGCTTTCCCCCGCGCTGCAAAGGGTGCGGCGGTGTGAGAGCCAACCACTATTCGCGCGCCACGTCGATGACATAACGCGAAGAATTGCATCATATTGGCGAATGCGGCAACTTGTTCGGGAGTTGCGTCCTTCTCATCGGTTCGCGCTTCAAAAATGGCGAGCGTGGGTGAGATGAATGTTTGACGCTGTACTACTAGTTCGAGTAGTGGCTCCAATCGCGGGTTGTTGTCTAAATCAATTCGTTGCCACAAGCGTGGACGCCACGCATGCCGCGCCGCTGAGTCTTCGGTCAGCGCTTGCTTAAACTCTCGGGCGTGCTGGGGTTCCGCCAGGCAAGTTCCGAAGGAGGTGATGTGCTCCATCCCCGTCACTCCCGCTAGAATGGCTTTGTCTGCGTCGATCAGCTCTAAATGGGCGGTGACGGGAATTCCTCGCGCGCTTGCGGCCACACATGCCGACTCGATGAATGGCAGCGGAAGGTGCATGTAGATCTTGATGGCTGACGCACCTCGGTCAACATGTTGCTTCACGGCATCGATGGCTTGCTGGCTGGTGCCGATGACGACCGCTTGATCGGGCCAGGCCGGAGGTTCTGCGTCCAAGTGACCGCCACATAAAAAAACACGCGGAATCACAGTGTTGGACTTC
>JBGSHW010000087.1:0-23273 GCA_041751975.1 Pirellulaceae bacterium
ACTGGCAACTGTTGTCGTTTTGGTCGAGCGTAACGCCATTGCCGAACACGGACGTAGTGCCGCTGGAGAGAAATCAATGAGAATGCTCAGTGGTCGTATGCACTGGCTGACGATGGGGCTAGCTCTCCTCGTGAGTGCTCAAGGAATCGAGTCAAAACCATCGTACGGCCAAGCGCCATCGAAGCCTGGCAGCCAAGGCGCTCGGCGGCAAGCCGAAACGACGTTGGCCAGTTATGCCCATGCCCCAGGTGGCATGGGGATGATGGGCGGCATGCCCGGTGGGATGCCTGGTGGGATGCCTGGTGGGATGATGGGTCCTTCAGGACCGATGAGCATGTCGTTCCCCGGCCCAGCGCCGATGGACGTTGACATGATGTATGGCAACGGTGGTGGGTACGGCCCGGGCTGCGACAATATGGGGGGCTGCCCCAGTTGCGGAAATGGCATGTGCGGTGGCCAGGGTTGCGGTCCCTTTGCGGGACGCCTTGGCAATGGCAATGGTCCGCTCGCGCACTTGCGTGGATGCCATTGCGGCGGTGCTGGCTGCATGGCTTGCAGCGGTGGCGGTAGCACGTTGTTTCCTGGACATCTACTTGGGCTGCTTGGCCCCTTGGCTCCCTATAGCGAAGGTGGTGGAGGCTCGCAGCGTTGGTTCGACTTGTATGCGGGGACCATTGGCTTGTCGCGTACCAGTGGCTTCGGACCATACTCTGGACCGCTCGACCCAATCACTGGAGTTCCAGTGCCGTCGGATGTAATGAGCACCAACGGCATCGCCGGTACACCTGCCCTTCGCACAACCGACCTTGATTTGGATCGCATGCGGTACGGACTGGAATTGATTGCCAGTTTACAAGTGGGTGCGGGGACGAGTATCGAGGCGCGTTACTTCGGCTTAAACAACTGGGAGACCAGCCGCTCCGTTCGCTTGCAGACTCCAGATCTCTATTCGGTGTTCAGCGACTTCGGCGTCAATCCTCCAGGCGGTTTCGATGACACCGACGGATCATTCCTGCACACGATCAGCTACAACTCGGAGTTGCACAACGGTGAGGTGAACTTCCGTCGTCGGTGGGTTAGCCCAGTGCAGTTTGTGCAAGGCTCGTGGTTGGCTGGTATCCGCTACTTCGACTTGGATGAACGCTTTGGCTTCGCCGCCGAGGGCCCGCGGAACAATGCCTTTGCGTTCAACAACAGACGCTTCGCCAACATCGATACGCACACTCGTAATCAACTCACCGGCTTTCAGGTCGGTGGCGATCTGTGGATTACGCTAGTCCCTGGATTGATGATTGGAGCTGAGGGGAAGACAGGTATCTACGGGAACCACGCTGAGGTCGAAACACAAGTCTTCACCAATTCGATTCCGACCGCTAGCGAGTTTTTGCAAGGTGGACAGACTGCTTACCTGTCAGAGTTCACGGCTTCGGCTGTCTATCGCCTGACCTACTCTTGGTCGGTGCGAGCTTCGTACAACGTGTTGTATGTTGACAACGTGGCCTTAGCTCCCGAGAACATCAACACTCGCGACTACAGCAATGGTCTGGGTGGTGGCGCCTTCACCGGTGACCGCTTCCCGTTCCTAGAAACCGACGGCGAAGCCCTGTATCAAGGTTGGTCAATCGGTGGCGAGTTCCTCTACTAGCCCATGTCGATTCTGACAGAACTACGATAACACTAAACCAAAAACAAAAGGGGCCAGCAGTGATGCTGGCCCTTTTTGCGTTGCTTAGCATTCAGTACACGGCGAACCTTTAAGGACCCGTCCGTAAATAAGTTACCGGCCAGCCGTTAGGTCGTGAGTTCCGCCAGTTCCTCGTCGGTGACTTGACGAAACGAGAGCTTGTATCCTTCGTAGACCGCAATTCCATAAAAGAGGAGGTCCATTGGACTAAAGGTCGCTTTCAGTAATTCAATCATTACCGTTGGCTGCATCAACACGGCCAGGGTGACTCCGATTATCGATTCGCCCTCATCCACGGAAACCATTCCACACACAGCCAATAGATTGCCCAACAGACAGCCAAAAAGCGCGAAGACCGCTCCAACAATGCCGAACGGGGTCGTAAGCCCCTTGCCAAAGTGCCTGACCGACACACCCACAAGAAAGCCGACTCCAATCGCCATGTAGCCAATCTGATACCTGGTGATGACCGTGACCGCCGCCCACAGCAACGCACCACCTACCGCAGCAGCCAAACCACCTAGTATGCCCCAAGTCAAATTTTGACGCGCCAGGAGTTGGGCAAACATGGCTGCAGCTTTCGCTGAATCAATTTGCGCTGTTCCCGCTGGGGCGCCCCCCAGCGGTTCAGCCCCGACAAAGTCTTGAGGGCCGCTAAGCGATGGCGGGGTTGCACCGCTATTGGACGCGGCGCCTGAGTTGAACAAGGGATCGTGGACCATGTGGATGCGCCCGGGTATGTATTTCAAAAGCAGCTACTGCAACGAATGGCAGCCCCACCTCACCGCACCCATTCTGGTACTGTGAGGTCAATAAAGTCAACTATCGCAATGGAAATTTTTCATTAATATCTGACCAGAGCACCGACTAGAAATTTGCCGTTTATTGGTCTTTCGAGGAAGTTGAAGCTGTATCTTCGAGCGGACTGCGCAGCGGGTGAAGCTTAAGCTCTAGTGAATCAAAGTACATGCGAATCGCTTCTTATCCTAAAGTAAAATCTGGCAAGCGGACGACGGCACCACCCTGCATGGCCGACTCGTGAGCGCAAATACCGACGCAGGTCCAGTTGGCGCTGGTGACGGCATTGGGACGCGGATCGCGATCTTCGAGCAAGGCGTTGATCATTTCGTTGACCAAGTGCGGATGCGAGCCACCGTGCCCGCCACCTTGGATGAATGACAAGTGTTCGGTGTCGTGGATTTCTTGCGGCAAGGTGTACTTGCGAATCTCAGGTGGCAGCAGATGTGCAAAGTCCGGAACTTCGATCTTCTCAGCGATTTCATGCTCTGGCTTTTTGGCGGTATGCAGTACGTGCGGCTCGTTTTCGATCAGCGTCCATTCGAAACTCTTCTTCGTGCCATAGACGTCAAAGCTCTCGCGATACTGCCGCGCCACATCGTACAAGCAACGCCAAATATGCGCCGTCACATCGCTGTTCTGAATTTTGATGTGGCAGCTCTCGACGGCAAACTTATTGCCCGATTTCTGTGCGATATCATCGCGCACGGTACCCGAGCCAAAGCAGCTCACGTACTCGGCCAAGCCATCGACCAATCCCAAGCAAGGGCTGACTACATGCGTCGCGTAGTGCATGGGGATCATCCGTTGCCAGTAATCGGGCCAGCCATCCATGTCCTGTGGGTGGGAGGCGGCCAGATGCTGGATCTTGCCCAGCTCACCGGCGAGATACATTTCCTTGATGAACAAGAACTCGCGGCTGTAGACGACCGTTTCGGCCATCATGTACTTGAGGCCCGTTTGCTTGACCTTCTCGACCAACTGCCGACACTCTTAGATCGTGGTGGCCATGGGGACTGTGCACATGACGTGCTTGCCCGCGTCGAGCGCTTTGAGCGACATCCAGGCATGATCGCTAATGGGACTGTTGATATGCACAAAGTCGACATCGGGATCGGCCAGCACATCGTCGTAGCTGGTGTAACGCCGCTCGATGCCAAACTGATCCCCGGTCTCCTGCAAGTCCTTCTCGTTCCGCCGGCAGATAGCGATGACATTCGCCTGGGGATGACTCTGGTAAATGGGAATGAATTCCGAACCAAAACCCAAGCCGATCATGGCCACGTTGATTGTTCTTGCCATCGCTATTTTCTCCTGATGCGTGTGCCGCTGGGGATATTGTTAGAAGTGCTCTTGAGCGCTGTGGGGCAGCGTGAAAAGCGGATATCATACCGCGCCTCTCCCCCGATGTCTTGCGGTCTGTTTTTTAGGATCTTGCCGGGGATCTAGTGGCAAAGGCCCCCATCACTGCGCGGCTCGCAGCTTCAAGAATAAGCAGGCGGAAGCCCAAAGCCACTTCGTGAATCGCACTTTCTGGCTGCCTAGCCAAAGAAATGCTTAAATGTGGCGATGGTTGTTTCGGCAGCGGTGCGGGAATCGGGGACCGGCAAGGCCTCCGCCGACAGATAACCCGAGTAGCCACTCTCTCGGATGGCGTCAGCAATGGGGGCGTAGTCCAGATGCCCCCGCCCCGCCGCTTGACGATTGGAATCGACAAAATGAATATGTCCGAGGCGCTCAGACCCCGCGCGAATGGCCGCTGCTAAATCGCGTTCTTCGATGTTCATGTGAAATAAATCCGCCAGCAACTTGACGTTGCCGGTCGTCAGCGAAGTGAGGAACTGGCCCCCTTCGTCAATTGTCTTTAGAAGATTGGTTTCATAGCGGTTGAGCGGCTCATAGAACAACTTGACACCGCGCTGCTCGGCGTGCGCCCCCAAGTCATTGAGGGCGTCTGCCAAGTAAGCGAGCGCGGCTTCACGTGGTACATCCGCGTTCCAGCGACCTTGCATCGAACCGATAATCGCTGGCGCATGAAAATCCGCTCCGAAGTCAATCATTGTGCGGATAAAATCCCGTGCACGCGTGCGTTTGTCATCGCTGGCGTCGGTCAAGCTCAAGCCGTGCTTGACCATCCCGGCTCCGGTTCCTACCGCTGCGATCGCCAACGCGTGTTGCTGGCACAGTCGCGCGAGCTCCTGACGATCGACCGCGTCAGGCCCCGGAGCAAAAATCTCAACCGCGTCATAACCCAGCTCGGCGGCTTGGGAAAACGCATCGGCCAGACCGTTCCAGAAAACAAACGGCCCGCCGCGAGCCTCTTCGACCAAGCTGACCGTTATGGCTGATTTGATATGAGAGGCTTGGGGCATGCTGCTCTTCCGATCCTAAAGTTCAATGATGGCCTTGATGACACCCGAGTCGGGAGAGGTAAAGCTCTCAAACTCGCTAATCACCGAATCGAAATGGGTGCGATGGGTGATCCACGGATTGGTGTCGATCGTGCCATCTTCAATTAGGCCGATGATGCGTGTGAAATCAGAGGGCAACGCATTCCGCGAGCCCTTGATCGTCATTTCCGGACGATGCAACACAGGGTGTTTGAAGGATACTTCCTCGGTGGTGATTCCAACGTAGACCAACGAACCGGTGTGCGCTACGTATTGCATGGCTGCCGACATCGAGCGATTGTTGCCCGTGGCATCGGTCACAATCAAGTACTTGTCGCCCCGCGTGAGCTCCTGCATTTGAGCGAGTTCACTCCCATCGCCTTTGAAGAGTATGGTGTGCTCGATGCCATACGTTCGCTGGCAAAAATTTAGCCGCGACTGGACCATGTCCATGAGTGTGATCGTGGCTCCGGTGAGTCGGGTGAATTCGAGGGTGGCCAAGCCGATAGGCCCCGCTCCGATTATCAGCACATGATCTCCGGCGGTCGGCCCTCCACGATCGCACGCATGGCAACCGATGGCCAAGGTTTCGACCAGTGCGAGCTGTTCGTAGGAGAGTTTGGTCGACGGATGCAGTTTGTCGGCGCGGATCAAGAAGCGTTCGCACAGACCGCCGTCAACCATCACTCCAATGACTTTCAGCGTCTCGCAGCAGTTGCTGTTTCCCTTGCGGCAGGCAAAGCAGTGGCCACAGTTCATGTAGGGTTCAACGCTGCAGCGATCACCGGGTGCGACGTTCTCAACCCCTTGGCCGACCTCAAGCACTTCCACCCCCAGCTCGTGTCCGGGGATACGCGGATAGCTAAAAAAGGGCATTTTGCCGAGGTAGCCGCTGTAGTCGGTGCCACAGATACCCATGCGATGTGTGCGGACCAAAGCCAGCCCGGGTCCGGGGCTGGGCGGCGCTTCAACTTCAATCTGCTCAAAGCGTTTGGGTTCAACGAGTTGAATCGCTTTCATGGTGCTCCGGCTATTATTCGGTGAATTCTAAATCGACTCTAAGGTTGATTACTGTTCGGTGGGAGCCTGCTGAATGCTCTGAATGTAGGCCACGATCTCGTAGATCTCATCTCGGCTAAAGCGATCCAAGAGTCCTTTGGGCATCATCGAGTTACCCGTTTTTCGGCGTCCAGCGATTTCGCTTTGCGGAATAACGGTCGGCTCGTTGGCCTCCGGGTTCTCGAGTAGAGAGATTGTGTCCTTTGACTCGGCAGTGACAAGGCCCGTCAGGGTCTGGCCATCTTCAGTGAGCACAATTTCCACTCCATATTGGGGATCGATGCGATGGGCTGGCTCGACGATTTCCAACAAAACATCGGGCAGCTTGCCTTGCCAGCGCCCAACCACTTGGCTCAAGTCGGGGCCAACCTTACCGGCCAGCAGATCGCCCGCGCGATGGCACTGAGCACACGAAGCTTCCACAAACAGTCGCTTGCCAATTTCCGGCGAGCGACCGCGGAGCCCGGTTTCCAAATCCGCAAAGTCGTCGATGGTCCAGCTTTGGACAAACGAGCGATTGCTTCCCACGGGGTCCGTAGGGGCGGTGGGATTCTTCAGCCAGGTATCCAAATCTTCAACGACGACCATGACACCGTACATGCGCATCCAGTGTCGCGGAAAGGTGCACACATAGGGGTATTCACCGGGTACATCAGGTGCATTGAAGGTGAGCGAAACTTGCTGTTCGGCATTGACCATGTCGGTTGCAAACAGGACTTTATCGCTATCGGGGACATACTGCTTGCCACTGCTGCCACCAGCGGGGCCCACTTGCAGTCCCAATTCGGCAATCTCCTGGAGCGCACCGGGTGTGGTGATGACCAAGTTGTGTGGCATCATGTCCGGGTTGATCAACACGACTTGTACGGGTCGCCCTGCCTCAACGGCAAAGTAGGGAAGGTCATAGCGCATTTCTTCCTTTACGGTGCGGATGCGAACGACCCGTACCACCGTCTCTTGCAAACGCTTGCGATACGCTTTGGCTTGCTCGGCGGGGACCGATATCAGCAGTTGTTCGACCAGTTGCATCGCATCCATAAAGCGCTCGCTGGTTCGATCGGCGGCGGGAGTTGCTTCGGCAAAGTCGACGAGCCAAGCGACCAGCGCTTGGCAAGTGTTCGGTTCATGGGCCGCAGAATCAATCGTCAAAAGAGTTTTGATCGCCATCGCACGCAGGGACTCAAACTCCACATACTTAGACACTGCGAGAAAAGTCTCCTGCTGACCGGAGTTAATATGCATCAATGCCTCGATGGCCGCTCGGCGGTGCGATTCGGGAGCATCTTTTGTCATGGCCGACATCACCCGTGTCTGCAACTCGTTGCGAGTCGACTGACTGGGTATGTGCTGAATGCCATTGAGGAGCCATGGCAAGGATTGCTTTGCATCGGCAACTTCGAAAGCGGTGGAGGTTCCTCCGGCTGACAACAGCGCAGCGAAGCCGATGGGCGCGATGAGTGCCTCTGTGGACGCGGCCAGTTCCTTGAGAGAGGCTGCTTGCGCGAGCAACTCTGCCTGGGGAGTTTTTAGCAACAGGCTGGAAAGCAAGCGTGCGGTCCGCTCGGCGGATGCGTCGTTCCCCTTCATTCGCTGCAGTGCCTGCGATAACTCGGCTACCCTGTGCGACTGGTTGATCGCGACGAGCCCCTCAAGTGCTGCGGTTCGACTGGCCTCGGTCATCCCCTCCCGGCTGAGGATAGCGGTAAAGACCGGTAGGTACTTTTTGTCCGCAGTATTCGTTTCGATGAGTAGCAGTTGTTCGTTGCTCAGACGCTGCAATTGATACTCGACCACGCGGGGACTCTTGTCGAGGAATACAGTCGGAGGGGTGGTTCGGCTAGTTGCGGTGGATGGGTGGTCGTGCTGGGCAGTCACCGGGGAGCCGAAAGTGAATGCAAGCACCGCGAGCGCTGGCAACAGCAGTCGTGCCTTACCCAACAGCCGCGATGGCCAAGCCCCCCTTGGAAAGAGAGCTTGTCGATCGGGGTTGGGCTGCCAGCCTAAAGTCCGCATATTTCGACAGTCTGACGGTAGGTTTGCTCTGCTGCTCATTTAAAGACAGGTTTGGCCGTAGTTGGGAATTTCAAAGCCAGCAAAGCTGCGATCCAGCCAAGCCCGGGGGATTCAGAAATGATAATTGCGTCGGTCGGGTGTTGTGCACCAAGCGGCTGGCGAGTCGGAAAAAAGTATCTTATAGGTGACTTAAATGAGGGAATTCCACTTGCGTTAGGTCCGCCACGGCAGCTACTTTAACGAACTTCATAGAGAAAGGACTCTCCCCGTGACGCAAAAACAAATTCGAGTCGCCGAACCGGTATTGGATGGGCACGAAGCAGAATACGTGCTGGACTGCATTCACGAAACCTGGATTTCCTCACGAGGCAAGTACATCGATCGGCTCGAGCAGATGCTCGCCGAATACTGCGGTGTCCGTGAAGCAGTCGTTACAAACAATGGCACTACTGCTTTGCAATTGGCCCTGATCGCATGTGGCATCGCTGCCGGCGATGAGGTGATCCTGCCGACCCTGACCTATGTTGCTACGGGAAACGCAGTGCGCTATTGCAATGCGAAACCGGTTTTCGTCGATAGCGAACCTGAATTTTTGAATGTGGACGTCCGTCGCATCGAGCGGGCGATTACGCCGCGAACCCGGGCCATCATGTCGGTGCCCCTCTACGGTCACCCCGTGGATATGGATCCGATAGCAGACATCGCCGAACGACATGGCCTGATGGTTATCGAAGATTCCGCCGAAGCCTTGGGGGCCAAGTACCGTGGCCGCATGGTCGGTTCGTTGGCGAAGTGCTCGACCTTTAGCTTCTTTGGCAACAAGTTGATCACGACGGGCGAGGGTGGAGCCATCACGACGGATGACACCGAATTGGCTAGCAGAATGCGATTCCTGCGAGGCCAAGGTGTTGATCCCAATCGTCGCTACTGGCATCCTGAAATCGGCTATAACTTCCGCATGACGAACATTGCGGCAGCTATTGGTGTAGCTCAAATGGAACGCATCGACGAATTGTTGCAGCGACGCAAACAAGTTGCGGCTTGGTACTTCGAGCGTTTGAGCGACCACGAAGATATTTTGCAGCTCCCCTATGCCGCCGAATGGGCCGAGCATTCCTATTGGATGTACACCGTTCTGCTTCGTCCAAGTGTGGATGTCGATCGCGACGCTTGGATGCAGGAACTGGATCAGCGGGGAATTGAAACCCGTCCCGTTTTTTACCCGATCCATTGGATGCCCCCTTACCAGCGTTATTCGGGTCATTTTCCGGTAGCCGATGACTGCTCGTCGCGTGGGATCAACTTGCCGACCCACGGAAAACTATCCGAGATGGATGTGGACTACGTGTGCAACCAATTGCTCGCCGCGGTCGAGAAGCTCCGCGGTCGGCGTTCGACTGGCCTTCGCAGGGCGGCGTAACAAAGCTCGACCACCTGTCATCCTCGGAGCCAGTGGCCACGCCAAGATGGTGATCGTGGCGGTCGGTGTAGCAGATCATCGGCAAAAGAAAGCCATGAAAAGCCGTTTGACAGCCCTACCCGCTTACCCCGCGCAATAGCCTCACGACGGTTCGCATTCGAAAATCCGGATCGGTACGCGGCCATCGCCCAGATCCACCGCGTGCTCGCGCTGCTGCCAGCCAGCAGCCACGATCCACCTGGCAAAGTGGTCGCCCGTATGCCGATACGGCTCGCTGAGCAAGAGCTTGCCGCCGGGGGCCAAGTGCTGCCGCGCACAGGCCTCAAGACTCGGGAACAACTGAGGATCGTAGACCAGGTCTGAGCCGATGACGATCGGGAATTTCGGTTCAGCGAGTTGTTCTGTGTTCCATTTGAGACGCTTGAACTGCATCCGCTCGGCTACCGGCCAAGCGTTTAGCCGGGCGACCTGCAGCGCTAGCTCCACGGCATCGGTCAGTGTCACGCGGGCACCCCGCGCGGCCGCCCCAGTCCCCGCTTGGCCCGAGCCGCAGCCCAGTTCCAACATCCGCACCTCGTGCAGTTCCCAATCGGCCAAGAAGCGGTCGAGTCCCTGTGCGGCCCGCCAGGTGACCGACCAAAACGGATCGAGTTCCTCGCTGGGTCGCTCACCGTCTGTCACGGCCACTTCGAGCAACACATCGGGATTGGCGACGCGGTACCACGTAAAGTCCCGTTCGCCCAAACGTATGGACGAAGGTTCCAGCGGCACGATGTGCTCAATCGTGCTCTTCAGCGCCAGCCACGCAGCACTTTGCGGCTCAAGCCTATCAGACAATTTCGAGTTTCCAGTCGTGCATTTCGCCGAGTACCGGTTGGTCGGTCATGTCGAACATCAGCGGCGTGACCGTCACATGGCCATCGGAAAGGGCCGTTAAGTCGGTCGGATGATCGGTCCGCCGCGGCGGAGGATCGTTGGTCGCCCAGTAGTAATCGCGTCCCTTGGGATCTTGCCGCTTGATGTAATGCTCGCCGTACCGTTCCACACCCATCGGCACGATCTCGACCTGCGGCTTGACCCCGGTCTTGTACAACTGAACCGCGCTGGTCGGAATGTTGATGTTGTACAGCTGCGGCTTGCTTCCCTTGAGACTTAAAATCTGTTGGATCAGCGGGATCGCAATCTTGGCTGCGGTGGCGAAGTCGGCGTGCGGATCGTATTCGAGCGAAACCGCGAAGCTATTGAGGCGAAAGAAGGCCCCCTCGATGGCCGCTGCAACCGTCCCGGAATAAAGCACATTGATCCCCGCATTGAGGCCGCCGTTGATTCCGCTGACGACCACGTCGACTTTCCCATCCAGCAGCACGGAGACCCCCAGCTTCACGCAGTCGGCCGGACTCCCTTCGACCGCCACCCCCAGCCGCTCTTGGCCTTGAAAGATCTCCTTGCAAACCAGCGGTTCCAGGAAAGTGATCGAGTGCCCCACGCCACTCTGCTCGGTGGCCGGGGCGATCAACTGCACCTCCCCCAGTTCCCTGAGGCCAATGCGCAGGGCAGCCAAGCCAGGGGCATAAACACCGTCGTCATTCGTCAGCAAGATCCGCACAGATTTCTCCAGCCGAGCAAAAAGGGGTTTGTAACGAGCCATGCAGCGGGTTCGACGCAGTTCGTTTGGGCAATTGTCCAGGATCTCCGCTGCCGGTAAAGGCCCTCGTGTGCTACCGCTGCTTCGTGAGGATTCTGTCCATCGACAGAAATGCGTGGGGACCGTCACTGACCTGACGGAAATCCGTCACAACCCGCCAAGTAACCAACGAACGAGTTAAAATAAGGCAAATAGGATAGTTTATCCGTCCCGAGATGATTGCATTCACGCGTCTGGGTGGTAGAATATTGGCACGATGTGAACGAATGTGGCGGAAAGTCTTCGCGGAGTGATCGGTTTTGAGCAGTATAGGTGCCACCGAAACTCGTCGCGCAAGGCTCAGGGAGTTGATCCGAAGCCAAGGCTTTGTGTCGATTCCCGACCTGCGTGCAGCCCTAGATGTCAGCGAGTCGACGATTCGCCGCGATTTGGATCACCTGGAGTCGGAGGGGGAAGCACAGCGGACGCATGGCGGCGTGTTTTCCACCGGACCCACAGCCTCGCTGCGGCAATTCGCCGATCGCCGGGCCGGGCAATGGGATCGCAAGCGGCAGATTGCCGTTGCGGCCAGTCGCCTGATCGAGAATCACGACACCTTGCTACTCGACGGCGGCAGCACCACCTACGAACTCGCTCGGCAATTGGTGGGGCGTCCACTGCAAATCGTCACCAATTCCCTACCACTGGCCAACCTGTTTGCCTCCAGCGATCAAGCCGACCTTGTGCTGCTGGGTGGCTATGTCCATACGCGAACCGCCGTGTCACTCGGCCCCTACGCCAATCAAATGCTCGCCACCCTCAACGTTCAAACCGCCGTACTGAGCATTGCTGGAGCCGATCGCCGCGGCTACTACAACAGCAATCTGTTACTCGTCGAAACCGAACGGGCGATGATGGCGTGTGCCGACCAAACCATGGTAGTGGCCGACAGTAGTAAGTTCGGCAAAAGCTCGCTCGCCCGACTGTGTGAACTCAAGTCGGTCCATACCGTGGTCACCGACGACGGGCTGAGCGAACGCTGGCAAGCCGAGTTGCAAGCAGCGGGCGTTCGCTTGATTTTAGCCGGCCGCGAAGAAACGCCACCCGAAGAAGCCAACTCAACCGAATCAAGCCTAGCTGAGTCCCTCGCAACTGAATTACACGCAACTGAACCAGCCGGGCCTGAAGCATCAGCCGACCAGGGCGAGAGCATGCAGTACATGCCAGAGCAGTGTCGCCCCGACTCCGAACGGCTGCCCAACCACTAATACGCCCTCGTTCACACGCCCTCACCCACACGACCCACACGACCCAACCGGCACATCAAGCGAATTAAACGAAGCGCAGAAACTCAATGAGCACGACCAGCATTGATCGCCAACATGTCGAATCACTCGTCCGTCAGATCGTCCAGCGACTGAACGCCAGCGGGTCCGCGCCAGCTGCGGCGGTCGGGCCACGCACGCCCGATTTACGGGTCAGCATCTCGGCTCGCCACATCCACTTGAGCGATGCGCACGTCGAGCAACTGTTTGGTAAGGGGGCCACCTTAACCCCTGGCAAACCACTCTACCAAGATGGCTTTTATGCGGCCGAGCAAACGGTCATGATCGTCGGCCCGCGCAAGCGGATGCTGCCAGAGGTGCGTGTGCTGGGTCCCACCCGTCCACACAGTCAGGTCGAATTGGCACTCACCGATGCGATTTCGCTGGGGATCAACGCTCCCGTTCGTCACTCGGGCGATATCGCAGGCACTCCCGGTTGTGTGCTGGTCGGACCGGCTGGCGCGGTAGAGCTCCGCGAAGGGGTGATTCGCGCTGCCCGTCACGTGCACATGAGCTTTGAGGAAGCGGCCTACTACGGTGTCAAAAACGGAGACTTCATGACGCTCAAGATTCATAGCCCCCAGTGCAGTGTTTCGTTCGAGGACTTGTTGGTCCGGGCTGACAAGGCCGCCAAGCTGGAGGTCCACATCGATACCGACGAAGGGAACGCCTGCAACTTGGATGCAGCCACAAGTGTCGAGATAAAAGCCCAGGGCGCTTGCCAGTGCCATGGATAAGCAGGCGGTCAGGCTTGTAGGAACGCAGGACTCGTAACAAAACAGGCCTGTAACAAAACAGGCTTGTAGCAACAAAACTTTGAGTACTCTAACACCAGTCTTTACCGGCTGATTTCATTATGCCAAAAGCGAGGAGAAAATCGAAAATGGCGCAAATTTCAGAAGCGTTGGGAATGATCGAAACCAAGGGATTCGTATCCCTGGTCGAAGCGGTCGATGCCATGATGAAGGCTGCCAATGTGCAGTTTCTAGGTTGGGATAAAGTCGGTAGCGGCTTGGTCTCGGCGTTTGTTAGCGGCGACGTGGCGGCTGTCAAAGCGGCGACCGACGCTGGTGCTGCCGCAGCCGGTCGCGTAGGCGAAGTGGTTAGCGTGCAAGTCATCGCACGTCCCCATGAAGACCTGCACAAGGTCCTCAAGGTCGGCAAGTAAGCCATACGGGTTGAACCGACCTCCGCGGAAGGTTCTCCTCAGCTCCCTCGAACATCAGTCTATAACACTCATTCAGCATAGGTTACATCAACATGCAACAAGCAATTGGTCTTATCGAAACCAAAGGTCTGCTGGCCTTGGTTGAAGCTACCGACGCCATGGTTAAAGCCGCCAGCGTTGAAATCGTCAAACGCATTGACATCGGTGGAGGCTTGGTCACCACCGTGGTGAGCGGCGATGTGGGCAGCGTCCGTGCCGCTGTGGAAGCCGGCGCAAGTGCCGCTTCGCAAGTCGGTGAACTGGTTAGCAGCCACATCATCCCACGTCCGGCTGAAGGTCTTGCTACCGCTTTTTTCGGCTAGACGAGCGAGCCACCTCAGCGGTGAGTTGCTCGGTGTCAACTGCAGAAAGTCCCCTTCAACGTCCAAGTTTGAGAACCCCAGTAGGATCAGGGATGAAAGTCTTAGTCGCAAACTTAGGCTCTACGAGCTTCAAATATCGATTGTTCGACATGTCGCCTGAACAGACAGGTGCGCCTGCGAAGCAATTGGCACGAGGTGGGGTAGAGCGTATCGGCTCGCCGAGCAGTCCTTGCTCGGTGGAAATCGGTGCGTTCAAGGGCTCGCTGGAAATGGAAGTACCCCACCATGGCATCGCCGTGCGGGCTTGCATCCAGCAGTTGACCGATCCGGACAATGGCTGCCTAAGCAGCGCCGACGAGATTTCCGCTATTGGATTCAAAGCGGTTCACGGTGGGCGTTATCAAGGTGTGTTCCCTATCACCGAAGATGTGCTCACCGCCATGGAAGAAGTCAGTTCGGTAGCTCCCGCGCACAATCCGCCTTATTTGGCGGCCATGCGACAACTGGCGGCTACCGTCCCCGATATTCCCTTGGTCGCCGCCTTTGAAACGGACTTTCATCAGACGATCCCCGAAGCGAGAAAACACTACGCTCTCCCCAAAGCTTGGGCCGATGCGTTGCCGATTCGCAAATGGGGTTTCCACGGTGCCAGCCATCGCTACATCGGTACACGCAGTGCCGAGTTGCTTGGCCGACCCGATGCACGTGTGATCTCCTGCCACCTGGGCGGGTCGAGCAGCTTGTGCGCGATCCACGCAGGTAAGAGTGTCGCCACCACGATGGGCATGAGCCCACAAACGGGCTTGCCTCAAAACAATCGAGTGGGTGATCTCGATCCGTTTTGCTTGCCGATGCTGATGGAACACAGCGGACAAACCCTGACCGAAATGCTCGCGACCCTGTCGACGCAAGCCGGTTTGCTGGGCATGTCGGGTGGCGTCAGCGGTGACATCCGTGACTTGGAACAAGCGGCCGAGTCGGGTAACGCAGCTGCGCAACTTGCACTCGATGTGTACATCGCCGAAGTGCGGCGGCAATTGGGTAGCATGCTCGTGGCCCTGGGCGGATGCGATGCCTTGGTCTTTACCGGTGGAATCGGTGAAAACGGCGCCAAGATTCGCACCGCGGTTTGTGCCGGCCTGAGTGAAATTGGCTTCGACTTGGATGCCGACAAAAACGCGACCGCTCGCAGCAGCGAAGTGCGACTCGAATCTCCAAACAGCCGCGCACAAATTTGGATTATCCCTACGAACGAAGAGTTGATTGTGGCCCGTCAAACGGTCGGAGCGTTAAGTCAGTAAGTTGCTTGACGGCCCAACCGCCGTGCACGAGCGTCGTGCGAGAACATAGGACTGAACATGTTTGTTGCCAAAGTAACCGGATCGGTTGTCTCGACCGAGAAAGTCGAATCGATGCGCGGCCAAAAGCTGCTCGTCGTCGAACCGTACCGGCTCGATACCGGTCGCGATAAGCTCACCACGACAGGTCGCACCTTCATTGCCGTCGACACGCTCGGCGCGGGTGTTGGCGACTTTGTATTGATCGTTCAAGGAAGCAGCGCCCGCTTCACACCAGAGACACAGAAACTACCCATCGATTGCGTGGTTATCGGTATCGTCGATTCGGTCAACATCGAACGCAACACCGTTTACAACCGCCAATCGGAAGAAGCATAAGCTCAGGCCACCCCTGGCCTCAGAACCTCAGGAACACAAGTCATGCAAATTAGCGAAGAACTGATCCGCAATCTCGTCTCGCAGGTCATCCAAGAAGTTCGCGGCAACACCGCGGCAGCAAGCAGTGGTAGCACGGCCGCTAACGGAAGGTACGGGCAATTCACCTGCGCCGACAAGGCGGTCACGGCAGCCCGGCAGGCATTTGAGGAACTGCGCCGCCGCCCGATGGAGGACCGCAAGAAGGCGATCGAACACATCCGCCGCATCTCGATCTCCCAAGCAGTCGAGCTGGGGACGATGGAGATGAACGAAACCAAAATTGGGCGGCTTGAGCACAAGATTGCCAAGCTCGAGACGCTTGGACGCCGCGCTCCAGGGACTGAATTTCTGACGACTCAAGCCTACAGTGGCGATCGTGGCTTAGCAGTGATCGAGCACGCTCCATTTGGTGTCATCGGCGCGATCACTCCCGTCACCCACTCGCTCCCCACCATCACCGGCAATGCAGTGAGCATGCTGGCGGGTGGAAATACCTTAGTCGTCAATCCGCATCCGAGTGGTCGCAAAGTGGCGGCCGAAGGGGTCAAGCGGTTCAACAAAGCGATTGCCGATGACATTGGTATCGATAACCTGATCTGCGTCATCACCGAGCCAACGCTCGAATCGGCCGCAGCCATTTTCAAAAACCGCAACGTTAATCTGATCTGCGTCACCGGTGGGCCTGCCGTAGCTCGCGCCGCCTTGAACAGTGGCAAGCGAGCGATTGTGGCCGGTCCAGGCAATCCACCTGTGGTCGTTGATGAAACGGCTGACTTGGATCGGGCGGCCCGCTGCATTATCCAAGGTGCCGCCTACGACAACAACTTGCTGTGCATCGCCGAGAAGGAAGTCTTTGTCGTCGACTCGGTGTTTGACAAAATGTTGGAAGCGATGGAACGTGCCGGCGCCGCTCGACTCAATCGCTCGCAAATCGAGCGACTCACCGCTGCCGCCTTCCAAGAAGTGGGCGACGACAAGCACCTTGCACCCACCAAGGAATTGCTCGGTCAAGATGCCGTCAAACTGGCCGCTGCCGCCGGTGTGACCATCGACCGCAAAGTTGAATTGGTGTTCGGTGAAACCGAAGCCGAACATCCGTTTGTGTATGTCGAACAGATGATGCCCTTTGTACCGTTCGTCCGCTGCCGCAATGTCGATCACGGTATCGAATTGGCCAAGCACTACGAGCATGGCTATCGGCACACCAGCATGATCCACTCCCGCGACGTGCACAACATGACCAAGATGGCGCGCGCCATGGACACTACGTTGTTCGTAAAGAACGGCCCGTGCATGGCCTCGCTGGGACTCGGTGGCGAAGGTTACTTGTCGTTCTCAATTGCCGGACCGACCGGTGAAGGAGTCACCACTCCGCTGACCTTTACCCGCGAACGCCGCTGTAGCTTGATCGACGACCTGTGGATCCTCGGCGACCCCGAGTAAGTCGGCGAGCCGATTTGCAGACTTGACATCAACCCGCGATCTTACTCAGTTTTAACTCAGTTCCATCCCATGCAAGTTGCCTTAGTCGTCGGGCACACCCACTCGACCGTCAAGCACAAGACCCTCACATCGCACAAGTTGTTGGTGACGCAACCGGTGTTGGCCGACGGTCGCACGCCGGATGGTCCGCCCACCTTGGCCGTCGATCGCATGGGGGCCGGTCCTGGGGATCGTGTGATTTTGACGAGCGACGGGGCTGCCATCCGCGAGATGTTCGGAGTGGAGAACAGTCCTATCCGCTGGGCAGTCCTGGGTATCGTGGATGAACTGGCCGCCAGCAAACCTTAACATACGACGCACGACCGAAGCGCCCCTCACGACATTGATCGCTTTACACGCAGATACGATTCCCACGCATGATCGCCAACGCAGCCGAAATCGAAACCATCATTCGCGTCGTCCTGGAACGACTGCGCCAGGTGGATGCTGCGCCTCGAGCGACCGCGAGTATGCAACCGGCAGCACCACTCGCCGTGCACGTCACTCCAGAAACTGCGCCCGCTGCAGCCAGCCTGCAGCCCGACGCGACCCGACTGCGACTCGAGTTGCCGCTGATCACACTCGAAGAACTCCGCAATAACCTGAGCGGGATTAAAGTGGTTGAGGTGCCTAGGCGGGCCGTGGTGACCCCTGCGGTGCTGGATGAGTTGCGGCAACGGGGTGTCAAGCTCCAGCGACTGAGTCCGCATGATCTGCGCCTGTCGTCGAGCACTCAGAGTTCACCGAGCGTCATGCTGGTCGCACCGAACGGCATGGTGATGCAGCAGTCGACAGCGGCCAAAGTGGTCGAAGATGCCGATCCGCAGACAACCTTACAAGCGATCGTGGGACATGTCGCTACGCCCGGCAACGGAGCCGTTTGGTGCAGCCCACGTCCCTTTGCTACCGCGCTGGCCACGCGAACCCAACCGCAACTGCGAGCAGTGCAACTGACGAGTTTTGGCGACCTCAAGCAGGCGGTCGCTGAAGCTCAACCCAACGTGCTGATCTTGGACCCGCGCCAGTGGTCGGCCCCTGCGATTGCCAACCTACTGCGAGCTTGGAAGGTGACAGGATGAAGGTTTTTAAGGTCATCGGCAGTGTCACTTTGTGCCGCAGTCATCCCACGTATCAAGGAGCACGCTTGTTGGCCACCGAGCCGCTGGATGCTTCGATCTACGGTGGACCGCCGCCGGTTGATCCCGATCTGGTCGTGGTTTGGGATGACCTCGGAGCTGGACTTGATTCCAACATTGCGGTCAGCGACGGCGGTGAGGCGGCCAATCCGTTTAAACCCGCTTTAAAAGCGGTGGACGCGTATTGCTCCGCCATGCTCGATACGATTCACATCGATTCGGAATCGATACAACAACTTAAACTCAACTAATGCTTTGTCCCCGTAGTGGATCTTGCTAAAGATCCCCAAACGATAGGATCTTTAGCAGGATGAAATACAGGATCTTTAGCAAGATCCACTACCTAAAAATTAAGCTGTAATAAAGCATTAGCCATTTTTAACCCCACGAGGCTGTTCATGATCAACGCACATAAAATCAAACAAGACATCTGTGAAATCGGACGAAGACTGTACGCCAAAGGATTTGCGGCAGCCAACGATGGAAACATTACGGTCCGCATTGGCGACAACGAAGTGCTGTGCACCCCGACCATGCACTCCAAAGGTTTCTTGAAGCCAGACGATATCTCGTTGGTCGACATGACCGGCAAGCAATTGTCGGGCAACAAGAAACGCAGCAGCGAAGCGCTTTTGCACCTGGAGATCTACAAACGGCGGCCGGACATCAAGTCGGTGGTCCACTGCCATCCACCGCATGCCACTGCATTTGCCGTGGCCCGCGAGCCGATTCCGCAATGCGTACTCCCCGAAGTCGAAGTGTTCTTGGGGGATGTACCGATCACCAAGTACGAAACACCGGGTGGCCAAGCCTTTGCCGATACGATTGTCCCCTTTGTTGACAAGTGCAATGTGATCATCCTGGCCAATCACGGCACGGTCAGCTTTGGCGAAGATGTCGAGAAGGCTTACTGGTGGACCGAGATTCTGGATGCTTATTGCCGCATTCTGATGCTCTCGCGACAACTTGGGAAAGTGAATTACCTCGACAACCAGCAAAGCCGCGAGTTGCTTGAACTGAAGGACAAATGGGGTTTTGCCGATCCACGTTTGACCGAGGAATTCAAGAACTGCGACATTTGCGCCAACGATATCTTCCGCGATACCTGGGCGCAGTCCGGCGTCGAACGCAAGGCCTTTGAAGCGCCGCCAGCCATGCCGGCCATGCAACCCGCCGCACCTCCCGCCTCGGCGGCCAGTAGCAGCGCGACGGGCAACATGGACGAAGAACGACTGATTAAGCTCATCACCGAACAAGTCATGAAGCAACTCCAGTCGTAAGCCAAACACCCGCATCCGGCAGTTCCTCGTACCCAGGCTCTGCCTTCCTCGTGCCCAGGCTCTGCCTGGGCACGCACTGCACCTGAGGCTCCGCCTCACCTAAGAAAACTACAATAAGATTACGAGAGAGAACCGATGAAAGTTAGCATTATTGGTGGTGGCGGCTTGGTAGGCTCCTGCGCTGGCTTTGCACTCCAGTGCGGCGGTGTGGCGCGCGAAATTGCCTTGTTGGATGTTAATGCCGACTTGGCGGCTGGCCAAGCGCTCGACATCATGCACGGCACACCCAGCGTAGCCGATCAACGCATCACCTCGGGGTCCTACGAGCATGTGGCCACCAGCGATATCGTCTGCATCACTGCCGGACTACGTCGCAAGCCGGATGAATCGCGTCTCGACTTGATCAACCGCAACACCGACTTGTTCGTGCAGATCCTGCAACAAGTCAAGTCGGCGGGACTGAAGCCAACCGCCAAGGTCTTGGTGGTGAGCAATCCGGTGGACATCCTAACCTACGTTGCCGCCAAAGCGCTCGGGCTGCCTGAGAGCCAAGTCCTGGGGCTGGGAACTCAGCTCGACACGATTCGTTTTTGTAGTTTGATTGCCGAAGCCCTCAAGGCGCCGCCGACACAAACCAAGGCCATGATCTTGGGTGAGCATGGGGACAGTATGGTGCCGATTTGGTCCAGTGCTGCCATCGGTGGCTTGGCGATCGAGAAGTACCCCGGCTGGAACAACAACTTGGCCAATCAGCTTTTCACCCGCGCGAAGACCTCGGGGTCGGAGATGTTGAGCAAGAAAGGTGGAGCGGGCTTTGCGGTCGGCATTGCCATTCGCGACGTGATTGAGTCGATTATCCTTGATCAACGCAAGATTCTGCCGATCAGCACCGTGCAAGCTGGATGTTACGGCATCCGCGACGTCGCCTTATCCGTTCCGACCATTGTCGGCAGTTGCGGTGCAGTCGATCGACTCGAAGTCGACTTGTGGCCCAAGGAAATGCAAGGTCTGCGCAACAGCGCCGCCTCGCTGCGTCCTACGCTCGATGCGGTACTGAAGCGAATCGGCAAGTAATCAGGCAGCCCTGCGTTGGGAGCGAACACTCCCGATGGCCTCGCCCAGCACGGTAGCCTCGCGGAAGACCCGCAGCCACTGCCGTGCCGAGTCCTCCCAGGTGCGACTCTGCATGGCGTAAAAACCTTGCTGCTGTTCAGCGATTACCTGAGCGCGATTGGAGCTTATCTTTTCAATCACTTGCACCAACGAGCTCGGGTCGTGGGGATCGAAGTGCAGCATGCTGTGTCCCATGTCGCTGAATTGCTCCATCAACGAGGGGATGTTCGACGAGGCGACCGGGCACTGGCAGTGCAGCGCCTCCATAATGGGGAACGAGCCCTGTTCGTAGAGCGAGGGTACAACCGTTGCAAAGGCGTGACGGTAGAGCGTTTCCAGTTGTTCTCGCGATACCTTGCCCAGCGCCAACACGTCGGAGACAAGTCCCAATTGTTGGAGCTTGCGTTTCAAATCGGTTGGTAAGCGACGGATGCCGGTAAAGACAACTTTCCAGTTCTCAGGGGATCGTCCGCGAAGTTGTTGCAAAACGTCGATTAAGTAAGTGTGATTCTTATAGGGCCGAAACGCCGCCGGGTAAAACAAATAGGGTGCTTCGAAATCGAGTCCCAGCGCTTCCAAGGACCGATGCGACTCCGGAGTATCCACCGTTGCCCGGCTCATCCCCAGATCGTCCGGCACAGCCGCTTTGACAACCCGCACTCGCTCGGCTGGCAGCTTGAGTTCCCCGAACAAGTCGTTGTCCCGAATGAAGTCGGACATGCACGCGGCGATGGTGGCGCGGTTGGAGACGCGATTGACCAGTCGCTTCAACCGCTCAAGTTTGCTGGGGGTCAACATCTCGGGAAAGTGATAGCAGACCAGATCGTGGATCGCGACTACCGTCGGTTTATCCAAATCTTGATCGAGTCCGACGTAGGGGAGCAGCCACACGTCGCAGCGGTTGACATGCTCGGCGACGGCTTGCTGATGGCGGCGACGCAAGCGACCGATACAGGTGTCGATGCTTCGCACCCAGAGAGACTGTTCGGGGCTGTCGGCCCCTTCGCTCGACGTTATCGCTTGCCGTAGTTTCTTGAGCCAGCGCACGCCAAACCGCTGGGCTTTGTTCAGTTTGGGGACGGAGACGACTTGGATCCTCCCCTCTCCCCGCGCCACCGTGGAGGCGAGCTTGTCTTCCTGGCCCGGGTGTGCCATGAGATTGAGCGTGCACTGCGTATCGGCGCGAACCAAGCCCCGCGCTAAGTTGTCGACGAAGACGCCGATTCCTTCACTGGGCTCCAGCGTGAATCCGTAATCGCACCAAATGCCGATACGCATGCCATTGACCTCAACCATGGGATCCCGAGCGGAAGTTTAAAGAACTCTTTTGAGGACTTTTACCCCTAGGGTTGGATGAGTGTCAACAGCAGACGCATTGCTTGCAAAGCGGCAGATAGTCGCTGATCGCTCCGCCGATCAGTTCTGCATGGCCCTTCGGGGCCCTGCAGTGGCTGCGTCTTCCATAGAAGATTTTGTTAGAGGATCGGCGGAGTAAATTACGAGGTTCGGATCGGCGGAGCGATCCACCACTATCATTCGGATCCGCTCTACTTTCCGAGCAGGCCTTGGGCTTCGAGGATGATGCGGCCGAGCTGCACATCGACGACGCGATTTTTGGCATTCTTGCGGCGACCGAGCTCTTGTCGCAATTCGCTGGCCCGTTTCTCAATCTCTGAGATTTCCAACTCTTGGCGCTTTAACTGCGTGTCGTACTCTTCCGCCAGCAACTGCTTAAGTCGCACTTCGATTTTCTCGACAGCGACGGTATCACTCAGATCGCGATGCAGGCTTTCGACCAGTTGCCGGCGGGTGATGTTTTGGCGAATCACGCTGGAGACTACTTCGACTTCCTGCTGCGGTAGTTGCAGTTTCGCCCCGGTTTGCTGCTTGGCTTGAGCGAGGGTGGCCAGCGGCACGTAGCAACGAGCAGGGCTTTGCATGGTTCCGCCCATCATGCCGCCCATGCCCATACCACCCATGCCTCCACCTTCCATGCCTTCTTCATGCAAAACAAGTCTCGGTTGCGGAGCACCGCCACTGGAGCCGCCCGCCCCTCCTTCCATGCCTGATCCCAGCCCCATCCCACCACTCTCGATCCCTGTACCTCCGCCGTACCCGCCTTCTCCGCCCATACCCATGCCGCCCATACCCATAGGGCCCTCGTAAGTCTTGATAATGCGGCCTTGGGATCGATGGGTTACTATAGACGGGTTGACGGCGAGTTCGAGCGGCACGAGGACTTCGATTTGACTCTCTTGGTTTTCCTCGTCGGGTTGGGTTTCAAAGGCCATGATTTCAATGGAAGATTTGCCAGCTTGTTTCCCCTGCTGAACCGTGGGCTTGTAGCTTCCCAATTCATAGTGAAAGACGGTTACGCGTTCATGCCGAGACGATAATTCTTCCACCCGCTCGTCGATCGGTAATTCGACCACAGCAAAACTTCCAATATTCGCAGCAGTTCGATTATCAGGGGCACCCTCCCCCATTCCACCGCCCATCATTCCTCCGCCCATATCCGATTGAGCATGCCCGATCGGCACGGGGCCACTGAATAAGGCGATGCACGCGAGAGACAAAGTTAACACAAATTGACGCATGTTAGGCCCCTATGGATTTTAAAGTGAAAAGTGTTTGAAACGGTAACGAAGGAGTGTCGGATAGTCGTCGTTCGCTCCGCGAACGATACGTTCTTCCGTTTCGTTTG
>JBGSHW010000088.1:0-65520 GCA_041751975.1 Pirellulaceae bacterium
TACGAGTAGGAGTACGAGTAGGAGTACGAGTAGGAGTACGAGTAGGAGTACGAGTAGGAGTACGAGTAGGAGTACGAGTAGGAGTACGAGTAGGAGTACGAGTAGGAGTAGGAGTAGGAGCGGCATACGCGCTTCGGGCCACTCACGGCGAGCGGCGGGAAGACTGAAAAAGAAATCTCCACAAACGGAAGGGATTTAATTCAATCATCCGACCGCCCACAGACTGCTGACATTTCTAGGCGGCCTTCCTACGATATGTTAAGAGCGGTCCTCATATGGACGGACTGACCTTCTAGTTTTGCTCAGCAAAGGATTAGCGCATGGTTCCTAGTTTGAATCGTCGATCGAGTGAAGTTTCCATTGGCCAGTATCTTCTCAATCGCTTGCAAGATTACGGCATTCGGGATGTGTTCGGTATCCCAGGAGACTATGTCCTTGCGTTCTACAGCATGCTGGAGCAAAGCCCCATCAATGTGGTTGGTTGCACCCGCGAGGACTGCGCTGGCTTCGCCGCCGATGCTTACGCCCGTCTGAATGGACTGGGCGCCGTCTGTGTCACGTACTGCGTGGGTGGCTTAAGTGTGTGCAATTCGGTAGCGGGGGCGTTTGCCGAGAAGTCTCCCGTGGTGGTCATCAGTGGCGCCCCAGGCCTGAACGAGCGGCACAACAATCCACTGCTACATCACAAGGTCCGCGAGTTCCGCACGCAAATGGAAGTGTTCGAGAAACTGTGCATCGCCGGAACTGAGTTGACCGATCCCTTGACTGCCTTTGCCGAGATCGAGCGGGTGCTCGATGCAGCCGATCGCTTCAAACGCCCGGTGTATATCGAAATCCCGCGAGATATGGTGCACGTCGTCCCACCCACAGCTCATGGCTATCGACGACCAGAGCACACCGTCGACAGCCATGCGCTCGGCGAAGCGGTGCGCGATGCACTGACCCGCCTGCAAGCCGCAGAGAAGCCAATCATTATCGCTGGTATCGAAGTCCATCGCTTTGGGCTGCAAGCTCAAGTACTGCAACTGGCCGAACAGGCCAAGATCCCGCTCTCCGCTACATTGCTCGGCAAAAGCGTCATTCGCGAAACACATCCGCTGTATGTGGGGATCTACGAAGGTGCGATGGGTCGCGCGGAGGTAACCCAATTCGTTGAGGAGAGCGATTGCGTGTTGTTGCTCGGTACCTTCATGACCGACATCAACCTGGGTATCTACACAGCCAATCTCGACTTGACCAAATGCATCTACTCGACGAGTGAGCAGTTGCAGATCTCGCATCACTTCTACCACGGATTGCCACTGAGCGAATTCCTGCCAGCACTGATCGCCAGTCATCCCACACCGCGCATCCGCGATATCCCGCCAGTCTTACTTGATCGCCACCAAGTAAAATTTGTGCCTGAAGTCAACCGGCCACTGCAGGTCAGTCGCATGATGCCGATCATCAATGGCCGTCTAGGTAAAGACAATATCGTGATCGCCGATATTGGCGATTCGTTGTTTGGAGCCACCGAATTGGTGATGCATGAGCACGCCGATTTTTTGAGCCCAGCTTATTACACATCCATGGGCTTTGCCGTACCAGCCACCTTGGGCGCGTGCGTCGCCAAACCACAAAAACGTGTAGTGGCCATTTGCGGCGACGGCGCGTTTCAGATGACCGGCAACGAGTTATCGACGATCATTCGTCATGGCTTCGCGCCGATCCTGATCGTGCTCGATAACCATGGCTATGGCACCGAGCGATTCTTGCACGCAGGGGATTGGAAGTACAACGAAATCAACCCCTGGAACTACCACAAACTGCCAGAGGTCTACGGAGGTGGCAAAGGTTACCTGGTGACCACCGAAGGTGAATTCATCGACGCCTTGGCGCAAGCTTGGGAAGACAAATCGTGCGTGCAAATCATTCAAGCCAAGTTGGCTGAAGGAGATGCGAGTACAACCCTCCTGCGACTTGCCGAGCGATTGGGCGAACGCGTAGGGTGAGTGGCTGAATGTGGCTAAATTTGGCTGAACCGGATCGGGGGCCAAGCCAACCTATGGGCTCTAACCTCGAGCAATCTCAGCCCCCAACGCTACCACAACGAGTTAGATTTGTAGATCCCGCGACAGAAGTCTTCCAAAGTCTGGGGGCTCAACATGCTGACCGTCCGAAACTGTTCCTGACCGTCGACTTCGTATACGATCGTGGGAACTCCACGCACGTTGTACTCGCGGGCTGCCTGCGGTTGTTCGTCAACGTTGACTAACCTCAGTCGATAACCGTCTTTCATCAAGTCCTCCACAATCGGCAACATCGTTTTGCAGCCCTCACAGCCCGGGGAATAGAGCATGACGACGCTCCCGGGCAATGCTTGCGGCGGTGTGCTTCGCAGCTCCTGTTGTTTCACCTGCGTCTGCCAGGAGTAAACGGCAACTGGCGGAGTGACGAGGAAAAAGAAAGCGAGCGTAAGGGTATTTTTGAGGGACATTCACTTTACCATTGTTAAGAATTTGCAGACCACTGCAGCAATGAACGGTAAACAACCGATTTGAAGCGTATGTCATGTCGCGGGCTGAGGCAACATTCTAACAATCGCCCCAATTCGGGTTGAGAGACTCGCGGATGCGATTGTACCGATCGTACAACTTAGGCCCTGGACAGATGGGGGTGAAACAGGTCGATCGTCGCTGAACGCTCGGTCGATCAGACCTCCTGCGGAGGGGCCTCAGGAGGTAAGTCGCCGCGCCGGGGGGCTTGGTAGTAGAAAGCGGGTGTTCGCAGCCAGTGGATGACCTCGCAAGAATTCTTCGGCATCCATTTCACGCTTTCCCGCTGGCTGGACTCGACTGATCAACATGGTCCCTTCGCCGGCTTGCACCGCCAACACGCGGCGAAACTCTGGCCAGTCCAAGGCATGCTCTTGGGTATCGAGCAGAGCCACTGCCCCTGGAGCAGCCCCTTGCAATTTAGCGAATTCCTCAGGCATGCTCCGCGCGGCCCGCACGATCAGTCGTACTGTTTTTTCGCCCGGCCAGTCAAGTTCAGCGTAGGTTCCGGGCCAGGGCTGGCAAGCCTTAAACAACCGCACGAGGTACTCGGCGGAGAAGCGAAAGTCGAGTTCACCGTCTTGTTTGGAAAAGCGGGGCGCCTTGGTCACCAGTGACTTGTCTTGCACTTCCCCGATGGCACTTTCGCCGTCCCACTTGGCCAATAGCTCAACGGCCGCCACGGTCGCCGCGACACCCAACGCGGCCAGCCGAGGTTCAAGCCGCTCGGCTGTGTCATCTCGAGAAACTTCGGTGCGGGCAATGCTCAAGGCCGGACCCGCATCTAGACGGGGTGTCATGTGGATCACCGTCACTCCAGCCTCTGTGTCTCCCTGCAACAAGGCCCACTGAACGGGAGCCGCACCCCGATGCCGCGGCAACAACGAACCATGCAAGTTGATGCCTCCCAAGGGAGCCACACTCAAGCATGCGTTAGATAGAATCTGGCCGTAATCACAGACGAACAGCAGATCGGGAGTGTATTGCCGTAAACGCTCGATCGCTTCGGCGCTATTAATGCTCGACGGCTCATAGATCTCTAGGCCATGCTGCTGGGCCCAATCGTAAACAGGACGCGGCGGCAGTTTCTTCGGACGAGGCTCGACCAGTGGACGGGTGACGACCAGTGGCAGCGTGTGTCCTTCGTCCAGCAAACGTTGGGCTGTGGGGACGGCAAAGGGTCCAGTACCCATAATGATGATGCGCATGGTCGTTCCGTTCACTCAGTTCCAAGTTCTTGGCTGCGTTCGGCACAATGCACAACCGCTTCGATGAAGGCGCTGCGCACCGCTCCCGCTTCCAACGTCCGCAGTGCAGCAATGGTCGTACCTCCAGGGCTGGTGACTTGGTCTTTTAAAACACCCGGGTGGAGCCCCGTTTCAAGTACCATTTTGGCCGATCCTAACACGGCTTGAGCGGCTAACTTGAGCGCCGTATCGCGCGGCAAACCGAGCGCCACTCCACCATCGCTGAGTGCTTCGATCACCAAATAGATGTACGCCGGGCTCGACCCCGAGACGCCGGTAACGGCGTGAATCAAATGATCGGGCACGCGGACCGAAACGCCAACTGAATTGAGCAACTGCTCGACCCATGCGATATCAGCTTCGTGCATCGACTCAGGAGCTGCGATGGCCGCCGCCCCAGCCCCCACTTGAGCCGGCGTGTTGGGCATGACCCGAATGACGCGCTCGGTACGAAGCAACTGTTGCAAGCTTGGGAGCGAAATCCCGGCCGCAATCGACACGAGCAAATGTGTCGACTTGATCGACTTCGCCAACTCAGGGCCTATCGTCTTCAGTACCTGAGGTTTCACTGCCAACACGACCCGCTCGGCTACATCCAGCACCTCCGCGGGCTCGACCACCAGCCGCGCGTCGGGAAATTTTTGCTTGAGCAATTGCTGTTGTTTCGGGTTCGGCTCGGCGAACACCAGTTCGGCCCCCCGGAGCACCCCCGCGGAAATCGCCCCTGCGGCCAGAGCTTGTGCCATTTGCCCACCGCCGATGAATCCAGTCGTTTGTTGTGCCACGCGCTCACCTGCCTCCGCAATTTAACCAAGCAATGACTAATGCTTCTTCCCATCCGCAGCGGCAGTATAGCCTCCAACATGGTTTGTTTGCAGGGCAATCCGCCACGCCGACGGATCTTGGCTGCCAACTGATCTTGCCTGCCAGGCTGGCTTCTTGTAGCTAACAGGGGGCAGTGGGCGATTCCAGTGGGTCGCAGTTGAAGCCAACCCCGTCGAGAGCACCCCAAATGATGTTGCCATTCCATAACATGCTTTCCAGTCGCGGGAGACACTCCGTCCCATCCAGCATTGGACTGGCTGTTTTCGGTTGCTTCGCCATGGCCTGTACCTCGGGAAGCCTGTCCATCGCGCAGCCACCACGGCAATTGACCGCACCATCGGACGCTTCCAACGCGGCCTCACCCACGGCATTGGCATCTGCCGAACCTAAGGCGAAATCCTCTAAAACAACATCCGGGGCCCTAACGCCCGACCTAAACAAGCTCAGTCCCACCCAGCCTCAGCCGGTCTACGTCGCGGCCAACCGCGCGGAAGTCTTCAGTGGCCCCTCCTCCGCGTACTACCCCACCGGCCGCGTCCCACGTGGCATGGCATTGGAAGCCTACCATCGGACAGCCGATGGCTGGCTTGGAATTCGTCCGCCGGAAGGAAGTTTCAGTTGGGTTCCAGCCTCGGACGCTTACCTCTTGCCTGGTGGACGGGTGATTGAAATTACCAGCCAACATGCAGTGAGCTGGATCGGGTCGTCGCTCGGCTCGGCCAAGCAGTACCGTTGGCAAGTTGAATTGCGACCTGGCGAGCAGCTGATCGTCTTGGGTGAGATGACCCATCGGAGTGAAGATAGCCGCGAAGTCTTGTGGTACAAGATTGCTCCCCCCGCCGGTGAGTTTCGATGGATTCGCGAACAAGCCATTTCACTGACTGCGGTGGCACCGGCCGCCAGTGAAATCCCAGCTCGGAAAAGTCCGGTGGAAGTCGCCGAGCATCGCTCCCCGTCGCAAGACGAAGCGGTCCGCTCGGCTAGTTTTGACGAAGACATTTTTGCCGACGGAGCGGTCGTTTACGACTCCGGCGGAAGAGGCAACGCCGGCGAGATTATCTACGAAGAGGGTCAATACTCCAGTGGTTACTACGACGACACGTACGCAGACGGCAGCTATGCCGGTGAAGGCTATGTTGATGAAGGCTACGAGCCAGGGCGAGCCTATGGCGGCTCCGGCATTCCGCGGTCTGGCAGCGCTTGGGACGGTTGGCATGCGATGGAATTGACCGACGATGGCTTCCGCGTTCCGTTTCTCGAGCGCAGATATCAGCAAGCACAAGCGCATCGCATGGTCGATCCACGCAACCACGATCCGTTCAGCTTATCGATGCCAGGCAAAATCGTCGAACCCCAGTCAATGCGGCAGCAAGTGCGGCAAGACGTCGTCGTTGCACCCGAACGCAGGTTTACACCATGGCGCGATCCTCGTGATTTGCGTTCGCAGCGGATGCAGGGCTCACGCGGAAACAGTTTCTCGAGTACCCCTTCTTCAGACAGCTCGGCGGAAGGCCTAGTCAGTCGCGAAGCCACAGCCGCCACCGAAAGTGACCTGACTGCGGCCGAGAATCTATTGGGAAGATTGGTATCAGCCGTCACGAACGCAGCCCCCGCAGCGAGTGACCTGGCCGCCACGGAGAATGCAACAACCCGCAGCCCAAGTCAAGAACCAACCGCTGCAATACCAACTGCTTTTGCCAGAGACACGACTTGGTATGGAGTAAATGGTCAATTGACGCAAACGGCCGCGCCGGGTTTAAATGCGCTGGAATTAGGACAACTGCAATTGGTCATGAGCGAGATGGTGGCACAGCCAATGAATCTATGGAATATGTCACCCCTCATGGAACGCGCTAAACACTTCATAGAACATGGCGCGTCGGCGGTCGAACGTGGGCAGGCACGGCTGATGCTCGAACGCATGGAAGCCTTCGATCTGCTCGCCAAAAAATCAGGCTTCGGCAGCTTGGGTCCAGTGCTCATGGCCAGTGCCACAGCTCCCGCCAGCCAACCAGCAAATGGTCAACAAGCTAACAGCCTGCAAACGGGTGGCGGAAGTATCTCTACGGCTGGTTACGAATCAGCCATGAATCCCAATGCGGCCAAGCAACAGGGCTTCGATGCAACCGGCTGGCTCGTTCCCGTACATGCCGCCACTACGGGACAGCCCACGCACGCCATAACCAACGACGCGGGACAAGTCATCGCCTATGTCACCGGCTTGCCCGGGATGAATCTCGACGTGTATCTCAACCAGCCGGTTGGCATTTCAGGTCTACGTGGATTCCTGCCGCAACTGCAAGCCCAGCACATTCAGGCGCAACGCGTTGTTCGAATTCGATAAACCTGAGGCGTATGCGGCCTATTGATTTAATCCAAACCCGAGGTGTGAGCGAAGGACGGCTACTTGGCTTCCCACCAACCCTCCTGGGGTCGGAAATCGTTTTGGAAGAGCGACGCATGGTACCGCTCGCGATTCGGAATACCGGTATGCTTCAGATTCTCGAGTGCAGCGGCATGTTTGCTTGCATCATAAGCTGGGTTCGCACTGGGGAACTTGGCACCGGTTTCCGTGAGCCACGCCGTCAGCTGCTCGGATAAATCGCGGACGATCTGCGGGTGATCGACCGCAACGTTTTGTTGTTCGCCTAGGTCCTCACGCAGATCGTACAACTCATGGCGCTCGTCTTCGTAATAACGAATCAGTTTCCAGTCGCCAGCGCGGATGATAGCCGATGGATCACCCCCTTGATTGCCATAATGCGGATAATGCCAGAAAAGCGGACGGTCGGGAAGCACGCCGCCTGTCAGCGCCGGAACCAAGCTGATGCCGTCTAAAGCACGGTTCACCGGGGCTTCGTGCACCGGGGTTACCACTGTACCGACTCCGGCCATTTCAAGCAGCGTGGGCAGGAAGTCGATACTGGATACCAACGCCTGCGATTCACTACCTTGCGTGATGCCGGGCCAATAAACGTAGAACGGTTGACGCACTCCACCTTCCCATTGTCGCCCCTTGCCGCCGCGAAGTGGCAGACAGCTGGTGGCGTAACCGTCCCCCGATGAAACGCCACCGTTGTCCGACGTAAAAATGACGACGGTGTTTTCCGCTTGCCCAGTCGTTTCAAGTGCGTCGAGCACGATCCCCACGGCATCGTCGAGTGACTCCATCATCCCGGCGTAGAGTGGATTGTCTTGCGTTTGTCGAACTTCTTGTCCGCGATCGAGTAAGAATCGGCTGCGCGGACCATCCAAACCGAGCGCCGCAGCTTTGTCGCGATACTTCGACCACAGCGATTGTGTGGTTTGGATCGGAGCATGCACCGAATAAAACGAGAGCAGGGCCATGAACGGTTGCTCACTCGCGGCGCGCGAAGCGATGTAGCTGGCCGTTTCGCGAGCCAATCGAAGCGGTAGTTGCTCACCCGGCGGTCCATCCGACAATTTCGGATTTCGATAGGGCGAAAAGTAGCCACCGGGTGGAGTTCCATACACATCTCCACCGACATTCACATCATAGCCCTGCTCGATGGGGGAAAACCCATCGCCACCCAAATGCCACTTGCCGGCAAAATAAGAGTGATAGCCGAGGGGCTTCAAGGCTTCGGCTAAGGTCACTTCTTCGAGCGCGAGTTGTTTGGCAAACGCTGCAGGAAGCAGCTGCGTGTTGCGTTTCCACCCCTCCGGTTGATTGCCTCCCCGCGGATCGATGTAATCGGTGATCTGCGTTCGCGCGGGATAACGTCCGGTCTGCAGTGCAGCCCGCGAGGGACTGCACACGTGACATGCGGAATAACCATTCACAAAGCGCACCGACCGCGCCGCCAATTGGTCGATGTGCGGCGTCTCGTAGAAAGAGCTCCCTTCACATCCCAGATCGTGCTTCCCCAAATCGTCCACCAAAATGATGACAAAGTTCGGGGGCTCAGCAGCAATGCTCGGTACGGCTTGCGACCCAGTTAAAATGAAAAACACCAATGTCAAGCAGGTCGTCTGTGCCGTTCGGCTCGCAAAATTCATGATCACCTCTTCAATCGCGTTCGTACCTGACTTAAATAGGAGCGCGATTGTAACCGTTGAGCACGGGTGGGTGGGACGGCGGGCGGGCGGTTGCATCAAGGGGGAGCGGCTTGGCGGCCTGCCCACCCTGGATTCTGAGCGGTGGATTGAATTTTGAATTGATAAGTCGAAGCATGCAAACAGCTCGTTCCTTACTAAAAACAGTCTTTGGATTCGACGAATTTCGTGGAAATCAAGCGGCGGTGATTGCGCGGGTCCTGGCAGGCAAGCATGCGCTGGTACTGATGCCCACCGGCGGCGGAAAATCGCTCTGTTACCAAGTCCCCGCCTTGGTCTTGGCGGGCAACGAACGACTGGGCAACGAACGAGTGGGCAGTGAAACGGATGCAACGCCGGCATTGCCAGGCCTAACCTTGGTGCTATCGCCGCTGATCGCATTGATGAAAGATCAAGTGGACGCGCTGTTGGCCAAAGGTGTCGCGGCCACGTTTGTCAATTCTTCCTTGGACGCTGAGGAACGCGGGCGGCGTTATGCGGGTCTGCGCGGCGGAGAGTACGACCTGCTGTACGTGACTCCGGAAAGATTCCGCAAACCCGACTTCTGCCAAGTGCTGGCCCAGCGCCGGATCTGGCTTTTGGCGGTCGACGAAGCGCATTGCATCAGTCAGTGGGGACACGACTTCCGGCCGGACTACACCCGCATCGGCGACATTCGCCAACAGTTGGGCAACCCCACCACGCTGGCGCTCACCGCCACCGCCACTCCAGAGGTGCAGCAGGATATTGTGCGGCAACTCGGTTTGACCGACAGCGAGATCCAGTTGTTTCACTCGGGTATCGAGCGGCCGAACCTAACACTGGATGTCGCCGAGGTATGGGGGGACGACGACAAACTGGCTCATATCCGGCGGGTGTTCGAGTCCACGCCAGGGGCGGGAATCATCTATTTCACCTTGATCAAAACGCTGGAGCGTTTCAGCGAATTCTTCGATTCCCAGCGTCTGCCCCACTTGGTCTATCACGGCGAGTTGCCACGCCATACGCGGCGACGGGTTCAGGAGCAATTCATTGACGAGCCCGAACACTTGGTGCTGGCAACCAATGCCTTTGGGATGGGGATCGACAAGCCCGACATTCGCTTTGTGATCCATGCCGATCTGCCGGGATCACTCGAGTCATACTATCAGGAGATCGGTCGCGCGGGACGCGACGGGGAGCCCTCCACCTGTTTGCTGCTCTACGATCAAGCGGACTTGGCCACGCAATTGGAGTTCATGCGGTGGAGCAATCCGGACAGTGATTTCATCGCCCGCTTGCACGACTTTTTGCAGCATGATTACGACTCGATCAATGCCTTTGGAGTGGAGTGGCTCCGCGAACGCTTGCATGCCAAACAGCGACATGACCGCCGTTTAGAAACCGCCCTCGGTTTGCTCGACCGCTACGGCGCTTTGGAAGGAACCCTGTCGCCACTGCGGATCGAACGAATCGGCGAACTACCCACGGAACTGCGCGATCAAGCAGCGATGGCTGATAAATTGCGTCGCGACCAACACAAACTATTGCACCTGGTGCAGTTCGCGCGGCACGCAGGAGATCGCCGACAGTTCTTACTCGACTACTTCGGCACGGGAAGCAACTAAGTAGGTCACTGGGTGTTCTCCGGGATAACTACTGTGCCCCTCCCCAGGGGAAATCAAGCAAATCGCTTGAATTCCCCCGAGGAGGGTAAGTTGCGATCATTGAACTTCCAACACCAGAAACTCATGAGCAGCATTGTTTTTCGTACTCGTACTCCTACTCGATCCCTCACTCAACGACCTCGCGAATTCAACAACCAGCGAGGGCGCGAAGCTAGGCGGTTAACGGCAAGGGGCTGTTGGCAAAGTCGTGATAGAGTGCTTGCAGTTTGGCAGTGGACAATTCACCATCGATGATGACAAATCGCATCCGCGCCCGGCGGATGACCCCTTTCTCCAGGAACTGTCCGAAGAGCTTGACTCGCTGCACCGCCTCATCGGCCGAGGTGAGCAACTGCGATTGCGACTGATCGGAAGGCTCGATCAGCCACAGTCGGGTCGTGCCGCCGGTGCCTGACGAGGTCAGCGCGGCAGCCGTATGGGATAGTACGGCGGTGGCGGGTTGATCGGAGAGCATCGAATGCTGGTAGATGCGCCAGCCAGCAAACTCACCATCACTCGCAATTTCCAACTCGGGGGCGGAGTCGAGCAAATTGGTTTGGATGCTGACCCACAATTCAACACCATGCACGATCGATGGGATCCCTTCGAGCAATTGCCAATCCAATTGCAACGCATATTGATCGCCCGAGCTTTGCTCGAAACGGACAATAAGATCGTTCTCACGGACATAGACTTCGCTGGCCTGCAGTGCATGCTGTGGTAAAGGCCGCAGCGAAACGGCATTCCATACATCAGCACTTTCCGATGTCGGACAGAACTGGACAGGTTCGGTGGGACGCAGCGGATTTAAACGGACTGACCAAGTCCCTTGGGTTCCGGAGGCTATCGGTTGGGTCAAATCCCATTTCGCAGGCATATCATGATCCTAACATCAGCGAAAACGAAGGTGGCCGCCATTTGGGCACGACGGCGCGCCGCATCCACGACGACTTCAGCACGACCTCACGACCGCTTTTGTCAGCTCGGTGGCGCTGTATCATTATGCAAAGTGGCGAACCATCTCGATACTGCCCTTCCTCGAGCGAGTGAGGGGACAGCGGGTAAAGCCCTTCCAAAATACTCGACTTCTCCAACGCGGATCGACCTCCCATCATGAATCGCCTTCCCCATGCCGAGCTGCTGCAGCTGAAACGCTGGAACACCCCTACGATTTACAATGGCTGGGAGCAAATCACCAAGTTAGACGCCGCCTCCAACGTCACGAATTTGGAAGAGACGATCGATTATATGCCACACATGGGACCGATGGTCGGTTATGCGATGACGCTGGTAATTGAGCCGAGTCAGGGAAGCCACAAGACAGCCGTGCCAACGGCTTGGAGCGACTACCGGGCTTATCTCGCGAGCCAACCGGGCCCCAAGATCGTGATGGTGCAAGATCTGGATCGTCCGCGTGTCATCGGTTCGTTCTGGGGTGAAGTGAACGCCAATGTGCATCGCGCGTTGGGTTGTGTAGGGGCAGTCGTCGATGGGGCTATCCGCGATGTCGACGAGATGACCAACGCGGGCTTCAAGGCGCTCGCGCGGCGATTGTGCGTGGGACACGCGCACAGCCATCCCGTACGGTGGGGATGCGAAGTGGAGGTCTTTGGAACAACGGTTCGCCCTGGGCAACTGATCCATGCGGACAAACATGGCTTCATCGCGATCCCAGAAGGGGAGGAGGCTCAGCTACTTGCGGCTTCAGTGCAGATGGATATCAATGAATGCGCGACGGTCATCGCCGCAGCCCGCTCGACCTTTGGATTGAGCCGTGAGGCGAGTGTGGCTCATATCGATGCGGCGGCAGCTGAGTTTGGTAAGCGGGTGTCGACGCAGTACGGTCGGCGGGGAGAACACTAGTGCGCGCGGCCTGGTACAAGCTCGTCGCCAGCAAAATTTTGACGCAATACTGGTTCGCAGTCATTGCAGTTTGGATTCTACTTGCAGTCATTCTTGGCCTAAGTGCCCCGGCTTGGAAGGAGGTTGCTGCCGACGGGGACTTGAGCTTTCTGCCCGCCTCGGTTCCCAGTTCGATTGGCATGCGTGCCTTGGAAGACGCGTTCCCTGGCTCAGTCACGCGCAGCCAAATGGCTTTGGTCGTTGCCAACCCGGAGCAGGAGTTAACCTCAGCCGATCTAGCGCTAGCGCTTGACATCGCCCGGCACTTGCATTGGCTAGCGGCCCACGCGGCCTGGACCAAACTTCAAACAGCCACGGCCTTTGCCGCCGTGCCAGCGAATGAGCTCGATACACAACAACTGCAAGCCATCGACACGGCGCTGGCAGAAGTGGTTCGCGACAACTTGACCGAAGCGATCGAGATTGAGGGAGAGCTGTCTGGCTTCTTCGAAGGAGTGCAACGCGGCGATCAATTCCGCCGGCTTCCCGATACTTACCGGATTCGTGGTGAGCTGTTGGCGAAGCTGGGCGAAGCAGAAGCAGCTGCCATTGATCTCGATACCGATAAGCTGCTCAGCGAACAAAACACGCCTCTACTCAGCAATCCACTCCCCGCTTGGTACAGCGCCATGCGCGATGTTTGGACGTGGCGCAATGCCATCGTCGGTCACAAGTTGGCCAGCACCGATCGCCAAGCACGACTTATATCGATTCAATTGGATACCGAGCTTACAGCCACCGGCAACATTGAGATCCTCAACGGAATCGAAGAGCTCGTCGAAGGCCTGCGCGGGCAATATGCCGATTTACTGTCGGACGGAGTGCAAGTTGAGGTGAGTGGCTCGGCAGCTTTCGGAGCAGATATGTTGCGAGCCGCCTCCAGTGGTGTACGCCTGACGGAACTGGTTACCATCGTGCTGGTGCTCCTGATTCTAAGTTTGGTGTACCGCGCCCCGTTCCTCGTGGCGATTCCCCTGACAAGTATTGCCCTCAGCTTGAGCGTGGCCACCAGTCTGATTGCGCTGCTGGCCCGCAGTCCCTCCGATCCCGACAGTTGGGGACTGGGGGTGTTCACCACCACGCGGATCTTCATCGTGGTGATTCTGTTCGGCGCCGGGACCGACTTCTGCCTCTTTTTTCTGGCGCGTAACCGCGAATTGCTTCAGACACAGCGGACCACTTCCCGCAAGCAATTCCTGCGCGTGGTCGCCAGCGGTTGGCGGAGCGTGCACGATGCGCTGCTGGCCAGTGCCTTGACGACCATCGTGGGATTGGGACTCATGTGGTTCTCACGTTTCGAGAAATTTCAGTTCAGTGGCCCGATCATTGCGATCTCCCTGGCCATCACCTTGTTGGTGTGTTTAACGTTTACCCCTGCCATGTTAAGTGGTATCGGACGAGTTGCCTTTTGGCCGTTGCTACCCAGTTCCAAGGAACGCCTTGTCGCGCCTCAGGTGTCGAGCATCCAGCGGTACTGGGAACGGTTGGCGGCAGCGGTTACACAGCGACCCTGGTTTGCCTTGTTAGGTACACTGGGGCTACTGATGATTCCGGCTATCTACGGGATGAGTTGCCTGGGTTCGGTCACTTACGATTTGACGGAAGAGCTCTCCAACAATTCTCCCAGTCGTCGTGGGCAGGCATTGATTGCTAACTTTTTCGAGATCGTCGATAGCAGCCCCATCACCATCCTGCTGACCCGCGAGGAGCCCTTTGAATCGGACGAGTCGTTGCGGGCGGCCTGCGAGGAACTGACGACTCGACTGTACCTGGATGGCGTTAGCTCGGTGCGGAGTTTGACCGATCCGCTGGGCGATTATCCTCCCGGTAAACGGATGGGGGTGTTTGATCCGGATGCCTGGCGCCGACGGATCTTGCAGGGACACCGATTGACCAAAGAACGCTATGTGAGTTCGGTTGACAAGCACGTGCAGCGCGTGGCCAAGTTTGACGTGATCTTGAGTGACAATCCATTTTCGCTGGAGGCCGCCGCTACACTCATTCGTTTGCGCGAAGAGGTTCAGCAGGAAGTCGCGCGGAGCGATTCGCCTTGGTCGGGAGCCGTGTTGACGAGCTCTGGTACGACCGCTGGTATTTCTGATCTGCGGCAGGTGACCCAGGAAGATCAGCAACGAATTCAGATCTTAGTGACGCTGGGCGTGTGGGGGGTGTTGGTTTTACTACTGCGGAAGCTCGTGCTGTCAACCTATCTCATTGCCACGGTTTTGCTCAGTTACTTTGCCACGTTGGGAATTACTTACTGGTTGTTCTCAACCCTCTATGCCCCCGACTACAGCGGCTTGGATTGGAAGCTGCCTTTGTTTCTGTTCGTGATTCTGGTTGCCGTTGGGCAAGATTACAATGTGTATTTGGTCACGCGCATCATTGAAGAACAAGCCCGCGGCGAGCTGCTGGCCGGGGTACGGCGAGCCTTGGTGCTAACCGGTGGTATTATTACCAGTTGCGGTTTGGTGATGGCAGGCACATTCATCGCCATGACCAGCCCTGCAATTCTTTATTGGTTGAGTGGCGTGTTGCCGCCAGGTTGGTTGGTCACCGATGCGCCCGTTTTGCGCGGCATTACCGAGTTGGGGTTCGCGCTCGCCTTCGGAGTGCTGCTCGACACGCTAGTCGTCCGCAGTATCCTGGTGCCATCCTTCGTCGTGCTGTGGCAGAAGCTTCGGTGAGTTAGCAACCAGCAGTACGGGACTGATGAAAACGAGTGAAGCGTCTATAATTCGAACGCTGCAATTTACCCGCCCCTTAACAGAAGTGATCTATGGAACGTCATAAACCGACGAAGTCGCCTCAAGAAGTTTTGGTTTTGTGCCGGGAAAAGGATGTGCGTGCTGTCGACCTGCGTTTCACCGACTTTCTTGGCCGTCAGCACCACACCACCGTGCCTGTCTCGCAACTGACCGAGTCGGCGTTTGACGATGGCTTCGGCTTCGACGGCTCAAGTATCCGCGGCTGGCAAACGGTCGACGAGTCGGACTTGCTGTTGATCCCGCAACCCGAAACCGCTTGGATCGATCCCTTTACCAGCCTCTCGACGATTGTGCTGACCTGTGCAATTGTCGATCCGATCACACGCGAAGAGTACGCTCGCGATCCACGGAACATTGCCCGCCGCGCCGAAAACTATTTAGCGAACTCCGGAGTGGCGGAGCAGGCCATGTTTGGACCCGAGGCAGAGTTCTTTATCTTCGACGATGTGCAGTTCGATCAAACCGCCGCCGCAGCTTACTATAACGTCGATAGCAGTGAAGCGGCCTGGAATCGCGGACGGGCTGAAAAGCCCAACCTGGGACACAAGATTCGCTACAAAGAAGGGGCCTTTCCCTGCGCGCCGGTCGACCAGACGGTTGATATCCGCAGTGAAATGATGCAGACACTTATCGAATGCGGCATTGAAGTGGAGTGCCATCATCACGAAGTGGCGACGGCGGGACAAGCGGAAATCGATGTGCGCTACGACACTTTGGTGGCCATGGCCGATACGATGATGACTTACAAGTACATCGTCAAAAACGTCGCCCGGCGACATGGTAAAACGGTGACGTTTATGCCCAAGCCCATTTGGGGCGACAACGGGAGCGGGATGCACGTACATCTCTCGCTATGGAAAGCCTCGGAGTCGCTGTTTGCCGGCAACAGCTACGCAGGCTTGAGCGACGTCGGACTATACGCAATCGGCGGAATTCTCAAACACGCCCCCGCCTTGCTAGCCCTCACCAATCCCACGACCAACAGCTACAAACGCTTGGTCCCCGGTTTCGAAGCCCCTGTTAACTTGGCCTACTCGCAACGCAATCGCTCGGCAGCGTGCCGCATTCCGATGGTTAGCCCCAGTCCGAAGGCCAAACGCGTTGAGTTCCGTTGCCCCGATCCCAGCTGCAATCCCTACCTGGCCTTTGCAGCCATCTTGATGGCTGTCATCGACGGTATTCAAAACAAGATCCATCCTGGTGAACCAATGGATAAGGACTTGTATGACCTACCACCCGAGATCGCCGCCGGTATCCCTCAAACACCCCGCAGCTTGGATGAAGCCCTGAACGCACTCGAGCAAGATGGGGACTTTCTCCTACGCGGCGATGTTTTCACCGAAGATACTCTCCTGCGTTGGATTCAGTACAAACGCGAGCACGAGATTGCTCCCATGCTGCTCCGCCCCCATCCCTACGAATTCTGCTTGTACTACGATGCCTAAAACAGGAGGCAGGTATCAGACTCAAGGCTTAAGACTCAAGGCTTAAGGCTTAAGACTTAAGGCTCGCAGCGGGGAACTTACTCTCCCCGTGGGAGAGTCGCGAGTCATGCGAACGGTGAGGGGCCCTGGGACGTTGTGCAGACGCACCTTCCGCTGCCTGTAGCTTTTTGCTGAAGCATTTTAAAACAACGTGATTCTACCGTAGTGGATCTTTAGCAAGATCCACTACGGTTGGTTGCGGGTGAGCACTTGGCACACTCTTTGCCTTGTGGTCCGAAGGGCAAGCGCTGTGTGCGATTCTTGCTCATTACCCAACAGCCTTCAGGGAGTTGCCAACATGCTCAAGAAGTTTGGAATCTATCAATCCATCGCCGCGTTGGCGATGGGACTCGCTGCCTGCGGATCGGCTGGAGCCGAAAAGCCAAACACGTCGCGGGAAGCAAGCAAGCAGCGGGGTACAACGTCGCCCCGGCAACTGGAATTGTTCGCCGCCATGGAACAAGAAGCCATTGAAGTCCGCTTTATCCCTGCCGGTGCTCACAAAGCCACGGTGATCTTCACCAACCCATCGGATGACGCGATCGAACTGGCACTACCAGCCACCTTTGGCGCCGTGCATGTCTTAGCACAATTAGGTGGACCAGGTGGCGGCCTTCAAGGTGGTGGCTTTCAAGGTGGTGGACTGCCAGGTGGAGGTGGCCTGGGCGGTGGCGGACAGGGGCTCGGTGGCGGACAGGGGCTCGGTGGCGGTTTTGGTGGCGGCAACTTAGGCGGAGGCGGACTTGGCGGAGGCGGACTTGGCGGGGGAGGACTTGGCGGAGGTAACTTCGGTCGGGGGATGTTTCGTGTCGAAGCCAAAAAGCACCGCAAGCTGACCGTGGCCTGCGTCTGCTTAGAGTACGGCAAGCCCGATCCGACGCCGCGCATGAAATACCAACTGGTACCGCTGGCTCAGGTCAATGATTCGCCAGCCATTGAGCAGCTGTGCTCCCAACTGGGCAGCCAGCGAATCAATCAAAGCGTTGCACAAGCCGCGGCCTGGAACTTGGCCGACGGGCTGAGCTGGGAACAATTGGCACGAATCAATCGCGTCGAATCTCAATTTACGGGCAACGAAAGATTCTTTAACCGCGACCAGCTACTGCATGCCGAGCAATGGGCTGAAAGCTACCGACAGCCGGTAAAGTTGTACACGGTGAAAAGCCAAAGTGAAGCAGGACGCGCTCCTTAGCCCCTCAATAATCGGTCAACGACTTCGGCGGAAAGGCGGCTCGGAGGGCGTTGAGGACGGCCGCGACATCAATGATCTCTTGAGTGATCGCTCCGGCTACCGGCGGTAGGTAGCCGGCGGCGGCAATGAACATGGCCACCAGGCTAATGGCCATCCCCCCAACGGCGCTTTGCAAGGCGATGGTGCGCATGCGATGGCTGATATGCAACAGCTCGTCGACTTTCCCCAAGGACGAATCAAGAATGACCGCTCCGGCAGCTTCCGTGGTGACGTCGCTGTTCTGTCCAAAAGCGATCCCCACGGTGGCCGCCATCAGCGCCGGGGCATCGTTGATACCATCGCCAACGAAGACCGTATCAGCCAATTCGCGTTCGCGTTGCACGATGAGCAGTTTTTGCTCCGGACTTTGCTCGGCAAACACCTCACGCACACCCACTTGTTCTGCCAAGTAGCGAACTTCCGACTCGCGGTCGCCAGACACCAGTAGTATCCGGGTGATGCCGTGCAGTGGTTGCAAGTGGTGAATGAAAGAAGCTCCCTCATGCCGCGGTGCATCGCGAAAGCGGTAGGTGGCCGCGTATTGACCATCAAGCAACACGATACACTCCAAACCGCCAGCTTGAGGTGGCAAGAGCGCCGCATCCGCATGCCCTGCCTTCACTAAAGCTTGGCGACTGGTGATCCGCACCGTCCGCCCCGCCACCATGGCTTGCAAGCCTTGTCCCGGTTTTTCACTAATCTCTGTGGCGGTGTAGTGCGGCGCATTGGCCGCCGCACCGGCCCGGACGATGGCAACTGCCAAGGGGTGTTTAGAATAACGTTCCGCGGTGGCGACGAGCGCCAGTACCTCTTGCGGCGAAGATCGATTGGACGCCACCAGCTGCTCCACCAACTGCGGCTCACCATAAGTCAGCGTGCCCGTTTTGTCGAAGATGATCGTCCGGCAGGTGTCGATTTTTTCTAGCACGGCCGGATCGCGAATCACGATCGCTCGCTTGGCGGCTAACGAGATCGAACCAATGATTGCAACAGGGATGGCTATGAGCAGCGGACAAGGAGTCGCCACGACCAGTACTGCCAGAAATCGTATGGCTTCACCGCTGAAGATCCACGCCCCCACGGCGACCGCGACAGCCAGCGGAGTGTAGATCGCTCCCAGTTGATCACCTAAGCGACGGATTCGCGGACGCTGCTGCTCGGAACGCTCCATAACCTTCATGATCTGCGCGTAGCGTGAATCGACAGCGAGCTTATCGGCGCGAATCGTCAACGCACTCTCACCATTGATGGCCCCAGACAGAACCTGCGAGCCAGGGGTCTTGGCCATCATGTAGGGCTCGCCGGTCAAATAGGACTCGTCCATCACACCATGACCGACCAACACGGTGCCATCGATGGGGCACACCTCGTGCGGAAAGACTTGGAGCGTATCCCCAATGGCAATGCGCGCCAACGGAATATCGTTGATGATCTGCCCCACTTGTTGATGTGCCAGGTTTGGCATCCGTTTCGATAGTGCCGCCAGGACCGAAGAGGCACTGCGAACCGCATACGCCTCAAGCGCTTCACCGCCTGAAAGCATGAGCACGACCAGAGTTCCAGCCAAGTACTCTTGCAATAGGATGGCGGTCACGATGGAAATACCCGCCAACAAATCTGAGCCAAACTCCTGCCGAAACATCTTCTTCAGCAGTTCCCAGACGAGCGGTACCCCTCCGAATAGCAGCGCCGCGTAGAGTGGCAACTCCGCTAACAACCGCGATGCAAAGAACGCTGATAAAATTAAATGAAGTGCAATTGCCACGATCGCCAGCACGGCGATGGCAAGTTGGGAACGCAAGGCAGTCGCAGGTAGCAAGTATTCAGTCCCAAAAAAAGTCCAGAAACCGGAAGCAACGCGCCGCATCTATGGGATCAGCTGGCGAGCTTTAGTATACTAGTATTCGAGCTTCCTTCTCTAGATTATCCCGCGACACGCTCTGCCTCACCGCGTTCTACCCCGCCACAATATTCAGCCCGCCACAATATTCAGCCCGCCAAACTACGAAACGATAAAGGTGCTTGTCGCTATGTGGATTCAACCACGACGCGCCACCATAAGCCTATGGTTGCTGTGTATCGTACCATGCGTCAGCCTTTGCGCTCAGGGCCTAGGCCCTCAGGGCCTAGGCCCTCAGGTGGACGGCGGCGCTACCACCATCGCGATCGATTACGAAACGCAGATCAAGCCTATGTTGCGTGACCGATGTTATGCTTGCCACGGAGCTTTGAAACAAGAAGCAGGACTGCGGCTCGATACCGCCGCGATGTTGGTAGACGGCGGCGACTCGGGACCGGCCATCGTAGCTGGCAGTCCCCTCGAGAGCTTATTGATCGAAAGAGTATCTGCCACCGATATCGCCGAGCGCATGCCGCCAGAGCACGAAGGGGAGCCCTTTTCAGCCGAGCAAGTCGAGCAACTGCGGCAGTGGATTCAACAAGGAGCCGCAGCGCCTTCCGACGAGGTGGCGGAAAGTGATCCCGAGCAACACTGGGCCTTCCGACCCATCGAGCGTCCCTCCGTACCAGAGTTTGCAGCGGGAGCCTGGTCAAAGAATCCGATCGATGCCTTCTTGGCCGAGCGGCACGCCCGCGAGCAACTCACCCCCCAGCCCGAAGCATCGCGTTTGATTTTGCTGCGCCGTCTCTACCTCGACTTGATCGGCTTGCCACCATCCCCCGTCGAACTAGCGCAGTGGGAAAGCGATCCTCAACCGGACTGGTACGAGCGGGCCGTGGAGCAACTGCTAAATGACCCACGCTATGGAGAACGCTGGGGACGACACTGGATGGATATCTGGCGCTACAGCGATTGGTGGGGACTGGGAGACCAACTCCGCAATAGCCAACAACACATGTGGCACTGGCGCGACTGGATCATCGAGTCGCTCAACACCGATGTTCCCTATGACGAAATGCTCCGGCTGATGTTAGCTGCCGATGAACTGTTTCCCACCGACCTGCAGAAAATGCGAGCCACTGGCTTCCTTGCCCGAAACTTCTTTTTGTTCAACCGCAATCAATGGATGGATGAGACAGTCGAGCACGTTAGTAAAGGGCTGCTCGGAATAACAATGAACTGCTCTAAATGCCACGATCACAAGTACGATCCACTATCGCAAATCGACTACTACCGCCTACGGGCTTTCTTCGAGCCCTACCATGTGCGTTTGGACATCCTACCCGGTGAAGCCGACTTGAGCCGGCAGGGTATCCCCCGCGCGTTTGACGGTCGCTTAGAAACCCCGACTTACCGTTTGGTCCGCGGTGAAGAATCGATGCCTGATAAGTCGCAAGCTTTATCGCCGGGCGTACCCGAGTTCTTCGACTTTGCAGAACTAAACATTGAACCGGTACTATTACCCCCTGAGGCTTGGCAGCCGGGACGATTGCCTTGGGTCGTCGACGCCAAGTTAGCCAAGGCACAACAAGAAGTTATTGCCGCTCAGGCCAAGGTTGCTGCCGGCCAGAGCAAATTCGCTGAAACACAGCAAGCGGCTGAGAAAATGGCTGCCGAGACGCAGGCAGCCGAGGCGTTGGCGGCTCAAACCCAGGAGCAGCCAGCGGTCTCCCCAGCAGCGCTCGTTACCACACCGCCCATCTTGCACGATACGTTTCAAGCATGGGACTTGGCCAAATGGAAACCATTTGGAGGCGAATGGCGACTGGGTGTCGGGGAGTTGGAACAACTACGAAATGACACGCAAACAGCTTATCTGCGGTCGCTGATCGACATCCCGCTGGACTTTGACGCTACCTTGCGGTTCACCATTCGCGGCGGAACGCCGTATCGCAGCGTGGGAATTGCCTTCGATGCAACGCAAGCAGATCCACTGGCCCCGGCGGCCGCCGAGGATAGCCAACACATGGTCTATGTCAGCGCGTTTGAAGCCGAACCCAAAGTACAGATCGCCATGCAACAATCTGGCCAATGGCAATATCCGGCCGCTGCCAAGCACTCCACAGCCATCGCTCTGGATCGCGAATATGTGCTGCATGTTCAAGCCCGCGGGGAGCTCATCAACGTGGCTTTGGACGGCACACACCTCATCGCTTGGCGGACACCGCTACAACGACGCACTGGGGCGCTGCAGTTAATGGCCTTCACCGCTCAAGCTGCGTTCTATGAATTTACCGTTTCACCCCTGGCCGACCATGTTGCTTTGCTCAATCCGCCACACGGTCAAGCTCCGCATGACTCGTCCTCGACAACCGTGGAACAAGCCCAGTTGGAGTTGTCGTTGGCTGAAGCCGGTTTGGGAGTGGCTGAGGCGGAAGTTGTGTTTCTCGACAAGTGCCGTCGGGCCCTAAGGGCCTCGAACTCAGACTCGGTTGCAAATGAGGGAGCAGACGCAGGTACGGATCAGGCCGCACTCAGGATCGAGGCGATCCGAGCCGAACGCGAGCTGGTGGTGGCTCGGCGACGACAGGCGGTAGCGACCGCGCAGCTGGCCCAGGCGAATGCGGCTGCCGGAGCGGAGGCAGAGTCCCAAGCCACCGAAGCGGCCCGGCTTGAACTAGCCGCAGCCATTGAGCGGTCCGCAGCTGATATCGCCGCAGATGAAATGTTCTCACTTCCGATCGGAGCTGCTTGGACACCAACTCGATTTCTAAACTCTACCGCCGATGACCCGACCGTTGAGTTTCCGCCAACCAGTTCGGGACGCAGGACGGCACTGGCCAAGTGGATCACCGATCAGCGCAATCCGTTGACCGCCCGGGTGGCAGTCAATCATCTGTGGACTCGGCACATGGGCGTTTCATTGGTCCCCACCGAGTTTGACTTCGGCAGGAAGAATGCCCTGCCCGTTTACACTCATTTGCTCGATTGGCTGGCAGCGGAACTCATGGATAACGGCTGGAGCATGAAACATCTTCATCGCTTGATCGTTACCTCGGCCGCCTATCGGATGAGTTCCTCGTTGAGTGGTGCCGAAGCGCAGCTGCAGCTGGATCCGGACAATCAATTCTGGTGGCGCCGCGTCTCAGCCCGTTTGGAGTCCCAAGTGGTGCGCGACACCGTGTTGGCGCATGCGGGCGTGTTGGATGCAACCATCGGCGGAGCGCCGGTGATGCCCAACGACCAAGCTGACTCAAAACGCAGAAGCCTTTATTTCTTCCATTCTAACAACGAGCGCAATCTTTTCTTGTCCAGCTTTGATGAAGCCAGAGTGCAGGAATGCTATCGCCGCGAGCCGAGCATCGTTCCGCAACAAGCGCTCGCGCTTAGCAACAGCCGCCTAGTGCTCGATGCAACCGAGCCGATTGCAGCTCGCTTGAGCGGTGAAGCTGCCGAACCTATGGACGATGTTCAATTCATCCAACATTGTTTTCGCCTGCTGCTGGCTATCGAGCCCAGCGAGGCGGAGGTGCAGGCCAGCTTGCGCGCCCTGCAACAATGGCAAGAACTCGCAGATACACAAGGCGACTCAGCGGCAACCACCCACAGTGCCCGCGGGCAATTGGTGTGGGCATTGTTGAATCACAATGACTTTGTAACCCTTCGCTAACTAAACCAACGATGCGTTGATGAATATTGCACTGGAACGGGTTGAGCGATATTGCACAGGAACGGCGGGGCGACGTGGGCACGGAAGGGCGAAGCTCCTGCGGAGCCTGTACGGGCCGCTACCTGCCGTTCACAAGCCATCGACACCACTGCGGCGGCGGTCTCGCACCTCCGCCAGCTATCCCACATGACACCTTACAGCGATCGATCCTAAACACGGAATGCATACCATGCACAACTCCCAGACAAATCAAACCGGGTGGGCCTCCACTTCCCGACGTGGGTTCATGGCCTCGCTAGCGCTGGCGACATTGATGCAACAGGATGGCCTGGCAAGTGATTCTCTGTGGACGCCACCTACGGGAGAACCGCACACGCCACCCAAAGCCAAAAGTGTGATTTGGTTGTTTATGAACGGTGGAGTCAGCCACATGGAGAGCTTCGATCCCAAGCCCATGCTGACCAAATATGCTGGCAAGACAATTTCCGAAACACCGTTTGCCGATGTTCAAGATCCCAAAAAACTTGCGATTGAACGCTTGGTTGTCCCCGATGGAAACGGGAATCAACGCAATGAGTTGTATCCGCTGCAAGTTGGCTATCGCCAGCACGGTGCGAGCGGGATTGAGGTCAGCGATTGGTTTCCGCATGTGGCACGGCAAGTCGACAAGCTAGCCATCGTGCGCTCGATGTGGACGACCGATAGCAACCATGGCGCTCAGACTCAATTTCATTCGGGTCGGCATTCAAACGACGGTAACTTTCCAACACTGGGTGCATGGGTCCATTATGGACTCGGTTCGCTAAACGAGAACTTGCCGCAGTTCATTTCGATTGGAACGCGTGAGTACTGGAACAAGCGGGATGGGCACTATCTGGGGCCTGCTCACGACGCCGTACCGCTTCGGATCGATCCCGCCAATCCACTCGACTTCAGCCAACCAGAGCGGGCGGTGGATGCGCGAGCCCAGCGGGTAGGACAGGGGTTGATCCAAACGCTGAATCAATTGCGTAGCACGGATTATCCTCACGATCCCGAACTGCAGGCGCGGATGGATGCTTACGAATTGGCTTTTCGTATGCAGCGCTCCGTGCCTGAGGTGGTCGACTTTGCACAGGAAACCGCAGAGACTCAGTCGCTCTATGGTCTGGACAAGCCGCATTGCCGAGAATTTGGTATGCAACTCTTGGCTGCGCGGCGTTTCGTGGAACGCGGAGTACGCTTCCTACAGATTCAACATGGCGGTGGTGGCGCGGGTGCTTGGGACGCGCATGGCGCACTCCAGTCGAATCACGCGAACAACGCGTTGGCCGTGGATCAACCGATCGGCGGTTTGCTCGAGGACCTCGAGCGGCGGGGGATGCTCGACGAAACTTTAGTGGTCTTTGCAACTGAATTCGGCCGGACCCCGGGCTCGCAAGGTGCCGATGGGCGCGATCACCACATCTTTGGCTTCACCGTGTGGATGGCAGGCGGTGGCTTGAAACGCGGAGTTGTGCATGGAGCGACCGATGAAATCGGCTTCCATGCGGCCGAGTCACGGCATTACGTGACAGACATCCATGCGACGATCCTACAACAATTGGGGTTAAGCTCTCGCAAGTTGGAAGTACCCGGCCGCAAACGACTGGAAATCGATCATGGCCAGCCGATTACCGAGATCATTGCCTGAGGTAACTCTCGGTGCCACAAGGTTAAGGCTTAGCGGTTGGTCAGAAACTACTCGGTAAAACTGCATAAGCCGTTTGAGCGTTAGCCCCGGTTACCTAGCGGCAACGGCGGCTATCCCCCAATGGATAACATTCGGGAAGACTCGTCGCGACCTGCTTAGAGTGAGCGCAAGCGTCACAATCGCTACGAGCCTTATGGCTTGTTGCGCCTTGACGGAGGGGCTGGATATTTTGCCGCTCTGCTTGGCAGATGGGCGACCTGGGATGGGGAATCAGCGTAGGTTTCAGCGTATTTGCAGTGTTTTTCTGACGAACGCTGGCTCACCGGTTCGCTGTAGCTCGCTCTAACCCCAACTCAAGGCCACCGCTGTTATGACAGTTAGCCCACTATCGGCCGATCTGTCGGTTGCATCGCCGTTTTTTCCCGTGCTGGTGCAAGCAGCGGAGTCCACTCCAGTCGTCACTCCCCAACTCGCTCGAGTGCTGCATGTTATCAACGGCGAGCACTTCTCGGGGGCGGAACGGGTGCAACAGTTGCTCGGCAAACGTTTGGGACAATTCGGCTACGCCACTGAGTTTGCGTGCGTTAAACCGGGCAAGTTTCCCGACGTCTGCGGCTTGCGACAAGAACAGGTATCGCAGTTCCCGATGGGACGTCGCTTCGATATAGCGGTTGCCAAAAAAATCGCAAGTAAGGTGAGCGATGAGTCGTTTGATCTCATGCACGCACACACCCCCAGAACCGCGCTGGTCACCTCGTTGGTCTCACTATGGACCGGCATTCCCTGGGTTTACCATGTGCACAGCCCAACCGCGCGGGATAGCACTCGCGGAGTTGTGAATCGTGTCAATCTAGTGATTGAGCGCTATTCGATTAAATCCTGCCATCATTTAATTACAGTCAGCAAGAGTTTGCGGCGCGAGATGTTGCGGTGGGGGGTGGAACGCGATCGACTTTCTGTGGTTCCCAATGGTGTTCCAGCGATCGAACCGATCGATGCCGCCGCGCGGGTGAGAGACACGCACTGGCACCTCGGCATGATTGCCTTGATGAGACCGCGGAAAGGTGTTGAGGTGGCTTTGGCGGCTATGCAAGAACTGAAACGCCGCGAGCTCCCTGTGACTCTGAATTTGATTGGTGGCTTTGAGACCGAAGCGTATCAAGCGCAGATAATGCACCTGATCCGCGAATTGAAGCTGGAAGATAGCGTCCGCTGGACCGGCTTTACAAACGATGTGCCTGCGGCCATTCGCAAGTTGGATGCGCTGTTGTTGCCCAGTTTGTTTGGTGAAGGCATGCCCATGGTCGTCTTGGAAGCCTTGGCTGCCGGAGTTCCAGTCGTCGCCACGCAGGTGGAGGGGACCCCGGAAGTGATTCGCGATGGCGTCGAGGGCTTCCTCGCCGAACCACAGAATGCTGAAAGCCTGACGGAGAAGATCCTGGATATGACTCGCTGCCGCAAGGAATGGCAAGCGCTGAGTTACAACGCGCTCATTCGACATCGCTCGGCATTCACCGATGAGAGCATGGCACAACGTGTCGCACGCGTCTATACGCGGACACTCGACAGTCTCTAAAGCATCCACCAGATTTAAACACGTCGCGAAAAAATGCGGTTAGAATGTGGGGGCGTTCTCGCCCACGTGCATTCTCGTGTAAAAATCTCTAGTGGTCGCACCCATCATGCCCATCCCATCTGCCTGGATACTTTACTTCCAGCTTCATGAATTCCCACGCCACGGTTTACTAAGTCAAGTCGTGGCGGTCGGTTGCCTGGGACTCGCTTTAGCCATCGGCAGCCTCGCCATCGGCTTTCAGGAAGCCCCTAAGAATTCGACCGAAAAGTTCCGGGTGGTCCCCAACGATTTGTCCAGTCGAGCCGGATCGGCGATCGAGTGGGAAAGCGACTATGCGGCAGCGCTCGCCAAATCGCAAGCGACGGGAAAGCCCATTTTCTGGTATGTGCGCAGCGTGCGTGGCACCTTCATGGATCGACAACCCGAGATTGATCGGTACATGCTCGCCGGCCCGTTCAGTTGGCCCGCCATGATCGGCCTGATCAATGAACGCTTCATCCCCCTGCGGGCAACTCCCAAACGCAAGCAAGCTGAGCTTTTTGGGGTGGAAGTGTATAAGTTCATTGAGCCCGGCATCCTGGTGATCGACAGCGCCGAGGCCCTGCAACTTTCCGCCGATCGCTTAACGACCTTGCACCCGCAGTGGTTGTTCGGTCACTTGGCCAAGTCGGTGGGGGAGGAACGAAACTGGTCGACTCTGGCCGGCCAAGCAACGGACCCAAAGGTCGCTGGCTGGTGGCAACGGGTCCAAGAAAGCCGTTGGAACTTGCCAGCGGACGCCATCACCGAGTTGCTGCAATCCGATAACGCCGAACTGGAACTACTCGGGGGCATGGTGCAGTTCGTCAATGGCAACCGAGCGGCCGCCAAGGCGAGCTGGGAGGCAACCGCCCAGCGTCATCCTGAGCATCCGTTGGGCTGGAAAGCAGCCTGCGAAGCGCAGGGAATCGGTCCGTTCTATCGGGGTTTCGAAGTGTTCGACCCGCTCCCGACGAAACTGATGGAAGCCACCACGACCATTCAGGCTGAGAGTGGCCCTGTAACACGGCTGACCAGCCAATGCACCGCTTCGGATTATGACACTGAGCAACTGTGGGAACTGGGAACCAACTTCCTGCTGCGCATGCAGGATCAATCGGGAGGCTTCTTCGACAGCGACTATGACTTCGGTGGCACCGATAGCCTGCCCAACGTGCATGTCGCAGTCAGCTCTCTGGTAGGGCTCGCGCTGCTCGAATCGGCCCCCCGGGAAACGCATATCGCCCAGATCGAGAGAATCAATTCGGCCATCACCCGTGTGGCCGATTTTGTCGCCGATGACAAGCACTTGAACCTGGCCGATCGCGACGAGATCCTGTGGGCCCAGGCGTATCGCGTGCAGTTCCTGTCAGCCCTCAACACGCGCTCTCAGACCGCGGCTTACCTAGACCAGTTGCAGCACGCGGTTCGTGGTTTGGAGGCGATTCAACTGGCCAACGGCAGTTGGTACCATGAGTACGCCAATGCGTTTGTCACAGCAACTGCCCTGAACGCGCTGCACCATGCGCAGGCCGCAGGGGCTGAGGTAAATCGTGACAAAATCGAGTTGGGCTTGAAGCGGTTAGAGTCGCAACGTTTTCGCAACGGCGCTTATCCTTACGCCACTCGCTCGCCGCGCTCGAATGCCGACGGGGACGAAGACAAATTGGCCGCCAGTGGAGGTCGGATCTCGATCTGCGAATTGGCCCGACGCCGCTGGGAGCGAATCGACGAACCGCAGTTGGTTGCGGCCATTGAATCGTCACTAATGCACCATGAGTTGCTGGCCAGCGCCTTGAAGTACGACGATCATACGGCGACGTATGAGTACGGTGGGTTTTTCTTCTGGTACGACATGCAGGCGCGCAGCGAAGCGATCCATTTGATAGCCGACGCGACGACCCGCGAAAAGTTTTCGCAGGCACAGCTGAAGCTCGTGTTAGCACTTCCCGAATTGGACGGTTGCTTCGTAGATTCGCACGAACTAGGTAGGTGTTATGGAACAGCCATGGCCCTACTGTGCCTGAGCCATGCTGCGCCGCAGTAATATTGCAACGGAGCTGACTTCACAATTGCAACTCTGCCTTATCGACCAGGTTTGTCCGGCAGGGTGCGGTTCAGCTCCGAGCGAATGATCTCTCCCCAGAGTTTATAGCCTGCGCGATTCAGGTGCAATTTGTCGTTTTGGAACAAGTCGTCGTTAGGGGTGCCATCGCGGGTCAGATAGTGGCTGGCTGTGTCGATGTAGTGCAAGCTCGGATCGGTATCGCAGTACTCGCGAATCAATTGATTGGCGGCACGAATCTGCTCCCAGACCTGGAACCGCGAGCTGCTGGGGGTGATACCCACAAAGTAGATGGGCTGCTGCCTCCCCACCTCACGCACGGTCGCAACAAGTTGTTGGTACAGCCGCAATACCGCAGCCGGTGACTTGTCGTCCGCCGCACCTGAGATGTCATTGGCAACGAAGACCACCAGCGCATCGAAGGGGTGGGGGCGTACCAGGCGTTCTACAAACACGCACAGATCGGGCAGTTTTGCGCCGCCATAGCCACGGCGAATCGTGGGCCAAGGTGCCATGTCCTCCGCCATCGTGTCCCACATCCTCACGCTGGAGCTGCCGATAAACAGGATCGCATGCTGAGGGAGGTTTTCTTGAGCGTCGAGTGCTTCAAGGGCTTGTACGTCCTCCTCCCAGCGCTCGATCGCGGCGGCGCGATAGGGAGCCAGCAGGTCATCCGCAGCGACTTGGGGCATCGCCAATAGAACCAAAGCGACTTTGAGAAACATCGGTGTTCTTTTCTTGAGCGGGCAAGGGAGAGCCTGCTCGCGGGCTGGCAATTGAAAGTTACTTCACGGCCGAGTGATCAGCAACTGGGAAACAGGTAGCATTGGGCAGAAAGTGGCGTTGCAGGGTTGTTAGGGTTTAAAGATCGCAACCACAATGAAGAGCAAAATCATCCCGCCCCATAGCAAAGTCATGAGACCACCCATAACAATGCCGATCCAGGCATGCACGGCACCTCGAATCTTTGGATTTCGACTGCGATTTCGGAGCCCCATGATGCCCAATATGAGAGCGGGCACAGCCAGAAAGAAACCAAGAAACGGGAAGAGCGAAAACAATCCCAAATAGTAAGCGATTAGGGCATGCGGATTCTTGTAAGGAATCAGCCCACCGGTGTTATCGGTACCTGAATCGGCATACTGCACCGGCGGAATGTTCTGATACTGCCCGCTGGCTGCGTAGGGATTGGTTGGCGAGTTCGGATCCATGGTTGGCTTTGCGGGTGAAGGAAGTATTAAGTTCGGTTTTGCGGCTTGGTTGTTTAAGGAGTACTGCGATCTTTGGCCAGCTGCCGGAAGTACCCCTCGATCACTTCTCGGTAATGGCTGGGCAATTCTTCGGTGAGTCGTTGCAGGGCTTCTTGGCGTTGGGCTGGCGGGAGGTTACCCCATCCGGCGCGGTCGCCGTTGTCTTTGGCATCCACATCGCCGGGCCCCGAACCACCGGCGGCTTGGCTATCTTCCATCGGCTTGAGTTGACCTGATTGCGGCGTCCCACCTTTACCTTGACCTGCACTGGCGGCGGCTTGCTGCTCTTGCAGTTGCTTTTCGATGTCTTCGATCAGCTTATCCAGCTTCTTGACGATATCCTCTTCCTCGTCGCGCACCCGTTGACCGGCCCGTCCCAGGTCGAGTCGTCGATGGACATCGAACATCATTCGCGCGACCTCGTCCAGCGAATCGGCCTCAAGTGGTTGGATATCAGCCGCAATCATCTTCGCGACTTGTGCATAGCGCTGAGGAATTTCGGTTTCGCGTTCGAGCAATAGCCGAACGTTGGCCAAACACTCCTCCTTCTTCAGCAGGTGGTGCTCGTTGCTGGCTCGATAAAACAAGAGGGTCGCCGGATCGCAGACCTGTGCGAGCTGTAGACCGGCCAAAGCTTCGAAGGATTCATCCACCATGCGTCGTTGAGCTAACGCGCGACCGCAAGCCAAGCGAATCGTGTCCTGCAGCCAGCCGGGGACGTCGCTGGTCAGCCATTCCAGATCCCGAGGCTGGACGGGGGAAGCGCTAGCCGTTCTAAGTTCTTCGTTCAGTTTTCGAACACGCGGTTCCACCAAAGCGGCCGCGTCGAGCAAACGATCGAGGAACGCCGGGCCGCGATTGAACTGAGCCGTGGCATTCCAAAATTCCTTCACCTGCGTTTGCCGCTCGTCACTCGCCCCAATTTGTTCCAAATAGCTTGCGAGCTGCTCTTCATACACGACCACGTCGGGCCAATTCCAGCCCGCAGACTTCTGAAGCGCAGGCTGTGAAGAGCCAGCGGGGGAAACATTGGGGACTTGAGGCGCCGCCAACACGGGGGCCTCGCTCAAGTAGAAACTCCCAGTGCTCCCCACGAGGAAGGCTAGCCACATCCAAAGCAGCGATGGCGGAGGTTTAATCATTTGCTTCCCTTGGCCACCGCATGAGTGGCTTAGCGGTTCGGAACATCGGCTCGTTCGGAATCTGTGGTACGCAATCGGCGGCAAACAAGCATCAGGTCTGTTTTGTGCAATGCACCCTTAGGGCTAACACTCCAGGAACCTGAGACCTACTTCCCGACCTACCCTGAGGCAACTCGTGGAACTTAATTCTACCCGAGAAAAAAGAGGGAAGACTAGAAGAACTTGGCCGATTCACCTCATTTTTTGCCCCATTTTACCCCCGCTTTGGTGAGCACAGTAAACGGCAGTCCAGGGGTTGTGACCGACCGGTCACGGTAGCCTGTTGTGGTTAAAGCCAGATCGACTTATTCTAGGACAGCCAAATCTGAATGTTTTCCCACACATCTCACTCTTTCTCGCTTACAAGCTCCCATGCGATTTTGCCAAATTGATGAAATTTCCTTGCTGGAACCGGGCCAGCGGATTGTGGCCATACGTCGACTTTCAGGCAACGAAGACTACCTCCGCGACCATTTTCCACGTTTTGCGGTGATGCCCGGCGTGCTGATGCTCGAATCGCTCTACCAGGCTTCTGCCTTGCTTGTCCGCGCAACCGAAAATTATCAGTCGGGTTTGGTGTTGCTTCGAGCGGCAAAAAACGTCAAGTTTGCAGACTTCGTGCAGCCAGGTCAGCAATTGGATATCACCGCCGAGATTTTCAAGGTCGAGGGGAACCAGTACACGCTCAAGGCGGCCGGACACAAACAAGAGAAATTAGCTGTCTCGGGACGGTTAGTGGTCGAGTGCGTTCCCGCACAGGAACCCGCCATCGATGCCTACGCCTGCCAGTTTATGCGGCAATTGACTCAGCAACTTCAAAAAGCCGCTATGGCATAAATCGAAGACAGCTATAATTTCTCGACTTTCAACTGCAGCATTTGGTCGTGAGGATCATGCCGAATTTCGTCGTGAGATTCAGCCGTTTACTCCCTCGTGACTTTCAACTTTAGCTAGGAATTAGAGACCATGCCGAGCTCGGAAGAGATTTTTGAAAAGGTGCAAGCCGCCCTGGTAGATGCCTTAGGTGTTGAAGACGATGAAGTCACGCCAGAAGCCACCATGGTCGGCGACCTAGGGGCAGAGTCGATCGACTTTTTGGACATCGTATTCAAGCTCGAGAAGGCCTTTGGTATCAACATTCCACGCGAAGAGTTGTTTCCTGACGACATTCTGACCAATGCCGCTTATGTCAAAGATGGCAAGGTCACCAACGAAGGGATCAGCGAATTGAAGTCGCGACTCCCCTGGGCTGATCTCAGTAAGTTCGAACAAAATCCGCGCGTGCAAGATTTCGGAAACTTGCTGACCGTCAACGATCTGTGTCGCTACGTGCAAAGCAAACTCTAGATCGATCCGAGCTTCACCGTCGGACCCGTCTTCGCCAAGAGTTCGCTATTAGCTACTGTCGCCGCTACAGCCAAGCTCGGAGTGCACTGCGCTGCAACCGGTCGGCTTGCGTAGCGGCTACACGTTCATCCTGTTTTACTTCAGTGAGTCTGCCATGCGTTGGTTCTGGATCGATCGTTTTGAGAAGTTTGTGGCGGGGCAAGAGGCCGTTACGCTGAAAAATGTGACCCTGGCCGAAGAACCACTCGACGACTACCTTCCCGGCTTTCCACACTATCCACACAGCTTGATCATCGAAGGGATGGCTCAGACCGGCGGGCTACTCATCTCGCAACTCGACGAATTTCAGTCGCGGGTGGTGCTGGCCAAAGTCAGCAAGGCTGAATTCCATCGGTTGGCCACCCCTGGCGATCAACTGCGGCTACGCGCCGAATTATTGAGCCGGCAGGCGGATGGAGCGATCGTGGCCGGAACGGTCGAAATCGCAGGAGAGCCCATGGCCGAACTTGAGCTAACGTTCGCAATCCTAGACGAATCGTTCGGGGAGGAAGCCTTCTTCATTCCCGAAGACCTATGCCGCATCCTCCGCTCGATGCGTCTATTCGATGTAGGTGTCAACCCCGACGGCTCCCCAATCACCATCCCAAAGCACATGCTGGCTGCCGAGTTGGCATCGATTGCCACATAACTAGGTTGCTTGCGGCTCTAGGTTGTTTGCGGCACCAGTTGCCTCAGTGACCAGTTGCCTCAGCGATATTGCCGCCAACTCTCGCGCACTTGGGTGTTGAGAAACAACCCAGAGTGTCACAGAATAAACTGACTCAAGTCATCGTCGCCACAGATTTTCTCTAGGCGCGCATCGACATAGTGCTCGTCGATCGTGACCTTGCTCCCCCTCACTTCAGGGGCATTAAAATTAAGATCTTCCAGCAGCTTTTCGAGGATCGTGTACAACCGTCTAGCACCGATGTTCTGAGTGGTCTGATTGGTCCTGAAACCGTAATCGGCAATTCGCTCTACCGCCTCCGGAGTGAACTCGAGCTCAACTTCCTCAGCCCGCATCAGCGCCTGATATTGCTTGGTCAATGAGTTCTTGGGTTCGGTAAGAATGCGTACGAAGTCGGCCTTCGTCAATTCGTTCAGTTCAACGCGGATGGGAAAACGCCCCTGCAATTCGGGCATTAGATCGCTCGGCTTGCCGTGGTGGAATGCCCCAGCGGCGATGAACAGAACATGGTCGGTCTTGACGTAACCGTGCTTGGTTTGCACCGTTGTACCTTCCACGATGGGTAACAAATCTCGCTGAACACCCTGACGCGAGACATCCGCCGACTTCCCCTCCGAGGCGATCACTTTATCAATCTCGTCGACGAAGATAATACCGCTGTTTTCCGAGAGTTCGATCGCTCGGCTGGCAATCTTGTCGTCATCAATCAGCTTGTTGGCCTCTTGCTCGACCAACACGCGGCGGGCTTGCTCCACCGACATGGCTCGTCGCTTGGAGTTCTTGGGAATAATGCGATCGAACATGCTCTGCAAATCGATGTCCATGTTCTCAAGCCCGACGCCGCCGACCATAACTGGGGTCTGCTTCTGCTCGACCGTGAACTCCACCGGCTTCTGCTCCAGCAAGCCCGCATGCAACATCTGACGCATTTTTTCGCGGGTGCGTCGTCGACGCTCGGCCACCTCATCCCCCCGGTCTTCGCACGTATCGCTGCCAGCTGGCTCGTCGCCATACTCAGTGGCCAGCTCCGCCCCAGCCTCCCCATCTTGCTCAGACCAACTGGTGCTGCTGTTGTGACGTGAATCGCTGGACGGAATCAGCAAATCGAGCAATCGCTCTTCGGCTCGCTCGAGCGCTTCGGCTTGTACACGCTCCTGCTCCCGAGCCCGCAACAACGTGATGGCATTCTCTACCAAGTCGCGGACCATGCTTTCGACATCGCGCCCATAGTAGCCCACTTCGGTGTACTTCGTCGCTTCGACTTTTACAAACGGAGCGCTGGTCAACTTGGCCAAGCGACGGGCAATTTCAGTTTTGCCGACACCTGTCGGACCAGCCAGAAGAATATTTTTCGGCGACACATCGGCCTGCAATTCCGGCGAAAGCCGACTTCGTCGCCAGCGATTGCGAACCGCAATGGCAATCGCTCGCTTGGCGTCGTCTTGGCCCACGATATAACGATCGAGCTCGACCACGATCTGCCGCGGGGTGAGTGCCTGAGTGGGGTTACCGAAGGCGCTGTCTTGGTCGTGATCTGCCATGATTATTCCGACTTAAGTTGTTCGACGAGCACACTGCCACCCGAATAGATATCCAGCTCCCCGGCGATCCCTAGACTTTGCCTCACAATCTCATCGGCCGCGAGTTCGCTATGGCGGGCTAAAGCCCGGGCAGCTGCAACGGCATAAGTGCCTCCCGAGCCAATGCCGACGATTCCATCCGTTGGCTGAAGCACATCGCCCGTGCCGCTCACCAGCAAACTGTGCTTGGCATCGACGGCGATCAACAAAGCCTCGAGCCGCCGCAGGGCCCGATCACTACGCCACTCCTTGGCAAGCTCGGTGGCCGCACGCGGCAAATTGGCTGGATAGTCCTTGAGCTTCGCTTCCAATCGCTCCAGCAAAGCAAATGCATCAGCCACCCCCCCGGCAAACCCCACGATCACCTTGCCACCTGCCAGCGTGCGGACTTTGACGGCGTCGCTCTTGATAATGGTCTTGTCCAACGTAACCTGGCCATCACCGCCCAGTGCGACCAGAGCACCCCGGCGGACCGAAAGAATGGTAGTGGCGTGGAATTGCATAAATATCGAGGTCCGCTCAAGACGTAAGTTGCGCGTTACAGCACACCTACGATACCAGAGTGATCAGACTTTCCAAGTCGTGGTCCGCCGAACAGCTCACATCAGCAGCGGTGCCTCGCTGCTCCCCTCGTCGTCCCTCCGCTCCCACTCGCGTCGTATCTCACGCAAGCCATAAGCACACAGGTCGAACTGCTCGCTCATCCGCCGCAACAACTCGCTGGGCGTTGCCCGCTCATCGCTCGCGATCGTACTCGCAATTCGGTAAGCTCGTTTGCCTTGCGCGCAGTAGTTGAGGAACTGATCGGTGCTTGCCTTACCTTGCATTTGCCGCAACGCTTCTGGATAAAGACCAGACCAGAAAAGGGTGAAGTCGCCGATGTGACGATGGACTTCACGCTTGGCTTCACCCAGCCGATGCTGGGCTTCCGCCACCATCACCACAACCTCTGTGGCGGGGCGGCCATCAAGCATCCGCACCCGCTGGAGACCATCCACACGGGTAAAGCGAACGAGAAGCTGGCTCACGTAGTCGACAAGCTCAGTGTCGACCACTCCCAGCTGCGTGTGGAACACGTATTCGCTCAACCCCACAAAAAAGCGATTGAGCGATGATAAAGTATCACCAGATCCCATATAGGCAACCCTCGATGTGTGAGCAATTACCCCCGTAACTCTTTACGTTAATTATAGGTCGAAGTGCATGTCAAGTGAAAAAAAGAAATTGCCCAAATGTTCTGGGGGTTACTAAGCAGCTCACCAGGAGTTTTCGGGAACGCCGCGTCCCATCCACTGCCGCCTCAAGCCCGATGGCACTCACCCTGAAGGTCCAAGTGTGAGCGGTCAGACGTTAACGCCACAATTTATCGCGGTGCTTCGAACTTGTCCGCAAAAACTTCTTTGAATTTCTCTACCTTGGGACGCACAACCGCAGCACAGTAACCTTGCCCTGGGTTATTCCGGTAGTAGTCCTGGTGATAAGGCTCGGCCACAAAAAACTCCTCGGTCGGCGAGATTTCGGTCACGATCTTGCTACGAAACGCTCCAGACTCATTCAGCTTCTTCTTGTACTTGTGTGCCAATTCCTTCTGCTCGTCGTCATGATAGAAAATCACCGAACGGTACTGAGTTCCTTTGTCCGCACCTTGTTGATTGAGCGTGGTGGGATCATGCGTTTTCCAAAAAATTTCGAGCAGTTCCTCAAAGCGGATCACGCTGGGATCGAACTTGACCTGGCAAACCTCCGCATGTCCGGTACGACCGGTGCATACCTGTTCGTAGGTGGGCTGCTTCGTTTTCCCCCCTTCGTATCCCGAAACGACATCCTTCACACCACGGACGTTTTCAAAGACCGCTTCGACGCACCAAAAACAGCCAGCGCCGAACGTGGCCACGGACAACTCGGAACCTTCGGAATTCTCCAAGACTTTTTCTCCAGTCTTTGCGGGAACATTTTCTTGAGCCTGCGCAGGTACAGCTGCAGCAAACAGACTAAGTGTGAGCACAAGTACGGGAGCAGATAGGCTGCGGGATGGCATGCGATTACCCTTACGGCATGAATTGCGAAAAACTGGCGAAACTTTTAAATAAACTCAGATTCCACATTCGCCGCTCTTGCAAACGAACGAACGCGGTTGGCAAAGCTCAGACGGCACTTGTTGCCGCCGCAGAGCTCCATTCGGGTCGCAGCGGTCGTTCACGTAAGCACGCTTCGAACCATCCGTTCCCCATCAATGCCATCGAGACGGCTGTGTCAATCTGCCGCCAGCTCTATTATTATAGAGCGGCTGCGGCTGGGTAAAGCGCTCGGTTGCTAAAAACGAGCTGACGGCTCCCCGCCCGTCGTGCCCCATCGCCTCTTTCTGTTGCCTGTTGTCTGACTTGAGAAGCTTTTTATGGAACTTGACCCATCCCGTTGGCCCGTCTCTCTAGCAGGCTTTTTCTATGATTGGATGATTACCCGCGAGTGGAAACGGGTTTTCACTGGACTACTTCCACTGGGCCTGTTGGGTACCGCAGCTGGCCTAGTCTGGGCCGGAAGTCAACTCGATAGCGGACGTTTAGCCAGCTGGTATCTCGAATTGGGCGACCAAGAGATCGTTGAATGGGAGCAAGCTTGGGCCCCCATGCGTTCGGCCGCGGGGTCCACGGTAGCAGAGGCCGCGGGCCAAACACAAGATACGAAAACTTCGCCAGAAGCTCAGAACTCGCAGAACACAAATGCGCCAGCTGCTGAGAGCTCCCCTCCGGAGGCAGCCGGAGCGGGGACCGATCAGGAATTGTCGAGATTCTCCGAAACCTTGTTCCGCCGCGTGCAACTATTAGAGCCGAGCAAGCGGAGCCAATTTGTAATTGGAGCCACTCTCGCGCAACGCGGTGCTTCGGAGCAAGCGGTCCGTTTGCTTACCGAGATTGCACCCCATGATCGAGCCGGATACGCGCCCGCGCACGCCTACCTGACCATGATTTATCTTCGAGAGGTGGCCAAGATTCCGCAAGGAGAACCGGCTTGGATCGAGCTGGCCAAGAAAATCAACCACCACGCCCTATCGGCCTCTCCCTGGGATCGCACCCCCGCCGAAGTGCTCATCCAAGGTAGCAATGCGTTGTGGAATGAGAGCAAAGAAAATAAAACCGGCGCGCTGGAAATCTTAGAAAAGGCGGCCGTAAGCAACCCCATGCTCTACATCGACCTGGCCCGTCGCGCCCACCAAGCGGGCTCGATTTCCAAACGGGATGAAGCGATCGCAAAAGCAACTAAGTACTTAAGCGGACGTCTCAGGGAGACTCCCAAGGATGCGGAAGCGCGAGTCGCTCTGGCGGAGGTTACCATCCTCAATGGAAACTGGAATGCCAAGTCAATTGGCGATGTTGAAGCTGCTTTGCGACAAGCGGGAGACATCCTGGAGGAAGGGCTCAAGCTGGAATCCGAGCCTCGCTTACGACGCGGGCTAAGCGAAGTGTACCGCCTGCTGTTCGTGGAGGATCTGCGGAAAGGAGACCGACAGTCGGCTAAAATCGGACTGCTGGATTTGGCCATGAGCACCGATCCCAGCAACGAGAAAGTGGCCGAGCAAGTCGCCCTGCTAGCACGTGTGGGTGGCGCCGAACCCAGCCAGGAACTGGTGACCATGCTCCAGGAATTCCTCGCCCAGGGGAAGGCCACAGCCACCACGCACGCCTGGCTCTCGGAGGTCTATCTACTGCGCGGCGATTTCGAAAAGGCCATTCCACACCTAGAACAAGTCGTTACGCGTTTGCCTAACGCAGGCGCGCAACTCAATAACTTGGCCTACGTTTTGGCCGATCGATTCCCCGCTCGCCTCGACGAAGCGCTTGAATTCGCTAAACGTTCGATCGCCGCCTCAAGCAGCCGACCCAATGCCAACTACTTTGATACCCTCGGGATCGTCTTCGCAAAACTTGGACGCACGAACGAAGCCATCGCCGCCTTTGAATCGGCCATCTCCTTGGAAAACAACCGCCCCGACTTTCGCCGAAATCTGGCGGAACAGTATCGCAAGCTGGGAAACGAAGCAATGGCGCTGATTCACGAAAAAATGGTTGTCGAACTCGAAAAGAAAATGACAGCAGCCGCTGCTGCCAATACGCCAGCCGCTGCCTCCACCCCACCGAACGAAGCCAACGCAAATGGCACTCCAGTCGAAACTAACCCAGTCGAAACTAACCCAGTCGAAACGGCGCCCGCTGGCGAAATACAAACAGACTCAGACGCTCCTGCGGCCGAGATAGAGCAGAATTCACCCGACGAGCAAAATCCGGCAAATAAACCGAAATGATTAAAGTGCTCGGTGGAGCCGTGTCGGCAGACGGACAGTTGGTTTATTGAACCGCCAGCGCCAGCCAAATGGCACTCTGCCTGTCGCGGTACGGCGCCAGAGGGCTGCTGATTTAGGCTGTGCTGCGGCTGGTTAAACCCACCATAGCCCGCGCTGACAACTGGGCATCCGCAGGAGGCATACGCGGCTTTCTCCACTCGTACTGAAAATGAACAGTACAAATACTTGAAAATCGAACGTAGGCGTACGAGTTGAAGTAAGAGTAAGACTAAGAGTAAGAGTAAGAGCCGGAGTACAGGTGAGCTGCGGGAAATGTCCTTTCTCCCTCGCTCAACGTTTTGTGGTACTCGCTCAACTGTTTGTGGTACTGGCTGCTGGAGACGCTCCAGAACGCAGCTCGGCCAGTTTGTCGTGGGTCAAGTTGTACTTCTCCACCAAAGTCGCGGCTTCCACCCGCGAGTTCGGGAACGGATTGCAAAAGTGGGGGCTGTCGCCGAAGCTCACATTCAGCGCTCGGGCCGCCTGCACGGCCGAACTGCTCGGATCAACTCGCGACAAGCTGGCCACAGCCTCCGATATCGGGACGCTTGAGATCTGCGGGGGAATATAACAAACCATTTCACCAAAACGATGTTCTTCGATCAGCCGAATGGCGTGGGCGCCATACTGCGTAGATAAGCAGCGATCAAAGTAAGTTGGACCGCCGCCACGCTGCAAATGCCCCAACACGACACACCGCGTCTCGGTTCCCAACCGTCTTTGCACTTCGTCGGCTACGCATTGCCCAATGCCACCCAACCGTGTCTGACCGTTGTCGCTAACCGATTCCAAGGTCACGAGCCCCCCATCAGGCAATTGAGCCCCTTCGGCTACGACGATCAAGGTGAACGCCTTGCCCATCTGCTTGCGCTGCAGAATTTTGGCGCATACATTCTCGAACTGCCAAGGAATTTCCGGAATCAAAATCACATCCCCACCTCCCGACAATCCCGCATGCAAAGCAATCCAGCCAGTGTGCCGACCCATGACTTCCAAGACCATCACCCGCTCGTGACTGGCCGCAGTGGTGTGCAAGCGATCGAGCGCGTTGGCCGCACACGCCACGGCGCTGTCAAAACCAAACGTAAATGCTGTGCAGTCCAAGTCATTGTCGATCGTTTTGGGGACGCCAATCACCGGCACCCCCGCCTCAAACAATTGCTGAGCAATCGTTAGCGAGCCATCGCCGCCAATGCAAATTAAGCCGTCGATCTCAAGGGCTTGCAAGTTATGTTTGACCATCGCAATCAACTCGGGATCGATCGCGCGATTGCTGTTCAAACCCACTTTGGCGGAGAAACGTCCTTTGTTGGTCGAGCCGAGGATCGTCCCGCCTTGATCGAGAATGTTGGCGGTATTTTCCAGCGTCAGCGGGATCGAACGCACAGGATCAGCCAAACCTTCAAACCCTTTCAGAAACCCCAGAACTCGATAGCCGAGGTGAATCGCCGACTTGGTCGCCGCGCGGATCACTGCATTGAGACCAGGGCAATCACCACCACCGGTGAGGATCCCAATTGTTCGACGCTCTCCGATGCTCACGATGGAATCCCTTAAATACTGAGGAAGGTAGTTTGAGGAGTCAAATTGAAGATGCCTGTCCGCCAAACCCTATCTTACGAACTATGCGCTAAACACAAAACCGGGTCGCAGCCCACCCGCGTCCCTGTTGCAGCCTTAAGCTTTTTCCTTATCTTGGATTTCGTCCACGTCGCCACGGGAGGTCGAGGCGCTTGCGCCAAACGGGCTTGTTGGTCTAATCCCCACCCGCAGCGTTAGCGAGCAATCGCTACGCGATAACCCCGAGTTTTAACACCATCCACAGAACAATTGCAAATGAAACCATTAAACAGCCAGCGCGCGATCGACTTGGTCATGAAACTAATGGCCATCGCCGGGAGAAGTTGCGAAGAATTGGGCATTGCCACTGCAGTCGTCGACATACTAAGGAAGGCCGGTGTGCCCGCTTCGTGCATCGTCTTTGATACCGCTCATAAACGCACTCCGACACCGGGCCAAGTTGGAAACTTGATCGTGAAGTTACCGGGGGCCAAGAAGTTGCCCCGCATCATGCTCTCAGCACATCTCGACACCGTTCCCATTTGCGTCGGCTGCGCACCAAAAAGAGTAGGAGACGTCATCCGCTCGGCTAACACCCGCACGGGTTTAGGCGGCGACGATCGGGCCGGCGTGGCCGCAGTCTTAACCGCAGCCCTCGAGACCCTGGAGTCGGCTGAGCCGCACCCGCCATTGACTCTCTGTTTTTTCATCCAAGAGGAGATCGGCTTGCAGGGAAGTCGTCACTTAACCGTCAGTAAACTTGGCAATCCGCAACTGGCCTTCAACTTTGATGGGGGCGACCCGCACAAGTTGACGGTGGGAGCGACAGGAGGCGAACGCTTGAAGATTCGCCTCTATGGCCTACCCGCTCATGCCGGTGTGGCTCCCGAAAAAGGGGCCAGTGCGATCACGGCAGCCGCCTTGGCAATCGCCAAACTGCATAAGGCACGCTGGCTCGGCGCGGTCAAAAAAGGAGGTCAGTTGGGAACCAGCAACGTCGGTGTCATTCACGGTGGTGCGGCGACCAATGTAGTTACCGATTACGTCGAAGTGGCCGCGGAAGCCCGCAGCCACGATGGCCAGTTCCGCGCGGCCATCGCCGACGCCATCGAACAAGCCTTCGTCACGACGGCCACCCAAGTAAAAAACTGTGAAGGGCTGGCCGTGCGGGCCGAGTGCGAACGTCGCGTCGATTACGAAGCGTTTCGCCTGGATCCAGCCAGTCTCCCAGTGGTGCTGGCAGAGCGGGCCATCGCTGAGGCTGGCGGAGTGGCGAAACAGTCGATCTCCAACGGTGGCGTCGATGCCAACTGGCTCGTACGGCATGGCATCCCCACGGTCACTCTCGGTTGTGGACAACGCGACATCCATACGACCCACGAGTCCCTCGCGATTCCCGAATACTTGACCGCTTGCGACATAGCGAGAAATATCATTCGACATGCAGCCCGATGATGAACTATGCCTTTGCTTCCACGTCAGCTGGCGCAAAGTGATCAACTATATTCGCATCCATCGCGTACGGCTTCCTAGTCAACTGGCAGAGTGCCAAAGCGCAGGAACCGGCTGCGGCTGGTGCCGCGCCGCCATGCGCAAACTGGTCGAACGGATGGGAGACGAACCACCGAGCGCTGAAGACATCGAGCGCTGGTTGCGCGACGATTACAGCGCCTCTCAAGACTACGCAGCAGGTCGACAGGAATACATCGCCGCCGGCAAGGGAAAGCCCCCCACCCCATGAGCCAAGACGCGCTCGCCGCCCGCAGAGCTGTTGGCTTTGGCTTGTCAAGCATTAATTTGCGGGAATTCTAGAGAAATTGAATATTGAACTTAGCTCTGTGAAAAGCATTTGCGAACCGTTACAATGTCGTCCTGCCACAGTGAATAAGACCTACCAGAGAAAAACGCGAGGTCACTCGCGCCTCACGCATGTAAGTTACTGCGATTCGTTGCCACGCTGCAAAGCTTGCCCATCGCCCGCGTAATTTCCCACCAGGGTTGTTTCATTTCCCACCAGGGGTGTGTAGTCCAATTGCTTGGCTAAGCAGGGAAGAAGTTGACCGGCCATGGCTCGGTCGCTGTGTGCGATATCGGAGATCGCCCATCCAGATTTCGTGTTCATTTATCTCATCTTTTCATTCCCTTTCTTCTAGGAGTACGAGCAATGGCTGGTCGCGCTGCTGCTGCTGCTGTGAAAACACCATTGAAGCCCAAAGTCCGTTCTGCTGCGAAGGCCACTTCGCGCGTCAAAGCAGTCAAGGCACCCAAGGTCGATGCCACCGTCGCGCTGGCCGAAGGTACTCCTAAGCCCCGTCGCCGCGTTAAGGTTGAGACCCGCACCCGCATCTACTGGGCCGTCTTCAATCAAGATTTAAAGCGCGTCGCGGTTTTCGGATTTGACCAAAAACTGGAAGCCGAAAAGCGAGCCGCTAAATTGCACGAGACATCCGGCGAACAACACTTCATTCAAAAGATTAAAGCCACTGTTCCCGTCTAAACACCTGACCGCGTTAGGCTATCGATCAAGCGAACCGGTCAAGCTCTCTTCGATCAATCGAAAGAGCTCAAGTCGCTCGGTGCCGCTTTCAAGCGCGCGACTAGACTGCAGTCTCTCGGCAATCTGCTGACCGTCCACTGCCAGCTCCCGCAGGATCTGCCGCGCGTCATCCCAATCCGGCAGCCAACACATCCGCTGCTTGAGCTCCTCCAATGTGCCACAACGACGGACGAAGTGCTTGAGATCCAGGATAAAAAAGACTCGCCCCTGGAACGGTGAGGCACATTCGATCAACCCGCTCTGGTCAAGCACATACTGACCTGGGGCTGGGGACCACTCGAGTCCGTACGCTTTGAAAAGTTGCGCCAGCTCAATCTCGGCCTCGCAGAATTTCGGGTGACGCCGGACCTCTCCCGGCGACGGACAGGACATCAACTCGGACACATCTCGTTGCGAAGCGGCCCCTAAAAGGAACGCTGTATCGATTAATTCACCATCGCTCATTGCACAACTCTTCGAGCTAACCCTCAGCCAACAACCGCTTCGCTCCGGCGCGAATCTGCTGCAGCTCTGCAGCGGGCTTCTTCTGCAAGTTTTTAATTTGAAAAAGCATCCGACCGTTTTTGGCAAACCGTTCTTCGTGCCGCGACAAAAAATCCCAGTACATGATAGTCACGGGGCAAGCCCTCTCGCCCACCGCCAACTTGGGATCGTACCGACACCCCCGGCAGTAGTTGCTCATTCGGTCAATGTAGTTACCGCTCGCACAATACGGCTTAGTCCCCACCACACCTCCGTCCCCATACTGACTCATCCCCAGCGTGTTCGGTAAACTGACCCATTCAACCGCATCGGCATACATGGCCATGTGCCAATCGTGGAACTTGCGGGGATGCACCCCCAGCAGCTGTGCATACAGACCAAGGACCATCAAACGCTGGATATGGTGCGCATAGGCGTGCTGCAAGACAGGCTGCATGGCTTGGTGGATGCAATTCATATCGCTCGCACCATCCCAATACGCCTGCGGCACATCCCGCTCTTTGCACTTCAGCGCGTTCTTCTCGATGTAGCCAGGCATCTGCGTCCAGTAGATGCCGCGCACAAACTCCCGCCATCCAAGGACCTGCCGCACAAAGCCTTCCACTGCGTTGAGCGGTGCATGGCCCGCTTGGTAAGCCGCAATCGCCGCATCCACCACGGTTTGCGGATCGAGCAAGTGCACATTGAGCACGGCTGATAGTCGCGAGTGATTCAGAAAGTCGGTGTCGGTCCACATGGCATCTTGATAGTCACCAAAGTGCGGTAGGCGGTTTTCGACAAAGTCAACGGTCGCCAAGTGCGCATCGGCCGGGGTGACCGGGTAGTCAAAAGCGGCCGTGTGCCCAGGATGGCCAGCAAACCGTTGCTCAACCAAGTCGATGACCTCGTGCGTCAGTCGATCGGGTGCAAACCGTCGCAGCGGTACTGTCGGTCCCGGACCGGCTTTGCCGAAGCTACGTCGATTGTCCTTGTCGTAATTCCAATCGCCCCCCTCGGGCTTGCCCTGTTCATCCAGCAGGACTTGATGTTGTTTCCGCATCCAACGATAAAAGTGCTCGAGCACCAACGATTTCTTGCCGTGCGACCACTCCCGAAACTGCTCCAACTTGCAGTAAAAATGCCGATCCGAACGGATCTCGAGCGGCACCCCAGTCCGTGCACAGACTTGTTCGAGCGTCTGCAGAACAAACCAGTCACCGGGTTCGGTTACGATCACCCGTTGTGGTTCCAGCCTGGCCAGGCTCGCCGTAAAGAATTGCTCGAAGTTGCGGAACTTGTCTCGACTTGGACTGACCGTCAACGCATGGTACTCCAGCCGATAACCCAGCGCTTGCACTTGGTCTCGAAAATGCCGCATGGCGGAGAAGAAAAATACCAGTCGCGTCTTGTGGCACCATGGCCGCGTCGCCTCATCATCCAACTCCGCCATGGCAATGCAATCCTCGTCGGCCGAAAAACCATCCAAGGCAGACAACCGGTGACTGAGTTGATCACCGAAAATGAAGAGCAGATTGCGGACCCCCGCGGCCTGTTTGTTTCGCTGCCGAGTCGCCATCTTGTCATTTCTCCGCTTGATCAGCCATACCGCTGATTTTTAAATTGCAAGTGTTGAATTGCCCAGCACCGTGTCACTTACGGACAGTGGAGAGGCCACCGTCGACATGCAGTGCTTGACCGGTCATCCAACTGCTGTCCGGACCCAACAAGAATTCGGCAGCGGCGGCGATGTCATCAATCGTACCGATCCGCCCCAGTGCGTACTTGGCAGCCATCGCCTCGCGCTTGGCGTCGCTTGACAAAAACTTTGCCGCCAGTGGTGTATCGGTCAGCGCCGGGGCGATGCAGTTAACGCGAATCGTCGGTGCTAACTCGGCTGCCCAAGTCCGCACGAGCGCCTCCAGTGCTCCCTTGGCAGCCGCCACCGACGTGTGCATGGGCAAGCCCTGCACGACCGCCACGGTGCTGAAAAATACACAACTGGCCGACGACGATTTCTTCAGCGACAACAATGCGAGCTGCAAGTACTTCACGGCCCCCACAACGTTCAACTCGAAGTCATCGCGCAGCGTCGACAGAGTGACGCCCCGCAAGGGTCCAAGTTGAATCGAGCCTGGACAGTAAACAAAGCCATCCACCACTTCCGGCATCCAATCGCCAGCAGAAGCATCTCCCGGTACCTCCTGCAACACATCGCCAGCGATCCAATTGACCGCCGACCCGAGCTCCCCTAACTCTCCCGGCGTCCGTGAAACAACGGTTACTTGGGCTCCCGCCGCCACACAGCGCCGCGTAATCCCAAGACCAATTCCATGGCTACCACCTACGATCACGATCTGTTTTGACTGCATCTCATTCCTCATTTCATGACGGTTTTGGGCTCATTTTAAGAAACCCGGCAAGGTCCGATCGATTGCTTGCGCTTTGCAAGGCAGCCGCAGCCTGGATGGACTATCCGGGATTGGGAAGGGGCTTCGCTGCCTGCCTTCGATGTTGATTGCTCAGAGGCTAGGCATCTAAGCTCATTCCATGAGCAGTTCCGTGGGATCAGCCATATTAAGTTTCCAGACGCCGACTCGCCTTGCCCCACCAGCCACGGCGAAGGGTAAAATCGATCCCGCTAAACAGCCTATTGAAGTCATTAAGCGTCTTGGCACGCCCTTTGCGACTAAGTCTCTCGCTGCAATTTGCGGCGACTGCTTTAGACGCAAAACAAAGTGATGGTTTGATGAATATACGCATGATGAGCATTCCGTACGCGTTACCGCTGGAACGCGGCGCGGTGTCGGTGAGTCGCACTTGGCTGCTCCGTCGAGAAGCTCTGAATCGGTGCCTATGCAATCCGTGGACGTTGTTATTGTGCAAGTTGATCATTGGAGTGGTCTCGGCCTACGACATCTTCCTGACAATCAAGTACGTCGAGTCGCTACCGATGATGGAATTGAATCCGATTGGCCGCTGGCTGATGATGCTCGATAACCAAACGAACTGTCAACTCAGCCAGATAGCCGCCTTCATCGCTTCGAAGTTCGCTGGCAATTTCCTGGCGCTCTGCGTGATTGAATTGTTGGCGAATTGGAAGCCGAGGATGTCCAGCGCGGTGGCTTTAGCGGTTGCCTTGTTCCAGCTCTGGTTACTGTACTTCTTGCTATTTGGAGATACACGCTAACATCGCGGTTGGCAATCGATTCCCATAACCCGAGGTCGCGGTTTTACAAAAGTTGCATGGCGACCGACTCGCAGACTAGCACTCAATCGCTCATCGATGTGTTAAGGTTGGAAAGTCGATTGCGAGCGTCGCGTTCGTTGAGGAATTCGATCTCGGCTTGAGCGTCGAGCGACAGGGCTTTGAGGCGTTTGCTCAGTTCTGCTGCGGTCGTGGCTTGCGACGACGTTTTGGTTGGTTCGACGACGTGCACGAGCCATAGCCCCAAGACGTCGCGTTGTTGACGTTCATCAAGTCCCGCCAACAAGTCGACTGCTGTTTTTGATAGGTGTTTTTTCAAATCTTCCAAGTCTTCGATTTCTATAAAAGATTCTGAGGGATCTTTGTAAACCTCTAACACCACGAGCGTGTCCGGATCGCGTGACGAACGACTGAAGATATCCAAGGCGGCTTGCAGTTCGTAGATCCAACTACGGATCGCCGAGCGATCTTCGGCAGATAGTTTCTTTGCATAGGCCATGGCTAATTCCCGATGGACCAAACGACTGATGGACACAGCCCGCGCGTCCACATCTTTCTCGGCCCTTAAATGCATTTGCTCGGTAGTCCCAATCCGATCCAGAATCGCGGTATAAGCCAGCAAAACCTTCTGAAACGCTTCGGCAGAGTACTGCGATGAACCTTTCGTCAGCAGTTCGGCCATCTTCTGAAATTCATCGCGCCGCCGCGGGGGCTGGCTGTTGTATGCTCGCTGGTTAGCCGCCAAACGCAGCTTGCGACTGGCCGGAACTTCGCGCAGCCACACCAACCTCTGTTGACTGTCCGACGGGAGTGGAGCGAGTTGAATCGACTCTGACTTACCGTTGGTAGCGTTGACCAAATTCTCAACCGTCATCAATTTCTCGAGCCATTCGGCCGACTCGACTCCAGTCAATTCCGTGTAATAATCGAGTACGGGAAGATCGTTCAGGATTTGCTCGGTCTGGGCGGCGCCACGCACACTGGCCATCCACGCACCGCTTCCGAACAGGAGGCAGGCACCGCTGGCCAACCAAACCCAGCGATTGGCCGACAGCCAGTTAACGCTCGCTTGCTTGTCTTCCTTGACAGCCAGCGCCACCATGGCAAGCGTGGTTTGCGTCAAGTCGCGTTGGGGATGGACCTCTGGCAATTCACTGAGCAGATCCCAGGTGACGCGCAGTTTGTCCAGTCGTTCGCGAAGCGACGGATTGCTGGCCAAGTTCAGATCGACGACTGCCACTTCGTCACCGGCCAGTTCGCCGTCGAGGTAGGCGACAAGCGTTTCGTCGTCCAGTGGCATGGGAAGTTTACTCGTCATGCGTCTGTTGCGCCTCCGTGCCGGGGATGGTCCCCGCATCCAAGTAAGGTTCCAGTAGTGTCTTGAGATTGACCCGAGCTCGACTCAGCAGCGACTTGACCGCTTGCACACTCAATTCCATGGTGTCAGCGATTTCTTGATAGCTCAGCCCCTCGAATTTACACAGAATCAGCGCCGTCCGCTGACGATCATTGAGCGCTTCCACGGCGGTCCGGACCATGTCCGCCCGTTCGGCTTTATCCAGTTTTCGGACCGGCATCATACCCGTGGAAGCCACGGCCATTTGATCCAACGAAAAGACAGCTGAATTTTGATCGTTTGAGGAATTGACCTGCACCTCCCGCTTGCGATGGCGATCGCGGAGCGCGTTGCTGGCCACATTATGCGCAATATGAAAGATCCATGTCGAGAACTTTGCCGAAGGCTGGTAATTAGCCCGCGCTCGCCACACGCGCAGAAAAACATCCTGCACCAAGTCCTCGGCGGTCGAACTGGAACCCACCATATGCCTCAGGATCCGCAACAGCCGCAGTTGATAACTTTGCACCAGCTCTTGAAAGGCCATGGCGTCGTCGTCCCGGACACGCAACATGAGCTGCGCATCAGGATCGTTTTCGCCAGCCGTCAGGCCACGTTCTTTGTTGTCGTTCAACCGGACCCCTTTACCTACCGCACCTGTGGCTCTTGACTCGATCGTTCGGCCACGCACATTTCCAACATGGACTCGACCCTGCGTCTGCACCCGTGCATTCCCAAGTGGGCTCAGCTCGCCTGCCTGGCGACTTGTCACTCGGAGGAATCGTTGCGAAGAAAACAGGGTTCGCCTCGCTTGGACCGCCCCCAAAACGAGGGTTAATTGCAGCATAGAAAGAAACCGTAAGTTTACGGTGCAGTGTGTGGGTAAGCTAGCGGTTGCAACTCAGCTCGCCGAACCTCGGATCCTGACTCTTGCGAGAAATGACCCAAAAACGAGCGGAGAATGGGGAAATTCGTGGTCGGAGCGCGCGCAGAGCTACATGGTTAGTCCTAACCCCTTAGGCTATACTTTGTTTCGCTAATCGTCGCGACCTGTGGCCTAGAACCTCTTCGCCGACTTTCCGTTGACGCCCAACAAACTTATCAACGACTGCGTAGCGCCTGGTCCATGAAAGCAATTGCCACCGTTGTCCGCGGCTCCGCCTCCGAGAAAAAATACGAACTCGATGCCTCCCAACCGATACGTATCGGACGCGGCAATGGCTGCCAAATCCACCTGTCGGACCCCCTCAGTTCGCGGACCCACGCCATCATTAGCTACGAATCGAGCCGCTGGGTTGCCTCCGACGCCGACAGCCGCAACGGCACGCTGGTCAACGACAAGAAGATCGAACAAATCGAATTGGCGCACGGCGATCGCATCCAAATCGGCTCAACCGAACTCTTGTTCGAACTTCCCAACGATCAGGAAGATACCACCCCAAGTGGTCAGACGCTGGTGCTCGAAGCAGCCATCTCGCGCGAGGCCAGCGACGCCGCCATGAGTCAGCTGATCAACCGTCAACGCGGGCAGGATATGCTCGATTTGTACCAGCTGAGCATCTGCCTCATGCGCTGCACCTCCCCCGCCGAAGTGGCCTCAACCGGACTCGAAATGCTCCGCGTGCGCACGCAATCCACTGCCGTTGGGTTCTTGTGGATCGACGATCAAGGTCAACTGAAGCCGCAGCTGATTGTTCCTCCGAGTCTTAGTGATCGACTGCGGTTGCATAAAAAGTTAACCGATCGCGTCAGCCGCGAAGGGCGCGCGATCTGGATAAAAGACCAAATCGCCGGAGCGGGTCGCGATCCCGCCTTCGCCGATGCCATCTGCGTGCCGCTCTTAAGTAACGCGGCCGTCATGGGGGCCATCCACTTGTATCGCGACAAGGGAAAGTTCGAACAGGAACATTTTGATTTTGCCATCTCGGCCGGCAATATGTTGGCCGTGGCCCTGGAAAGCAGCCGAGCCCAAGCGAGCTTGTCAGCCGAGCATCAGCGATTGGTCGAACGGACAGCCGATTTCTCAGAGTTGATCGGTGAAGCCCCCGGCATGCTGCGACTCAAAGATCGCATCGGCCGAGTGGCCAAGGCCAGCGGTTGTGCGCTCATCCGCGGTGAAAGCGGCGTCGGTAAAGAACTGGTCTCACGCGCCATCCATCGACTCAGCCCGCGTCACGACCGTCCGCTGCTGTGCGTCAACTGCGCAGCGATCCCGCAAGAATTGATGGAGAGCCATCTCTTCGGCCACAAAAAAGGTGCCTTCACCGGGGCCGATAAAGATCACGCCGGCTGGTTCCAACAAGCACACACCGGCACCCTCTTTCTCGATGAAGTCGGCGAACTGAATCTGGAGGGACAAGCCAAACTCCTGCGAATCCTCGAAGGCCACCCGTTTATGCCCGTGGGTGCCAGCCATGAAGTGTCGGTCGATGTCCGCGTCATCGCCGCAACCAACCGCGACCTCCGCGAGTTCGTCCGCGACAAAAAATTTCGCGAAGATCTCTACTACCGCTTGAGCGTCTTCGAATTGCAAGTCCCACCCCTCCGCGAACGAGGCAAGGACATTGACATTCTTACCAATCATTTCCTGGGGCATTTCCGCAATCAACATGGTCGCCCCAACCTGCAATTCTCCGCCGCCGCCCGCAAAATGATGCGCGAATACAGCTGGCCCGGCAACGTCCGACAACTCCGCAATGTCATCGATAGCTCCGTCGTCCTGGCCGCCAGCAACGAAATCCTCCCCGGTGACCTCTCACTCCGCGATATGGGAACCAATCAACTTGACACCCTCCGAATCGACCTTTGGGAAGAACGGCTCATCCGCGAAGCACTTTCCCGAACCGACAACAACATGATCGAAGCCACCAAGTTGCTCGGCGTCAGTCGTGCTACACTTTACCGGAAGCTCGAACAGTACAATATCGAACGCTAACCGAGTCAGCCGGCAGCGCTGCAGCGGATGCACTCGAATTGGGACAGCGCTGCGAGCGCCCCGTTTTTTCCGGTCGCGAATGCGTTGTCGCTTGCTTGTGGATGCCAGACGGCAGCCCACCTAAGGCTCCGCAGGAGCGTCGCCCTCCCGGTGGCAAGGACGCGTTGCCTGATTTAGTACGGGGATCTTTAGCAAGATCCACGACAAGGATCTTTAGCAAGATCCACTACCAAGATCCACTACCCCCCCCTCACTCAAGGAAAAACCTCCCATGTCGACTCTGGTCACTCGACGCGCATTTGTCTCTTCGTGCACGGCCGCCTTGGCTGCCTCACAACTGGTCCAACTCCCGAACACGACTCTCGCTAACACAGCTTCACCCGCCGCCGACTTGCAACTGGGCATCCAGCTCTATTCGCTGCGTGGCTTCGATGTCTCAACGGCCCTCAAGCATGCAGCCAAAATCGGCTTCAAACAAGTTGAGTTCTATAGTGGTATGCTGCCGCTGGACTCGACCCCCGAGCAGCTGACGGCGATAAAAAAACAAGTCGCCGATCTGGGAATGACAATCTCGGCTCACGGCGTCAACGGCTTTGGCAGCGATGAAAAGGCCAATCGCCAGACTTTTGAATTCGCTAAAGAGCTGGGAATTAAAAATATCGCAGCCGATCCAGAGCCAAACTCCTTCGACCATTTGGACGAATTGGTCAAAGAGTTCGACATCCGCATCGCGATCCACAATCATGGCCCCGGACATCGCTACAACAAAGTAGTCGACGTGCTGCGGGCGATCGAAAACCACGACGAGCGGATTGGGGCCTGCGCCGACCTGGGGCATTTCATCCGCTCCGGTGAAAACGCCACCGAGGTGGTGCGGTTGTTGAAAGGGCGGCTGTATGGTATCCATCTCAAAGATTTTGCGGAGATGAAGGCACAGGCCCAAGGTGTGATCCTCGGTAAAGGCCATCTGGATGTGCAAGGGGTCATCGACGCGCTGCTCGCCGTGGAATTCCCAAGCGATGGCGCGCTGTCGCTCGAGTACGAAGAAAATCCCGATGACCCAATTGCCGAGATAGCAGAATGCTATCAGATCGCTGCAGCAGCCATCGAGCAAGCGCTGAGTGCTCGGCAGTAAGGATCGGTCGGGAAAATAATTGTCTGATTTGAAAACCGCATTCACGTAGGCGAGTCTGTCCCAGACTCGCAAAATCGAGCAAAAAGCTCGATAAACGCGTCTCGGAGAGACGCGGCTACGTGCTTCCTCGACCGGACACGTCGGAATTTTTTGGTAGCACCTAATGACAGCTCAAGTATTGGATGGAAAAGCCACAGCGGCGACTCTTCGTAGCGAATTGGCCGAAGAGGTCACGCAGTGGCTGGCCAGTGGCGGAGCGCTGCCGACCCTGGCCGCTGTCCTCGTCGGAGACGATCCTGCCAGTCAGGTTTATGTGCGAAACAAAGAACGGGCCTGCGAACAAGCCGGAATGACAAGCCGACTGTTTCGCCGACCTGCCGAAACCACCACTGCGGAACTCCTGAGCCTATTGACTACCCTGAACGAAGATGCTGCGGTCCACGGCATCTTGGTGCAATTGCCACTACCCGCCCACATCGATACGCAGCGCGTGCTGGATGCAGTCACGCCCGCCAAAGATGTCGATGCGTTTGCGCCGGAGAACGTGGGACTGCTCGTACAAGGTCGCCCGCGCTTTCTCCCATGCACGCCGCACGGTGTCTTGCAAATACTCGCCCGCTATGGTCATGAACTGGTTGGTAAACATGTGGTCATCGTTGGCCGTAGCGACATCGTCGGCAAGCCGTTGGCGAACATGCTGGTGCAACGCGACATCGGCTTTGGTCCGAAGTACGCCAACGCAACCGTTACCATCTGCCATTCGCAAAGCCACGACTTGGCCAGCTTGACCCGCTCGGCCGATGTCCTTATCGCCGCCGTGGGCAAGCCCAAGCTGATTACGGCCGATATGGTCAAGATGGGAGCGGTGGTCATCGATGTCGGCATCAATCGCCTCGATGACAAGCTGGTCGGTGATGTCGACTATGACTCGGTCAGCGAAGTGGCCTCGGCCATCACCCCGGTCCCCGGCGGCATCGGACCGCTTACGATCGCCATGCTCCTCCGCAACACCCTGACCGCCTGCCAACAACAAGCCGCCGGCTCCACAAGTGAACAACCCAACCGGTGGCTTACGCCACCGGCAGTTCCTGTGTCGGCCCCTGGCCTAAAAACCCCTGCTGCACATGCTCCATTCAGCGCTCTCAACCCCAAATCCCATTGAGCTTTTCCCAATCCAGCTCCATGCAGGCCAGAGGCCGACACAGCCAATGCCGTGGCCGTGAGGCCACGGTCAAGCCAACTCACTGCTGACCGCGCGCAAAAACCGTCGTCGTTGCTTCGGCTTCAACCGGCTGCGTTTGCGCATCCGAGAGGGTGCGGGCTCGCAAGGTCATCGACTGCGGAATCTGTGGGATAACAACAATAATGTAATTCATCGTCGCCCCCGGACGCATGAACTGGATCGTCGGGAACTGCAGGTCACCTTGTGCCCCACGCAGTGGATTGAAGACGCTGCCATCCGTGCTCACTTCTTTCAGTTGCACGCCGGGTGGCAACAACGCTTCGATTCGCACATTGCGATCGGGTTGATTCGATTCGTTGGTGACGCGCAGCGCGTATCGCAACTCCAAGCCCACCACGGTTGGATCGCGCAGGTCCGCCAACTCGATCTTCAGTCCTCCGGTGCGAGCTTGAGCGGGTGGTGTGACGAGCGGTGGTGGTTCAATTTGCCCCGCCTCAATGCGGACCGTGGCCACATCCTCCGACTGCACACCCTCGGTGGCCGTGGCCCGCACGCGAATTGTGGAGGCTGCCACCGGCACCTTGCCCCGGAAGTTCAATTGCAGACGACGGATCATGTCGCCACCATCCCCAGGCAAGCGCGGCAACAGATCTTGAGGTGACCACGTAGCACTGCGACCATCGGCGGCCACCCGGAAATTCGAGTAATTCTCGGGACTGACACCAGAGATCTCGAGTTCCGGATCGAAGCCCAATTCGACTTTCAATCCCGAGAGCCTGACGTCACCCGGATTGCGGAGAATCACTATGGCGGACTGTTCTATCCCCGCGCGGATCGTTTCAGGGAACTGAATGCTGACCCGGATGTCCGGCTGCTTCGGTCGCGGGGCCTCCCCTAAAATCGATGTATTGCGTTCGGCCAGCACGGCGTTACCGCTCGTGACCGTGAGTTTGGCCGCCAACTGACCGACTTGTTGTACAACGAACTGCACCCCAATGGTCCGCGATTCCCCCGGCTGCAACTGGGGAAGTGTCTGCTCGACCCGATTTTGACCTTTGAAGGCTTCCGGCAATCCCGGATCGGATTCAATCAGGAGTTTCACGTCGGTCAGAGTTTGACGACCGGTGTTGGTGACCACGACTTCATACTGAACCGTTTGTCCCACTTCGGCTTGAGCCACCCCGTTGGCCGGAGCAAAGCGGACGTCGAGTGACGGTTGGACAATCTCAGTGCGAACACTTCGCTCTGCGCTGAGCCCACCGGCGCCGACCGCATTGAAGGTTGCGTCGAAGGTGACCGGCGTTTGCGCTTCAAGCACCACGGAGACGTCGAGTTGCCGACTAGCAGGCAATACACCTTGCTCCCAGATCAAGCCGCTATCGGTCTGCTGCGATGGTGCCGGTGCCCAAGCCACTACGCGGGCTCCAGCCGGAACGAGAAAGCGGAGACTGACATTTTCCGTATCCACGTCGCCGGGATTTCCCAGCGAAGCCGCATAGGTCAACTGCTCACCGACCGCTCCCGTCGCCGGACCAAAGACCTCGAGGTTCAACCCTGGGGAACTGAAGGTGACCATCGTCTGCCCGCGCCCCAGCTCGAGCTCCGGCAAGTTGTTCGAGGGATCTGCACGCTTGATGACTTGAATCATCACCGGCGTGGTGCCACGAACTCCTGACGGTGCAGTAAGTTGTGCAATGGCTTGGCCGTCGTTGTTCACCAGCACCAATGATTCGTTGTTACCGGTGGCTGGTGCAAAGGTGGCGATGTTCGGATCCAAGATAGTGTACTTGACGATCCAATCGGTGGCGGGGACCAAGTTTTCGGACTTGGTGACCCGCGTGACCAACTGCACCACCTCACCCGAGCGTGCGACTTGCGGCGCCGGAAACTGCCACTCGGCGTCCACCCAATAGATTGTGGCCGTTTGCCGGCGTTGGTCCCAGCACTCACTGTCGGGTGCCAGCACCGTGACGCGACTCACCCCTTCGCTGGGCGATGAAATACTGAGCCAAGTTTCTCCCTCGCGAAGCTTGATGTCATCTTCCGGCTTGGGCGTGCCACGCGTGATCAGCTGCTCTTGACCACTGGTGCGACCGCGCGCAAAGTCCACCCCCAGCTTCTCGACTTTAGGGGCCTTGTGATAGACCAGCCCAGCCAGTGTGCCCGCGTTGTCATCGCCAACTTCAATGAATTGACCCACGCTGTCGGGCGATAACATCCACTCGAGCGGCTCCCGTTTGACCAAGTAACCGTCTTTGCCGCAGATACCGGCCAACAAAACCACTTCGCCACCCACCGGTGCGACCACGCGGACTGGCGTCAGCTGGATCTCCCCCGCTTTGCCCGGCGAGCGGAAGTGGTCGTGGACTTTGCTCACCAACTTGTGCTTGTGATCAAACAGATTGCAAACTCCACCCGGCGTAGCGGCACCACCATCCACGCACGGCGGCGGTGCAGCCGGGGTGGTGAATGCGGGAGTGGGTAAGAATCCGGTCCCCTTTTGCCTAGGACGATCGTGCACGTGCGGCACCACCAACTGGGTCGTATTGGGCAACGGCAGGAAGATTCGAGATCCATTGGGATCGATGGCGGGCAGCTGCAGACGGGAACAGCCATTGAAGAAGATACTGCAGAGGAGCAGGGTACCCACCCAGGTACCCACCCAGCGCAACGTCGTCACCCCCGAGCCAATCGCAGGTAGGCGATCGCTCGATAATTTAGATTGCAACTTTCCGTGTCTTGTCGCTCTCATCCCAAGCGTCCTAAAGTGAGTCAACCCATCCGGGGTCAACGACAACTCGTCCGTGGGAACCGTAGCACTCAAATTGCGAGCGCGACGGCTAGAGCCGATAGAATTCGGGAAAGAAATCTCTCGTCGCTAAATGGCTGCGGTCAATAGTAACGACTGCGACGCTTTTAACATGCTGGCCGAAGTCGGCCGATTGTTTTTGGGGTAGTGCGTGTCGAGCGATTGTCCCCAATCGCTTAGGAAACGATTGATACAATCGTTCGACACTGAGAGGTAGCGGCCTGCTTAGGACAACGCATTTTCAATGCGGCTGAGAACTTCTTTTTCGCTCGGGCTAACGCTGCCAAAGCCAAGGAAACCGCCGGAAGCATGAGCCACCGCATTGACCTGTTCCATGACTTCTTGCTTGAGCACACGGCGATGCTCCTCGCTCAGCGAGCTGCACAGGGACTTGGTGTAATCGCACCATGCATCCAGCAACTCGACACTCGGACGGCGGGCGGTCCACGATTCGAGCAACTTCATGGCCGCATCCTCAGGCTTCATCCCCGATTTCTCGGCGGCCCGGATGATCACATAGCGCTCGTTCTCTTCGATCCGATCATCGGCCCACGCTACAGCCACCAATGGCGCCAGTCGGAAGGCGGCCAATGTTTCGACGGTGATGTCGATCTTAGCGATCTCTTCCGCCAAGGTGTGGTCGGTAATCCCCATCACCTGCATGATCGCCCCGGCCGACTGCTCCACCGAAGCTTGCTCGCGCAATTTGTCCAACAGATGCTGGTCGACATCGTGGAAAAAATGCTCTTCAAGATTGAACCAGCGCTGGGGGGAATTCTGACTCATATTTTGCTCAACTGGGGAAGCGTGAGGCACTGTGAATTCAGATGCCGCGACGATCGTAAACTCGTACCAAAAATCTGTTTAAATCATAAGCCGCCAAGCGATCGCCGCAACGGGTGGTCGCGGGAACCGCTGGCGGTTCATCTGCTAATCGGCTGCCAGCGAAATCCCGCTCTTTAGCGCTTCAGACCCGCGGTCTTGCGAAGGTAACTGTGGCATTCGACACATCGCACGGTGAGGTTCACGTAGCCCAACGCGGCGCGATTCACATCTTTTTCTCGCGCTGCCTCCGTGATCACGTTCACCGCCCGGCGAAAATCAGAACTCTGCTCCAAATACTCTTCAGTGGTAATGACATTCCAGTCAGACTCCAAACTGAGCAAGCTCAGGGCTTGCGCGTCCTTGGCAATCTTCTCGTAGTCCTCAGTTGCCAAGCCCTCCAAGACCCCCTTGGCATGGTCCAGCTTGCGTTGCATAAAGTTCTTGAGCTTCTCCGGAGGGGTCTGCCGAGGTGGCTGGCCAAGAAGCTGCCACGAGGAAAAGCCCAGGATGAGGGTCACAAGTGCGAGAATCAGGGTGCGTTGCATCAATCAATGCCTTTGAAGAAATTGTGAAGTGAGTAAAAATTGTGAAGTGACTATCGTGGATCAATCGGTAATGGAATGGTCAAGCCGAAGGACGGAGCCATTGAACGGTCTCCTCCTCTTGCTCCTCATGTTGCTCCAGAAGATCGTAGAATAAATTGAATTGAACCAAGATAGAACCCCAAAGGGTACTCTCTTTGCCCTCGCGATCGTCAGCGTTGCTCGGGAGAAGGTTGTTTTCTGGAAAGCTGCGTTGTGAGACGCGGTCAGCACTCACCGACGGACTCCCTTTACTCCCTCGCACAAGCTCGTCGATAATCGCCTCCAAGCGATCCCCCAACGTCTGGTGCTCGCTCTGGACCCGCTGGCGAACCCCCTTGATCTCATGCGTCGCGCCACCGTGACTGGCTGCCAACATCTCCCCCAGCGACTCTTCGTGAGCGAAATGCACACGCAGCTGCGTCAACAACCCCCGCAGTCGCTCGGCCGCCATGCTGTAGGGAGGCCGGCTAGCATGCAGTGGGTCATTGATCCATTGGAACAACTCAAGCATCGTCGCGTCCAACTGCTCATGCTCCACCTTCCAACCACTGAACATCTCCGCCAACTTCTCGGCGGCATTAACCGTTGAGTCTGACATCGTGATCTCTCCCTATTCGAGTCATGAGTGGTTAGGGGGCGTTCGCAAACGGCTCCTTACCATGCAACGACGATGCCAATCAACAAGAAGGCGGGATTTATTGCGTTGCCGGTGATAATCGCCTCAGAATCTCACCCATGCTTCAGCCCCGTGCACACCTGAAGTGTGCGAACGTGCCGCATGGCTCACAGCCACAGCCCAGGGGGAGCCGACGGCGGTTGCCCAATGGCGCTCACCTTGTCAGTTCTTGGTAAGCCGCCGGTTCTTCGTGCTGATTTCAATACCTTTACCGGCAGCTTGCGTCGCGCCCCTCGCCATCGTGAGCGGCAGGACGGCTAGCCCATTCGGCTAACGAATTGGCCCGAGGTGCGTGCACTTGTACAATACACGCTCGCAAAACCTCAGAGGTTGTACGAACGTCATCCGCTCCCAACTTTTCGCGCAACCGCCAGCGGGCTAAGCTTACGATTGAACCTATGAAATTCTCACTGAAAACTCTGATCTGGGGCACGCTGGCGTGCGCGCTGCTCGTGGTGGGGACGTTCACTTTGTTCCCCAAGCCAATCGAAGTTGAAGTGGCCACAGCCGCGCTGAACGCCCTGCGCGTCACCGTGCAAGAGGATGGCAAAACGCGGATTCGCGAAAAGTACATTGTCTCGGCCCCAGTCGCAGGACGCATCTCGCGGATCGAACTCAACGCAGGTGATCCTTGCCACGAACAGACATTGCTTGCCGTAATCTTGCCAAGCGATCCCGCCATCCTCGATGCCCGCGCCCAGGCAGAAGCACTTGCCCGCGTGCAAGCGGCCGAAGCGGCCATGCAGCGGGCACAGTCAAGTGTCGAACAGGCAACGATCGACAACGAATTGAAACAGTCGAAATACGAAAGAGCTCAAAACCTGCTCCCCGCCCGAGCCATCTCGCAAGATGAATACGAGCTCATCAAGTCGGAGTTCTTGGCTTCAACCCAAGCCATCAAAACCGCCCGCTTCGATGTCGATATCTCAACCTACGAACGGGATATGGCCCGGGCAGCGGTCAATCAATTCAAAGAGCCACAGGACTCAACCAGCGCAGAACCATTCGAGATCTTTGCTCCAATTTCGGGCCGCGTGCTCCGCGTCTTCGAGGAAAGCTCGACCGTGGTCACCGTCGGCGAACCATTGATCGAACTGGGAGACCCAGGCGATCTGGAAATCGAAATCGACGTCCTCTCAACCGATGCGGTCCGCATCAAACCGGGTGCTGAATTAACCATTGAACACTGGGGGGGCGACGCCCCTTTGCACGGCTACGTGCGGCTGATCGAACCGAGCGCCTTCACCAAAATCTCATCGCTGGGAGTGGAAGAACAACGGGTCAACATCATCGCCGACTTCGATGAGCCACCCGAACGCCTCACGCGACTGGGGGACGGCTATCGCATCGAAGCAAAAATAACAACCGAGGAAATCGAGCAAGCCCTGCTGATTCCCAATAGCGCCTTGTTCCGCTACCAAAGAGAATGGCACGTACTAGCCATCGACGGCAACCAAGCTCGCTTGCAACTCCTTGAAATCGGTCTGCAAAACGACACACACACGCAAATCATCACCGGTCTTACTCCCGACCAACAAGTGATCGTGTACCCCAGCGACACGATCAAACCCGGCGTTCGAGTCAAACCCATCCTAAGCAAGTAAATAACCCGATTGAAGTCACCGCTGCGCCCTGCAGCTGCAGCTTCCCAGCCGCACTTTCACTCGCCGTGATGCAAGCCGACCAGCTTCAGCAACTTCAGTGCATTGGTGGTCGGCGTCGACCCAGGACGCATGCGATAGTCAAACCGCATGACCTCTTTGCCATCCCGCGTTTCGAAATACTCGCGGAAGTGCACCACCTGACTGATACTCTTGATTTCATCCGCCGTGGCCAGATCAAGGTCATGCGTCGAGACAAGCCCCGTCGCACCAAAACTCAACAATTTATCGAGCACCGATGCGACTGCAATCTGACGTTCGCGACTGTTGGTTCCCTGCAATATTTCATCCAACAAAAACAATATGCGATGGGTCGAATCGTGCGACCGCTGCTCCGCCAAATCAACCACCTCCTTCAGTCGCTTCAGCTCGGCCATAAAGAATGAGACCCCGTCGCGCAAACTATCGCGCACCCGAATGCTCGTCGCCAACTCGTACAGCGGCGTCTGCAACTGTTCAGCACACACCGGACTGCCGGTCCGTGCCAACAGCAGATTCAAGCCCACCGCCCGCATGAATGTGCTCTTGCCTGCCATGTTGGAACCAGTCACCAACAGCAGTGGCTGCGCGCTGATCAGGTGCAAGTCGTTGCTCACCCGCGCCGCATCCGCAAGCAAGGGATGCCCCAGCTGCTTGGCCACCAGCAGATCTTCGGGGGTTGCATTGGGTATAGGATACGCCCACTGCGGATACTCGTCCGCCAACGTGGCACTGCTCACAATCGCTTCGCAATTGCCAAGCGCGGTGAACCAAGTACTCACCGCCTTACCAAATTCGGTCTTCCAAGCCTCCAATCGCTTGAGCACGCGAAAATCCCACAATAACAACAACTGCAAAAGCAGATAGACGATGTACATCAGCGGGTCACGCTGTAGATTGGCCAACCGCACGTTCCATAACAGTTTGGCGAAACCCCGTCGCGCCGAAGTCGTGTCCTGCACCGCCACGCGGCGGATCTCAGACAGCAAGCCGTGGTCATCGGGCAGCTGCTCAAACGATTCAAAAACTTCGGCAAAACGATAGACGGCCTGATGTTGCCCCGTCACCTGCTGAAAGATGTCGTGAATCCAACTTCCCCAAAACACCGTGACCAAGATATTGATCAGAAAGCCGACTCCCAACACCCCCACACCCAAGTTCACCAGCGGTGTGGCCGATGCGGCCAAGGCTACCACCAGCAGCACCGCGCCACTGATCACCATCGCCGGCCCCGTATAGCTCAACGCATGCGCCACCCGATGCTGCGGCAACCATTGCGGCGTGTTGGCCCACTTCGGTAACCCATACACATCCTCAGAACCATCGCTGCTGGCCGAAACCGTTTGAATGATCGATAAACGTAGCCCCCGCTCAGGCATCAATAACTTCACCGCCGCCTGACGCGCCTGGACCTGCTCCCACGAGGGTGTTTCGGCGATCCACTGCTGCACCGTCCGTCGTCCTGGCAAGGTGCCCGCCAGATTGAGCAGCGACAACAGACTCGCCCCCCCCGCCACATCCAGGTCATCCGCAAAAGTCAATTCCGCAAAATCGTCGAGCAACTTTTGTTCAGGCAGTTGCGACCAATTTCGATCCAGCCGCGCCAGCAAACGCTGAAACAACCGCACGTGCGCCGTATGCTCCAAGATCGTCAGCCGCAAGTGCTCGTGGCGTACAATGGCGACCAAAAACCCAATCGCCCCCAACCAACCGATCCCCTGCCAGAATAGACGGAAACTTTCCCCTCCATACCCCACCACCAAACCAATTAGACCAGCAATGAACGCAAGCGTGCGGAACCAGATCAGCGAGGTGTTCTTTATCTTCAGTTCAGCGATTTGTTTTTCGGCATGCAACAACCGAGCTTCGTACTCCGCACGCGCGGTGGCGTAGTTATCCATGCAAACCATTTTTCATGATAAAATTTGAAACGCGCCCTCACCCCGCCGATCAGAGTGCTACTGCATCTGAAATTCTTACCACAGCTGAAGATGTGGGCAAGACGCATCTGAGCAGGGGGGGAGGAGTTTTCGGGGTTAGTAAGTTCCACGCCGCGAACCTGTCTTCTGTCTTCTGTCTTCTGTCTTCTGTCTTCTGTCTTCTGAAGTCTGAAGTCTGAAGTCTGAAGTCTGATACCTGATGCCTGATGTCTGATGTCTGATGCCTGATGCCTGATGCCTGATGCCTGATGCCTGAAGTCTGAAGTCTGATGCCTGAAGTCTGATGCCTGATGCCTGATGCCTGATGCCTGAAGTCTGATACCTGACTCCTGCCTCCTGCCTCCTACCCTCACGCCACCTCTTCGCCAGGTGAAACGTCAGCCGAGGGATAAATATCGCCGCTGGTTGGAAGCTCTTCCTCCCATTTTTCTACCACCGGCTTTTCTTCCGGCAAACGCCCCCGCAAGACTTCGATTTTGTGCCCCTCACGAGCCAAGCGACCAGCATGCCGCGCGGGCAAACGCGTATGAATCTCCACATGATCATCATGGAACTGCTTGCTCATCACCTCACCGACTTTAGCCAACCAAGCCATCGTCCGTCCATCGGCCACATCCAAACGAATACTCAGCGTCACAAAATGGGCACTCAAGGCTGTGCTCACCCGAGCGCTTAACGCCTCCAACCCCAGCCCACTCTTGGCACTGATGCCAACCGAATACGGGTAGCGATTTTGCACCGCTTGCATCCGTTCTTCCGCCCCCGGCACATCGATCTTGTTGATCACCAGCAGCGTTTGTTTTTCATCAATACCCAACTCATGCAGCACGCCGTAAACAGCCGAGATCTGCTCGAGCACCGCCGGATTGCTGGCGTCGGCCACATGCAACAGCAAATCGGCTTCTCGCGCCTCCTCCAAGGTCGCACGGAAACTGGCCACCAACTTGTGCGGCAAATCTCGAATAAAACCGACCGTATCGCTCAACAGCACCGGTCCCCAACTCGGCAACGTCCACCGCCGCGTGCGTGTATCCAACGTGGCAAACAGTTTGTCGACCGCTTCCACGTCGGCCTTGGTCAGCGTATTCATCAACGTGCTCTTGCCGGCATTGGTGTAGCCTACCAAGGAGACCGTGAGATAGTCGCGCCGCCCAGCAACTTCGCGTTCCTTGCGTTTTTCGACCTTCTGCAAATCCAACTTCAACTCGTGGATGCGTTTTTCTACCAAGCGACGGTCGACTTCCAATTGCTTTTCACCCGGACCCCGCATTCCCACACCCATCGTTTGCCGCGACAAGTGGGTCCACAAGCGTTTCAAACGTGGCAGCGAGTATTCGAGCTGCGCAAGCTCGACCGCCAAACGGGCTTCATGCGTCCGCGCATTGGACGCAAAAATATCGAGGATCAACTCGGTGCGATCAATGACTTTCGTCCCAATCGCCTTTTCCAAATTGCGAGTCTGGCTGGGAGAGAGGTCGTTGTCGAAGATGACCAAATCGGCCGAGTGCATCTCGACCATCTGCTTCAGCTCCGCCACCTTACCTTTGCCCACAAAAGATTTTGGATCAGGTGTGTCGCGTCGCTGCACAACACCTCCCATGACTTCCGTTCCGGCCGTTTCCGCCAAACCCGTCAACTCATCCAACGGATTGTCGGTGAACGTATCGGTCGGTCCAATGAGCCTTGCCAAGACGCAGCGCTCCAGCGCTACGCTGTCGGATCGATAATGTTCATGCACTTTGGATAAAGGTCTCCATGTAAATTGACTGCATCAGGTGGCTGGAGGTCTGGTTGTCGCTGCTCGCTTTGCTCAGCGTCTTATCGCCAAAAATATTATAGTCCGCTGCATGTCCGGGTAGTGAGGTGTGAGGTGTAAGGTCTAAGGCGTGAGGTGTGAGGCGTGAGGCGTGAGGCGTCGAACTTACTCGCCCCGGCGGGGAAAGTCGCGAGTCATGCGAGCGGAGAGGGGAGGGGAGGGGGGCCTCGCGCCTCGGCTGCCACATTCTTCAGCAGCATTACCGCCTGCACAACGCGTACCATAGACAATCCGCGGCGCGGCAAGGTTCAGCCACCCATCAAGGTGATCGGATTGGCAGGGATGCACAGCACGGGCAAAACCAACGATCCCCAGCCAATGATCTGTCGCGCTAGCCCCAAAGAACGTGTGTCGTCACTGCTGGGCGGATGCCGCAAGCCCATCAACAGGACCAACACCAACATCAACCAAAACAAGACCACCCCAGTCGCCAACATATACAGCACCGACAATCCCAACGCGCCCAGGGCAATGTAATAGGACTTTGGACCCACCAGCCCAAACGTCACGTGGCCACCATCAAGCTGCCCGAGCGGCATCATGTTCAAGCCGGTAACCAAGAGCCCCACCCAGCCAGCCATCAACAGCGGACTGGTCTGCGTGTTGGCCAACGACACATAATCGGCCGCTTGCGCCGGCACGACCAACTGTGCCAACCACTGGATCAACAGCGGTTGCCCCATCACCAAAGCGGTGTTGGGAGCGTAGTTGATCGGCTGATTGAACAACAAACCACACACAATGATCGGTATCGCAACCACCAAACCTGCCAACGGACCTGCCAAGCCGATGTCAAAAATCTGCTTGCGATCCGCCGTGCCACTCTGCATCATGATCACCGCCCCCATCGTCCCGATCGGAGAGTAAAAGGGGAACGGAATAAAAAGTGGCGGAGTGCTCGGAACCCCGTACCGAATCGTCAAAATGTAATGCCCCAGCTCATGCGCGACCAGAATCGCCATCAGCCCCAAAGAGAACTGCAAACCGCCCCACCAGTTGGCCAACAGCACCTGGCGAAGTGGCATCAACGAACCTTCTTGCATCGACAGCAAGAACGGGTGAGTAGGTACCCAAGCCCCCACCCCTGCCCAGAATGTTGACAAGACAGTCGCTACCGCCAGCCAAATCGCAATTCTATGAATCCGTTTGGGATCGCGCGGCGGAACCGCCGGCAGCGGCTCCCCACGCTCTCGAGGCGAGGCCAGCAAAAAGCCCTCAGATGTATAGCGCGCCGGAGAAACATCGTCCACGCGATGGGTTTCCTATTGCTCGTAAAGGGTTGGATTGAATACTCTGCAGCCGAGTGCGGACTTCACTGCCCGCACAATTAAAGCCAATACAGTTCAACGAAACACGTAGCCGCATCTCCCCGAGACGCGATTATCGAGCTTGCTGCTAGATTTTGCGAGTCCGGGTGCGAGTCTGGGTGCGAGTCTGGGTGCGAGTCTGGGACAGACTCGCCTACCTGAAAGCGTGCTTCGTTGAACGGTCTGGCGATTAACGCAACACCCAAGCTACATCAAAGCACCTTTATGCCGCAATTATCGCTAGCACGCTTGTGCCTACTCAGCTTACTTGTCGGCTGCGTCTTTTTCACGCAACTTGGATCAGCACGTCTCTGGGACCGCGATGAGCCGCGGAATTCGCGCGCGAGCCACGAGATGTTGACCCGTGGCGACTGGATTGTACCCACATTCAATGGCGAATTGCGAGACCACAAGCCGATCCTGTTGTACTGGGGGCAAATGCTGAGCTACTTGCTCTTAGGTGAATCGGAGTTTGCGGCCCGTTTTCCTTCCGCCCTGGCAGCCATTCTCGCCGTGTGCAGCGTCGCCCTGCTGGCCAGTCGCCTCAGCGGCACCGCCCGCGGGATCAACCGCGATGGCTTCTGGGCCGCCG
>JBGSHW010000089.1:0-106197 GCA_041751975.1 Pirellulaceae bacterium
GGTGTTCACCACAGGACAGGTCGCGAAGATCTGTAAGGTGGCCCCTCGAACTGTAAGCAAATGGTTCGACTCCGGCCGTCTCAAAGGATATCGCATTCCGGGTTCGCAAGATAGGCGAATTCCGCGCGAGTACCTCATCAAATTTCTCAAAGAGCATGGTATGCCTTTGGGCGATCTTGAAGACGAGGCCATGGCCAAAGTCTTAATCGTTGCTCAAGACCAAGTATTGATCGAGAACCTCAAGCGAGAATTGCCGCCTGAGAAAGCGTTCAAAGTCGGTACAGCAGCCAGCGGTTTCGAGGCGGGCATCCAGGCTGAAAGTTTCCATCCCGACTGCATGATTGTGGACTTCTCAATCGGCAAAGTGGAAGCGCTTCAGATTTGCCAAAACTTGCGCAAAAACAACGATTTTACCGAGATCATTCTGATCGCCTTGCTGCCCGACGACGGCCAGACGTTCAGCTTCGATCGCTCGGCGATCAACGAGACCTTCAAGAAGCCGTTTGACGCTCGCCTCCTGGCGGAACGTCTGCGAACCCTTGTTGGTGGAAAGAAAGAACTGGTCTAAGCGTTAATCGCTCAGCTCAGTTGCCTTCCACTAGGTCCCGCGATCGATTCGGAGAAATCCCCGAAAATGTAACTCAAAAGCCCGTTTGTCCCTGCTGACAAACGGGCTTTTTTTCGTCAACTTCTTTCCGCTGAGGTGCCAACCCGCCAGCCCGCTGCCATACCATCTGGCCGTTTGGCTCACTCTCCGATAGGCTACCGGGCCGTCAACCCGCCAAGCGACGTGTGTGTTACCGCCCCTGGGGATTTGCGGTTACCTTTGCCGGAAGAGAAACAAGCATGTCCCAACCCGCAAGCAAAGACGCAGATAGCTGCCCATCAGCTCCAAGCCAACAGGCGCTCCACCCTCCGACCGCTACCCTCACAGCCACAGGCCCAACGCAAATCGGTGCCATCGCTCCACTTAATCTAGCAGGTCACTTGTCGCACGTCGATTCCCAGGGCGCTGCCCGGATGGTCGACATCGGCGACAAACCTGTGTCCAGACGAGCCGCTACTGCCCGAGCGGTGTGCGCCATGAATCTGGCCACCGCCGAGGCAGTCCGCAACAATTCAGCGACCAAAGGGGATGTGCTCGGTGTTGCCCGCCTGGCTGGAATCGGGGCTGCGAAACGGACGGATGAACTGATTCCGTTATGCCACGGTTTACCACTAGAAAGTGTCGCCGTGGACTTCTCGTGGCTCGATACGACTCATTTAGAAGTTACCGCGACCGTGCATTGCACGGGTAAGACAGGGGTTGAGATGGAGGCGTTGGTCGCGGCCAACGTGGCGGCCCTGACGGTCTACGACATGTGCAAGTCCAGCGACCGGGCGATGCGGATCGAGTGGGTCGAGCTGGTGCGAAAAAGTGGCGGAGTGCGAGGAGATTTTGAACGTGGGCAAAGTGACTGAGGTTGACATTATGGATCGTGACTTGGGCTTCGACGCGGCCGTCTTAAATTTTCCTCTCGATCAAGGGATGAGAGTGTCCCAGACGCCAAATGACGTGGAAGCCTCGGCTCCACGCGACCAAGTTGGCCACTTGCAGTCCTTTGTGAAGCAAGCCGTGGGGGATGAGCTGGAAGCGGTCGAACTGTTGATCAAACAAGCTGTGCACAGCCGCTACGCTGAAGTGGAGGCACTGAGCAGCCGGGCAGCCGCCATGGGTGGTAAACGCTTGCGGCCAGTTCTCTTGCTACTTGCCGCCAAAGCTTGCAGCGACCAGCCCCTCTCGAAATTGCAAGCTCATGATCTGACCGCCGCCGCGGCCTCGGTTGAATTGGTCCACGCCGCCAGCCTGGTCCATGACGATGTGTTGGACAAAGCCGAACAGCGGCGACACCAGCCGACCATTGTGCAACAAGCGGGGAATTCCGCTGCTGTACTGCTCGGCGACTTCCTTTTTACACGCGCCTACGCAACGGCAGCCGCATGCAAGTCGACCTACCCCGCGCGTCAAATTGCTGCGGCCGCCACGCACTTATGCGAAGGAGAACTGCGGCAACAGGGCTCGGCGGGCAACTGGGCGCTCAGCCTGCGCGCCTACCGGAGTATCCTCGAACAGAAAACCGCTTCTCTCTGCCGCGTGAGCTGTCGCTTGGGAGCTTGGCGCGTTGGTGGAACGACCTTGCAGCAGCAGGCGCTGGCGCAATACGGACGTCTGCTAGGCTTAGCATTTCAAATCCACGACGATTGGTTGGATTACTGGGGCAGTGACGAGACGGTTGGCAAGACACTCGGCACCGACTTGACCCAGTTCAAGCCAACACTGCCCTTGTTAAGGTTGCTTCAGACCTGCGACGTGGAGCATCGCGGGCGACTATTGGAAGAGCTGCGCGGGGCTAGCGGTCCAGGGTCTGCGACCGCAATCCGCCGTCATCTCGATTGTTCCGATGCCGGGACTTACACGCTGGCAATTGCCAGGCAATGTGCCGAAAAGGCCACGTTGCAGCTCGCGAGCCTACCCCCTTCGCTTGCCAGACAATGTCTGTTGGCGGTAGCCGACTATAGCGTCAACCGCCAGCTGTAGTTCGCTGATGATCCTACGAGTCCAGGTTAAGCCTCAGCGGAGCGAGCTCAGCCACAAAGTCCTCGACATCCTTGAACTCGCGGTAGACACTCGCAAACCGCACATAGGCAACTTGATCGACAGTGGCCAAACGCTGCATGACCATTCGCCCAATCACCGTACTGGGGATTTCCGAATCGTAGTCCAATTGCATATCGGCTTCGACCAGGGAAGCTAACTTGCGAATCTCGTCTCCACTGACCGGTCGCTTCCAGCACGCTCGCTCAACGCCACGCTCAATTTTCTCGCGTTGAAAGGGCTCGCGGACCCCATCTTTTTTGACCACCTGCAGCGCATAATGCTCGACCCGTTCGTAGGTTGTAAAGCGTTTTTTGCATTGATTACAATACCGTCGACGTCGGATCGCGCGTCCGTCCTCGCAGGCGCGCGAGTCGATAACGCGGTCGTTGTCCGCCGCGCAGTGGGGGCAGAACATAGTGGTTCCTTCGCGTCATGAGGTTTCGCGTTCTGGATGGGGTGGAGCGGCAGAGCTACTCGAGAATCCGAGAATTCGACCCACTCTCCCTCAACAATGGTACTCGACGAACGAATATTGAACAATGAACCGCGCGTTGGGCCTCGACCGGATGAAGTCCTCTCAACAAAGCGTTAGAATAAAAACTCCCGGGCAACCGCACACCGTCAAAAATCCAATCCAATAAAGAGAGTCGAAATCGAGATGGCCAGCGAAACACCGCAATCAACTGGAGCCCCTGTACCAGCCGACCAGTATGCCGATCTGACCGCCAAGGAAAGATTTCAAGCGGTTTTGGCAGAGCGTGCCAAAAATGTCGGTGCCACCCCCGTTGAACGCAGTTTGTGGAAAGGAGGATACTCTCCCAAGGCCATGTATGGCACTTGGGCCATTTCCACCGCCGTCACCGTCGCCGCGATCGCGGGTGTGGCTCTTTTGTCACCTGGAGGACAAACGATTTGGCTGATCACCGGGGCTGTCATGTTACTCTGGTGGTGCGTTGCTATCGCCGCCTACATCTATCGCGTCCTGGGCATGCATTACGAACTGACCACGCAACGCTTTATTCACCAAGCGGGTGTGTTGGTGCGGCAGACCGACCGCATTGAGGTCATCGATATCGATGATGTTAGCTACACGCAAGGTGTCATCCAACGCATACTCGGCGTCGGTACCATCCGAATCACAGGCAGCGATCGTACCCATCCCGAGTTGGTAATGTACGGTATCGACAAAGTCCCGGAGGTGGCCAGTCTGATCGATGATGTGCGCCGCGAAGAGCGCCGCCGCCGAAGTCTGCACACGATTTCCTAACCCTCAGTAAATATCGGCAGCCCAGGCGGTTACCTGGGCTGTCATCTTTCAGAAGTCAGAGAGCTCGCTGCGGGAGAGGTCTTGCACCCGCCGAACTCGCGTTAGCGGCGATTGACCTGAGTGCTCGCCGAGCGAACATTCAGGCGTTGTTGAGCCGGGTTCAGACGCTTTGCAGATGAGGGCCCGACGGTGGGTGCGGGTGTGGGCACCTGCTGTGGCGTTGGCACGACTTCCATTGTTGAAGTGCCCGGCCCAAGCATACTTGGTGCGGGGGGCATGTGCATGTTATGCGATGACGCAGGATGGTCATGCCCGCAGTTGCACCCTGGGTCTCCCGATGCGTAACCGCTCGACATCAAGCCGTCATGGTAGATTTCCCCACCACCTCCATCGCAACTGTCGCAGCCGCTGTCACAGCCTGAACTGCAGCAACTGGAGGCGTAAGGACGTCCCCATAAGAGCCGCAGTGCATTGCGCACCGGTTGACATTGTTGGCAGCTTCCGCAGCCGCCACAGCTAAAGCCGCAGTTGTCGGGATGGGGTGGCTCACTCAGCCATTCGTCAACATACACTTCACCGCAGCCAGCCCGGCAGCCCGCCAGCCCAAGTAAGCCGCCGCCGCCGATGACCATCGGTGCTCCCCCACGCCCGCCTGCCATCGTTCCCACCGGACCACCACAGGGTGTGCAGCAGCCGCCGGCACTGGCGAGCGCCGCGAAACAGACCGTCAGATACGCAAGATGGATACGAAGCATGATACCGGTTCCTAATGCACAGTGGATGACGCAGCAGCGAACGTTGTTCCGCAACCGGTTCCGGTGCTGAACAACCATGCTTGGCAACGCAGAAATTACCTCTGCGCTGTCGAGCCGCAATTCTTTATCGACCGGCAAAGTCGCTGTATCCAGTAAATCTTGACACGCTAGGTTGGGTGGAATTGCTAGCAGCTCATCGACGGCGGGGTTCGAAGCACTTAACATTACCAACGTTTATTGCGTCTTAAATGGCCCCTGCGGAAGCTGGTGGGGACTTCGAGGAACTTTTCGCCGGGCTGCGAAGCGAGGGAAGCTGGAGTCTTTACTTCGACGAAGATCCGGTAATTCAGTTCAACCCTTTCGGAAACGTGCGGCGGCTATTCGTCGATAATTGCAAGTACCGGGTGGCCGACGCCGGGAGACTGGTCGCGGAGTTGCTGAGCTTCCTACAGCATTCATCGTTGAAGTCGAAGCAAGAGCCTAAAGAAAAAACTAGACCATGAGTACGATCCCCCCTCAAGTTCCCTCGACCCCGGCCAGTCGGTTTGCGATTGAAGTCGTCGAGCGGCTGCGTAACGCTGGCTTTGAAGCTCTCTGGGCAGGTGGCTGCGTCCGCGACTTGGTGATGGGAAACACCCCGGAAGACTACGACGTAGCGACTTCGGCCACACCCGACCAAGTTCGCAACTTGTTCGGTTTACGCAGTACGCTGGCGGTTGGCGCGGCCTTTGGAGTGATCGTCGTACTCGACCGCCAAGGGGCGGCAGATCCGGTGGAAGTGGCCACCTTCCGCACCGATGCGAACTACAGCGATGGTCGGCGGCCGGATGCGGTGACGTTCAGTACAGCGCGTGAAGATGCCCACCGCCGCGACTTCACGATCAACGGCATGTTCTTCGACCCGCTGTCGCACGAGATCATCGACTATGTTGATGGACTGGGCGATTTGGAACGCCGCGTCGTGCGGGCCATCGGCTTGGCGGATGCGCGCATTGCCGAGGATAAATTGAGAATGTTGCGAGCGGTCCGTTTTGCCGCCCGCTTCGGCTTTGAATTGGAATCGCTAACACTGGCGGCGATTAAGCGGCATGCCGCCAGCTTGTCGATCGTCAGTGGCGAGCGGATTGCAGTCGAAGTCCAAAAGACCCTTCAAACCGGCGCGCCCGCCTGGGCGGTCGACACATGGGCCCACAGCGGTTTGATGGAGGTGATTGTCTCGGAGATCGATTGGGGGGCCGTGCGCGAGCCCACCCTGCAACTGCTCGAAGCCTCACTCGGCTGCGCAAATGATTGGCGGCTGCGGCTGGCTGCGTTGCTGTTTGCTGGCATTGAGCCGTTGCAACAGCTGGCGGTTTTGGAGAGTTTGCGCATGCGGTTGAAGTGGTCGACTGAAGACTACCATGCCATGCGATTTGCGCTGCAACATCAAATGTTATTGCAAACTGCGCACAAACAGCCCTGGTCACTGGTTCAACCCTTGCTCGTGCACACCGATCTCCCGGTGGCGCTTGAATTGTTGGCAGCACGAAGCCATATCGACGCGCAGTGGCAGTCGGTGGTGCAGTGGATTGGGGAGCGGCTGAGCTGGCCACGTGAGCAGCTCGACCCGCAGCCGCTGCTCACCGGTATGGACTTGATCGCTTACGGTCATCAACCGGGGCCGGCGTTTCGCCTGCTGCTGACAGAGGCGCGAGCTCGTCAGCTCGACGGTCACTTGCTTGACAAAGCAGCTGCCGTCGAGTGGTTGCATTTGAAACGCGTCTGAAGATCGTCGGTTCACGAAGCAACCAGCCGCTAGCGACGTGGCTGAGATTGAGCCCGCTGGGAGGCCATGCGACCGCCGTTCTGCACGTAGACCTTCGGGTCATCCACGATCCAGGAAGTCGTCCAATCGCGTCCGTTATCGCCATTGACCACGTTGTAAAAGAATGAGCGGAAGCGTTCGCAGCGATAGCCGTAGGGGTACTGTGAGGTGATGTAATCTTCTTCGGTCAAGTCCTCGACACCGGGCTTGGCGTAGTAATGCACCATGCCATTGGATGAAAAGGACATCCCCAGCGTCCACCAACCGGTGGTGGTGATGGGGGGGCCCTTCATGTCGCCTCCATTGCGGTCCGCCCGGACGCGGAAATACGCATAGTCGTGTTCTTGTCGGGTCTGGTGCTTACTATCTAGACAGATAAACAAGCCGGGCCAATAAACTTCATTCTCTTCTTCCTTGGATGCGAACAAGAAGACTTTTTTCTCTGTGGTTTTGGTGGTCTCCACCGCGGCGCGGAAGGCAAAGTGCGGTCCGCTGCGGCGTTCCCATTCCTCGATGGGAGGTAGGTAAACCCGCGTCGTAATGCTTGGATTCTGCGAAATCTGTATGGGTCCTCCCAACGCGTATTGGACGTTGCAGATGAAGTCCTCTTGGTGCATTTTACCGCTGGGACGGTTCGGAATTCCAGTATGCAGCGAACGCATGAGCAATGCTCCGGTGCTGCCCGGAATGCCGCCGGGAGGCGTTTCCACCCGCTGCACAATATCGGGATGCCCCCGTTTGATCCCTTCAAACCAGCGCCCGTTTTTTGACTTGCCAATCGGCGTGTTCTGCCGTTCGTTGATGTCCTCGGTGCTTTTTGGGTTGTTGGGAATGTACTCCCACTCGGGATCTTCGAAATCATCCGCGACTTGCGTTAACTCCATCCCTGTCCCTGGCACGAAGGTGCCCGCTTGTCCCCAGACGTTCGGGCTGTAGGCCATCACCAAGGTAAAGCAGGCGAGCAGAGTTGAAATAGAGATCCGCATGCGGGGCATCCTTTCCCAATGATTCGTGGTGGTCTTGCATCCACCAACTAACGCGCGATGAGCAGTGACGGAGTGCGCTCCGTAGGCTCCACTATCGGCCAATCACCCAGTCGATGTTCGGCCTATTCCGCAACTCAGTTTGCCGCGGGGCATAAACTTAAGCTGTCTTGCCTAAATTGGCAGATTTGTGAACAATTGCTTGCCGAACTTGCCAGCGCCCTGCCGCAGCTGAAAATTTGGGTGCTACCTAGTGGATCTTGCTAAAGCTCCGAACATCCCAGGATCTTTAGCAAGATCCACTACCCCAAAATCAAGCTACCCCAAAAATCAAGCTTCGACATAGCACTTGGAAATCTACGCCTTGCCTAAATTCGGAAAGCTTCTGTCATGATAGACATCGCCAAAGTTCTCGATTTGCACCAGCAGACGGTCGCGCACTGGCACGTCGCTCCGATCGAGAACGGTTACTCCGGTCTAATGCATTTGGTTTGCGAGCAGCACCGCTTCAATTACGAACTGTGGCACCAGGAAGATATCGCCCGCAGTCGCGATGTGACGGATGCGAAGATTGCGGAAGTGAAGCGTGCGATCGACCGTTTAAACCAGGCACGCAACGACCATATTGAGAAGCTCGATGATTGGTTGACCGAAGAGGTCAAACGCCGCAGCATCCAAGCACTTAGCCAAACGCGGCAAAACACCGAAACGCCTGGGAGCGCAATCGATCGACTCAGCATCATGTCGCTGCGTCTTTACCATTACCGCGAGCAACTGGAACGGGACGACGTGGACCCGGAGCATGTAAGCCGCGTCAACGCGCGGATCGCATTATGCGAAGAGCAGCTGCAGGACCTCAGCCGCTCGTTGATCGAACTTCTGACAGATATTGAAGCGGGTGCCCGTATCCATAAGACCTATCGTCAAATGAAGATGTACAACGATCCGACTCTCAATCCGTTTCTTTACAAAACGGCTAAAGCAGGGGGGTAACCTCAGTTGCCATCGTTGCTTCGGTAACTAACACACCGACTGGGCTAAGTGAACTAGGTTTCGAGCGCTACGCAGGTCTTTGCCCAGCCCCAGGGTAAGAAGATCACCAGCGGCAACCAGATCGCGAGCATGGGTGATAGACCATGCCGGGCTCCCCCGATGGCTGCAAGTGCCATCACGATGGTGGTGAATCCTGCCACGATTCCTAAGCACGCACCTGCTACCCAAAACATGTGGCGATCCGGGCGACTCAGCAAGACAGGGATGCCGAGCAGCAGTACGGTCCAATCGATGGCTGGGCGGACAAAACGCTGGTGGATCTGAATCCTCAAATCATCGCCGCTGAGCGTATTCTCGCCGTGCAAATGAGTAATCAATTCACCGGTTGAGACAAATTGTTTCCAAGCGCTACCGCCCCGCAACATTTCATAGTCGATCTGGCTCACCAAAAAACTGTTGCCCGAAGCGAGCCAGTCGGTGTCGCTGGCAGTGAGCAATAGCGGGGCACCACTGAGCACATGGTAAACGGATGGGATGGCGTCGATGTTCTTGGGATGCGTGACTTGTTCGAACAGATAGCCAGCAGGACGGCCAGACTGGGGTGGTACAAATCGCCCTTGTTTGGCAACCAACTTGCTACCGATGGCCTCCGCCAGAGGTCCCCCCTGAACCTTTAGACTGGGGCCCACAATCTGTAAGTTGATCGGCAGCAGGTGCTGCCCCTGGAGCAGCACCGAGGCATCCGGATCGTAAGTTGGGCGAATCGGACGTGGCAATTCACCGGTTAAGTCCTGGGGATTTCGATCCAAGCGATCCTGATACCGGGGAATGGCCCATTCACGCGCGGCAGCAGCGGCAAGGATGACAAACAGTGAGGCAGCCAGCAAAGGACGGATAACGCGTCGTTTGGCTACGCCCGCAGCCATCAATGCGGTGAACTCGTTTGTCTTGTTAAGCCAGGCAATGGTGAACAATAAAGCCAACAATGCCAGCAGACCGCTGAGCCGTTCGTAAATCGAAAGCGTGTACGGGCCGTAGTAGTCAATCAAGACGGAGAGCAAGGAGCTTGAGTTCTGTTCGGAAAAACGAACGAACTCATCGAGGTTGCTGAAGATGTGCACCACGATCAACAGTCCGGAAACCGATGCGAAGCAAATCAGAAGGACTCGGAAGTACAGAAATAGTAGATAACGATCGATCCGGGTCATAGCCATCCATGGCAGCAGGTTGGGTTGAATGAAGCAGGCTGTGTGTTATGCCGATTCATGGCCTCGGTGGCAAGGGAAGTTCTTGATGCTAGCAAAAAAACCGAGCGGTAGGGTTACCGCTCGGTTCTCTCTTCAGTTTTAGGTTTTCAGCGAGCTCTCTGAGGAGAAGGTGGCTTAGAAAATACCGCCACCGCCACCCCCCAAGCCGCCCCCGCCGCCAGCGCCACCAAAACCACCGCTACCACCTTGGTTCTGTCCTTGATCCCCTGTCGCACTGTTGAAGGTGAAGACTTCACCGATGCCGTTGAAGTTGGGTGACAAACCGATCCGCACGTAACGACGATCGGCGCTCACCACCCCAGCTGCTGAGAAAACCATACCCTCGGGGATGACAGTTACAACCGGCTGATAACCCACGGCACCTCCGCCTGGGAAACCAAAACCTCCGCGAGCCAAGTTGTTGTTCTGGTTGGCAGCACGTAAACGCATGCGATAAGCATAGTAGTCGGAGTAGTCAAAGCCATCGCCGCTATCATTCGCGCGACCCGCCATCTGACCGAGGATCGCCCGGCTACTTTCAATCTGCCGTTTGCGAACGTTCGCCAATTGTGCATCCTCAATCGTCTCTTTCCTTTGGCCGTTCTTGACCGCAACCTGAACGATTGCATCTTTCTCCGACAGATCGATTTGATGGCTAATAAACGACTGCTCCTGGGTGCCGAAGTCAGTGTAGATCTCGACCGTGGCTTTACCCCCAGCTACCTGTCCCCACACGCGGCGGATCAGGACATCATATTGGCCTGCAAACCCCTGCGAGCAAACGTAGTACTCTGAAAACCCGTTGACGCTCGCCTTTTCGCTTTTGCTCGAGGTATCCCCAATCAAGATTCCGCCACTAGTTGTCTGTGGATTGGACAGTGAACAGATGGTCCCAGCTGGCTCTTTAACGCGAATGTCCAAGTCGGCGTCACCGGTCCAATTGACGCGCACGACCAGATCGCGCTGCTTGGCTTGTTTGATCTCAGCTTCAAAGCTCTTGGACTCCAGCACTCGACCTTGCTGAGCCAGCATGACCGAAGTCGTTCGGGCTAAACGTTCGGCATCCGCGTAAATCTCGGCATGCTCCTTAGGCCAAGCTTTGCTAATGATGCCTGTGCAGACCCAGCGGAGTGCATCTAGATTTCGGGTTTCTTGCGCGAGTGGTAAAGCGATGGCATAGACGTCATAGCGATAGGGTTCGACCACAGAGATATCCTTGAGGATCTCTAGGGCCTCGACCTTGAAGCCTTTTCGAGCCAAGTAGTTGGCGATCAACAGCGAATGCTGCGTGCTGCCATCGAAGTCGATACTGCTCATCTGCACCCGTTTAATGTCTGCCGCTGGGTAGTTGCAGGCTTCCATACTCAAGCTCAGTGCTTGGTACATCCACGGTTGCGGGTAGCCAGCACCCAACAGCCCGCTTACCAACTCAATCACCTTTTCGAACTCAGCTGTGGCTGCCGATTCGTTTTTCGCTTCCAAGTGCGCTTCAGCGACCTGGACATAGCCTTGGACGGTACGGCGAACTTTGGCGTCCAGTTCGGCGCGATCTTCATCGGTGGCTTGCTCAATCTGAGAGACCCACTGTTCCACGTTGACAGCCGAGCTACTGCGGTTGGTCGATAGCGGAGCCGGTTTGCGAGTATCGTCGGGCACAGCAAACATACCGCCACCCATACCGCCTCCCATGCCACCCATACCGCCTCCCATGCCACCCATACCGCCTCCCATGCCACCCATACCGCCTCCCATGCCTCCCATACCACCTCCCATGCCACCCATACCGCCTCCCATGCCACCCATCATGCCGCCGCCCCCCCCCATCATGCCCATCATTTGAAGCTGCATGGGTCCGAGGACTAAGTCGCCAACCGGGTAAACTTTATTGACCGGATCAGACTCAGCGCTATCTTTGGTCGTAATCTCCAACACCTCATTGCGGACGATGTAGGTCAATTCAAGGGGATCAAGCATTAGTCGCAGGGCACTGCGGAGAGAAATCGACGGGATGACCAGATTCACCGGCTCATCGGGCGTAATTCCCAACTCCGCATCAATGACTTGATCGTTAATCCAGATCGGGATATTCAAGTCGTCCGACAACGTCAGCATCACGGTACGCAGGGGCTGGTTCGTATAGTTGATTTCCTCGAGCGATTGCTTGAGCGCCGTCGAAATGCGTCGTTCGGTATCATTGCCACCGCCACTGATGTTGAATTCGCTGTATCGCTCTTTTCGACGGGCTGTCAGGGCTTGCCAGACGTCAGCCGGAGGGTAGACCACCGGTGGATCACCTTCGAACGGTACCGAAGCGACTTCAACGGCCGTCATCACATTTACAAACCCTTGTTCACGATTCTCAAAGGCTTCGCGAACAATCGAATAGTTTGCGGCCAGCGAACTTTCTTCGCGGATAACGTTTTCCAATGGCGTGTCAGGAGCCAGAAGCTCGATCTCCGGAGCGAGATCCCGAGCCGCTTCGGCGTAACGGCGTTCATCCATCAGATAGTTGAACTGCTCCACCAACTGCTTGAGCGACTCGTCGCGACGATTGGTTTCATTCAGCAAGCGTTCGGCCGCATTGGCTTGCGATTTAATCGCTTCCTGCCGCTGTACGTTGTCCTTATAGCGAGCCTCCAAAATGGCTACGGTTTCAATGCTCGAACTGACGTTGTTTCGCAACTGCGATCGAAGGGACGGATCGATGTCGACCATGCCGTCCAGTTCCTCGAGCAGCAGCTTCAAAGTGTTAATCACTCCTTCTGGATCGGTGCGAGCGGCCACTTGGGCACCCTGCAGTTGGCTTCGTACATCTTGCTCAAGTGCTTCACCGGCTTCTTTACGAAAGTTTTCTTCGTCCGCCAATAGTCGGCCGATTTCCAAGTCTTGCTGGACTCGACTAGGGGCAATCGGTGCAGCGGCAGCGGGCGCATCCAAGGGAGCGGCTGCGCTATCAAACGGAGAGCCCGCAGCAGGCTGTGCCGGAGCGGGGGATGCACCAAACGGATCGCCCGCTGCTGGTGTCTGAGCGGCGGGAGCATTCCCAAACGGATCGTCATCGTCGCCGAACGGATTGCCTCCGGTCTGCATGAACTTGCCAGCTGGAACAGCAGCCATGGCTTGTTCCGCAGCTTTCTTGGCAGCATTCAATAGGTTGGCTGCGGCAGCATTGTTGGGATCGCTCTTCAAAGCAGCTTCCGCAATCTGAATCGCACTGGCAAATTGCCCCGACTTGAACGCAAATTCACCCGACTGAACCATCGATGTCGCATCGTCGGCGAGCATGAAGCTCATCGCCCGCAGACCTTCCGAGCCGAGTGCCGGCAATGTTATTCCGCCGTCTCGTCCCGCTTTTTCAACCACCGCCGTGAGGAAACCCATATCCGGGTGGCTGGCTTCGGGCGCTACGTCAAATGCGACTTCCAAGGCTTCACTGGCGACCTTGCCTCGAACGACCATTCGCGCGGCTGCTGCGTCACCTACGACTTCACCGACGATGACCGTGTCCCGATCGATTCGCAACGGTGGAAACCGCTGAGGAAAATGTCCGGCGATCGATTTTGGCAACACCGCTTCTTCGACCCACATGACCGGCATCGCAGTGCTGAGGCCCAACGTGCGGCCGATTGCTTGCGTTGATTCCTGAATCGCATTCCGCGATAACAAAACTCCACCGGTCTGATTGGCAAACGCAGCCAAGCTTGGCATGTCTACCATCGGTCCAATCGCCAACGACGAGACCGTCACTTGGGCATCGACTAGGCTATCGACCAACTGCCGATGCTCGGCCGATGTCAGGAAATTAGTGCGGTTGATACCGTCGCCGATGTAAACGATTGTGCGCTGCGCAGCGGTCGAACTAAATTGCGCCATCGCTGTCCGCAGTGCAGTCCCCAGATCGGTTGCTCCGAGCGGAATGCGTTTCTTCAGTCGAGCCACCGCAGTGTCCCACTTGGGGTCGGAACTGGCCACCAAGCCGTCCGAGAGCACGACCGTTTCAACGTCGCAAGCCAGCAAGCCCACGCTCGCGCCCGCAGGCAGTGTGGCGGCGAGTTCCTCAAGCACTTCCAACGCCTCCAACCGAACCGGTCCGGTTTGGGTGGCCGAAGTGTCGAAGACGACGACGACTTCATAGGCTGCGGGCCGCGGATAGTCCGCCTCGGCATCCGGGAGCAGCGACAGGGCAAAATAGTGATGCCCCGCGTCCCGGAATGTGGCCATGCGACTGGACCCAGAACTCTGCGGACCCTCGCCGCGAGCCAACTGGGGCACGAACGCAATTGCAATAAGGAACCAAAGTGGCTTGGCGAACGACATTTCGTTACAGCTCCCTGAAGACCTGAGGAGATCAAAAATTCAAAGTTAGACTAGTGTTTTCTGTTTTCTTTTTTAATCGAGGCAAAGCCAAGCAGGTTGCTTCTCCGCCTCAATGAGCCTTTCGCAAAACTCGTTCCCAGCTGCCAGCAAATGGTCCAACTGGCATTGCTCCGCGACGGACAAACTCTCGGATCCTTCGCTGCGGTGGCCCCGAAAAAGAATCGGATAACCCCGAAAACGTAAGACGCGAAGCGTTGCGGATTAGAAAAGAGCTACATTCTGCATTCTATTTGCCACGCCCCACCCTCGCTACCAAAATCATGGGAAAATCCTAAGCCAGCTCGGGCTGCGGTCCGAATACAACGTTCCTGTCGTCATCTACGTCGCCATCTACGCCAGTCCTGGCTTTGACAAGCCTAACGATTGCAATAAGTGTGCCAGAGGTGCCCAGGCGGCTCAAGGCTGGCTCCGCGATGGTCATTCCGGCGAGTATCACCTCAGCGCTTATCCCAGCGTCATGAGGTAACAAGTGGGGCCGTCGATCGAGTTTCTCGAGAGTAAAAATCCAGCAGCAGTGAGTTTTCTTTGGCTTAGGCGGGTGTAGCGTTTTGCCGCAGTTGTAGCGAAACGCCGCGATTGTTGGGAGGAGCTGTCGTTTTTTGAAGAAGTCGCACTTTCGACAAAATCCGTTTAATCGTCACAGCCATCCTAGTCGATAGGAGTGAAATTGGTCTGCTACGGCCTGTATTTTTTGCTCGGGAGTATAAGCGTCGATGTTCATTAGCAAGCTTGACCGCCAGATTGGAACGCGCCGACACTTCGTGCGAAGCGTTGACCTCAGGGCTCCTATGTCGCTCCTGGCCGTTTGCCTGTTCGGAGGGACGGTCTACTCCCAGACCCGCACCGATGCACCTCCGCCGATACTCAAGGGGGGAATCGTGCATCAACTGCGTTCGCTGTCTGAGGAAGCGATGAGTGCCTTGAGGCCGGACGACCTGGCTTCAGACCCACCCCCTGCGGCTCACCACCGACAGCAACGGGCCGCGGCCGCGCCGACTCAAACCAAAGGGCGGGCCACGCCTCGCCGTACTCCAGCTGCTCCACTGAGTGAGCGACGCCAAGGTGCGGCCGCTGCAAAACCTGGGGGCAGCGAGATGTCGCTCCCTCGATCGGATTCCAGCGAAACTGCCGGCAGTCGGACTGCTCCTGACGATGCCGTCCGTTCAACGGCCGCAGAACGCCCATTTAACTTCGAAAGCATACCGACTCGGTCCACTGGTGGCGCCGCGCCGACACATCCAACGACGCCGACGCAGGAACGCCGCCAAGTGAAAGCAAACCGCGAAGCCTCGCTGGCTGACGATTGGACTTCGGAGGTGCATGTCGCTGAGTCTTTACCGCCAGTGGTACGGCAATCCATTCGTGCCAAGGAATCGACCGCCCCAACCGATTCAAACACCTCGCCGAGAGATCGTCAGGAGTCAACTGACGATGAGCTTGAGGTCATGCCGCGCATGAACGGCCTGCCGCAAGGCGATTCGACTCAGGCGAATTCTGCTACGGTCGCTAACTCAATTCCCCAGGTCTCGCGCATTCCGCTTCCCGGTCGGCGACCTCGTCAAGAGGTCGCGACGGTGCCTACAGCTCCCGAGGAGGAGCGGATGTTGAACGTCCCTGAGCTGCCGCCCACTGAGCTCCCGCCAACTGAGCTGCCGCCAACTGAGCTCCCGGCGGCCCCCGGCCTCGGTGGGCAAGTGGCGAGCGGCGGTGTGCGTGTTCCCGCAGAGATGGTTTCGACTCCCACGTCTGAACAAAAACGCGTTCAGCAGCAAGTGGCCGACAGCGCGTCTGCCGAACCCACTTCGGCTCTGCTCGTTGAGCGGCAGCCGTTGCCCACGCCAAGCGCGGAGCTGCTGGCCGACCAGAACGCGTTGCCCGCACTACCAGAGCTACCAGCTTTAGATGCTCCAGCTTTAGATGCTCCTGCTTTAGACCTGCCCTCTTCCGCCCGGCCGCAACTGCCACTTATGTCGCTTAGCCAGCAGGCTGGCAGACAACAAGCGATTGAACCGAGAGCGAGCCAAGAGCGTCTGCGAATGGAAACACCCCGCGTTCAAGTGCTTCTGAATGGGCCGGGTGACTTACCCGTTGGTACCCCTGCCCGCTATGAAATTGTTGTTCAGAACAGCGATTCGATTGACCTCTCGGGACTCCTCTTGCGTTTGGACGTACCAGCCGGGGTGGATGCAAACCCACTGCAGCCTTCGTTGGGTCAAATGGATGTCGAGAAAGCGCCCGACGGTGCGACGCTCTTTACTTGGTCATTCGCTGAATTGAAGGCCGGAGTTTCAGCTACGGCTCCCATCGAGCTGTTAGCAAAATCTGCCCGAAATTTTGGCGTGGCAATGGAGTGGACGGTCTTGCCCGTGGCCGGTTCAGCGGCTGTGGATGTTCTGTCACCGCAATTGGAATTGGTCTTGGAAGGTCCCGCCGAGGTGAACTTTGGCGAGCCCAACACCTACCGACTGCATGTGCGCAACCCCGGTTCGGCCGACGCCGAGGAGGTGGCTGTGAAGTTGAGCGCCGAGCCCTATGGTGCGAGCTCAACCGAAATTGGTACCATCAAAGCCGGCGCGGAAGAGACAATCGATGTGGAGCTGACCTTTCATGAAACGGGAACCATCAACATTGCCGCGCAGGCGTCCGCAGCGAGCGATCTGGCCAGTTCGACCAAGATCGACGTTATTGTGCGGCGAGCGAATTTGACCGCCACGATCGAAGCGCCCGAATTGATATACCATGGTGCGGAGGTGGACTACAGCGTGCTCATTGGCAATACGGGGGATGCTGAAGCAAAGGATGTGACTGCGACACTCACCCTACCGCAAGGCGCAAAACTGGTTCACTTACCTAACATGGCCACTCTTCGCGATGGCAAACTAGTTTGGCCCATCGCGCGCCTCAAGGCTGGGGAAACCTTTGAACTGCCGTTGCAATTGAACCTAAACGAAGCTGGCGAAAACAAGCTCTCGATTGCTTGTACGACTCCAATGGGTATAACTACCAACTTCACCGCCGTCACGACGGTGGAAGCTTTCGCCGATTTAAAATTGCTGATGGAAGACCCCGTAGCGCCAGCTGCCGTCGGGAGCGAAGTCGTGTACGGCTTAAGTCTGACGAATCGTGGTTCGAAAGTGGCTAACAATGTTCGAGTAATCGCTCAATTTTCACAAGGGATCGAGCCGATCCGAGGTGAGGGCTCACAAGCCAGACTCGCACCAGGACAGCTTTTCTTTGAGCCGATCAAACGGATCGAACCAGGGCAAACAGTTACGTTAAAAGTAATTGCCGTGGCCGAGAAAGCGGGAATGCATCGTTTCCGCGCGGAAGTTAAAGCGGATGATACCGAGCAGAAACTAGTCCAAGAAGAAGCCACTCAGTACTTAAATAGGTCGCAAGGCCGGATCGCGTCACCACCCAGCCAAAATGTAATTCGTTAGGTACTGTTCAGACGACGCTCCACTGCCGGGCAGCTTGCGTGAGGTCGCCGCAGACAGCCTCCAAGCGTTTAGGCTAGATGCGCACAACGCTACGTACAAACAACGACAAAGCCCGAGAGTTCACCGGGGGGGCGGACTCTCGGGCCTAAGTTGTTGACTCGCAGCCGTGCTGCCAGAAGTAGTTCATCTCGAGAACCCGACTATTTTTTTGGCTCTTCTTTTTTGGCCTTTGCGGCTTTTAACTCCTCGAGGAAGTTCTCGATAAATTCGCGATCTCTCGGACCGCTCAACTCGAGAGCTTCTGTTTCCAAAGCGATCGCTTTGTCGATGTCTCCCTTTTTGAAGACATAGTGGGCGAGTGTATCGAGGATGCTTGCCTTGACTTCTTTTTCCGCCTTGGTGGCAGCAGCCTCCGTGGCAGCAATCGAGGCAGCGCTCAAGGCTTCATCTTCGATCTTCATCTGCGCCGTCATTTCGAACAGATTCCAGGCCAGCATGTTGACCGTCGCTGGATCGTCTTCAATCGCCTTGTACATGGCCTGGACATGTTCGACCGACGCGTCGGTTTTCTTAGCCATCAACAAGACTTGCAGCTTCATCATCTTGATTTGGAACGAATCGTTCTTCTTCGCCAAGCCCTCAATCACTTCGAGGGCTTCATCGAATTGCTGGGCTTGTACCAAGCCTCCCAAGCTTTGCATGGCGAGTTCCATCTCCTGCTTTTGCGTGAATTCAGCTGCAAACGCTTCACGATCCCAGCTGTCCTCGACGACTGCCTTGAGAATGGCATCGAGCTCCATCGGATGGCCAATCCACTCAATCTTCGAGTCTTTGCCGACGACAAACGAAGTGGGGATGCCGTTTTGTCCAGCCGCGCGCATGTAGTCCTCAGAGGAGGATTGATCGGGGTCGGTGGTCAAGCAATACGTGCTCGTTAGCTCGCGATAGGTCTTCTTTTCTCCTTCAGCACTGTCAGCTTCTTCACCAGGCACCGGGCGTTCTAGAAAGGTCTCGACCGTTTTAAGGTCCTCGTCACTGATGCTGATGAGTTGCACACCCTTGTCAGCGTACTCCTTCTGCAATTCTGCTAAATGCGGCATGCTGGCGATACAGGGACCACACCATGTTGCCCAAAACTCGACCACATAGACCTTCCCCTTTTCAAACTTGGTCACCGGCTTGAACTTGCCGGACCCGTCTTGAACCCAATGCTCGACATTCAACGCCGGTGCATCGGAACCGATCGTTAGCACATCGGTGGCTGAAGCTGAATGGAACGAGGCAAACGATAGAGCCGCCATGGCAGCGGCCATCGCAAAGCGTTTGGCAGAAATGAGCACGAGAGGGGAACTCCTTCAAAGATCAATTAAATGATGGGTGCATCCCGAATTGGAATACAGCCGCGCGGGGGGCAGTGTATGGCCACCCACTAAACAGGCTACCATTAGAGGATAACCAAGTAAACGTCTCGACGTCTGTTAGCCACCCCGGTTCCACACCCAAAAAAGTTTTAACTATAGTAGATCGTGGTGTCGCTCCGCTCCGCGCCGTCGAGTTTCGTTGCAGACTGGAGCCACCTCCTCGACTTCACGCAATAAAGCCGTTTACGTCCTTAGCGTGGATGCGCTAAATGCCCGCCGCCGACCCCCCACCTTAGTTGCCTGCCATTCCCCTCCCAAAACTGTCTGAGTGCTGCGTCATGCTTGCTGCCCGTCTGATTGCCGTGCTGTGTGCCACTGTTTTCTTGAGTTTCCCCTCAGAAGCACTCCGCGCACAAACTGGCCAACTCGCGCAATTGGTTCACCCCGAAACGGCCGATCGTCTAAGTTTGGATGACGCGCAGCGGGCCCAGGTGCAAAATCTGCTGCAATCGCGTGCCGAAAAACTGCTGGCAGCCCCCGATGAGGCTGCTAAAGCGACCGTGAACTCGGAGTATGAGGCGCTGATCTTAGCGGTCTTGACGGAGGCGCAGCGGGCAAAATTCACTGAGCAAAAGACGCAACAGAAACTGATGTTTCAGTTTCGCGAGATGAAGTGGGAAGACGTGCTCAATTGGTTCTCCGAGCAACAAGATTTGACGTTGGTCATGGATCGCACGCCGGGAGGTACCTTCACGTATAGCGACACCCGCACCTACTCGGCCAGCGAAGGGATCGACCTGCTGAACAGCGTCTTGATGACCCGCGGCTTCACCTTGGTGCGACGCGAAAAGATGCTGGTGGTGATGGAGCTGGGTGACTCCATCCCGCTGGAACTGCTCCCCCGCGTGCCACTGGAGAAACTGGCCGAGCGTGGACGTTTTGAATTGATATCGGTAGTTTTTCCTCTAGGTGGACGACCTGTCGATGTCGTCCTCGGAGAAGTCAAACCGTACCTGAGCAATTTTGGTCGAGCCCTTCCGCTGGCCCGCGGCGGTCAACTGTTGGTCGTGGAGACGGCTGGCAAAATGCAGACCATCAACGAATTGATCGCTTCGGTGCCAGTACCCCAACCACCGCCGCAGCCCGATAAACCCGAGCTACCACCACAGCCCGTGTTTGCCGCTTACCCGCTAGGTGAATTGGATGCTTCGGCTACGCTCGAAACGATTCGTACGTTGATCCCTAGCGAGCAGATCACGGTCGACGCCAAAACCGGATTGCTGAGCGCCTACGTTATCCCGGCACAACAAATGGCCATCCAGTCGGCCTTGGAGCAAATGCGGGCCAGTGGCGGGCCTGCACAAGCAGCCGAATCGACAGCCTATCGGTTCAGCGGCATGACCGCAGAAGAGTTGGTGGAACAGATAGTTGCACTTGCGCCGCAAGCCGTGGTGACGGCCACGATCGATCGCGTGTTGATCACCGCTTCCGCCGTCGATCAACGGCTTATCCAAAATGCGTTGGCTGCACTTGATATCTTGCCAACCGCTACCCCCCGCTCGTTAAAAGCTTTCGAGGTTGAGGTCAAGCAAACCGAAACCATCGGCACAGCCCTCCGCGCGTTTCTTCCGAATAGCATGGTGGCTACCAATCCGACGTTGGGGAGTGTGATGGTCCGCGGCTCCGACGAAGATCTGCAATTGGCCAGTGACATCATCGACATGTGGCGGCAATCGCAGGCTTTGGGCAACAAGCAGCTGCGCGCTTTCGAACTGACGCGCGAAGCCAATGCCGTATGGCTGGCGACCGTGGCTAAAGTAGTGCCCGACGCCACCACTTGGCTCAGCGACGAGGGTGCACAACTGATGATGCTGGCGAGTGCCGACGAAATTGCAGCCATCGAGGGAGTCTTGCCGCAACTCTTGAGCTTGCTTCCCGAGCCCGATCAACGGGTACTCGAGATCTATTCATTGACCAAGACGCAAGCCCTGCGGCGCTCCACGCTCGCCGATCTCCCCAAAGATCTGATAGGACTTAAAATGGTTGATGGTAGTCGCGGTGAACTGCTTGTGTGGGGTACTCCGAAACAACACTCTGGCTTGGCTCAGCTGCTAGAACAACTCGATGAGCCGCTACCAGCACCCGCCGCCACCATTCCTAGATCCTACCCCTTGACGGTTCAGGAGACGGCGACGGTTACTCAGATTCTGACAACCGAGTTTCCCGACGCGAAGATCTCGCTCAGCAGCGACGGCAAGGAACTGACCGTGCTGGCCGATGAGGCCTTGCACCCGATCATTGAGCAGCGCATCGCTGTCTTTAATAAACAGCTTCCGGAACGCAGCCAAGAAGTCTTGGAAAGTTATGCCGTGCCGGGCATGCCCGTGGCGGCCTTGCAGCAGTCGCTGACTCCCGTCTTGGGAGTCTCAAAGATCGTGGTCGATACCAGCGGCAATCGTTTGTTGGTCTGGACCAACAGCCAAACCCACCGCGATCTCAAGCAAGTCGTCGATGCCCTTGGTAAGGAGCGCGAGGTGGCCTTGCAAAAAGTAGTGGTGGCTTATCCACTCAAACATGCTTCGGCCACGAGCTCTAAAACGCTTATCGATCAAATGGTCGTCGACGCTTTGGTGCTAGCCGATGAAAAGCTAGGGCAAATTGTCGTCACAGCAACCCTGGACAAACAAGCCTTAATCAAGGCGGCGGTGATGCAGATCGATCGGGCGGGCTCCGAGCGGCAACCTCCCGAGATTCGCAGCTACGATGTTGGTAAATTCCAGGCCAGTGCCTTGCTAGTCGCCTTGCAAGCCATGTGGCCCGACATGCAATTGACGGTCGATCCCACCGCGAACCGCTTGATCGCTACAGGATCCGCGAAGTCGCACGAGGGTCTCGCTTCCGCCGTCGAACGCCTGCTCGCCGCCCCAGGGGGTAATGAGTCCTTGGTCAAAACGTATCCGGTCCCAGCTGGCGAAATGGCGACCTTGCCCACGATTTTGATGCAACTGGCACCGCAAGCCCTGATTAGTAGCGACCCGGTCTCCCGTACGGTCACCGTCTGGGCCACCGAAGAAATGCACGCGCGGGTCGCCCAAGCGTTGGAGCAAATTAGCCAGACGGCACAACAAGCCAATGAGCCAGCGACCTATCTAGTCAAACCGACGCAACTCTTGGCCGTTCAGACTTCGCTGCGGACCCTCTATCCAACGATTGGCATCGCCGCCGATGCGACCACCGGTCAACTTATTGTGGTGGCTCCCGCCGCCATGCAAGCCCGCATCTCCGCCGTGGTGGAACTGATGTCCAATGGCCCCGATGCGGCCGAGAAAACCACGGCCGTATTCGAAGTCGATCCGCAGCAGGCCGAATTGGCGGATGTCTTGGTTGCCTTGCAAGCCACGTTGCCCGCTCAAGTTCGGCTCGAATCGAACGCACTCAATAACACGATCTTGGCTATTGGCACCGCCGAAGAGCTCGCGCGGGTGAAGATTCAATTCGAGACGATCTTGCAGCAAATGCCAACCGCGATCAGAAGTTCATCGGTTGTCTACGAACTCAAACACGCCAACACCACCTCGGCCTTGACCGTGCTCGCCACGCTTCTGCCACGTGTTGTCTTCGCTCAGGACCTGACCACCCGCACCATCGCGGCTACAGGCCGCGCTGAAGACCATGCCAAGATCGCCGAGTTCTTGGCCGCCTTCGACGTGCCGCGTTCCAACGCTGGCCAGGTCATCAAAACCTACAAAGTTGCGTTTGGTGAGATGACGACGTTGCCGACCTTGCTCACACAACTTGCCCCTCAAGCCCTGGTGAGTACCGATATCGCCGGTCGGACGGTTACCGTCTGGGCCAGCGAAGAACTGCAGACACGCATCCAACAAGCGCTCGAACAGATCAGCTCGACCGCTGCCGGGGCGAACGAACCGGCTACCTACACCGTTAAACCGACCCAGTTGTTGGCGGTGCAAACTTCGCTACGAACCCTCTTTCCCACCATCGGAATCACTGCCGATAGCACGACCGGACAACTGATCGTCGTCGCCTCCCCCGAGATGCAAACGCGCATTGCCAGAGTGATCGAACTGTTGGCCAACGGTCCCAACGCGGCGGACAAAACGACCGCCGTGTTTCAAATTGAGCCCGAGCGAGCCACCTTGGCAAATGTACTCGCCGCCCTCCAAGCCACCATTCCAGCGCAGGTGCGACTGGAATCAAACCTACTCAACAACACGATCTTGGCGATCGGAACTCCCGAAGAACTGGCGCAGGTGAGTGGCCAAGTCGAGCTGTTGTTGCAGCAAATGCCTGAGCCCGAGCTGAAGACGTCGGCCGTCTACCCTCTAGTGCATGCCAATCCCACGTCGGCCCTCACCGTGCTCGCCACGCTCCTGCCGCGAGCTGTTTTCGCGCAGGATATTGCCTCGCGCACCATTGCCGCGACTGCTCTGCCTAAAGAACACGAGCGGATTGCGGAGTTCATTAAAGCGTACGATGTTCCGAAACAATCGGACATGCTGACTGAGGTTTATCGTTTAAAAGTGGGGAGTGCTCGCGGTCTGCAAGTGGTTCTCACGCAGTTGATTCCAGAGGCAACGATATACGGCTCGCGCGAGGCGGGAGTGCTCATTGCCACGGCTACCAAGGAACAGCACGAACGGATCGCGGCTGTGGTGAAAGAGGCGGACGCGGATCGCCCCAATTCGCAAACGCGTGTGTTTGGGATCTTGAATGGGGATGCCACTTCGCTTGAAGATGCTGTGCAAGGGTTTGCGCCCGAAGCCTCCGTGGTGGCCGATAGTGACTCCAATAGCTTGATCGTCACTGCCACCGATACGGAACTCGAGCGGATCGCTCAAGTGGTCGAGGAACTCAACTCGCAGCCGACGATACGGCCGAGTCTCAAAGCCTTTGTGCTCAAACACGCAAGTCCTGAGTTGGTGGCCACGGCGATACAGAATACCATGGGGCGTCGCGTGGCCGGCGGCGTGAGCTTTAGCCGAGAAACGAACAGCGTCTTCGTGGTGGGGAGTCGTGAAGAACTCCTCATGGCTGACGATTTGATCCAGCAAATCGATGTCCCCTCTGCGCCGGACGCGCGACGCAAACTCCGCTCCTTTACGCTCGGCGCGGCGGCCGGCAGTACCGTGGTCGACGCCATCGAAAGCTTGTTCACCGGTAGTGCTAGCCAAGTGCAGGTGAACTACGACATGCTGAACGAACAGTTGCTGGTTACCGCTGAGCCAGCTCAGCTCGAATTGGTCGAGGAAACTCTGAAACAGTTTGCGCCACCCCAAAGAGAATTAGAGATTATCCAACTGGACACCGCGGATCCCTATTCTTTCAAAATGGCAGCCGACGCGCTGTTCGAAGATGAACCGAGCTACGCAGCCCCAAGCATTACCATCGATGGCGACCAGCAACGCGTGCTGGTCCGTGCTACCCGCGAACAACACCAAAACCTCCGCCAATTGCTCCAGCAAATGGGGGAACTAATAGTTGGGACAGAGCAGGCTGAGCGCGATGTCGAGGGGAGCGGGCGTGTGCGGTTCGTCCCTGTCGTCCGCAACTCCGACAAGCTGCTCGAACAGATGGAGCGACTGTGGCCCAGCGTCCGCGATAATCCCCTCAAGATCATCCGCCCCAATTCGACCCGCAAAGTCGAAGTGCCTGAAATTCAACTTCCGGAAAAACCTGCTGGGGACACAGCAGCACAGGGGGGGCCCACAATGCCTCCTGCGGCGACCGCTGACCCCCAGGCCGTAGCGAGTGCCCAACCTGTTGAAGAGCAAGCTCCTACGATGCTCCAGGCTCCAGACGCGGATGCGACGGATCCGTTGCCACCGCTGGTCGTCGTACCCAACAACGATCGCTGGACCATCGCTTCGGAGGATGCGGCAGCCCTCGATCAATTCGAGCGTCTGCTGGAGATGGTCCTTAGCCCCAAAGTGGAACCGTTTGCCACCACCGGCAATTATTCGGTCTATTTGCTGCAACATGCCGGGGCAGACAACATCCAGGAGTTGCTAACCGAGCTTTTTCGACCCGCCGATCGCACGCAGCGAACGGCCATTAGCGACCTGCTGCGGCGGGTCAAGATCGTGGCCGACGCCCGCATCAACGCGCTCATTGTCCACGGCAGTCGAGCCGATCGCAGCACGGTCGAGCAGTTGCTCGGTGTGCTCGACTCGGAGGACTTGGTCGATACGTTGCAGCAAATCACCCCCACGATGTTGCCGCTGAACAATGCTGACGCTGATAATGTGGTGGACATCATCCGCGATGTTTACCGATCCCAACTTTCCTCTGGAGCTGGCCGCCGACCGGTGTCGATTCCGGAAGGGGTTTCCTCCGAAGTGGCCACCCTCTTGCAGCAGATCAATGCCCAAGCGGCCGGGCCACTGCTGACCGTGGCCGTGGACGCCACCACCAATTCCATCGTCATGCGGGCCCCGGCGGAACTTTCGCGGGAGCTGGTGACCTTTGTGGAATCCCTTGATCAGCAAGCCGCTGATACCCCCTCGCGGAGGGTAGATTTGATCCAGTTGAAGTCGACAAACACAAAAAACGTAGAAAGGGCCCTCAAAATCCTGCTCTCTCGGTGAAATTGACACATCTTGCCTAGACGACTACCATACACAACCTGCTTAACCCTCACAGTTGAACAGGTTCCCACCTCTGTCACCCACTCACTACCTACCACTCCCACTACCTACCTGACCCACCACTGCCTACCTGACCCACCCACCTTGCAAATAAGTTCCTGGACCGCCCGAAAAATCGACTTCAGACAAAATATGCAGTGGCATCCCCTACCCTGCATCCACCCCCTGGAACACATAAAACTGATTTTTAACTTGTGAGACCATGCCTGCCCTCGATCGGGATCAGCGGCCTTGCGAGTAGAACATCACCTACCATTTTGCAACCTACCCACACTGCTCGCGGAGCGAGCTCCCACCTCTCAAGGACAGGCTATGATTACGAACTTGAATACCATGCAACCGCTGCTGGACAGTTCGCAGCTGCGGCAACTTGCGGACCGCCTTCGCGGTGGCGAAATCCTTGAAACGCTGGTCGACGAATGGTCCTTCAATAGCGCGGAGGAACTCCTCTCGGTTGGCGCCCGAAGCTTGGGGCTGGAATGGCTCGACTCGGATGCCAACGATGTGCCCGCCGATGCGTTGGAGGGTTTTCCGATCAAGCTGATCCATCGACATGAGATTTTTCCTCTTGAGCGCGGTCCCGGCTGGTTGCGGCTGGCGGTCAGTAATCCCTTCGATTTCGCGGCGGTCGACTCGGTGGCTTCGGCTTTGGAAGTTGAAGTTCGCCCAGTGGTGGCGACCTCCGAGACCCTGCAGCGACTGATCAAGCGCAATTTGGGTGTTGGCTCGGAGACGATTGACGGATTGATTGCGTTGCAGCGGCAAGCGGGCGACGTGGAAATGCTGGAAGAGCTCGACGCAAGCAGCTTGGAAGATGCCGAAGAGGCGCAGCAAGCTTCCGTGGTCCGGTTAGTGAATGAAATCCTCAGCGAAGCCATTGAGGCGCGTGCGAGTGACATTCACATCGAATCGCAAGAGGCTGGTTTGAAGTTGCGATACCGCATTGACGGTGTGTTGCAAAGGCAACCAACTCCTCCCGAGATGAATCAGTTTCGCGCAGCCATTATCAGTCGCCTGAAGATCATGGCGAAGATGAATATCGCTGAAAAAAGGGTCCCTCAAGACGGGCGCATCAAGTTGCGGGTGGCGGGGCGCGAAGTGGATGTGCGTGTGTCGATCATCCCCATGCTGCACGGCGAAGGGGTCGTCATGCGGGTCCTGGATAAATCCAACTTGAAGTTTTCGTTGCGCGGGATCGGTATGCCCGAGGCCATCTACGAGAAATTCCAAAAGTTGATTCGTTTGCCGCACGGTATCGTGCTGGTTACTGGTCCAACTGGTTCGGGCAAGACCACTACCTTGTACAGCGCTTTGAGCGAGATCAAGTCGGAAGATGTCAAGATCGTCACTACCGAAGATCCCATCGAGTATCAGTTGGAGGGGATCAATCAGATCCAGGTGCATGCGAAAGTTGGCTTGACCTTTGCCGCCTGCTTGCGAGCCATCTTGCGTCATGATCCCGACGTGGTGTTGGTAGGTGAAATCCGCGACTTGGAAACTGCGGAGAATGCGACCCAAGCCTCACTCACCGGGCACATGGTCTTCAGCACGCTGCACACCAACGACTCCGCCAGCGCGTTCATGCGGCTGAACGACATGGGGGTCGAGCCCTTTTTGGTAGCCAGTACGGTTGAAGGTATTCTCGCGCAGCGGCTTGTTCGCGTTTTATGCGACGAATGCAAAGAAGCCTATCGACCCGCCCTCGATGAACTTCCCGATGATTTCCCGACCGACGCGCGGCTTGATTCCGACCTCCATCTCTACCGTCCCGCTGGTTGTGAAGCTTGCCGCCGCACTGGCTATCGCGGGCGTTTAGGGATCTATGAACTGCTGGTGACCAACGAAAACATCCGGCAATTGGCCACCCAAGGCGGAACATCGGATGTCATCAAGAAGGCCGCCATGGAAAGCGGTATGGAAACGCTGCGGATGGATGGCTGGAACAAGGTGCTGGCGGGCATCACTACGGTTGATGAAGTGTTGCGCGTCACCAAAGCCGACTAGCATCGTTTTTGATTATGCCTGACTTTGCCTACACCGCGAAATCACTTTCCGGGGATAAGATTTCCGGCACGATCGCTGCTACAAACCGCTCTGAGGCCATGCAGCGTCTCCGCTCGCAGTCGCTGTTTCCAATGACTTTGGCTGACATCCAGGCGAACAAGCCGCAATGGGCGTCGTTGGCATTGCCGGTGCGTGTCAAAAAGGAACAGGTGGCCGATTTTTGCACTCAGCTCGGCGACTTGCTTACCAATGGCGTGCCGATGCTGGAATCGCTCAAGATCCTGGCCGACGCCACGGAAAATCCGCGTTTGCGTGAAACCACCTTACGCATTCACGAAACGGTCTCACAAGGGGACAGCCTGGATGAAGCGATGGCCAAAGAGTCGTCGATCTTCACCGAGTTGACCCTCAGCATGGTGCGGGCCGGGCAAGAGGGGGCGTTTTTGGAGGAGGCTCTCCAGCGCACCTCGATGTTCCTTCGCAAACAGGATGAGATGCGGAGCAAGATTGTCGGTGCACTCACCTATCCAGTCATCCTTGGGATCGTAGGCACGATCATCACCTCGCTGATGGTGGTTTTTTTGGTTCCCAAGTTCCAACCCTTTTTTGATCGTTTAGAACAAAACGGTACCGGCCTGCCACTGATCACGGTCATGCTGCTCGGCGCCAGCCATATCATGCTGCGTTATGGCTTGGTGGTGATCGTTGTATTGGGGCTGCTGATCGCGGGGATCATGCGGTTGTTAAAGAGTGATCGTGGACGACGCTGGCTCGATCGCGTGAAACTCAAAACTCCTATGCTCGGTTCGATTTTTCACGATGCGGCCGTCTCGCGTGCTTGCCGCGTGCTCGGGACCCTGCTGCGCAACGGCGTGCCACTCTTGCGATCACTCAAAATCAGTAGCGAATCGACCGGCAATCGGCTGCTTGAAGAGGCGATGGTCAAGTCGGCCGAAAACGTAACGGCTGGCGATACGCTCTCCAAACCGTTGGCGGCCAGTGGCTTGATCCCACCCCAAGTGATGGCCATGATTCGCATCGCTGAAGAGTCCAATACGCTCGACGATGTGCTAGTCAAGATCGCCGACCGCATCGACAATCGTATCGAACGGCGACTGGAAGTCATCGTACGTATGATAGAGCCGCTGATGTTAATCCTGATCGGAACGATGGTCATGTTCGTGATTGTCGGCGTACTGCTCCCCGTGTTTGAACTCAATTCATCCGTTGGCTAAGAACCGATCCTGAGTAATGTTCGCCCAGCTCGGTGATTTGCGGCCTTTTCCCACCCACCTCACTTACCCGCCACTACTTTGAAGATAAAGGAATCACCCATGCCTCACCTCAACCAACGTTTCCGCCACGCGCGTCGTGGCTTGACCCTCTTGGAACTTATGATCGTCTTGATCATCCTCGTGGGCTTGATGGCCATCGTTGGCCCGCGACTACTTGGCACTCAAAAGAAAGCCGATGTGCGAACGGCCCAAGCCCAAATAGGAAATTTGGCTTCGGCGCTAAAGATGTATGCTGTCGATATGAAAACCTTCCCAACCACCGAAGAGGGACTGGAACTGCTGGTCACTCAGCCTGAAGATGAAGCGCTGGCCCGCAATTGGGATGGGCCCTATGTGGAAGGTGGTAAGTTGCCGCTTGATCCTTGGGGTTCGACGTTTGAGTATGAGTTCGGAGCCGTCGAAGGAGATACGGATAACGCCGATTCCACAACCAGCGATTTCCCTCGCATCTTCTCGCTCGGCCCGGACAGGCAGCCTGGAACCGCGGACGACATCAGCAACCAAGCCGCAGAGGGCGAAGAGGATGCTGAGTCGCAGGGCACCCAACCAAGCTCCAGCAACTAACCGACAGTCGCATTGAACGCACGATGTTCCCTACCCGCCGTCACCCCGCGTTCTCGCTCTTAGAACTAGTCATCGTGCTCGTGGTGATGATTGGACTGTTGGCGATTGTCTGGCCCAATTTGCAGCGTCCCCTAAGCCGCACAACGCTCAGCCAAGCGGCTCAGTTGCTGCGCGAAGTGATCGACGAGACGCGCTATCAGGCGACGGTGCAAGGTGTGCCGCAGTTTGTGCATTTGTCACAGGGACAAGGGGAATTTCAGTCAGGGACCATCGAGGCCTTTCTCGCCGCGGGCGACAACGACTCCGGCAGCGCGGGCGCGACGTTGGCCAAGGTGAAGCGGTGGAAGTTGCCGTCCCCAGTGATTATCAGCCGAGTGAGCTGGGCGTTTGATAGTCGCTCCATGGGTTCCGATGAGTTTTCAGCTGAGGATGGGACACTCATGCGACCAACAGACAACAACCCGCGTGACGCAGCATCCGACGCCACATCATCCGCGAGCGCGACGCGGCTCTCGGACAATTTGTTGGATAGTGAAGCGGGCCTCTCCTCGGGTATCGAATGGTGGTTGCCGTTCCTGGCTACCGGACAGGGACGCGACGCACGGATCGAGCTTCGCGATAACTCGATTCAGCAATCCTTGACCGTGACTTACGAAGCGGCCACCGGTGCCTTGGAGATTTCGCGATGACACCGCAAGCAACTCGCAAAGATCGTACTGCCTTCTCATTGCTCGAGATCATTATCGCGACTGCTATACTAGCAGCCAGTGCGATGGTGCTAACGTCGTTGCTCGGACTCGGGACCACCTTTGGTAATCGCGCCGAACAGCGTACCGTGGCCATGTCCCAAGCTCAGTCGCTGTTGGACGAGTACCTGGCTGTACCCCGCAGTGAAGCCAATTCCGAAGAAGAGGTTATCGGTGAGTTACCTGGGGTTCCTTCCCATCGTTTCCGCCTGAGCGTGACCCCTTTTGCTTCGCTGAGTTCCGAGCAGAGCGGCACGGATGCGAACTCACTTTCTGTAACCAACAATATCACTGGTTTGGGGACGACTCCTCAGCTTGGCAAACTGACGCGGGTGACCGTCGAGGTTTTCGAGGCGCAGCAAGCATCTGATACGGGGGAACCGCTCTGCCGCATTTCAAGAGTCATTCGCAGCCATCGCTTGCAAACCCTCGCTGATCGAAATGCCCCGGCCGAGCAGAATAGCCCCTTTGAGCGAGATGACTTCATGGAGCGGACTGATGCCGCCGGACAGGCAGCCCCATGAAGGTATATTACACTGCATTGCACCTAAACGCCCTGCCGAATTGTCGGACGGAGTCGAATTGCCGGACCGTGACGAATCAGCGTGCCTCCAGCGCTGCGCGCTCCATGGGACGCGCTGGCTATACCCTGCTCGAACTCATGTTGGCATTGGCCCTACTCGGAGCCCTCATGACGGTGGCTTGGTCGATTATGGGGACCTACCGCGATGCAGAATCGCGAGGCTGGAAGCTGTCGCAGCGGACCCAGATCATCCGCACCGCCAGAGAGTGGTTACAGGCAGACATACTCCAACTGGCGACCCCCGATAACCCATCCGACCTTAACTCAAACTCAAACTCAAACTCAAACTCAAACTCAAACTCTGAACGCACGACCGCTTCGACACCATCCACACCGCCACGGACTGCACAGAACTTGCCGCGATTCGTCGGCGACGCAACCGGCTTTTCGGCCACCCTGACGCCACCGCTCGATCCCCTCCCTTTCTTTGAGCGACTGATGTCCGATGCGCTGGCGGGAGACGCACTTGACAGCGGTCTAAGTGCCTCACAAACAACGCTTCAGGTAGATAACTCAGACGCAAACCAACCCGTCGATCAACGCGGGCAAGAGCCGGTTCCAGCATCGCCCTGGCCCGCTGAGCGTTTGGTCATCGAGTACCGCTTAATCCCCGTGGCGAACCGAGCGAGTTCCACCCCTGCCGCTCGCAATCAAGCCACTCGCAACCAAGGAACGCGTAACGCCGCCGCTGCGAACTCTTTGTCCAGCGGCGATTCGAGCGAAATTCAGTTCATGTTGGTCCGCCGCGAACGCCTGGACAACAACGACTCTGCGAGCGATTCGAGCTCTTTCGCGGTGGACAATGCACCGGGGAGCAACCCCGCAGCCGATCGACTACTCACAGCACAAGATCTATATCGCCAAACCGATGAATCGCAGGTGAGCAGTGGGGCCATCCTGCGTGAGTCAAAACTCAATGGCATCATACAGGCAGGCTTCAAGTACTGCGACGGAGTTGGCTGGAGCGATCAGTGGGATAGTGGGGCGAGCGGCACATTGCCGAGCGCGATTGCCCTCGGTTTCGATTTTCCTGCCGCCGCCGATATGCGGCCTATCGAACCGCCCCCCGCAGATCGTTCGTCGGGAGATTTTGCAAACGACAAACCTGAAGGATTTGCGGGAGCGGAGACCGGGCTCTCGTTTGCCGATTCGGCCTTAGCCAGTGAATCGGTGGCCGAGGTTAGCACAGCCAGCGAATTGGGGCTCGTGCAAGGCTCTATAAATCAAGTCCAAGTGGTTGTTCATGTCGACTCGCGATGGGTTGACATGCAGTCGACGAGCCGCAGTGCTGGAAACGGAGGTCCGCGATGAAACTCCTAAAAACAGCTGCCGTGCCAAGCGTTGCTTCTGCGCTAGCCGCACGCCGCGGCATGGCACTGCTCATCGTGATGGTCCTTACCATGCTCCTGGCCTTAGCCGCCTATCGTTTTTCGTTCTACATGGAAAGTCAGTATCGGGTAACGCGCATCGCCGAAGAACAGGCCCAAGCCCGCTTGGCAGCCCTCAGCGGTATCGAGATTGCCGCCGCCTCGTTAGAGCTTGCCCCCTTCTCGCGGCAGTCGCTGGGCGGTCTACATGACAACGCAACACTTTTTCAAAATGTGGCCATCGAGGGTGACGATGTATCGGGCAGTGGCATGAACGCTGTTGCCAGCCGCGGATCAACGGATCTCAGCAGCAATGCATCGTCCGCTGGAGCGCAACGGACCGTCGGCAGCACGTGGCGGGTCAGTCTGGTTGCACCACGCGGCGATAACAATTCAAACACGGCAGGTCCCCTCGCTTCAACGTCCTCGCGCTCACCTGTAAACATTAGCAATGCAGCTGGCCGCACTACAGCACCCCTTCGATTTGGACTCGTCAACGAATCGGCCAAGTTGCATATCCCCACTCTTCTCCAATGGGAACAGCTCAATCCTGGTAATACGCGGATGGCTCTGTTGCGACTAACTGGTGCAACAGAAACGATAGTCGACGCTTGGTTGCAACGGCAGGGAGTAAGCCAGTCTGGCAACGCCTCGGGGGTCGGTAGTGAACTGCGTGAACGCTTGAGCGTGCAAGGCAATCGTGCACAGCTTCAGTCTGCCAATGAATTGCTCAAATACCACTGGCTCGGCGGAGATCTCAACCAAAATTTTCTATTTGATCCGATCGAATCGCAATTGAGCACGCGGCTCCTCGCGAACCAGGCTGGGGTGGCCTTGGCTAATGCGTCGACCAGCAACCAATCCGATGCGGCCGAGGCTCTTGGTGGTTGGCAACGTTTCCTCACGTGGGATAGCGGCGTCCGCAATGAGTCGGCCACGGGACAGCCTCGGATCTACTTGAACACGCAAGACTTGGTGCAATTGCATCGCGATTTGACCCAAGTGTGGTCGTTGGAGTGGGCGAATTTCCTGATCGCCGTGCGGCAATTTGGTTTCAGTTTGGAACAGCCCGCCGAGTCGCGGAGTGCGGCCAGTTGGACTCCCGATCTTGGGCAGCCTGCTAAGTATCAATTGACCAGTCTGGCGGAGTTGTTGGGAGGGCAGATCATGGTGCCCAACGGTTCCGGCAAACAATGGCTACAGAACCCATTTTCGGGTGACTTGTCCGGTACGAGCAACTATCTTGATAGATTGCTCGACGAAAGTACGCTGGAAAGTGATTTTGTCCTGGTAGGACGCGTGGATGTGGCTGAGGCACCGGTGGAAGTACTGGCGGCCGTCCCCGGTGTCGATCTGGCGCTCGCCCAAAACATCGTCCAGCGCCGCGCGGCGCAGGAGACTGCCGCTGGCCGCTCGATAGCGTGGCTGTTGCAAGAGAAGCTGGTAACACCGGAACAACTTCAAAAACTCGAACCCTACCTGACCAGTCGTAGTGACGTCTACAGCTTGCAAGCCGTGGGTTTTCGCGATGGGCGAACGCCTGTTTACCGCTGTAGCGTCACCATCGATGCCCGCCAAATTCCCGCCCGTGTCCTTAATCACCAAACCTGGCACAGCTGGGATCGCGGTTTTTCGATTGAAAGCTTAAGCGGCTCGGCGCCCACGTTGTAGCGCTCACGCGTGAGCGGCAAGGCGCTAGCCGCCGGTTTTTAGATTTGTTTTTGATATACTAATTTGCCAACGGCACCATGAACCAAATCACAAAATATCTTTCAAAATTCCGTACGCCTAAGACACGTGGCAAGACGACCGGCCCGGTGGTGATTGCGCACTGGGACCGGGAAACCATTGACTTCCTGGTTGTTAATCCCAAGTCGAAACAGCTAACTGCACTGGAAGTTGGGAGTGTCCCACGCGCCGATCATGCCAATCCATTTAAGGCCTTGGCAGAGTACTTCACGCTGCATGCGATCAAAGCTTCGCGACTGGTGGCCCTTCTTTCCCGTCCGGAACTCGATCAACTCACGCTCGACTTGCCCCCAGCTGAAGCAAATGAACTACCCTCCCTGGTGGCCAGCGCAGTCGAGCAGCAGTTGGGGGACACGGACGATCCGCCGCGAGTTGACTATTGTCCGGTGGCCACTTTTCCGCGACCTCTGGACGAATCCACCGGTTCACAAGTCTTAGCCTTTGCGCTGGCCGCGGCGGAGTTCAAGTCATTGCAAGCCCAGTGCGAATCGGCTGGCTTTCGTTTGGCCGCCATTGGCTCGCGCCAGCTCTCACCACTCGGTGCGTTGCGGCAACGGTCCTTAGTGGCCGACTCGCTGACGATTGCGGTAAGTCTCTATGCGGGGGAAGCCGAACTGGCGATTTGCCGCGGAGCCGATCCGATCCTGCTACGCTCGCTGCGCATCAATCCCGAAGAACCCGTTAGAGTAGTTGAACAGATCTGGATGGAGACCCAGCGTTGCTTGACCTTGCTGCCGCAAACGGTTGGCGAAATGTCGCTCGCTTGGTACGTTTTTACGAATGGTGCTCTGGCTTGGCAGGTTGTACGTGGGCTTGAGGAGCGGGGGCTGGATGTCATTCCCATTGACCCCTTAGTCGGTTGGGAAGTTTTGGGACGCGCGGGGCATTTACACAAGGCCGGCACGTTTAATAAAGAACTGAGCGATGAAGCTGAGGCGGAACACGAGCTTGTCGGCGATGAACCCCCTACAGCGGATACGGCTGCAACTACTGAGTTGGCTGGAGCCTCCGCGGCCGTCACGGGTGCGGCGTATGAGTTTCTCAACACGGCCCTGCCAGTCAATTTGTTGGCACCCAAACAAGCGCCCACGGCACCCAACCCACTTGTCCGTTGGGGGGCGATGGCCGCCGCAGCTCTCGTCGTCTTGGCAATTGGCTTAAATCTCCTGTTATCTGACCTCGGCAAGCTGGGAGACGAAGTGACTGCCGCGGAGAACGAACTGGCCGAGGCCAAGAAATTATCGGCCAAATTCCAGGGCAAGGCCGATCAAGTGCAATATGTGGAGAGTTGGTTGGCGGATCAGGTCGACTGGTTGGACGAGTTAAATGCACTTTCCAAGCGACTGCCGGACGGCGAGGCAGCCACCGTCCGCAGACTCACCGCTTCTACAGCTGACCGCACCGCTGTGTTCGATCTCTCAGTGCAAGTTGCCGCGCAAGACAACGTTTCCCAACTCGAAAATAGCATCCGTAGCGAAAAGTACTTCGCTACCAGCAAACGGATCAGTCAAAACGCTGAATCGGTCGAATACCCCTGGCAGTTTGAAACCCGGATTTCGTTTGGCGTTGAGTCGCCGCTGAAGAATAAATACGCGAGTAAGTCCACCGTCACTGCTCCCACTCAGGACATCGCAACCCATACGGGCAGTGAAACAGCTACTTCCGAAGAACAGGCTGGTGCGCCGGAGTTACCGTCCGTACCAATACCGCCCGTAACCATACAGACCGCTGTAACACAACCTGCTCCTGAGCCGAAGGGTCCATCATGAATTCGCGCACCAAGTGGTTGTTGGTCGGCTGCGTAGCCGTCTTTGGTTTGTACTTCGCCGATGCTTCTTATCGCAGTTGGATAGAGCAACCCTCTCAGGAACTAAACGCGAGATTCGACGCCCTGACCAAGGAACTAAGGGAAACAAAAGATGCGCAGTTGATGGCCCAGAAACTTGGGAAACGGCTGAATGATTATGCAGCCCGCGCGCTCCCATACGATCCACAATTGGCCCGCTCACTGTATCAGGAATGGTTGCTCAATGTCGTCGAACAGCATCAATTGGCCGCTGCGTCCGTCGACCCTGGACAGCCGGTGCCGGTCGAAGTACGGTCGCGGACCCGGCGAGGAAAGCGGGAGCGGCTGGGATATCGCATCGCGTATACACTCCGTGGGCAGGCTACGTTGGCCAAGTTGGCGGGCTTTCTCGATGATTTTCGGCAAGCTGGTCATCTGCATAAGATTCGCGCGCTGTCGTTGAATCCAACGGGTAAAGAAGGTGTCTTGGATGCAAACTTTTCCATCGAAGTACTTAGCTTAGAGGCCGCTCCGTCAAAGGACCAGTTGAGTGACTGGCGATTGGTCAGTGACGTTCCGCTCGAGAGCGAACCCACAGGCGGACATGATTTTGTACATCGCAATTTGTTCGCCCGGGGCTTTGCGCGGGCCTTGTACGAAGTGCAATTAAAAGCGATCACCTTCGATCGCAATGGCCAGCCACAGGCTTGGTTTCGCACCGACGCTGGCGACAAAACCACCACGCTGAACGCAGGCGAACAAGTACCGGTGGCACTGCACGATATAGCGGTTGTAGAGATTCTTCCCGGCCGTGTGCTCGTAAATGTCAACCAAGTTCCGTATTGGCTCGAGCTTGGCCAAACACTCGGCGACCTTATGGCCGCTGAAGATACTATGCATGCGTTGTCCATTGACTGAGCACTGAAATTGAGAAGACGATCATGTTGAGCAGCGGTACCCGAAATTTTTCGTCGTTGATGCGCTCATTGATGGTGGGGGTAAGCTGGTGCCTGTGTCTCATGTTACAGGTTGCGAGCGCCCAAGGGCAAATGTTCGGCAGTCGCACCGTGGGGTCGCCGCTGGGCAATCGCACGACGAATGCCGCTGGCGGTGTGGCTGGCCAGAACTCGGGAATCTTGACCGGTTCCGAACGCTTCGTCCGCGGGAATCGCTCGCGCCGCGACTTTGTGGGGGCCGATCGGGACGAGGCTGAGGGGTTCGTCGGGGCATCCCAAGCGATCGGAGTTGGCCGCGTGCGTTCTGCGACGGAGGGGCTCCGCATCGAAACCACCAACGAAACTCGTATCAACCGCCCCCTGCCACGACAGCCCGCCAAGGGAATGTACTATCCACGTTTGGAAATTGATTTGGACGAAACGGCAGCCGACACCCAATCTCAAGCTGCATCGGTTGCAAATACGAAACTCCAATCCAGGGTGGAACGTATCGCCGGTTCTGCCGTGACCCTAGCTGTCGAGGACCGAGTGGCCATCCTCCGCGGTTCGGTAGGCTCGCGCAAAGATGCGGAGATGTTAGCCGCTATTCTGAGCTTCGAGCCGGGTATTGATGCGGTTCGCAATGAGTTGAGAATTGCGGACGGGTCCTAAGACCCGTGACGAACTAAGATTCGTGGCTGACCAGCGCCTCGTCTTGCGTGTTGTTTTTCTTTGTTTCAAACACCAAGTTACCCTCGGCGCAGTCGACCTGCACGCTCCCTCCTTCTTCCAAATTGCCTTTGAGCAGTTCGGTAGCCAGAGGATTCTGAATCTCTCGCTGGATCACCCGCTTGAGTGGTCGCGCACCAAAGGCGGGGTCGTAACCGACCAGCGCCACGTGCTCCACGGCGGCTGGAGTGATCTCCAGCTTGATATCGCGCTGCTGCAATTGCTGACGCAAATGCTCAAGTTGCATAAGAACAATGTTGTGGATCTGATTGCGTTCGAGAGGTTGGAAGATGATTGTATCATCAATCCGATTCAAAAACTCAGGCAAAAATCGGGAGTGCAGTGACTCTTTCATGGCTTGCTGCAAGTCCGCTTCACTGGCACCTTCGGCAGTCAATTGTTGAATCAGCTGGCTTCCGATGTTGCTCGTCATCACGATGACCGTATTCGTAAAGTCAACCGTTCGTCCATGGCCGTCAGTCAAGCGGCCGTCGTCGAGCACTTGCAGCAAAATGTTGAACACATCGGGGTGTGCTTTTTCCATCTCGTCTAACAAGATCACGCTGTAGGGTCGGCGACGCACTGCCTCGGTCAACTTGCCACCCTCCTCGTAGCCCACATAGCCTGGAGGTGCTCCAATCAGTCGACTGACCGAATGCCGCTCTAGGAACTCGCTCATGTCGATCCGCACCATCGCTTGCTCGTCGTCGAACATGATATGCGCCAGCGCCTTGCACAGTTCGGTCTTGCCGACACCGGTGGGGCCCAGGAATAGGAACGAGCCGATGGGTCGATGCGGATCTTGCAAACCACTCCGGCTGCGGCGAACTGCATTGGCGACAGCGGCCACGGCCGCATCTTGTCCGACCACCCGCGTATGCAAACGCTCTTCCATTACTAGCAGTTTGGCCCGTTCTGTTTCCATCATGCGTGTGATGGGAACGCCCGTCCAATTGCTCACGACCCGCGCGATCTCGTCAGCGGTGACCTCGGTCCGCAGCAACTTGGGCTTATCCGCTTGGCTTGCCTCCGGTGCGCGAACTTCCTCGTGTTCCAACTGCTTAGCTAACGTTAGCCGTTGCTTGTCCAGTTCGAACAGTCGCTGATAATCGCTTTCAGGTACGGTCAAGCCGCTGCGTTGCTTCTCTTGGATCGAGGTGTCGAGCTGCTGGAACTGAAGCTCAATTTGCGCATGCTGTTGACGAATCGACTGCACATCGCTTAGTCCCAGTTTCTCCCCTTCCCATTGTTCGCGGAGACTAGCGAGCTCTTGCTGCAATGTCGACATCTCCGCTTCGATGGGAGCGAGTTGGGTGTCCATCGATTCGTCGTGTTCTTCGGTGAGTTGACGCTGGGCCAATTCAAGTTGTCGCAGGCGACGTTGCACGGCATCGATCTCGGCCGGAACACTTTCGCGTTCCATCGCCAAGCGACTGGCCGCTTCGTCGACCAAGTCAATCGCCTTGTCGGGCAAAAAGCGATCGGCAATGTAGCGATTGGACAGATTGGCAGCCGCGACCAGGGCTGAATCGCGGATCTTAATGCCGTGGTGCGATTCGTAACGCGACTTCAAGCCACGCAAAATGGCAATCGTGCTTTCCACCGTCGGCTCACCTACATAGACCGGTTGGAAGCGACGTTCGAGTGCAGCATCTTTTTCGATGTACTTGCGGTACTCATCCAGGGTCGTTGCTCCGATACAGCGTAGGCTACCGCGGGCGAGTTCCGGCTTGAGCAGGTTGGCCGCATCACTGCCCCCCTCGGCAGCCCCGGCACCGATCACCGTATGCAGCTCATCGATGAACAGGATCACATTGCCAGCTGCGTCCTTGATCTCGCGCAAGACCGCTTTCAAACGCTCTTCGAACTCGCCACGGAACTTGGTCCCCGCGACCAAAGCTCCAAGATCCAGTGACACCACTTTTTTGTTTTTTAAGCTCTGCGGTACGTCTCCCTGCACGATCCGCAGCGCAAGTCCTTCCACGATCGCGGTCTTGCCCACCCCGGGCTCTCCGATCAAGACGGGATTGTTTTTCGTGCGACGGGAAAGAACCTGGATCACTCGCCGAATCTCTTCATCGCGGCCGATAACCGGATCGATCTTGTTTTGGCTGGCCAGTTGTATCAGGTCGATACCATACTTTTCTAGAGCGTTAAATTTGCCTTCCGGAGTTTGATCGGTCACCCGTGCACTCCCGCGTAAAGCTTGTAGTCCCTTGAGCACATCCGCTTCGGCGATGCCGCTGAGCTTGAGCACTTGTTGGGCATGGCCAGCCGATCGCAGCAAGCCCAGCAACAAGTGCTCGGTGCTAATAAATTCGTCCTTCATCGTCTCGGCAGCTTTGGCAGCCGCTTCAAAGGCAGTTCGCAGTTGCGGTCCAACCTGCGGTTCCCGACCACCGCTAATTTTAGGCAGGCGATTCGCCTCGGACTCAACCATTGACTTGAGAGTGTCCAGGGCGACTCCCAATTTTTTCAGCAGAGGAACGACAATGCCGTCGGATTCTTTCAGCAGCGCGTCGAGCACATGCAAGGTATCCATTTCCGCATTGCCCAGTTCAGCAGCTCGACTTTGTGCTGCCGCGATCGCTTCCTGGCCCTTAACTGTCAGTTTGTCAAATCGAAATGCCATTGAAAAATCTCCTAAAATCGCCCCTGCCATTTTGGCCTTGTCTACCCGCAGTTCCACTTTAAGAAAATAAGATGCCAAGCACGACAGCTGACTGATTTTGCATGAAGAAAAAATTCAAAGGACTTTGTCCGTAGGTCAAACGGGTCGCCAAGTCTCAATGGGAATAAAGCGTTATCGCAGTCATCCCCGATAACACGCGTTGACCTGCTCAGGGGCGTAAACGAAAAAATGGCTCCAAAGCACAGCCTTGGAACCATCCTATGTAATCTGTCGGAATGCTCCTGACAGGTTGTGATTAATCTTTCACTTCGAACTCGGCATCGATCGCATCGTCATCCGGACTGGAAGCACCACTGGCTTTGTTCGCATCCCCAGCACCGGCGGAACCAGCTTTCTCGTACAGCACTTTGCTGAATGCTTGGGCAGCTTGCTCCAACTCGCCCGTGGCCGACTTGATCGCTTCAGTGTCTCCACTGTCGCTCGCCTTCTTCAATTTGTCGATGGCTGCGTTGAGTGGCGCTCGGTCGTCGTCGCTCAGCTTGTCGGCATTTTCCGTCATCTGCTTTTCAAATTGATAGATCAGATGTTGAGCCTTGTTGCGCGCTTCAGCGAGCTCAAACGCACGACGGTCGTCTTCTGCGTGTTCTTCCGCATCCTTTTGCATCCGCTCGATTTCGTCCTTGGACAGACCGGAAGATTGTTCGATTCTCACATTGGCTTCTTTACCGGAGCCCAAGTCGCGGGCTCCGACATTCAGGATGCCGTTTTGGTCGATATCGAACTTCACTTCGATCTGCGGGACACCCCGCGGAGCCGGTGGTAGCCCTTCCAAATTGAATTCGCCCAGCAAGCGGTTCTGCGTGGCCATCTTCCGCTCGCCTTGGAATACTCGCACCGTGACTGCCGTTTGGTTGTCAGCCGCAGTTGAGAAGGTATTCTTCCGCTCGGTTGGAATGGTCGTGTTCCGCTCGATCAAGCCCGTCATCACGCCACCTTCGGTTTCGATACCGAGTGTGAGTGGGGTAACGTCGAGAAGCAACACATCTTTGCGGTCACCCGCCAGGACGCTCCCTTGAATGGCCGCGCCGATGGCAACCACTTCGTCAGGATTCACACCTTGGTGCGGTTCTTTGCCGAAAATCTCTTTGACGATCTCACGGACTTTGGGTACGCGAGTCGAACCACCCACCAACACCACTTCGTCGATGTCGCTCGGCTTCAGCTTGGCGTCCTGCAGTGCTTGCAGTACCGGCTTCTTGCAACGCTCGATCAACTTGTCGACCAGTTCCTCGAACTTGGCCCGCGTGATCTTCATCTGCAAGTGCTTCGGGCCATTGGCATCGGCCGTAATGAACGGCAAGTTCAAGTCGGTTTCGGGAACGCTGCTGAGTTCCTTCTTGGCCTTCTCGCACGCTTCGGCCAAACGCTGCAGCGACATCGGCTCTTTGCGTAAATCGATGCCGTGATCTTTCTTGAACTGTTCGGCCGCATAGTTGACCAGTGCTTCGTCGAAGTCATCGCCCCCAAGGTGTGTGTCACCACTGGTCGAGATCACTTCGAAAACCTTGCTCTGCTTTTCACCGTCGGCTCCACCACCGGTCGAAGCGACTTCCAGGACCGAGACGTCAAACGTACCACCCCCCAGGTCAAACACGGCAATCTTGTGATCGCGTTCTTTGTCCAGACCGTAAGCCAGTGCGGCAGCCGTCGGCTCGTTGATGATCCGAGCTACTTCCAAGCCAGCGATTTGGCCAGCGTCTTTGGTCGCTTGTCGCTGAGCGTCGTTGAAATAAGCTGGCACGGTGATGACCGCTTTGCTAACCCGATGCCCCAAGTAGGCTTCGGCGGCTTCCTTGAGCTTCCGCTATACTTTGGCAGAAATCTCTTGCGGGGTGTGTTGCGTATCCCCGACTTGAATCTTGACATACTCGTCACTGCCACCGACCACGCTGTACGGAACGATCTTTTCCTCCGACTCGACTTCGGAATGCCGACGTCCCATGAACCGCTTGGCCGAGTAGATCGTGCGGCGTGGATTGGTTACCGCTTGTCGCCGAGCCGGTTCGCCGACGATGACTTCGCCTTTGTCCGTGAACGCGACCACGCTGGGAGTTAGCCGATTGCCCTCCGCGTTGGGAATCACCTTAACCTCGGAGCCTTCCATGATGGCGACAACCGAGTTGGTAGTTCCGAGGTCAATGCCGATGATCTTTTCGCCTTGAGCCACAGTATTCTCCTTCACACAAAAATTTTCTGATTCGAACCGCTCTTCAACTCGGCGGGTTCAGTGCTTCCAGCGGGAGAGCTGCCCTGGCAGGCGAGCTCTGGACTTCGCTGAGATTGCCGAAAATGCTATGATTCGCCTCGTAAGCAACCCGTGTGCCAATCATCGTCGAGCCCTGCCAGTTGTCGAGATTGCTGGGTGAATTTCGAGAAAAGACGTTATAGTCGGGACACAACCCCCGTTTCGTTTGCAAATGCCGCCACTTTCCCATCCCAGATCGATCCGCGGCTTGCCATAATGACAGAGACCGCAGCTTACTAATTCGAGACGTGTATGTCCAATCGCTTGCAACCCGGTTCAACACCACAGTCAAAGGCACTTAGGCAGTCGCCGGATGGAGAGACGCGACCATCGCTGGCCGATCTCGACGCTCAATTGCTCGCGCTACTCGGCAGGCGTGTGCAATTCTTGCAGGAGCAAGCCGCTGTGCCCGCTCTCTGGGAACAGGCCACCGCAGCGACCGCTCAACAGTATGCGGCGGAATTTAAGTTGCCCGTCGAGGGGGCCGCCGCTTGGCTCATGCATGCCGCCAGCCTGAGCGCGCGGGCCTGCGGGACGCGAGAGCCGGTTGCCTACCTGGGGCCCATCTATAGCTACAGTTACTTGGCCGCCGTCAAGCACTTTGGTCAGGCTGCCGAGTTCGTGCCGGTGACCACGATTGCAGCGGCCTTCGAAGAGATCACCCGCGGTCAAGCCAGTTTTGCGGTGGTCCCCATTGAGAACAGCACCGATGGTCGCATCGTCGATACCTTGGGCCGCTTCGCCCGCTCCCCCGCCCAAATCTGCGGCGAAGTGCTACTACCCGTGCACCACTGCTTGCTCGGTCGCTGCCGCCGTGCCGAGGTGCGGGAAGTGCAATCCAAACCGCAGGCGCTCAGCCAGTGTCGCACTTGGCTCGCTCAACATCTTCCCGACGCCAAGTTGGTCGAAGTCTCCAGCACAGCCGCCGCTGCCGCCACTGCCGCCTCGGTCCCAGGCGTGGCCGCCATCGCCAGTTTGGAAGCTGGCATCCATCATGGCTGTGAAATCATCGATGCGAACATTGAAGATAACCAACACAACATCACCCGCTTCGCTGTCATCGGCAATCGCAAGTGTCAGCCGACCGGTGTCGACAAAACCTCGCTTATGATTCAGCTCAAGCATCAGCCCGGCGCGCTCGCCAGCGCCATGGCTAGCTTCCAGAATGCTGAAGTCAATCTAACGTGGATCGAATCGTTCCCACTCCCTGAGAGGCCCAATGAATATTTGTTCTTCATTGAACTCGATGGCCATGAGGCCAGCCCACGCGTGGCCGCTGCAATTACTGAACTCCGCAGCCACACCGAACGCCTGGACCTGCTCGGCTCCTACCCTCGCGGCTCAGCCCAGTGAGCCTCGCCCTCCCGACTGCATGTTTTACTTCATTAATCACCATGAAAGATGTTTAAAGCGGTGGCCTCGCTCCACCGACTTCATTTTTTAAACGCGTGGTGCCATTGGACGGCTCAAACAATCAACTTCACGCACTCTTCCACCGCGATCTCCGGCTTCAGAGCCGTTGTGGCGATGCCCGACACCACCCGCGTGATGTTGTGATCGACTTTGTCGGGAACACTCCAGGCAGCTCCGTCAGCTATAGTGATGTACACGGACAAGGTGTGATGGCCGCTTCCGGGACGCTCCCCAATCACATGCAAAATGGTGTGTGGACCAACTGCTCCTTGGAACAGCGTTTCACCAATGCGGTAGCCCGCGCGCACCCGTCCCGAGTCGATCACCAGCAATTGCGGCGCGATCCGTAAAGCACTCGATGACAAACTGGAACGCAGGCCAGCGACCAGCGGCATCAACTGCCCTTCGTCCATCGCCGCCAATGCATTGAGTCCCTCAGAGACGATGATCCAGCAGTTGTACGTGTCGCCTGACTCGGCCTTCAGGCCGAGCACCGTTTGTAGCGAGGGTTCTTCCAGTTGTTCGCCCGATGTTGGGTGCAGTATGTAGTCTTCTCGATCAATGGAACGCGTACTCAGACGCACTACGTTGGGTAACTGCGCCACGAAATCGTCTTCCCATTCCTTCCAAATACTCTGCTTCGCATCTGCGTAAATGGCGGTGATTTCGCGCTGCAGCAATTCGTTCAAATCCCAGGGATTTGCCCCAAAACCCTCCGCGATGAACAGGCCGCGGTGGCGAACCGCGTCGAGTTGCACTCGCCCCTCGGCGACGATCTCCCGATCGGTCCGCTGATCTCCGCCGCGCCGTCGGTACTGCAGATAGACCCACGTGGGATCGCCGAAATGTTCGGTTGGTTGCCCGTTGGCATCGACGACCCCCAGCGACTTGAAGAAGTCCCACATGGGGTCGTTGATTCGCGTCCCGAACTTCTCTCGCAGCCGCACGTGATCTTGAAAGCCCGTGGTTAAGTAGCCCAACATCGGATCGATCTTCGTCGGCAATGCCATCAAGTAGGCCGGGCTGGCGGGGGCAACCTGCTCCAGGCACCAATCGAGATCGTCGAGAGAGACATCCATGTGGAGCGTCGAGCAGACGTCGAGGCCAATGGTCAGGCCATGCAGCTTGCCCATCACGATATCCTCTAGGCAACAGCGAACGAGCTGCTCTTTGCTGCGGAATACTTCCGGACCAATGAAGCCCGCCACGTCATTGACGTGCACCCAGGCGTCTGCGGAGAGTCCCTCCGCCAATCGCGCCTCGCGGACCGTTTCCGTCAGAGCCCGCGCAAAGCCGTACTTGCGGGACTCATAAATCACCATGTCCATGCCGTAGCCATGGCCGTTGGTAAAGTCCGCTCCTTGGCCCGTCTCGAAGTATAGACCAAATGCGCCCGCAGTCCGGGCCCGCGCATGCCCCACCATCTTGGCCACCGAGATATCGAACGTGTGGTTCGCGTTGTCGTTCCCGGCGATACTCTGAAACCATAACTCGGTCGAACCGGGATAACGTCGTTCGACGTCCGCTTGAACATCGATGTGCGCTAGAACGCAGTGTGGCATCGCCTCAGTCAATTTAAAGGTGCGCAGAATGTCCTGCAGTGTTGACTCGATCCGCGCCACCGATTCGGGGTCGCTTGACACGGGGTTGTTCCCGAGCAGTACATCTCCCACCGCATAGGCAAATCCATTAAAAACTTGCCAACGGATATCGTCCAAGTTGTCGGTTGGCGAGTTCGGTTGAATCCGTGCACCCAGATAGCCTTTGGCCCCGATTTGGCTGTTTGGCAGTGGATTAAAGACCTTCGCTCCCACAGCGATCAGCTCGGCGTTGCTCATCAGCTTGACCACACACGCAATCACGTCGCTCGACAGCGAGCCTTTGATTGTGTGAATGTCCGCTTCCTCGCGCGTCAGCAGAAACTCTTTCAGTCCCCCCAGCGTCAGGCGTTCTCGCTCCGACTCTGCGGCAGTCGCTAGGGCAGTGTGTGCAAGAGTGTCTAGCGAAACGACGGCGCGGTTGATGAACTGAAAAAGTTCGTCACTCCACAGACGGTCGGTTTTGGGGGGCAGTTCGTCGATATCGTGGAGACGGGTGTGCGCGAGCAGTTCGCGTGCGATCCGCCGCGATGATTCATCGGCGGACGCCACCCCCAGGCTCTCATCCCCCTCTTTGAACTCGTTGGCCGAGCCCAGCACGCGGAGGTACAGCTCGCGATCAAATTGCCCGCTCAATCGTTGCATATAGGCAAAAACATCTTCGCCAATCCGGTTCTCAACCAATGCCCTGGACGCGGCGAGCGGAGCTGCAGCCACGCGTCGAGTTGGCCAGGCTGTGGCCAGCATTGCTCCACCAATCACGGTCCCACCAATCACGTTTCCCATAAATCTACGCCTGCGCATGGTTGGATCCTCAATGTCCCACGTTGGTGAGCCCTTAATGCCACGCGGTGGTGAGCATTGCTCCCCGACCGAATCAAATAGTCAATGAACGAACTTCATCAGCCTAAAAACGTTAGAGTCTTTCGCGCTGAGCCGAACAAAAGAGCCCCAGAAGTAATCAGGCTTGAGATCTCAAATCTCAACTCTCCTGACGCTAACGGATTCTAGGTACAAAAAATCGGGGCAGCCCTAACTTGCCGAACTTGTTCCTCTTTCTTTTGCACAAGGCAGGTGGGGAAAGCAGGGATTCAGTGAAGCCTCGCCCGAATTTACGTTCGAAGAGAATCAATGAGCCAGACTCGAGCTTCCCCCCTCTGTGTTCTCTGTGACTCTGTGTTTCAAAACGACGACGCTACCGACAACTTACTGTCTCAATTACTGCTTGCTGCCGCGCAAGAGGAGTCGCCATGTCACGTTTCATCGCTCTCCGTTGAGCCACATTATCGTGCCAGCAAGGCCTCTCACCATTCCCAGAACTGATTTGAAACCCTCATCTGGCGGCTTCTATGAGAGGCTACCAAACTACAAAAAAGCCAGTACCTAGAATCCGTTAGAGTCAGCAAATCTCAAATCTCAACTTCCTCCTGCCTCCCAATATACAACTTTTTGCAGGTGAGCCGTCAGTCGCGCGAATGCCGGACAGCGTTTTAGCTTGACTTCCACTTCCTTGGGTTGGCTCATCACGATAAAGGCCAACCCGGCCCCTGTCGCTCACCGGCCCACAATTCCGCTGGTTGTATTGCGTGAAACGCCAAGGAAGTCGATCCAGGGCCAAAAAAGCGAGCTACTATTGAAGTTAGGTAACTTCCGCCAAGATTGGTTCTCACACAGCAGAGGCTGACGCGATGTTGACGAGAGTAATTGTCTGTGCCCTCATTTGCTGCGGTTTGAGCTCAGTCGCCAACGGCCAATCAAAAGGCCAATCAAACGGCTCAGTGGAAGTGCTCTCCGTAAATGGCCATGAAGCGCTCGTCGCTGCTGACGGGCCACTCGGCCGAACCTACGCCATCTACAACAGTTCCACGGGACAGATGAAAGTCATCCGTCGTGAGATCAGCACGAAGCCGACTAAAGTTCAGACAATTCCCATGCGCGTGCCCTCGATGAGCCCCAGTAGAACGGCCCCAGCGATCCGGGCGAATCGGTATCAAAGCGGTGAGACAGTCGGCGCATCCCAACCAAGAACGGCTCCAAATTCAGGAGCTAAAACGCCCGCGGAGGTGACTTCTCCTGGGGCTCCTGCCAAACCGCCGCAAGCCAGCTTCACACCTTCTGCAGCCTCGACCTACTCAGGCGGGCCGATCACCATTAATAATCCGTACTTCCTCAATCCTTGAGTCGTGCCAACGCGGATGCGGCTTGGAACAGAGAGATGTCTCCCGACCGGTAACAGCTGTACGCCAGTATTCAAACGCTTCTCATCGTTCAAGTCTTTGATTTAGCATCCCCAGCAGCGGGCTCCTCGGCTCTTAGTGACCTCAGTTTTTCTTCGTACTCCTTGGCCGTCGTTTCGAGTCCCAGTTTATAGCAGCTCGAGATCATCGTGGGTAAGATTAATGGCAAAAGTTCGGTATGAAACATGGCCGCTTCAAGCTCACGCAATGCTTCTTCATGGCGTCCGAGCTTGGCAAGGATTTGTCCGCGAGTTTCCCTGAAGTAAAACTGTTTTGAGTCACCTAGAATCGCGAGCTCGACCAACCGCAGAGCTTCGAGTAGATTGGCATCGGACTTTGAGCTGATTGCGACCGCCAAATTGCTGTAGATCACCGGCAGGCTGGTTGCACTGGGCTCGGCAGTTTTTAAGTGATAAATCGCCTTGTCAAGATCCCCGTCCATTGCAGCAATCGTGCCACGCAGCATATGCAATACGTGAGGATCAACGGACTGGACCGTTTGAGTAAGCAGATTTCGCACCTCAGGATCAGACGATTTTCGGCATTCCATGGCAATATCGAAAACTGCATCCATACCTACAAGATACTTGGCCATTACGATTTCGCGATCATCGATGTTCCAGCCGTCGCTGGATGAAAGTGCAGCTTTCATGTAATCGCGAAAGACATTGTGTTGCTCTAGAGTCCATTCTCGTAGTTGATTGAGAGCCAGTGTATTGGTGGCTAGCCAAAATGCGGCTCGAGTCGATGAAGTTTGCAGGTAGAGCTCTTTCATTGATTCGATAGCTTCTTCCTTCCGCTCCAGCGCCGTTAAGGCAACTGCTCGAGCGACTTGAAAGTCAGCCCGTTCTGGCTTGACTTGCAACAAGCTCCGCAAGCAAAGCTCAACTGCGGTATTGTCTTTAGCGGAGTAGGTCGTTTTCAGAATACCGCTCAAGCTATTCACTCGCTGATGTTGTTTGGGATTTGCTTGTCCAAAGAGGTACAATACACCAAACATTGCCAGGATCGCAGGCAGCCCCAGAACTAAGTCTCCGTAAGGTCGCGTTAGAAACCAGTTGTAAAATAGTTCAATATTCCACCGGAACCAGTTTCGGGTCTGCAGTACCGCTCGGAGGCTTACTTTTTCTTTATACCGAGGTTCTTCATGAAATCTCGCTGTAGTCTTAAAGTAGCGTGGGAATACTGAGGCAATCTTGCGAAATGGCGTAAACAGTAGCGGACACTTTTTTCCCTCGCTTTTCTTAGCAGGGCGAGTCAAGCGGTGATGTTGATTTTTAGTTGACTCAGCAGGCTTGACATCTTCCGCTACCAGAGGAGGTTCGAAACGGAGTATCCAAGTGCCATACTCCGTTCCGATTCGAATGGCGAACAATCCTCCGAACTAAGCGCGAGCAGAATCCGACCTACGTCGACGCTTCAATACAAGGGCGGTAAACCCAAGCGAAATCAGCATTGCAGAAGACGGTTCAGGAACGGCTGTTACTGAAAAGTCAATCTGGTAGACACCTGTAGAGTCAGTCAGATCTGCGTCACTAAAAATATAGCCCGCATTGGTCGTTAGGCCGTTGAAAACGGACAGCTCTGCTCGATCGAACGTCACTACCCCATTCTGAGGCGTTCGATTACTGTTCGTACCACCAACGACAAATGCTCCATTGGCGGGATCGGCTACTTCTGAGCCCGCATCCCATATCTCTCCTGCAGTTTGCGTAATCCTGTCCAACAGCAAGTTTCCGCTCGCATCAAAAAGCTGATATTCCATCGGATCATCATTCCCGAGGAATAGGTCATTGCTGGGAAGAACCATGTTTGCAAAAGTAAAGAAGCGATTATTTGCCGACATGCTATCCACTACGAAAGTGGCTGATTGCGCATCGCTGCCTGGAAAGCGATTGGTACCAACTGAGCCCAAAACAGCATTGGATTCAGCGGCAGCGAACGCGGCGAACCAGGCCATGCCATTTCCACGTTCTGCCACTGAAATAATCGGATCTGTGGCAGTTTCGTTGATATTGAAGGCATCAAAGGTCCCGTTGCCAAAACCCAGTCGCAGTGGTGCGAAGCTGACGCTGTTGGCGGGGGCTAAGTTTCGAACTGTCACCGTCACATTCACAAGAGCCGCTTGTGCGTTCTCAGTCGCAACCAACACCACCACGGTGAGCCATAGTAGACTATGCCACCGAACATTCAATTTTCTCATAATGCTGCCTTTGCATTGGGTAAGTAAATGCCGAAAAACGCTTTCGGCTTTGCTGAACCCAGCATGACTGCTAAGAGCAAAAAACTTTGTGTTTTAGCTCACATGTCCGAGTTAATATCGGAACAAGCCTTTGGAACTTAGACTCGAATACCCAGTTCGCTGAATTGGTTTGTGAGATAGCTAACACTCCCGAACACCAACACACCGTAGACATTTCAAAAGCCAAAATCAAAGCGGAAGTCAAAGCAGAACGGGGAGCAACTCGACGATTCACCGAGGCTTTACCGCGTCTCAACACGGCCGTGCTTGTTAACTTCTGCGATTGCCCAGGCCCATTGCTTGAAGCCTATTGCTTGAGGCCCATTAAACAAAACATCCCACATTTTCTAGATGAACGCTTGGGACAATAGTTCGCCCCAGTGTCGAGCGATTGTCCCCAATCGCTTTCTTTCCAATCGCTTTCTTCTTAGTCGTATTCTTTCCACTCGCATTCTTCCCACTCGCCTTCGTGCAGCAGTAGGGCCAATCCTGCGAGGTTCGTTTTGTACTTGCTGCGCTGTGACCGTGGTTTTCCATGGTTTGGAGGAACGATTGGGACAATCGTTCGACACTGAGGGGCAGGCCCTGTTTTCGGTTTTCGCGTACTGACCCTTACGGGAGTTTCTACATGGCTACTGTTGTTGCGATCCGCCATAACCCGGCCATCAAAGCGTTCTACGTCCACCTGAAGTCAAAGGGGAAAGAGTCCAAGGTGGCGATCGTGGCTTGCATGCGAAAGTTCATCAGCATCCTCAATCTGCTGGTCAAGATAGATCAACTGTGGGAAAACAAAATGAGCGTTTGAACGGGTTGCCGTACAAACGCTCCCAGACACGTAATTGACGCACCGTCGACTCGGCTATCCCTCGTAAGGTGGTATCCCCACAGAGCCTTACTCCGTTTCGCCACGCCCTGCTAGTCACCACCAAAGAACGTTGCATTATTCGCACTCGCACGGGGACATCATTGAACACCCGAGCCATGCCTCAAAAAATCCAACACCCCTGTCCGAAATTAACTTCGTGAAAGGAATTTCAAAAAGACTTTTGAAATCAGCTATCGACCAAACTTAAGACCGTCGCTGCCCCCTCTGACCAGTTGCCGAGCGGCATTAGTTGCAAAAGGCTGAGGCCGACTCATTGGGGGCGGGAGATTACGGAGCCAGCTAGCCCGATTTTGTCACCGCCGAGTGTCGGCGGTAACGCCGGCGGTAACACCCATGCAAACCTAGCGGAATCTACGGGCCCATTAAATGCAAAAATCCCTGGAAATTTGACCGCTGATGGCGGTAGATTCCCAGAGATTCTGGCTTCAGTGCCCCCGCAAGGACTCGAACCTTGGACCCGCTGATTAAGAGTCAGCTGCTCTAACCAACTGAGCTACGGAGGCGGTTGGTCGTTAAGTTGGCGATTATTGACGATCTGGCGAAAACGGCAACCCCCTTTTTCCTGTTTGAAGAAGGATTGAAGGGCGAATCGCAAGCGGTAAATCCGTTTCGGAGCCACGCGAGTGTCGGGTCGGCGAACTCAGCCACATTTGGAAATGCCAATCCTCCGGCACAACAGAGAAACTCTTGCCAATGGCTAAACTTTACGAGCTGGCGGGGGATTCGAGTCGGAACCTTGGAGTTTCTCTAGGGTTTAAAGTGACACATGACTAGAATTGAGCCTGCCAGCCGTGTGCCTGCCAGGCAATTGAGGCATAGAACGAGCAAATCATTGTTGGGATTGCGACCATGCGCGTATTTTCATTCATAACGACCTGTGTGCTGTGCTTGGCATGTGGCTGGTCGCCGGTAATGGCCCAAGCGCCCGAAGAGGGGCGTCGAAGTGGTCGTGGAAGCGGTGAAAGTGATCGCGGAGGGGAGCGTGGTGATCGTGGAGGGGAACGCGGTCGCAGCGGTGGTTTTCCCGGCGGCGGCGGCGGTGGTTTTCCAGGTGGTGGTGGCGGTGGCGGTTTTCCGGGCGGCGGCTTTGGTGGTGGTTTTCCCGGTGGTGGCGGTTTTCCAGGTGGGGGACGCGGTGGCGATCGCGGTGGCGGCGGACCGGGCGGGGGCTTCAACCCGGCGGATATGATTCGCCGCTTCGACCGCAATGGGAATAACATGATCGACCCCGACGAAGCTCAGGGGCCTGCCCAGTTTTTCCTGCAGCGGATGGCGCAAAACAATCCAAAAATCGACTTGAGCAAACCGGTGCCAATCGACCTGCTGACCGGCGAGATGGATCGCATGCGCGGCGGTGGCGGGGAGTCCGGGGAAGAAGGAGTCGTGGATGGGCCTAGCCTGATGGTGCCGGACTTCAAGCTTTCGTCGACCCCATCGCCCGTTCCAGGCTTTGGAGCGTCGAGCTCGAAGTTCACGGTTAAGGTCGAAGAACGCGACTTAAAAGAAGCCGAAGAACGCTTGCGCCGCTATGACGAAAATCGTGATGGCTTTCTCTCCGCCGAGGAACTCCGCCGCGGACGCTGGCCCGATGACCCCATGCAGTACGATCGCAATCGCGATGGCAAGTTGTCGGCCGCCGAGCTAGCCGTGCGTTACGCAAATCAACGCATTCAAGAAGCGAGTCGCAATGCAAATAACAATGATCGCAACGCGCGTGGCCAGGGAAATAACAATGGTTGGGTTCGTAGCGATGGTAGCGGGGAAGAAGCGAAGGAAGAGGAAAGTCGCTTTGGCGATGCAAAGAGCTATCGCGTATTGAGCCGCAAAGAAACGGTCAGCAGCATCAAGGGACTCCCCGATTTCTTCGCCCGCAGTGACGCCGATGGCGATGGTCAAGTTCTGATGAGCGAGTTCAGTAGTTCGTGGAACGAGGAGACTCTGACCGAATTCCTTAAATGGGATCTGAATAACGATGGCATCATCACCGCGAAAGAATGTCTGGCGGCTGTGGCCAATGGCGCGCGTGGTTCAAGTTCTTCTTCAAGTCCCTCGGCAAGTGCCGCCGCTCCCGCTGCGTCGGCTAGCTCCGGTCAGCCAGCTGCGGGAGCTCCCGATGCAACTCAAATGGAATGGGCCGCGCGTCAAATCGCGAGGTACGACCAAAACGGCGACAACCAGCTGACCGCCAACGAGTGGGAGAAAATGCTCATCAAGCCAGATGGAGCTGACCTCAACGGCGATGGCGCCATCACCGTTGAAGAGTACGCCGCGTTTCGAGCCAAGAAAAAGTAGCCAAGTTTTAGGGTAGTGGATCTTACTAAAGATCCTATCTGCCGTTGCGAATGCCCGCAGCCGTTTCAATGGATAAAAACAACGGGAAGAACCGGAGGCTAGTGCCTTGCCGCTCACAAACCTGGCGCTGTCCTGCTCAGACCTCGGGATCTTTAGCAAGATCCACTGCAGACGACCTTTATTTTTTGGCTGTCACAAAGCGCTGGATAAGTCATGTCGCGACGAACGCATCCTAGGCTTCGATCGTTGATCCCAGCACTTGTAGAAATTGCCGCATCCAGGCTGGGTGTGCTGGCCAAGCGGGTGCCGTTACCATCTGGCCGTCGGTGAAAGCGCTATCGAGACCTGGCGCAGGCTCAGCCACGGCGCCACCAGCCGCTGCAACTTCTGGATTAACCGCCGGATAACAGCTGCACTGCTTGCCGGACAACACGCCGGCTGCCGCCAGTATTTGCGGGCCATGGCAGATGGCGGCAATGGGCTTGTCGGCATCTGCAAAGTGCCTGACGATCTCCAGGACTCGCCGGTTCAATCGCAAGTACTCGGGGGCGCGGCCGCCAGGCAGTACCAAGGCGGTGTAATCTTCAGGTGCGATGGAGTCGAAGTCGGCATTGAGAACAAAGTTGTGCCCCGGCTTTTCGCTGTACGTTTGATGTCCCTCAAAGTCATGGATGGCTGTGGCAACTTTGTCCCCTGCCCGCTTGCCCGGACAGACGCAGTGGCAGGTATGACCTACCATAAGCAGCATCTGATAGGGAACCATGATTTCGTAGTCTTCCACGAAATCTCCAACAATAAACAGGATTTTATGGGCTGGCATCAGGGTTCTCCTCGGTTTCGTTGGAAAGGCGTTTTATGGCAAAGCCATAGCCGTTTTAGGCTTGCGGCGAGTGTGCTGGGTCGGTGCGGTTTGCCCCGGGGTAAATGCAGATTTTCATTCGCGCGAGGCTGTATCATCTGAGTTGGACTTGGGCTCTTCGCAGGGTTGTCTTCGTGTGTCCGTCGCAGCATCCGCTTGAGAATCTCGTTCGCTCAGCACCACATCGTCTAGGGGCTCGTCAGTTGCGGCATCGCGATCTGTTGTTTCGTCATCCAACGCTAAGTCATCTGACGAATCGCCGTCGAGATCTTCGCTGTCGAGTTCAGCATTCAGCTCCTCGTCTTCGAGCTCGTCATCTTCCAATTCGTCATCGCTGAACTCGTCGTCAACGAATTCTTCATCGCCAAATTCTTCGTCTCCAAATTCGTCATCGCCGAATTCATCATCATCACCATTATCGGCGAGTGCTGAGTCGCCGGGTGGCTGCTGCTGGCCGCGCGTTTTCTGCCCTTGTGCTGGTTGACCTTGTGCTGGTTGACCTTGTGCTGCCTGGCCTGGTACTTTCTGCCCCGGTATTTGCTGCCCATAGACATCGTCGTTGAGGGCATCATCCAGCAAGGCTTCTTCTTGCAAGTCGTTGGCCCGCTGCGTCGGGTCTTGGCTCTCGCGTTTCTGCAAGTAGAGTTTCAGCGGTACCTCGCCGAACGGTAAATTGTCGCGGAACGTGTTGAGCAGATAGCGACGGTAGCTTGGCGGAAAGCCTTGGGGCATGTTGCACATCATGATGATCGTCGGCGGCGTGGTTGCGATCTGCGATCCAAAGTAGATCTTGGGGCGACGATTCATGTACAACGGTGGCTGTTGTCGCTGGAGGGCTGCGTGCAACAGCTTGTTGATCTTCGGCGTGGAGACACGTGTCTGCGATTGTTTGAAGAGCATCTGGGCGTGGTTGAGCAGGGCCTTCATGTTCTTCCCCGTCTGTCCGGTGATAAAAGCAATCGGGCAATAGGACATCGTCGGGAAGTGCTCGCGCAAGTAGCGTACCCAACGTTCGGTCGGCACCGTCCCAGCTACTTTGTCCCACTTGTTAATCACGAAGATGCAAGGTTTGAATTGCTGTTCGATGTAGTGCGCGAGTTGTTTGTCCACCTTGCTGATGGTCTCCATGCAATCGAAAAACAAGAGTGCCACGTCGGCTCGGCGAATACTCCGTTGGGCGCGGTGCAAGCCGTAGAAATCGATGTCGGTCCGAATGCTCTTGTTGCGTCTCAGGCCCGGGGTGTCGATGGCCACGAAACGATGGCCATCCAAATTGAAGTGCACATCGACGCTATCGCGCGTCGTCCCTGGGACTTCGCTTACGATCACCCGTTGAGCTTGAGCGAGGGTGTTAACGAAAGTGCTCTTGCCCACGTTGCGGCGTCCAACAATCGTCAGCTTCATTCGCGGGGCGTCGGTCTCTCCATCCTCGGGTTCCCCTTCGGGCAAGCGATCGAGGATCTCTTCGAACAGCAACTCTCGATTGCGATTCTGCAGGGTGCTCACCGGAATCAGCCAGCCGCGGCCCAGGCGATGGAAATCGAGGGCCGAGTTATCCAGGCCGCCGTGGTCGGTCTTGTTGGCCAGTAGCAACACGGGCTTTTCAATCTTCCGTAGTCGTTCGGCCACCATTTCGTCCAGCGGCGTGAGTCCAGCTTTGGTGTCGACGACGAACAGGATCACGTGCGCTTCGTCGATACCCGCAGCGATTTGGAGTTCAATCTCTTTGGTCAAATTGTCCGAGTCTTCGATGCCCATTCCCCCCGTGTCGATCAACTCAAAAAATCGTCCATCGTGCTCGATCAAAGTCGTCAAACGATCGCGGGTGACGCCAGCCACGTCGTCGACAATGGCTAGCCGCCGGCCGTCGAGCCAATTAAAAATGCTGCTCTTGCCGACGTTGGGGCGACCGACAATAACAACTCGGGGGATAGCCATTCAGGGAACCAAGGGGTAAAGGAAAGTGTTAACTCGTTGACTTTGCTTAGTTTAGCGTTGAAACCGCATATTCGCGAGGCAATCCGCAGGATAACGGGCAACTTGCCTGCGGAACGACCGGAGGTGCGTTAATATAGTGCGTTAACAAAGAAAGCCATCGCGGGAGTGGAGTTCCCTCTGCCGCTAGCCACAGTAAGTAGAAGCCACTTCGTCTGCAGTAACCGAGATGGACCGCGAGCAACTGAAATTTGCACTCGTGCAAGTGCTTGAGAACTACCGCCGTTGTGGGCTGACGCGCCTGGAGCGCGCGCCAGCCGATGCGCTAGCCATTGCCGTCGCTGACCGCTTACGCGCGGTGGCGACGCCGTCTGGAGTTTCGCAGTCCCCGGTTTCGCAGTCCTCAGCTCCAGCTCCAGCTCCAGCGGCGCCCCTGGTTGCGGCCGATCCCTCCTCAGCTGCTCCCCGGTTGAGCGCTGGGGGAGCGACATGGGAGCTCCCCGTCTTGGCGCTCAACGACCGCCACGTTCGCTTCAGTGAATTGCGGCAGCAAGTGGCCGCTTGCCGGCAATGCGTCGACATCGTCAGCTATCGTCAGCAAACGGTATTTGGGAGTGGACCGCTGAATCCGACCGTCTGTTTCATGGGGGAGGCCCCAGGGGCGGACGAGGATCGGACGGGTGAGCCCTTTGTCGGAAAAGCGGGGCAGCTGCTGAGCAAGATTATCGCAGCGATGAAATTGCAGCGGGAGGAAGTCTATATTCTGAACGCCCTCAAGTGCCGTCCGCCGCAGAATCGAACTCCCGTGCCGGATGAGATCACCCACTGCCGCAATTTTGTGGCGACGCAGTTGAATGTGCTGCAACCCAAGTACATCGTGTGCCTCGGTTCCGTGGCGGTTCAGTCGTTGCTCCAGTCGACGCTGCCGATTGGTCGGCTCCGAGGTCGCTTCCACGATTACCGGGGGGCGCAGGTGGTAGTGACCTACCATCCGTCTTATTTGCTGCGAAACGAGAGTGCCAAACGGTTGGTGTGGGAAGACATGCAGATGTTGATGCGTGAAATGGGGTTGTTGCCTGGATAAACGCTATCCAAAAAGCGAGTCGTTCGCTTGACCGTTCCTGCAAGTACCGTAGAATAGAGCTTGTTGAAACAGTGTCTCAATTGCAACTGCCTTTTCGCTCTACTTCCAGCCGCCCCCCATCCCATCGTCGCCCCCATCAAATCGCCGCCCCCATCAAATCGTCGCCCCCTCCCTATCCCACTGCCTCGGCCGCATTGCGGCCACCGAATCGTGGTTTTTGGCAGTGCTGCGATTGTCGGTAACGGTGATATTAGGTGGCGCAGAATACTAGGTAGCACAGAGTAATCATGCACGACCGCTCCGAAACTGTCATCTCGACCGTCTCCTCGGCTCCCGACCGCCGCGTAGTGATTGTGCTACGTCCGGCCGACGAGTTGCCCATCGTGCTTCGAACCGAGTCTTTCAGTGTGGACGTGGGTTGGTTTACTCAGCAGTCGCTCAGTCTTTCGCGATCTGAGCTTCAGTGCTTGCGGAATCTTTTAGGAGTGCAAGTGCATCGCGCGTGCGAGTTAGCGCTGAACGCCATCGACGTCCAAGAAGATAGTCGAGCCGACATCATTCGCTTCGACACCGCTCGTCAGCGCACGGCCTAATGTAGTGGATCGCTCCGCCGATCCAACATTTTTCAACTTTGCTTAGAGAGATACGCTACAGAACTCAACGCTTTGCTGGCGACTGATCGGCGGAGCGATCAGCGACTATATACCTGCGGCTGAGCAGTTGCGGATCAACCCGATTTGCGGGCTGCGGCAAACGCGGAAACGCCTTCGGTTTCGCGCAACAGCTTGGAGTACTCTTCTACTCCTTCTTGTTCGTCAAGCAAAATATCTTCCAGGAAGACGGTCAGCGGGCGATTGCCCTCCGCCAGTTCGAGTGCCTTGGTGTACATTTCAACCGCTTTGCTTTCGAAGGCTAAGCTGTTTTCGAGTACCTCTTTGAGGCTTCGCGACTGCTTGATCTCGTTTCGCTGGGCGACGGGAACTCCACCGAGCGAAGTGATCTTGTTGCCAACTAGTTTTGCATGCTTGAACGACTCTTCGGCGTCCTCCTCGAACTTCGGTGCGTACACTTCGCGCCAAGGGCCTTCGATGATGAACGAGGCTTGCGAGTACTGGGCGACTCCGGTCCACTCGTGCTTGAGGATTTCGTTTAAAAGATCGATCATGGGTTCGTGATTCATCTGTGTTATTCCTGATGAGGAGGCTACGGGTCGCACCCCAACGTTGGGGCGGACCACGAGAGTATTACTGAAAAAACTTTACGGGAGGTTTGTCCGTGCTTATCGCGTCGGGGCCAGTCAAGATCGGCTTACTTGCTTGATAGTGTACGGAAAGCGTCCAGATGCGTCTCACTTTATCGGTCTGTTCTACCGGCGGCAACTCGGAGATCGTCAATTGATCATTGAATCAACAAAGTCGCGTCCTACTGGTGATGTCAACGCTTTTGAGACTCGTTATCAATCTGCTTGCAGGTCGCAACCGTCTGTCGCAGTCGTGAGTTGTTAGGACAGCACTCTGCATTGGCACTGGCGCCAGAATACGCTGACCTCGCGCCATTCGAGCAATTGCCAAGCCAACTTCACCGTTTGTTCGAGCGTTCTTGAGGGAGTGGTGGAGCAACTCCCCTAAACGGTTGCGTTGACCCACGCTTGAGTACTTGTTCGTGAATAGGCCCGCTGTGCAGCAGTTCACCAAGGCCTTCGCTGGCCAACCCGCTCCAGTTTCGGACTGCCAGTTTTTGAGCCATCCATTTCTTTACTTAAAGTTCACGTGGAAACGATTGCCTGACGGCTCGCAGTGGGTCAGACTTGAGGCTTCAAACTCCGATCGGTCGAAGCGAATTAAGCCCACCGACTACTTTGTGACATATACCTTGAAGGACATCAGGATCATGAAGCATCAAACCCGTATATGCGGCTGGTTGGCGACTTTCAGTTGCTTGGCCAGCGCTACTTTTGCAATCGCCCATGAGCCCCACGAACCTCACTCCGGAGCCCAGCTGGGTGTTGCAGCGCACGGTCATGAGCATGCCCAGGGGAAGGTGTTTGAAGACACCAATGGCAACCAAGTTCTCGACGAAGGGGAACCCGGCATTGAGGGGATCCGCGTTTCAAACGGCAAGGATATCGTACTCACAGACGCCGACGGCAACTATGAAATCGATATCGACTCGGATTCGATCGTGTTCGTAATCAAGCCCAGAGGTTGGATGACGCCGCTGAACGCCGTTAACTTGCCGCAGTTCTACTACATTCACAAGCCGGCTGGCTCGCCCGAACAAAAGTACCCCGGTGTGGCTCCCACGGGACCTCTGCCCGAGTCGATCAACTTTCCGCTGCACAAGCAGGATGAGCCGGACCAATTCCGTGCGCTATTGTTTGGGGACACTCAACCTCGCAACGTTCAAGAAGTAGAGTACATGGCTCACGATATCATTGAGCAGGTCGTTGCCGAAAACAACCATGATGCTTCCTTGGGCGTTACCTTGGGTGATATCGTTTTTGACGACTTGAGTGTCTTTGGTCCCCACAATCAGGCGGTCGCTTTGATCGGTTTGCCTTGGTACAACGTAATTGGCAACCATGACATGAATTTTGATGCACCGGACGACAAGCTTTCGGATGAAACGTTTGAGAGCATTTACGGACCGAACTACTATTCATTTGACTACGGTACCGTTCACTTCTTGGTGCTCGACGATGTGCAGTGGCACGGCGCCGAGGGGGATAAACGAGGCTTTTACAACGGTGGTCTTGGCGAACGGCAGATGGAGTTTATCCGCAACGACCTCAGCCTGATTCCCGAAGATCAATTGGTCGTGTTGATGATGCACATTCCCCTGCTCAACGTCGAAGACCGCCAGGACCTGTATCGCATCATCGAGCAACGTCCGTTTACGCTGTCGATCTCGGCCCATACCCATTTTCTGAAGCACCACTTCATCGATGGAGCTGATGGTTGGCAAGGTCCGGAGCCGCATCATCACGTAGTCAACGTCACGGTGTGCGGAAGTTGGTGGCGCGGAGCACCGGATGAACTAGGCATCCCGCACGCAACGATGAGTGACGGTGGTCCCAACGGTTATTCCGTCATTAGTTTCGATGGGACGAAGTACGACCTTGAGTTTCACGCAGCCCGGCGTCCTGCGTATCACCAGATGAACATCTATTTGCCCGAGCAGATTACGGTGGCCGACACCATCACCACGGCCGTGGTTGTGAACGTCTTCAACGGCTCGAAGAAGTCGACCACAAAAATGCGGATTCTGCCCGACGGCGAGTGGCTGGAGATGCAGCGCGTTGATGGAGTAGATCCCTATTACGCCGATTTGAAGAAAGCCGAAGTTGCCTCCGTTCCGGTGCCCGGCATTTCTTTGCCAGCTCCATCGATCACCGATCACTTGTGGCGGGCGTTGCTGCCGGTCAACCTGCCTGTTGGAACGCACATGATTGAAGTGGAAACCACCGACATGCACGGCAAGGTTTACACGGATCGCGAGAGTATTCGCATCGTCCCTTTGCCGGCTCCAGCGCCGACCCCGCGTAAGCCGCCAGCAAATTAAGCTGACTGGTGAGAAAGAGCGGGTTTGTCTCTCCTCAACAGTGGTTCACATTGTCACTGACCTTGTAGAGCGTCTCCAAGCGACTGCTGGGAGACGCTCAGGCAATCAGGCTCGCCCTGGCTATATGAAAAGCGTTTACCAATTCTCGGCGGAATGGAAGCCTCGGGAATGTCTTCATTGGTAAGCGGGAAGGCTGGCGAGAAACTGCTCCATGCCTGACGATATGCCTTAGGCTGAGGATCGTTGTGCCTGCCACCGACGACGCGCATGAACCGTTTGGGCTCATTGGCGGCTTCAAACAGACGCTATCCAGGGCACGAGCAACAGCTATGCAGCTGCGTTCCTTCGGCGGCGATGAAGTTGGCGTCTTCTACGTTGGAAGGCTGGGAGTCGCCGTTCCCGTGCGGGTGCTTTGCCGGTTGGAAAGCTAATTTGCGTTTTAGTGGTCGCAAAGGCGAGATACGTCCAGGTTTGCACAGCCAATCAAACTTGTCGCGATCCAACAGCTCGACAAGCAATAGAACCAAGGAATCCAACAACACATGTTCAAGGCTCTAATGACCCAGGGAGTCGTCGCTGCGTCCACAACGGGCACCCCTATTTTCGCAATTGGAAGTTGGTCGGGTGTGCAGTTAGTCATTTGGGATAGCCACGTCACCACGGGCTTCGTGCCAGTGGTGACATGCATCAGGCTGACCGCTCAGTTCTTGCTCGCTGAAGAAGCACTTTCTGTTTGACCAACAGCTCGAAACGCAATGGCTCGACGAACGGCAGGCGGGACGGGGGCATCCTCGCCCATGATCGCGTTCCACAGGATATCGTTGAGCTCAAAGTCATCGATACGATCGTATTCAGAGAAATCCATTTCAAGAGAACGTTTTGCGCCATAAGCGGTCGCTTGGTTCTGCGCTTGCAAGTCGATTTGTGCCGCCTCACACTGATAAGGTTCGAGATTGGCTTCCAAGGTAAAGGAGTTGAACATCGGTGTGGCAGCCGCATCGTACTGCGACAGCGGTTCGAGACCTAGAATCAACTCCATTGTCCGAATCATACTTACCGTGCTGTACTGTGTACTGTCGACGAATTTTCGCTTAGTGTATGGACTGATCACAAGACTAACTGTGCGATGTGCATCCACATGGTCGGGGCCGTTCTGTGCGTCATCCTCGATCACAAAAATCGCAGTTTGGTTCCAGAGTGGTCCGTGGCTGACGGCCTCGACAAGTTTCCCGAGTGCCAAGTCGTTGCTGGCCACGCAGGCTTGTGGCGTGAATGCACCTGGTCGAGTTCCGTCGGTATGGTCTTCACCCAGACTCATCACGATGAACTGAGGCATGGTTCCCTGCGCGGCAAACTCCTTGTATTCCTCCAGCATGATATCTACCAAGTCCATATCCCGCTCCCGCTGGCCGGCTTTGCCGATGCCGAAATTGGGACACATGTGACCGACCAATCCAGGAACTCGGCCCTCCATCTTGGTGTTGCCCGCATCGTCCGTAATCTTCGTTCCATATTCTTTGTAGGAACGGTAAGTGACATTGGCTCGCATGCATGCATCCCAGATGTAACCCGATGGAGAGCTGGTAAGACTAGCTTCTGCATCATCTTCCACACCCGCCCGTCGGGAATAAGTCAAATGCCAATCGCGGGCAGTGTAGTCCGTGTTATAAGCCATAGTGCTCCACGGATGGCCATCGCGACTTACTTGACCGTTGCAGTAGATGTTATCCAGCAGTACAAATTCCTCAGCCAGTTTGTGGTGATTCGGCGTTACGGATCGTGGGAACATACACAGCGAAGGGTCACCATTCCCTTTTGGATTACCGCCAGTTGCGAGATCACCAAAGACTTGATCGTAGGTTCGATTCTCCTTGATTACGTAGACTACATATTTGATTGGGCTGGCATCGCCGACCTTTTGCGGAATCGGATTGGCGTCGGTCGGTTTTGTTGCGGAAAGCAGGTTGTCGGAATAGGGGCAATTCGCGTAAACCTGCTGGGTATATTCTCGAAGTTTTTGGTCGTCTGGAACATCGACAACGGACAGCGCGCCATTTAGGGTTGTTCCGATGTATGGGAAAGGTTGCATTTTCAGGATAACTTTTTCTGTCTCCGTCAGCTCGGATTGGTTAGGTTCTTCTTTCGGAATGGGATTGGCCTTGGTTTGGTTTCCTTTTCCAACACCCACGAGGATCTTTTTCCCGTCGGGAGTCACGGATACCGCAGTCGGATACCAGCCCGTTGGGATGAAGCCCTTCACGGTGCTTTTTCGCGATTCCGCGATGTCAATCACCGCAACGCAATTGTTGTCTGAGTTGGCGACGTATAGTGTGTTTCCATCTGGTGCGATCGCCAATGCAGTTGGGGTACTACCTTCAGGCGCAAGTGGAAAAAGACTTGTAAAAATCGTCTCGATCACAATTCCTTTGCGTGTGTCGATGACAGAAACGCTATTGGAGGAAGCGCAGGTCACAAAGAGCCGTGAATCCGTTGGATGCAATGCTATTTGGGTTGGATGTTCACCTACGCGAACCGTGGCGACAATGCGTAGCGAGTCTGCTTCAACGAATTGGATGCGTTCACCAGCCCAATCGCTAACGTAGAGCATCCTTCCGTCGCCATCGGTCTGAACATCGTAGGGTCGACCGCCGAGTGTGACTTCTCTGGTGCTGGTGGCGGACTCGTTGGAATTGGTCGAACTAGGGGCAGTTGCGATTAGCTTTCCGCTGTTGATCGTCAGAGAATACAAGACGTCTTTCTCGTCATCGTATGCAATACCACTTCGAAATGCATTTTCAATTTTGAGTTGCTCGCGAAGTGCACGCGACTCGTCTTCAGTCATCGCGAGGACGTTGGGTTCTTGTGCGCTGAGTCTTGTAGTCGCGAGATTGTGAAGTGAAAAGTGATGTACAAAGCCAGCACCCCCGCCGGACCACCAGAGCTGATTGGTGCGTTCGTTAACGGCCAGTCCAAACCAACTTTGGTAGGCGGTCTGTTTGGAGACCATCTCGCCGGACTCGAGGTCGAAGACTCCCAAGTAATGTTCGTTGAATCCATCACATGTTGCAATGGCGTGCTTACCATCGCTTAGACCACGGATGTTTAGAACAAGGTCGTTCATGCTGATCTGACGTCCAGCCGGCGATATGTGCCATCCATTTGGAAGCAAGAAGCCATCTTGGGTGGGACCTGGAAGGGTTGGGGCACGCTCCTGCGCAAGAATCGCACTTTGCTGCGATTCTTGGGCAGATGCACAATTCGAAATTAAAAGAGCAGTTAAGAACCAACCGCTTCTAGCTAAACCAAGTGTTCGCATCATTAATCCCTTTCAGGTGCTAATGGCAGTAGCGATAATCAACTTAAAAACATGAAAGAAAGTCCTGCAGCAATTCAATCGAGAATTTCCGCTCATCGCGCGAAAAGTATTGAATCACAGGCTTCGTTTGGAAATGGAGTAGCGAACATTTAGATTCGATCAATATCCCGATTACTCGTTCGTGAGGGTGTTAGCATTTAACCACGCAGCAGCGTCTCTCCGGAGACGTTGCTTACTGTTTACTGATTACTGCGAGTCTCGGACAGACTCGCCTAAGTACTTGATGCTTAGTCAAGAATGAACTCAAAGCGATTGCCGCCTTGAGATTCAACGGTTGCCTTGAGCCGAGGGTTTTGCGGCATACCATACTTGCCCTTAAGTCGATCAGCACCGCCAGCGGACTCACTCGACAGGGAGAACTTGCTTTCTTTGTCTGGGGCTTTGTTCCAGACAACGGTCACCCCGTACGCACCCGCCGCCGCGCCATCCTGGGGCGACATCGTCGTCAGTTGAAATTCACCTTGCGCGTCGCATTCCGCAACAGGTTTCGGATCGTTCTCTTTTCCCGTATCTTGGGGATGGAAGACGACCAGAGCGCCATCGCAGGGAGTTCCGTCGGCCAGCTTGACAACGCCTCCGGCAGGAAGATACGAACCGCCACTGCTGCAACCGGCAAGTAGTAGCAGGGACAAAAGAGAAAACTTGCAAAAATCGAAGGTGGTTAATCGGGTTGGCGTTTCGAGGGTGCGACCACCTTTGATTCTGCAAGCAATTCGGATCAACCGAGTGTTTGTGGGGTACATAGACTCTCTTGGGTTCAGAAATGAATCGCGTGTGGAGAGCGACAGCCAACGAAGCTGGCCTACGCATTCGTAGAAACGATATGCTCACTCGGTGCTTGGGGAAATTTCGGCAGGAGTCATGGAGTTGCCGTTGGCAGTGATGAGAGCCGCGTATGTTTGAGCGGAGATGTTCTCGGATAGGAATCGAACGCTCCCGTCAGTGAAACTGTGCGTTGCTCCCCCCGGATGAAATGCATACGTTTCGTTGTTGTTATGGCAGTTGATCACGCAATTGCCAGGTGCGGTCGAGGTTCCCCTAATCGCGCCATCCAATCCATAGTCGTTTTCGTGATGTCCCCAGCCACCGTCATCCCGCAAGCCAGGTTGCTTTTTGCCGGCAATGTAAAAATCGGGGCGCCCAGCGTCCTCGCACAATAAAATCGTGTTGGATGTGCCGTCGGTTATATTCATCGAGTTCGGCGAGGTGACTGGTGAGCCGAGAACCGGGCCAACGCCAGCTCCTTTGAGGCTCGGTTTCATTGCACTAAAAAGGTCAAATTGGGTGAGCCCGGCTGGATATCCGAAAAACGTAATCGAATTTGTATTGATGGAACTGCAAGTGGCGTAATCGGTAACAGCTTGATTCGAGAATGGAAAACGGGCACCGAAACTAAACGCCCCAGAGCTCCGTCTGTCAGCTCCACCTGGGGTCGAAGGGCAAATGAACGCGGGGACAACTTGCTGCAGAACTGATTGATTGTCTGGTGTACCAGGCACTATGGCGGGGGACGAAAACCACGGAAATTTTAGGTCGTAACGATTGTATAAGTTGTTTTGCTCCATGAAGGGAAGCAACGGTACCGCCCACGAATGGACGATTGCCGGATAAGGTGAGCCAGGTTGTCCGCTGCCCCCAGGAGGTAGCCCAATGTCGACGATGAGACTAGCTGGGATTTTCTTAAAAGCACTTTCGTGATTGAGGGCGGCGAGTCCTAACTGCTTCTGATTGTTGGAGCACGAAATCCGTCGCGCCGCCTCGCGTGCCGCTTGGACCGCAGGGAGCAGCAAGCCAACCAAGATGCCGATGATGGCAATGACAACAAGCAGTTCGACAAGCGTGAACGCGCCACGCTGCAACTTTGAGGAGCTACTGGTCATGATCGTACCTTCGGCGGCTGTTTGGGGATCTTAAAAGATTAATCCTAGCCGCTGAAATGCGTTTGCCAGTTCAGCTTCGTTTAAAAATTGGCGAGTATCTGGAGATGATTTAGTTAAGGCGCTGTGGCTTACCGAGCGATCGTGGCGGTAGCGTTGATCCGCACAAAGGAATTGTCGGTAAATCGCACCTACTCGCCTAAGCAGGTGTGCATGGATCTTTCGCGATAATGCGGGTTCCACTGGGCTTCGCCAGTGTACCGGAGTCGTGGATTTGGGTTGACGGTTGCGGTCCAATGCGTAAACAGCCGGGAGCGAAGTTGCCGAAGTAACCAGAGATCCTTGGTTCCTGACGCCGTCCAATGGCAAGACGGTCGAAAACCTCCGCCGCTCCCGCAAGACTGAAACGCTCAATTGTGCGTCCGCAAGCATGTCTCGAGATGATAGGGCTTATCCCGAATATCCCATGTGCAACGAGTTGCTCTCAATCCTCTCCCTGCGAAACTAGGCTCGGTTTCTAAATGCGGCGATCACGTAGCAGCGTCTCTCCGGAGACGCAGTCGTTTCGCGTCTCGGAGAGACGCGACTACGCGTTGACTCGGACTTTGGTTTCCCCGAAACACTCATGGCGACCTGCTTAGTACCTCACCGATCGCCTCGAACAAGGGATCCTTGTTGATATTCTCCTTGCAACCCCCGCGTTGATAGTAGCCCATCGCATCTGCATGGTTGAGTGACTCAGCGGCAGCCTGGCGCTGCGCGTCGATTCGATCCTGCGTTTTGCGATCCTGCTCAGCGTTCCCGGTTGCGGGCTGCTGCTTCACGGCAAGCATCGCAAGTGCATGGCATTCGGCCAGCGCATGATGTGTCGAAGCATAATGATTGCCCGCCGCGAGAAAGCCCTTAAATGCCTCTAGCGAGCCGTCGAGTCCTGGGTCGGAAACTTTTCCAAGCAATTCATCCCATGCCACCGGCTGGCCGTCGCGCAGCGCGCGACGGGTCGGACCAACTTGACCCCATAACTCGACCGCCGGTCGTAAGTTCTCTGGCAGCTCACCCACGATCCGCGACAGGGTCTCATGCGATCGATCCGCGTCGCCACTCCACTCTAGCGCAATCGCTAAATTGCAGATCAATAGCTGTCGCATCTGTTGATTGAAGCCGACGTTCTGCTGCTGGGCAATCTCTCGCTCAATCTGCTGGATCCAATCATCCGCGAATGGAAAGAACACATCGTAGTCAGCCGCCTGGAGGCAACTGAAGAACCACATTTGTTTTGCATGACCAAGCACTTGCCAGATCCGCGTGGTGTTGGGGAATTGCCGATCCAGTTCGGTTGCCTCAGCGAGCACTTGTTTTGACCGCACGACTGCCTCGGCGAAATTCCCCAACAACAACTCCGCGGATACCGAGTCGCAACCAAAGCCGATCTTCAGGGCTGCCGGTTCCATTAACGTCGGATTGGAAGCTTGCAGCAAATCGATTTCGGGGGCATGCTGGCGACTCCATTCAATGGCCTGCTCGCCCTCACCGCGCGTCACCAGCAAACTCAAGAGGCTCAACGAGGCCCGGTGTTTGTCGAGTCGATTGAGGTAAGTGCCATCTGGGGCGTCAGCCAGCGCCGCATTGAGGGTCCATACTTTGCGCAGCATCTCCTCGGCAAGGTCAACGTTACCAAGCTGCAATTCGCAGTTGGCCAGCCAGCCCAGGGTATTGTTCAGTGAGACATTGACCAGCTTTTCGGCCGGAAAGCCAGCGACATAAGTCTCGAAATGTTCGACCGCTTTGCGAAATTCAACCGCTGCTTTGGCGTTGTCGCTGTTGACCCAGTAGTGAACGGTCCCACGCGAATGTGCGACCGAGCCCAGCATCCATTGATCCGCGATATCGCTGTCCGAAAGGACTTTCGCGGCTTCGTCCAAGGCGCGCGTGGCTTCCGGAAAAGTCCGCATTTCCACATGCCCAACTGCCAGGCGGTGATACATTCTGGCCCACTGGCGGCGAAGATCGTTGTTTTTTGACAGAAGCGCAAGAGCGTCCTGATTTTCGTCGATCATTTCCTGGCGAAACGCCAGCGCCTCGGCCGGGCCAGCCACCGTGTGTTTGATACTACCCAAATTGTCCATCGCCTTGAGGTACCGGACCAACCCATCCGCGTCGCTTGGCCGTTGTCCAATCAAGGGCTCAAACGCTTTGTCAGCCATCGTCTGTATCTGCTTGCGAATCGATGCAAGACCAGGGTCACCGCTGAGCGACTGCGAAGCAAGATCGGCCAGCGTGTTGATTGTTTGCAGGGAAGCATCAAACCGCGATTCGGCCAGTCGCGATTGCTCGACCGATCTCGACCAGTAAAACCAAGACACCGCCACTCCGGTAATCAGCGTCGTGACCACCGCAGCCATGGATAGAGCGAACCGTGGATCTTTGCGCAACCATTTGATCGTTCGCTGCCTGATCCCAGGCAGGCGAGCCGATACGCGCTTGCCTTGTTGCCAGCGCTGCAAGTCGTCGATCAGTAGTTCCATCTTGGCGTAGCGCATGGTCGGCGATTTGCTCATCGCCCTAAGGCAGATGGCTTCCAACGGACGTGGAGTGTTTACATTGATAAGCGTCGGTCGCGTCGGCTCACGCTCGGTGATTTGTCGCAGGATATCATGAGCCTTGCCGCGAAACGGGCGGGTGCCCGTCAAGCACTCGTAGAACGTTGCTCCGAGGGAATAAATATCGCTGCGTTGATCGATCTGCGGCCCATTGCGAGCCTGTTCGGGGCTCATATAAGCTGGCGTGCCGACAACCACCCCCGTTTCCGTCAGGCTGGATTCTTCGTCAACAAACGATGCGAGTCCAAAGTCGGTCAACCGCGCGGCGCCCGAGTGCTCTATGACCACGTTGGCGGGTTTGATGTCGCGATGCAGCAATCCATGCCGGTGAACTTCAGCCAGTCCTGCGGCCAACTCAAGCACAATCCTCACTGCCGTTTCGGGTGGCAGAACGCCTTGTTCCTGAATCCACTCGGAGAGTGAGCGGCCGGTTACGAGCGGCATCACAAGGAACAAGCGACCGTCGGGGGCCTTTTCAACCGAACGCACTGACACGACGCTCGCATGTCGGACTTGGCTCGTTGCCCGAGCTTCGCGTTCGACTCGACGCAACATTTGACGATCGGATGTGCGAATAAACTTGATCGCCACCGGTTCGTTGGTTTGCGTGTCCAAAGCTTCAAAGACGGTGCCCGACGCACCACTGGCCAGTTCTCGACGGATCAGAAAACGGTTCAGCCACCCCAACGACTCGCCGTCATTTGCAGGTTCGAGTGCAATGGGAGCAGTGGATTGGACCAGAGAGCCTCTTTCTAAGTAGAACTCGCGGCACAACCCCTTGACCAATCGCTCAATCGTTGGGTCACATTTGGCATCGATAGTTGGCTTGAGCGCTGGTGAGAGTATTCCGCAGTCCGAATTGACGTCCAGCGCGCGCTGGCACGCTTGGCATTGCTCGACGTGTTGGCGGACGATTTTGGTTTGGTCCGGCGAGAGTTCCAAGCGGACAAATTGATCAAGCACATCGGACGATGGGCAGGAGTCGACCGAAGGTCGATTAGTTGGGGAGCCAGACGCAGTCATCGCTGATTCGGAGTACCTCGGCTTCAAGTTGCTTTAGGACGCGAGATTTCGCATTGTAGACCACTTCGATCGCGACGCTGAATCGCTTGGCCACTTCGATCGAAGGAACTCCCTCCTGCCAAGCTGCTAGGAAGATCTTCCAAGTCGCGTCGGCGAACCCGACCTGCACATTTTCCATCGCTTGTTTCAAAACGCCTGCGTGGTATTCATCGATCCATTCCGGGTCGATCTGTCCACCATCCAATTTTTCTTCGGCGGCCGCGTCCGTCGGTGGATTGGCTTTCCAGAGTCGGGCCAGTCGACGATAGGCGATCAAACCTAGCCAATCACGGAACCGTCCTTTGTCTGGTTGGTATTCAAAGTTGCGGATACAGCGCGCAACCTCGACCATGACTTCCTGCGTGATATCCTCGGCATCGTGTGGCTGCACGCCCCGTCGCATTGCGTAACCATAAACGAATGGCGTGTAGAGGCCAAAAAAGTCGCGCCACGCCGCATCGTCATTGTCGCGCAGGCGTACCAGCAGGCTGGATCGGGTGTCGGTCGAAACAATGGGGTTCATAAAGTAGTTGCTTTGCGGCCGCAGAATCTATCAAGCAATGGATAAAAAAATTGGCCGCCGGACGCAATCCTCGGTTTCAACAAGCATCCCCGGTTACAACAAATTCCATTGTGTCCGATTCCACGAATCATCGTAGAAACCGAAGCGGGTCCTGTGAGCCGTTACGCGCTAGCGTCGGGCAGCGGCAACCGTCTTGTTCCAAACGATCGCTCTCCAATCTATGCCATCGCTCAGTTTTTCGCAAATTTTTCGGGGAAATTCGAGAATGTTGTGCGAGAAATTCGCTTCAAGCGGCAAATAACAGATAGGCGGCCAAGTCGTCCCAACGGAATTAGGTTCAAGAATCTCTCAGGTCAACCTTCCCATGCCAAAGTACGCCAACACTTCCCCTTGCTGCAAACGCTCAGTCCTCATCCTGGTCGCGCTGCTCTCTTTGCTTTGCGGGCATCAGCGTCTTAAAGCTGACATTATCATCGTCATCAACGACGGGATGGATGGACCGGTCAGCAACTATGACTCATTCTTTTTTGCCCCACCAAATCCGGATGACACAAGCGCTCTTCAAAGTCTGTCTCCAATAACAAATCAAGGAAATCCAGGTCACTGGCTCGTAATGGGGCATATCTACGATGTCAATCGAGATGTCGGTGGTGCACCGCTAAACGGAAATGGATCCGTGGAACTCATAGCGGGATTGACCAACAACGTTGTCTCTTACAATCCTACAACGAGTGGAACGATCTTAGACATCTCATTTTCGCTAGACATCAATTTTCTCGACAATGGTGAACCCGTTCAATTCAATGAGTTCATCTTTTTAGTTGACGACGGGAATTCTGGATTTCTAATCAGTGGGCCCAGCCAAACTATCAGTCCGACGATCGGTTGGCAGACAATCGCAGTCACTGGATTGACCAATGTGGATTTAAGCGGAATCGATCTTACGGGAGGGGATGGCCCCCTGTCCTTTGGATTCGGCTTCCGTTCCTCAGGTGATGTCACCGGTGGGCCAGTGTTTCTTCAAATGGGGGTCGACAACTTCTCCGTAACGGTCAATGCCGTTCCTGAACCCTCTGCTGGCATGCTCGTGGGTGCAATGTTACTGCTGGCCGCGCACCACCGACGAGTCCGAACAGTCGCCGGCGCCGATCGCCAGGGTCAGGCCTTGTTCCCAGTGTTCAGACGCAGGGTGTTTTCAAGCTCCCGTGCTTTTCGCGTCCAAGTGCATGATTCAGCGGAGCGCTTCGCAGCGCGGGAGACCAAGTTCGAAACGCTGTCGACTCCGGTTAACTTAAACGTCGGAACTATTTTTTTCAGCGTGGCTCCGGTCCAGTTCCCACCTAACCTCCTTGTTCATCCTGACCTTCAATGCAGGCGCTCGCACAGGCGGATGAAAGATGTAGGACGAAAGATGGCCGAGTTGTCCGAGTTGCCCTCCCTATTTTTTGCCTTCCATTTTTCGTCCGCTCGATAAGTGGGAGCCAACTTTGGCAATATGTTTCATCTTTGTGGGGGAGGTGGTCGTTCGCCAAGGGCCGATCTTGTGGTCGCAGCGCTGGAACATCGAATCAAGGTTCGACATTCACATCAACCATCGCGACATCGCGGCGGCGATGGCACCATAGAGTAGCATCGGAAAAATCGTCCGCTTCAGAATTTCCCCTTCTTTGTTCTCCAAGCCGAGTACCGAGCAAACGGCGACAATATTGTGGATGGCAACCATGTTTCCCATCGCGCCGCCAACCGATTGCAATGCTAAAAGTGTTGTGCGATTCAGCCCGAGTTGTGTGGCGATGGAATCTTGAATCGGCCCGAATGTTAAGTTGGAAATGGTGCATGAACCTGCGAAGAAACCGCCGAGAGCTCCAAGATATGCTGAGAAATACTGCCAGGATTCACCCGTAGCGGCAGCCAACGAGCGACCGATAATCATCACAGAGGAAGCTTCGTCGCCAGCCATGAGCAGACCTACTAGCACCAGCGCCCCGAGCAACGAAAGCAAGGGATTGAGCATCCTCACGGTTGTCTGGTACCACGCCAGCCTGGCTGTTCCAGGAGGTGCGTTGAGGACCCCTATCGAAACGAACGAAATCAATACGAACGGGAGCAAGGATGGCACATAGAGCATTTGATGTGTCCACTGCGTAGTCGTCCCCAAAATTTCTCGCAGCTGCATGACCAAGGAAGAACTGATAGAAAATCGACCCAGGCTCCCCAACGAGGTACACCACGCAGGCGACGTAGCTGTGAGCACGGCGCGCAGCCCGAACTGAGGAATACGGGTAATCAGTAGTACAAGCACCGTTGCCCAAAGCGGGAACAATGCCTTGATCACAGCCTTGAGATTGGGAGTGTCGCCCGGGTCCAATGGTGGTTCATCGTCGCTCGCGAGTCCTACCCGAAGGCGGGCCAGCCAAATGGTTAAACCAAGACCCAACATTCCTCCAACTACGGATGGAAACTCATCATTCAGCATAGCAATGAGTGCCATCGGTACGATGCATGCCGCCAGCCCAAGGTAGATGAAGAGCAAGTTGCGTTTGATCTCCTGCCAAGTTAGCAAAATACGGAAGCCGAGTAGCGGAACAGCACAGCCAGCTACGCTGTGGATCAACGCGCTCTTCCACGCGACCGCATGGAGTTCACTTGGGCTCAAGTTCAATTGTGCAAAACCAAACCACGTAGGCGTACCAACAGCACCGAATGAAACGGGGACACTGTTGAGAACGAGGCAAGCCATTGCAACGCGCAGTGGCGGAAAGCCGAGGCCGACTAACAAGGGACCCGCGAGAGCGGCGGGCGTTCCGAATCCACTTGCACCTTCAATCATAAACTGAAACGACCATCCGATGATGACGACCTGGGCGACACGATTGAAGGTCAGACTGTTGAGCCACTGACGAATCGTTTGCATCGCACCGCTGAGTTCCATGGTGCGGAACAGCAGGATCGCACCCCAGACGATCGAAATCGGCGTAAGCGCCGTCAGTAAACCAGCTATGACTGCGGCGTGAACGACATAGGGGTCAGTTCCAAACCACAGGCAATGGATCCCATAAGCACCAACCGCTGCGAGTGGCAGCGCCTTTGCAGAGGGCATCGGCGACCTCTTTGTCATCGCAAAGATGAGCCAAAGAATAGGTAGGCAGGCAAAGATCAAGTTGGCAGCGAACATCACACAGAAAACCCGTCCGTAAGTGATTTGGAAATTCCATAGCAACGGCAGTTACAGTTGTAAGTGGCTTAGGACGCGTCAAGAAGCAGCGCTTATAAAGAGGTTCCCTCCAGAAACGGCTCGCGGGTTTCGAGTGTAAGGATATTCTCAGTGGTTACGCGAGCAATTTCAGTGAGTGCTTCACGCGTCAAGAACGCTTGGTGCGAAGTAACGAGCACGTTAGGAAACACGAGCAGGTGCGAAAGCTCGTCGTCCAATAACACCTGGCCGGAAAGATCCTGGAAGAAGATACCTTCCTCTTCCTCGTATACATCCAAGGCCACGCCACCGATGTGGCCCGATTTCAAGGCTGCAATCATCGCCGTAGTGTCGATCAGCTTGCCACGGCTCGTGTTGACAATGAAGACTCCGGGCTTCATTTGCGAAATCGTCTGCGCGTTAAGCAAGTAGAGTGTAGTCGGCGATAGCGGTAGATGAAGCGAGACAATATCGCTCGCTGCAAACAAGCTGTCGATGTCGGTATAGCGGATCTTATTGGTATCGGCCCAATCATGTGCCGGAAATGGATCGTAAGCGATCACGTTCGCTTCGAAGCCACGAAAAATCTGCGCTGTGATCTGACCTATCTTGCCCGTGCCGATAATGCCAACCGTTTTGCCGCAGATGTCGAAACCCACGAGTCCGCTGAGCGTGAAATTCAGTTCACGCACACGGTTGTACGCCCGATGTATTTTGCGATTGAGCGTAAGCAGCAGCCCGACGGCGTGCTCGGCCACAGCGTGCGGCGAATACGCCGGTACGCGCACCACAGGCAGGCCCAGTTCGCGAGCAGCCACCAGATCGATATTATTGTAGCCAGCACACCGCAGGGCGATGAGCTTCACATCGAGCTCCGCCAATACCTCAAGGCAAGCACGGTCCGCTAGGTCGTTGACAAAGATGCACACGACCTGCGCGTCCTTCGCCGCAAACGCGGTCTCCACACTGAGACGAAAGTCGTGAAATCGAAATGAGATCCCTTCAGCCCCTTCAGCGCGAGCTAGGTATTCTCGATCGTAGGGCTTCGCATCATAAACTGAAACGTCTATGGGATTCATAGTCAGGCTGAACGCTTTCTCGTTGAGCAATGATCACTCTGTAGTGGTGAAGGCTCCATGCAACGGCACTCTCAGTCTGTACGCTTAGCGGGAAAAGGTACCGGACACTTATCTCCCGAACGATCCTAACTGGACAACGCCAGGTTCGTATCCAATTTACGTAACTTACTCGATTTTCTGCAACGTGAGCGGCGAGGCGCTAGCCGCCGGTAAATGAATGAAAAGCAATGGGAAGAACCGGCGGCTAGTGCCTCGCCGCTCACAAACCTGGGGCTGTCCAGCTAAGCAGCAACTTTTACAGCATCCGTTCAAGGGGCTGGGAAACTTCGCCACGTCCCCAGTCCCTTGATCGCCCTTAAGAGCGCAGGCACGCAACTACTTCGCCGAGACCTCCGGAGTGAATGCTTCGTACTGTTCCAGCGAAGCACCGTCCAGGCAGGCCTCAATCATCGCCTTGCCCAGTGGGTCGAGATCCGCTACGTCGAAGGTGCGAATCTGGCTGTGAAAAAAGTCAGTCAACTGCTTCGCGCCGAAATAGTAAGCTTCTTCACCCACTTCAGGCTGAGCAGATACATCAAAAAACCAAGGACCAATCGTTTGCCCTTCGACTTGAATCGAATGGCGATGGTAACCGAGGATCGGGCAGCGTGACGGCATCAACTCTTCCTTACGAAATGGGGCCGTTCCGCGGCGAGCGAGATACTCACGAGCAATCCACTGCGGCGCAAAGCCGACTTCCCAACTGCCAATATGCTGATTGGGGACCAATACAAATAAAGTCGTTGCCGTCTCGACAATCTGGTGCAATAGGATGTTCGCCTGGTCGACCCGTCGCCCAGTTGCGAAGGGCCAATAGGAGCCGACTCCTTCGGATTGCATACCCTCTTGCGATACAATCGATGGGTTGCCGTGACCACGTGGAGCGACCAGACGCCACAACCACGCCAATGCGGGTGGCAGGATGTGGAACAATCCAATGATCCCGTAGGTTGGCTCCTGACGGGTGCAAGGCGGGCAGCGAACTCCGAAGCTGCGAATGCCCACCGTGACCGCCTCGTTGACGACTCGAGGGACGTAGTGCCGTGGCATAATGAGCCGCGGGTTGGGGCAAGGCTTGCCCGGTTCGTCAAGTATGTGGTCCCAAATCAGCGCCGTGGAACCCGGCTGGGCCTCTATGTTTAAGAACAGCAGCGGCCCGGGGGGATGGGTCGTGATGCTTTCCAGATTTGGGTCGGTCCCATACTTGGTTATATGATTGACGCGGATGAACCACCCCTGCTCAGCGTCGATAAGTGATAGCTGGCGATTGCGCCCGTCGGTCTTCTGCAATTGGGGATGGCACAATGCCATGTCGTCGGTGACAGGCCGGAGTTCACATCCACGCGGAATCGTTACATACCGCACATCCTTGCTCACCATGTTCGTGCCTAAGCGAATCTGGCCGTCCGCCTCGCGATGCATTTGTTCCAGCATTTCGCTCTTGCCACCCCCCGAAGCACCTTCATGCATGATGGTCGTGGTGTTGTCATAGGGAGTGGTTACTTGGACCGTGGAGCAGTGCGCCGTCGTCCAGGGGATTTCTGCTCGCTCGCCGAGCGTGAGCAACATGCCGTAAACCCCTTTTTTCGCCGAAGGTCCTGGGTAGAGGTTGTAGCTAAAAAGTTCATGTAGTCCCGCCTCCTCAAACCGACGGTTGTGTACGACAACCTGCTTGCCGTCAAAGTGGGTGTGTCGGAAAACCGGGGCGGTGTAAACAACTGCTCCATGAAAATAATTGGTACCCAGCTTGCGAATCTTTTCCAGCGGTACAATGCCTTGCAGCATCGCCAAGCCGAGCCCGAAGAAGCCCGCATTGGCCGGACAGATTGCCAGAGCGTTCAACGCAAATCCAGGCAGCCCTGACTCGAAAAAGAAACAGGCCAGAGGTTGCGTCTTGAGCCACTCCAACGTCTCGGTCCGCAATTGACCGAACTCTTGGCCGAAACGCCCCTTGAACGTCGGTTTGTCGGTCGCCGAATCATCTGCGATAACCATGCAGTCTGGATCGCGCCGCCGCATGTAGGGTTCGATGTAATTTGCCGCGATGCCATTGCGAACGCGACACACACGCGCTTCCGGTGTATATCCGCGTCCCGGTACATCGTAGCCAACGGTGTAGTATCCCTGTGGATCGCATTGGTCATTGGGGACGGCGAGCTCTACCAGTTCGTCTACCGACCCAACCAATGTCAGCCGCCCACTGCGTTCGGCGGCCTCCAACACGGACATCGCAGAGTTTGAAAGTGTTAGTTCAGGAAGCTGAGACAGAGCCATGGACACACTCCTCAGAAGGCGAAATCGACACCGAGCCGCTTATATTTCCAACCGAAGTCTATGGTTAGATAGAGCCGCTGTAAAGTGAACGTGCGAATAAGGTAACACGATTTTCAGTTCGCATGACTGTCGCCAGCCACCGTCGCAGGGGAAAGTGTCGGATCGCGATCAGCTGGCTTGGTACGGTTTCGCCTGAGCTGAACCATCGATCTTCAATCCAATGCAGTTCTGGTGCCCAGACTTCCCGATCGCCAGGGTCAGGCCTTGTTCCCGGTGTTCAGTCGCAGGGTGTTTTCAAGCTCCCCTGCTTTTGGCGTCCAAGTGCGTGATTCACCAGAGCGCTTCGCAGCTCGTGGGACCAACTTCCAAACGCTGTCGACTCCCGATAACTTATACGTCGGAACTGTTTTTTCCAGTTTGGCTCCAGTCAACTTCCAACCTAACATCCTTGTTCATCCTGACCTTCCGTGCAGACACGCGCACGGGCGGACGAAAGATGTAGGGCGAAAGATGGCCGAATTGTCCGAGTTGCCCTCCCTATCTTTCGCCCTACATCTTTCGTCAGCTCGATAAGCGTGTACCAACTTGGGCAATTCGCTTCATCTTTGTTTGGGAGGTAGGCCTTCGCCAGGCCGCCGATCTTGTAGTCGGGGTTGCAGGCAGGGCAGAGTTCTTTACGAATCCCAAAACCTCTTCCTAGCGAACACCGAACACAAGGCCTGACCCCTGCGATGCAACGGATAAGATTTTTGTTGGCGTCGACGTCTCCAAAGCTACTCTGGATGTCTATCGACCTGACACCCAAGAACTGTGGAAAATTGAAAATTCGGATGAGGCTATCGCTGGGTTATGCTCGCAATTTCTAAAGAAGAAGCGGAAGCTGATGGTTGTTATGGAAGGAGCTGGTGGATATGAAATCTTGTTGTTGAAACATCGGGCTAGCCATCAGCTCGAGGCGGCAGTCATCAATCCAAGGCGTATTCGCGACTTTGCTAAAGGGATTGGTTTACACGCCAAAACAGACGCCATTGATGCGAAAGTCATCTCTAGGTATGCCGAGGTTGTTGAGCCTCAGCCGATGGCTACCAAGTCCGATCACGAGCAGAAGCATGGCGCGTTGGTAGCACGCCGTAACCAGTTGTTGGAGCTGATCAACCAGGAGAGTAATCGGCTCAAGCAAGCGTGGGACGATGACGCTAAGCAGAGCATTCGAAATGTCATGGATGTGCTTAAAGATCAGCTAAAAGACATCAAGTTGCTCCGATTAATCGCGACTCCGGCAGTAAATCCGGCAAGCGGTTCATTGGTGGTGGACGTGGCCAAGTGCGGCGCGTGCTCTACATGGCTACTGTTGTTGCGATCCGCCATAACCCTGCCATCAAAGCGTTCTACGTTTACCTGAAGTCAAAGGGGAAAGAGTCCAAGGTGGCGATCGTGGCTTGCATGCGAAAGTTCATCAGCATCCTCAATCTGCTGGTCAAGACAGATCAACTGTGGGAAAACAAAATGAGCGTTTGAACGGGTTGCCGTACAAACGCTCCCAGACACGTCATTGACGCACCGTCGACTCGGCTATCCCTCGTAAGGTTGTGTCCCCACACCGTCTTACTCCGTTTCGCCAAGCCTTGCTAGTATACAACAAAGAACGTTACATTATTCGCACTCGCTCGGGGACATCATTGAACACCCGAGCCATGCCTCAAAAAATCCAACACCCCTGTCCGAAACTCACTTCGAGAAAGGAATTTCAAAAGGACTTTTGAAATCAGCTATTGACCAAACTTAAGACCGTCGCTGACCCCGGCGCAAGCCAACAAAATCGATATTTAGCTTCACTCGGGGAATGTTCCCAAGCTGAGCCAGCCTGGGGCATGCGCGTCCTGATCTGCGTTGGCGAACTTCAATGGCTTGCCGTTGGGCAGCGGATTGATGGCCCTTAATGCCAGTGTCTGCGACTGCGCAGGAATGTCCTTGGCCAGCAGCGATGCTTTCAGGTTGTGCGGTGTGGTCGAAGGCCCGAGGGTGGTTAGTTTCCAGTCCACCGGAAAGCTTTTCAACACGCTGCCGCTCGCGGAGAGGGCGGCCAACTCCACGGGCCAATCGTAGTAAAACGGAGCCACCCCGTTGTTAAGCATCTCCAGCTCAACTTCGATTCCGTCTTGTCCCGAGCGATCGATACGAGCGGAACGAATGTAGAAGTCGTAGCCCATTCGCTGAACTTCGAGCTTAGCACGTTCGATTCGCTCCGCTGGCGGCTTTTTGTTGAACATCCCAGAGTCCATTAGCCAAGAGGCATGAGTCTGCTGCACGCACTTGGCGAAATCCTGCGCCTGCTTGTGCTTCGGTTTGGCATCGAAGATCTGGCCCCAGATTTCCGGACGAATTTCGCCGCCAATCGGATGTTCCTTCCACTTGTCCAGTGCTTGACCTCCAGCCGCTGCGAGTAGACTCATGTAAAACCAAGAATCATCTGGGTTGCCAGTCTCGAGCGTGCCCCAGGCGAAGGAGTCGTCGTGGTAGCCGAAAGGAAGATCGTCATTGGCGGCGTAGTTGGCGTTGCTCTTGCCAGCGGGGTATCGAAGCAAGACGGGGGTCTTGGTGAACGCTTGGGCGTAGGCCTCGAGCATACGTGTTTGAGTTGCTTTGGAGGCGAACAACTCGTCTCGTGGCCAGCTGTGCCACTCGCCCCAAGCACCCAGCAAACCGGCGGTAAGAAATCCCAGTCGCTTGTCTCCGTCGTAACGCCGTCCGAACTCCTGGATAAAGCGCTCAAGTGCAACCACAAGTTGGTCGTTTTCATAGTCGGGTGTGATATTCTTAGTGGGCGGCTTTTCCTCAGTGTTGGTCCAAGTGGTTACTTTGACCCCACCATCGCGCAGGAACTGTGGCAACCCCGAGGGCTGATTGGGATATTCGATCCATATGCGAAACACGGCCTGGCACCCGCGCGAGGCGATTAAGTCGAGTCGCGCTTCCAGCGGCTGCCAATCGAACGCGTCGGGGCCCACCATTAAATCGCTGAACTTCAAGTAGTCGAACTCGAGGCTATGAGGAAATCGATCGACATTCGCATCGGCATAGGGGACCAACCCCTTGAGTGGATTGTCCGCAGGCGTTGCGGCTGGTGCGAGCCGAAACGTCTCAGCCCTGACAGCGGTCGCTAGGCAGAGGGTAAAACCCAGTAGGGCAAGCAGAGTGGACTTCATGATGACTCGATTTACACAGGAACCTGTGGGGGCTCATAGCTGTTGAAGATTGCCGTTGGATAAATACGACATGTGCGTTCGCGACGCTGCCACCCAACAGTGGTTTGCATGGCTACGCTGGGACCAGTTTACTCTGTATTTCAACGGATGTGTGCGCCTGTGTTACTTAGATATTGTTGGCGCGATCACTCGGTTAACGCAGAGGCTGAGCAGCGCAGATCGTCGACGAAGAGCACACAGGCTTGGCGGGGATTGCTGTGGGCGGAGATGCCCACTTCGAGGCTGTTATAGATTGCCGACCGAAATGGGAGCGTGATGCCTGTGCGGTCCAAGACCTGTTGCCCGTCTTGCCATACTTCCATTTTGCCGTTGGTTGTTGACAGAGCAAAATGAACCCGGACATGTACCCACTTACCTCGCGGAAAATTGATGCGGGTCTCTGCTGCTTGACGGTAGGTTGGTTTGTCCAAAGCCTTGAGTTCAATCCCCAATGTCTCATCGTCGAAGATGCGCAGCCGTATTCCAGGATGTTCGGCCACAAATTCGCATTCCAGATCGATTAGGGACAATGGTAAACTCTGCTCAGCCCAATAGTAGGCTTCGAACCAAAAGTCGTCGCCGTTCCTAAAATAAACCAGCGGACTCGCGATGCTGGCCTTGCAAGTGATCATGTCGTCGGGTCTGGCGGGCGCCACACACTTAAGCGACTTGTTCCCTAAATAAGCTTTTTCCGTGGTAGGTTCCACCCGACTGTCGCGAAAGTCCGCTTGACCGGCGAGCATCTCCTGGCGATGTGCGACGTAGTCGGCAACCATAGGCACTTCAGGAGACTGGAGAGTGAACACGCCCCATCGCTGCCGTGTTTCGCTGACAAGCTCCAGCAGTCCTGGTAGTCCAGAACTCACGTCTTCGAAGGACTCGGCCAGTTCGCGTTGTACTTCGAACCGCTGCTGAGTATCCGGTGCGATGCGGTAGGTTTTGCCGTTCTCCGTAACGTACGATCGTTCGACCTCGGCGGGATCAAAAACTCGCATGACCAGCTCCCAAGCGTCGCCCGACCCGGTATCGCGATACGCGTTCCCGTCATCGACCACATAGAACTTTTGATCATCGTTTTCATAGGTCAGCTCCAGTCGCTCCGCTTCAAACGGTGGAACCAATTGCTGCCGATTGCAACCAAAACCGAGACCAAAAACTACAACCAGAGCAAACGCGAGCCGAATCTGTGTTTTCATAGCAGCTGACACTTTCGAAGAGGAATGCACTTGATGTTCGCTGGCGGGCGGTCAATATTGGACCTGATCGAAACGTTTGCTTGGACTTCGAGATTGACTATTTGGCAAGAGGTCGAACCGTTGGGGATCAAAGTGATGCTTGTCGAACCAAGCGGCTTCCGCACCGACTGGGCTGGTCGCTCAACGAACGAAACGGAACATCAGATAGCAGATTATGCCGACACGGCACATGAGAACATTCGTCAACTACGAGCCATCTCCGGCAATCAAGATGGCGATCCGGTACGAGCGGCAGAGGCGATTGTGCGGGCTGTCGAATCCCGCAACCCACCTCACCGTCTCTTGCTCGGAAACGATGCTTACACTGGCGCGGTTGCAAAGCTCGACGAACTGCGAGAAGAGTTCACTGCGTGGGAAACAGTATCGCGAGGAGCTGACTTTCCCAAAGAAACTCCCGCAATGTTAGTCTGAGAATCACGCGGATCGACTGCCGAGTCGGCCGGAATGAACGCGAACTCTGAGAAAAAATAGCTGCAAGGCGCGCTCATGGCGGCCTGGATTGGAGAACGAAGGCATCCATCTAGCACACGAGAACTCGTTCTAACCATCGGAATATCGATTCACTGGCCAGGGGCAGCACAGGTCTTGTTCCCGAGCAGGGTCAGCAGCCCAGCGCGGCTCCGGTCCACTTCCCTCCTAATCTCCTTGTTCATCCTGACCTTCAATGCAGCATTCGCACAGGCGGACGAAAGATGTAGGCCGAAAGTTGCCCGAGTTGCCCTCCCTATTTTTCACCCTCCATTTTTCGTCCGCTCGATGCGCGCCTGCCAACTTGGGCAATTCGCTGCATCTTTGTTTGGGAGTTAGTCCTTCGCCAGGGAGCCGATCTCGTTGGTTGGGGTTGCAGGTAGGGCAGAGTTCTTTACGCGGGCCCAACCGTCTTTGCGGCGAACACCGAACACAAGGCCTGACCCCACGGCAGGTTACTTGTCTATTTCTGTGTGGGCCTGCTGTTTCCAAATCTCGTCGGGGCTGCGTTGCTCGATGCTCGACTGCTGTTCGATGTTTTCACGCTGGTGAAGAATCAATCGGGTCAATTGGTCTCGGGCGTCATTGACCAGCGAAAGCAAGCCTTGGATGAGTGCTTCTCCCTCCAACTCACCATTGGCAAACTTACTGACCGCTTGCGACTTGATTTTTGCCAGTTCGCCTTGTAGGCGAATCAGTTCAGCCAAGTCAAGTTGAGCAGCGACCTCATTCTCAAGCGATTCCTTCTCGATCGTCAGGACGCGTTCGATGTAGCTTGCCAAACTCGCTTCGCGGCGACGACGAACGCGGCGGAGAGACCATTGGAATAGAAAGAACCCTCCGCCGACGACAGTGGCTGCGATGGCCAGCACCTTTTCGACATAATCAACCGCATCCCCAGCAATGATAGGCTTATTGCGTTGCCGATACGCTTGTGCACCTGCGTGCAGTGGAAACTCGGCAGGCAGGTCGAGCAGACTTGGCTCCAAGGGAGGCCGCTCAGCTTGCGCGAAGTTCGAGTCATAGAGAGCATCCAGCAGGCGCTGAATCACTTGTTCGTCGACGCGCTCGTGGGCAACAAGTAACATGCGAGTGCCTAGGGTCGTCAACGGCTCCGGCGGTTCAGCCAATCGCACGCTGTACGTGTGATTGGGAATGAGTGTGCGAAAGATGAGACGTTTGTCGATCGAACCGGCGGCTGGCGACTCCCCCAATTCGTTGAGGGCTTGGAGTGACAGCGCTTCACCGAAAGCGAGCTCCACCAAGCGAAAGCCATGTTGCTCGATCATCAATGTCGCCAGTGGGGAGGGGAGCGACGAAACCGTAAACAGAGCGTCCGGAAGTTCGCTGCGCGCGGCTTTAAATAGGTCGGCGTAGCCCAGTGTATTTTGGATAAAAGTTCGATCGTCGTTATTGGAGGAGGCAGGTGGAACATTGGCTGTCGAAGGTTGCAATCCGACAAATTCAAGTACCTCGCTGCTGAGTGCATAGGTCCCGCTGCTCGAAGAACCCACGTTGATCGAATGACCTGCCAGGGCACCGAGCCCATCGCGCACGATGGCGTGAAACAGTTCGGGGTCCGCCAGCAAGTGCAGCGGTTCGATATGCAATGCGGATACCTGACGGATGCGCGTGTTCCGCGCGCTGGCAAGTCCTCCTTGAACAAACGCGATATCGACGTCGCCGCGTTCGACCGCATCGAGGGCTGCTTCGGAACCACGGGTGGGTTGAATGCTAATTGACAGGCCAAAATCGGGTGCTTGTCGCGCCAAGTCGACCGCCAAGCGATGGCGAAGTCCGGCGGCGTCGCCGCCAGTCATTGTGAGCGAGACATTCCGCAGCACCGCCGTGCCACGGAGCATGTAGGCCCCGAGACTCAATAGTAGTATCGCACCGGTCAACAGGATCGGATCGCGCATAAAACGTCGCATTGAGTCCAACTTTCTGGCTGAGGAGAATACAAGGAGGTCGGCGGCAGAGGGCTCCTTTCCGCACTCATGAGACGTGATTGTCAAGGCGGACTGGGTGGGCGCCAATGGCGCTTGGCGGAGGCTAGCTTTCCCTTGCGCTGATGGGCCAGCGGTCGAGCTGCAAGTTGCTGGATACGCTTGGGTGGCCACACTTGCGAACACGCGTAGACGCTGGAACTTACGAGGTCTTCAGCTTTCGGAGGCAGCTGATTTTTATTGCGGAAATCGACTTCGAAACGGACGGTTAGCGTGTGCCAAGCGATGGCGAAGCGACTAGACTGAGAATGCCAAAAGGCGGAACTGGCATGGTGATTTATCATACGTCCCTTCATCCTTTGCTTGATTCGAGGCAGCTTTATGAGGCGATCGACGACAGTGCACTTCCTTGGCCGTTGCAGCCTGCTGGGAGTGATTTTCTTTGCGTTATCTGCGGGGGCGATTTCGCAAATCGCCAGCGCGCAGTCCGAACCGCAAATCGAACCGGCGCCGAACGTTGAGGCTCCTGCGACGGACAGTCCTGCGACCCAGGAACAAGTAGTTGTTCAGCCTCCAGCACCAGAGCAGCCTCCAGCACCAGAGCAGCCTCTAGTACCAGAGCAGCCTCCTCTTTCAGAGCAAGCACTTTCTGAGGCGCAAGCGGCCAAAGCTCCTGACGTCGCGACTGCTGAAGTTGCGACTGCTGGTCCAACGGACAATGTCTCTACCAGTGCCGAGCAGCGGCTGGCGGCTATCGAGAAGCTGCTTGGGGAGTTGACGACGGAGCTGAAGTCGTCCAAGCAGTCAGATGCCAGCAAGAGCACTGCGGCGACCAGTCCTGTGGCCTCAAGTGCAGGTCCTCAGACACGCCCCGACCCGCGTTTGGCACTCCCGCCCCCTTCTAAAGTCGATCCGACATGGCTCGAGCCGGTCAAATGGCGGTCGATTGGCCCTGCCAACATGTCCGGCCGCATTACGGATGTCGCCATCCATGAGCAAGACACGTCGCTGAGGTGGATGGCCACGGCCTCGGGTGGTCTATTGAAAACGACCAATCACGGTGGCTCGATGGAGCACCTGTTTGACAAAGAGCAAGTGGTCTCGATCGGCAGCATCGCCACCGATCCAACCAACAAAGATGTACTCTGGGTAGGCACCGGTGAAATCAATCCACGCAACTCAGTTTCTTATGGCAATGGTGTCTACAAAACGGTGGATGGGGGCAAGACATTCCAGCACATGGGTTTGGACAAGAGCTACCAGATCGCGAGAATTGTAGTCGATCCCAAGGACCCGAATACGGTTTACGTCGGAGCCGCTGGGCGACTTTACGGCACCAATCGCGAGCGGGGCGTGTATAAGACGCAGGATGGCGGCAAGTCCTGGGAGCAGGTGCTGTTCATCGATGATCGCACCGGGGTGATTGACATGGTTATGCATCCCGAAGACCCAAACACGCTGGTCGTGGCTATGTGGGATCGGCTGCGCGATGGCTTTGATAGTTGGCCGGGAACCGAGCCGAAGCCGGAGGGGGTCGATGGTTACGATCCGATCCGCAAATGGGGCCCCCGTGGTGGACTTTACCGCACCACCGACGGCGGGCAGACGTGGAACAAGTTGACCGCAGGCTTGCCAACAGGCATGACCGGGCGGATCGGCTTGGACTGGCAGTCCAAGTCACCGCACACCCTCGTCGCCATCATCGACTGCGAAGATATCGGCAAGGGACCTCAACCGTTTCCAGCCTTTTTGGGAGTCGTCGGCGATAACGTGGACGGGCAACCGACTGTAACGCAGGTCATGCCAAACAGCCCGGCCGCGAAAGCTGGGATCGAAGTCGGCGATCAATTGGTATCGATCGATCAAATCAAGTTGGAGCACTTCGACCAGTTGCTCGATGAGCTACGCAAGCGCAAGGTGAACGATCGTGTGGCCCTCAACTTCAAACGCGGAGAATGGAACAAAGAGCTCTCCATTCTGCTGACCGGTCGTCCGGGAACGAGTCAAGCCAACGCCACTATTTTCATGGGTGTGGTAGGTACCGATCAAGATGGCAAAGTCCTCTTGCAGCAGGTAACCGGAGATGGCCCAGCCGAGAAAGCAGGCTTGAAAGGGGGAGATGTGGTGACGAATGTCGATGGAAATCCGCCGACGACTTTCCAGGCCATGATGGAGGAACTTCGCAAGAAGGCCGACGGTGACGAAGTCAAGCTGGGAATCGCCCGCGGCGAAGAGAAACTCGACGTGACCGTCAAGCTTGAGATGCGGGTTTCAACCGTACAACCTCAAACACCCGCGCAGAGCAATATCTTTATTGGCATTCGCGGTGAGGATCATGCTTCTGGCGGTGCGCAGCTGACCACCATCACTGAAGATGGACCGGCCGCCAAAGCTGGTCTGAAAGACAACGACATCGTCAAGCAGCTCGATGGCAAGGAGGTCGCTGACTACGAAGCTTTGATGGCAGAGATTCGTACCCGAAAAGTGGACGATCGCTTGAAGGTCAAAGTACAACGCGGCGAGCAATCGTTGGAGGTCGAGGTGGTGGTAGCAGACCGCCTCGCCGGTGGCTCGACAGCCCGTCCCTACACCTACTCTTACTTCGGTCAGCAGCCGAATGTGCAGGACCAGCAAGGCACCGAGGGATACAAATACGGTGGCGTCTACAAGTCGACTGATGGCGGTGTTGAGTGGCAGCGGATTAACTCGCTTAACACGCGACCAATGTACTTTAGTGTCGTGAAGGTGGATCCCGAAGATGCCCAAAACATTTTCGTATTGGGGGTCGCGCAGCACCAGTCGCGAGACGGTGGAGTGACCTTTACCGCTGATTTCGGTCGACGGGTCCATGCCGATGGACACGATCTGTGGATCAATCCGAGCGATGGACGGCACATGATCATCGGCTGCGATGGTGGGGTTTATGTGACCTTCGATCGTGGTGCGACCTGGGATCATATCAACACGGTTGCCATCGGCCAGTTCTACCATGTGGCGATCAGCCCCAAGGCACCGTACTGGGTCGCGGGAGGCTTGCAAGACAATGGCTCGTGGGCCGGACCGGCGCTCAGTCGCAGTGGTGGCGCGGTGAACGAGGATTGGATTAACATCAACGGCGGCGATGGTTTTGTGTGCCGCGTGGATCCTGAAGACCCCGATTTGTTTTACGCCGAAAGCCAGAACGGAGCGATCGTGCGGCGGCACTTGGTGACTGGGGAACGCGGTTCGATTCGCCCCAGACGTGAGGAAGGCAAGGTCTATCGCTTCAATTGGAATACACCCTTCGTTCTGTCAGCCCATAACTCAAAGATCTTTTACAGTGCGGGCAATTATGTGTTCCGCTCGCTGGATCGAGGCAACGATTTGCGTCCGATCTCTCCCGAGATCACGTTGACTCAGCGCGGATCGGCGACAGCCTTCTCTGAGTCGCCGCTCGATCCTAATGTGCTCTACGCAGGGACCGATGATGGAGCCCTGTGGGTGACTCGTGACGGTGGCTACAACTGGGACAATATCACCAGTCGACTGGGGCTGCCTAGCCCGCGCTGGGTGGCGACGATTGAAGCTTCGCGGCATGCGCCTGGTCGTGTCTACGTTTGCCTCGATGCCCATCGCTCGGACGACGATCGTCCCTACATTTTCATCTCCGATGACTTTGGTCAAACATTCAAGCCGTTGCACGAGAGTTTGCCGTGGGGTTCAACCAGGTGCTTGCGCGAGGATCTGGTCAATCCCAACTTGCTTTACTTGGGGACGGAGTTCGCATTCTGGATCTCGATCGACCGCGGACAAAACTGGACGCAGTTCAATCAGAACTTGCCGACGGTCGCCGTGCATGAAGTCGCGATCCATCCGACCAATGGAGAAATTGTTGTGGCGACTCATGGTCGCAGTTTGTGGGCGTGCGACGTCTCACCGCTGCGACAGCTCAAGCCGGAGAACTTGACCACCGCGGTTGCGTTCTTCGATCCCAAAGAAGTGGTGCGTTGGCGGCGTGATTCAGAGCGCGGCGGAACCAATCGTAGTTTCCTGTCGCAGAATCCAAGTGCCGGGGCGAGTCTGTGGTATGCCCTGCCTACGCAGGCCAGTACCGTCGTGGCGAGGATCGAGAACATCCAAGGGGAATTGGTGTCCGAGCTCACTGGCAAAGCGGAACCTGGACTGCACATGATCTCCTGGAACCTGACTGCCGCAGCTCCGCCTCCGGCACGAGCTGGTGGACGTGGTGCGGGAGCTGGAGCTAGAGCTAATCAAGCTGAGCCCCCGGGGGAGCCGGTAGCCGGCAGCGGACGGGGTGGCAGTGGCCGGGGTGGCCGGGGCGGCGGTGCTCGTTCGGGAGCAGCAAGCGACAGCGATGCTGGACGTCCGCCAGTGCCCGAAGCAGCGCAAGAGGCTACCGAGAGCGCTGACGCAGAGGGTGGTGAAGGAACGTCGGATACCACCAACACGGCTGAAAGTGGCCAAGGGGATGCTGCTGCAGCACGCGGTGCCAGAGCCGAGAGTTCACGGGGGGAAGGTCCGGGAGGAGCTGGAGCTCGCGGAGATAGCGCAGCCAGCCCGGATACAACCCGTACAGCCCGTGCCCCGCAAGGTTTCCAAGGATTCCGTGGCGCGCGGCCAGTACCCAGTGGAACCTACCGTGTTCAATTACTCGTCGACGGCCAACCTGTTGCAACCAAGGTTTTGTCAGTCGTACGCGATCCTGATTTGCCAGCCGACGCGATCGCGGACGAGGTCTACGAGTTGCAATTGCTGTTGGAGAAGCAAGCCAAGGAATACAAATTCCATAACAAGACGAATGGATACGGCAGCTACGGCGATGACTGAGTTGCAAACTCGATTCGAACGTCCTGCGCGGGGACTGCGGTTCCCGCGCAGCGGCTTTACGTTGGTTGAGCTGGTAGTGGTGATCGCGATTATCTCCACGCTGGTTGGGGTGTTGCTACCTGCTGTGCAAGCGGCCCGTGAAGCTGCGCGGCGCATCCGTTGCCAAAGCAACATGCGGCAGATGGGGCTCGCCCTGAATCAGTTTCATGATGCTTTCCATGTGTTTCCGGCCTCGGGTTGGACAAAGTCGGGGCCGGGCAATCCGCAGGGGCGTTTTGTCGGTTGGCAAGTCATGATGCTGCCCATGCTAGAACAACAAACTGTACTTACACATTACGATCGCAGTTCCGATTGGTGGGCTACCGGAAACTTATCGCAAGGAGCCGTGGGGTTGCCCGTTTACCGTTGCCCTTCCTCTCCCATCGATCCACAGATTTATTTTGCAGCCCCTAAGGCACCTCGACCCGCGCTGAGTTTAGAACGACCGCTGGCACCCTCGGATTACGCTGCCTTGATGGGTGTTCGCGCCAATATCAACCCTGCGATCTACTCCGGTAGCAATGCAACCCGCGCGGTCATGCACCGCAATTCGAAGGTTCGTATTGCAGACATTCTGGACGGCACGTCGCACTCGACCATGGTCACGGAGTGCACGGCCCGGCCGCAGGTCTATCGCCAGCGCGTGCAGCGAGCGGAGTTGGTCAACGATCAAGGGTATGGATGGATCGATAGCGAAAGTGGTTTTTCGCTGGATGGTTCCAGTGCCGATGGAGCCCTGCAAGGCTTAGGCCCCAGTCTGACCCCCATTGCGATCAACGCCACCAACGAGAACGAACCCTACAGTTTTCACGGTGGTGGTTGTTATCTGGTGTTTGCAGACTCCCATGTTTCTTTCGTCTCAGAAACGACTGAATTAGCAATTGTGGCCGCGTTAACGACGCGGTCCGGTGGTGAGGTACCGCGCTGACCGCAGTCAGAGTAAACCGTAGCTGGCCAATGTCCGGGTCAGGCCCGTGTGAAGTGACGTGAAGTCGAATTCAGGAAATTGTTTTAATAACTTGTCGGGTTTAAGTGAAATCGTTTGAAGGCTGGCAGTTGAGTTGGGCATGTAAGTGGTCTCGAGTTGGCGGCCCAACAAGGCCTCTAGCAATTTCAGTAATTCATTCAGAGGGGTCGCGATACCCGTTCCCAAATTGAAGACATCGCTGGTGGTGTCACTCCGGCAGGCGTGCCGCAGCAACTGGCAGAAATCATCAATGTAGACATAATCGCGCTCAGCCGTTCCATCTCCAAAGATTCGAATTGGCTGATTGTGTTGGATCGCATCCAACCAATGCGGGAGAACCCCCTGCCCTGGCCTGACGCGTTGACCGGGCCCATAGGGATTTCCTACGCGATAAATGTCGACGGCAAAGTCTCCCTGGCGAGCCGCATGCAGCAACAATTGCTCGGCGGCCAGTTTGAAGATGGCGTACGGAGAACGCGGATCCACTTTAGACTCTTCCGATCGGGCTGCTTCGCGATCGCCGTAGATCGTACCTCCTGATGATGGGAAAACAATGCGGCGCACCCGAGCTCGGGCGGCGGTTTCCATCAAGACCATCAGCGGTTGCAACGCTTCCCAGTACTCTGCAGCAGGATTGCGGAAGAACAAACTTGGGTGTGTGGCCGAAGCGAAGTGGTAGACGACATCGGCCCCCTGCAGGGTGTCGGCCAAAATCCAGGTATCGCGGATGTCTCCAATAACTGATTGCACATTGGGAAACTGGCTGAGCGCGGGGTTGGGACGCCGCCAATAGGCGACCACTTGGTGCCCTTGCAAGGCTAAGTCACGGGCCATCGCATGTCCAAGAAATCCCGCTGCGCCTAGAACGACAATGCGTTGTGCGTTGGTGGCTTGACTGTTCATATTGGCAGTTTGGAGTGTTTGGTTTGGTTGCATAGGCGACTCGGATGGTCACCTCCGTCGCTATTTTTGAGGTGCTGTGGGCGTTGGCTCAACTGGCACCTGCAGGCTTCCATTTTTTAGGTAATCGTCCTTCAAGTCGGGGGGGATTGCCTTCACCACGCAGCGGCAGTCGAACCCGCGGAGCGTATGCGTCGACAAGGTTGTCGTAAGCACTTCGGCATACTTATCTGGGTATAAAGGGTTACTCGTATCGTGAACAGATTACATTTTTGGATTAGGCGAGTGGCGTGAGCCACACTTCTTTCGGGCTCTGTCCGCTTTTTTCCAACTGATCGGACTCAAATTGCTGTGGCTTAGCTTGCAAAAAATACTCGCCATGCAGTACCGCTTGCTTCGTGGTCTGGCTTTGCTCCCTCTGTGCACCCACTTGGTAAGCCTCGCTGCCGCACAGCCAGCGCAGGAAGTAAAAGACAAGAGGGGGGAAGAAGGGCTAGTCTTAGCGGTGCGGAGTTTGAGTTTCGCCATCGATTGATCCCGATAACTTTATCTCCTGACGATTTTTACCCGCGCGTCGGGCTGTGCAAAGAAGCTGAAGACAGGTCCGCTCGTTGATTGCGGATTTGCGCGGGGGTGAAAAAAATCAGCTAGACTTAGGATTGGGGCGTGTTGTAGCGTCCGTTGACCCTCACTTTTCCTTGCCACCCCCTCTTTCGGTGTAAACATCCATGAGTCAAGCTGAGTTTGATTATTTGGGGCCATACCACGTGGAGCGATTGCTGGGACGCGGTGGTATGGGTTCGGTCTACAAAGGGCTCCATGCCAAAAGTGGTGAGCCGGTGGCCATCAAGGTCATTGCCTCGGGAATCGCCAATCAGATGCGGTTCCGCCGTCGATTTTCTGGAGAAATCGAAGCGCTCAAGCGGTTGAAGCACCCCAACATCGTTGAGTTGATCGGCTACGGCGAGGAGAAGGGTCTCTTATTCTATTCGATGGAATACGTCGATGGCCATTCACTGCATGATCATTTACGTCAGCACGGTTCGTTGCCCTGGGAAGATGTCGTCCAGGTGGCTATTGAAACCACCGCTGCGCTGAAGCATGCGCACAACATAGGTATTATCCATCGCGACTTGAAGCCCGCGAACTTAATGCTCAATCAAGCTGGCCACATCAAGTTGACCGACTTCGGCATTTCGAAACTTTTTGGTTCCGGTGACGAAACGCTGGCTGGTTCGGTGATCGGTACCGCCGACTACATGCCGCCGGAGCAAGCCGAAGGCAAACCAGTGAATGTCCGTAGCGACCTCTACAGCCTCGGGAGCGTGATGTATGCCTTGCTAACTGGTAAGGCACCGTTTGGTGGCAAGAGTGTTCCCGAAGTGCTCTACGCGGTCCGTTACAATCCCGTCCCCAGCTTGTCGGACCGTGTTACGGACGTACCCGAGGACTTGCTTGCCCTGATCCATCAGTTGCTTGAAAAAGACCCACTCAAACGCCCTCCGACGGCCTTGGTGGTCGGCAACCGGCTCAAAGCGTTGCAGCAAGGTATGCAGCGAAAGATTAAGACCGAAGAAATCACAAACCGAGATGGTAGTCCGGCGACTCCCACGCAAGTCGACGTTGGGCCGCAACTTACCTCCCTGGATCTCTCCGATGTGGAGGAGGCTGAATTGAAGCTAACGGGGGCTGAGTTGAAGGACTTGGGGATAGAACGGGAAGTGGCTGAGGAGACCTACGAGGGCGAAGGGGGGTTGGGAACCCATGAGCAACGGACTAGGGTTGCACCAGAGAGGATTTCAGATCTGAAAACCGATCGTTATATCGCGGGGACGCGCGCTCATGAAAAGAACGAACTGGCTGAACCCGATGACTTAGACCATGAGCTCAGTTTGCCTCCCGCCGCGCGGGCCGCGTCTGCATTCCGTTCGCTCAACACCGATGGCGAGCTGGTAACGACTGGTGGAGCTTCGCACTATACGCCGGTGACCGATTACGATGCGAAGCGATCGAGTTTCGGAGCCGTAGAGCCTGAGGCAGAGCAAGGGGCAGACTGGCTGCAAATCGGGTCGGTTGTGGGCATCGTCGTTTTGCTGTTGGCATGCGTTGGGATCGGCTGGTGGATGCTCCAGCCACCAACAGCTACTGAATTGTATGAAACGATTGCGCTGGCGGTCGACTCGGGCGATGACGGTCAGTTGTTGGCCGCGAGCGGGACCATCTCCAGTTTTCTGGCGCGCTTCCCGGAAGATGAGCGGGCACTCGAGGTCAAGATGCTGGCGGATGAAGCGGAGTTGATTCGCCGTGGCAAAACGCTGCACCGCAAAGCCTCCCGCGCGGGTGGAGCGAACGAGTTGAGCGCTATCGAACAGGCCTTCTTGGACTGCCTCGAGGCGCAAACGGAAGACGCGAGTACGGCCAAGCTAAAATTTGCCGCTTTTTTGACGGTGTTTGGCAAGCTTGATAAACTCGATGGTCATGAAAGAAAACTTGTCGAACTGGCCGAATATGCGGTGCGGTCCAGTGAAAGTGTGGTGATCCAACAGCAATCGGCCGCAAAAATCCAGCTTGAAAAATTGATTCAATCGGCAGAAAAGTCGCTGTCGGGCAAAAGCTTAGAAAGTTATTACCGAGATCTGCTCTTGCTCTACGCTGGCAAACCATGGGCTGACGAACAAATCAAAAGAATTCTTAAGAAACTCGATGGGGAGAGTACGAAGCTTGAGTAGTCGCGTGCTGTGTTGTACCGGCTCGCTTGACGGCGGGGGAAGCGAACGACAGCTTTGGCAGTTGGCTACTCGGATTGATCCTGCACTCTTCGAATCGCACATTTATCTTCTCGCCCGCCGCGGACCTTATCTCCAACGCTTACCCACGAATCTGCTCGTCCACGCGTTCGATGATCCGGCGATGCCTAAGCTGCAGTCTAACTGGCTTGCAGGTCACCTGCCGGGACAGATCCACCGACAGCAAGTCGCGCATTTGGTTTCTATACTCAGACGCGAGCGGATCGATGTGGTCTACGATCGCACTTTTCACATGAGCCTGGTGACCGCTGCAGCTTGCCGCCAAACAGGTATCCCGCGCGTTTCCGTGATCGTCAGTCCACCGAGTCGCGACTTCGAAAACGCTAAAGAGCGTTTTAAGTGGTTAAAGCGACACCTGCTGGCGCGAGCCTATAGCGATCCGCAGGCAATCACGGTTGCTGTTAGCGCTGATGTCGCCGACGATGCAGCGCAATTCTATGGTCTGCGCCGCGAGTCGTTGCGGGTGATTGAAAACCCAATTGATGTCTTTGCAGTTCAGCAGCAAGCCGGAATGGAATTACCCACCAGCTTGCCCGATCCGCAGGAACCGGGCGCGTTGACGGATGTCCGTGAGCAAGCGGATGGGCGGATCGTGGTGGTTGGTCGGCTGTCCCGTGAAAAAGGACATCAAACGGTTTTGAGTGCTTTAGCCGAATTGCGCCAGCAGCACGCTGCACTTAACATCCACTTGGACTTGCTCGGTGACGGTCCTGACTTGGCACGCCTGCAAGCGGTGGCTAGGGACTTGGCCCTTGATCAGCAGGTGCGCTTTGTGGGGTATCAAACGAATCCTTATCCGTGGATCAAGCGAGCTAACTTGGTGTGCATTGCAAGTGTTTACGAAGGGTTACCCAACGTTGCATTGGAAGCGATGGCTATCGGCACACCTTTGCTCGCCACGGCCTGCAGCCCTGCGTTGGTGGCTCTGGTGGGGGCCGAACATGTGAGGGGGGGGCTGGTTCCTGTGGGCGATGTGCGACAAATGGCCGAGAAAATATATGATTCGTTAGCGCATGCGGATGTTTGGATGGAGCGGGCAGAGCGAGCGCAGGTCTGGGTGGCGGAGCATCATGGACTCGATAAAAACTTGCGAGCCGTTGAGGAGATTCTGCAGTCCAGTCTTGCGCTGTGTCCACAGCGGGGTACCCGCACGTGACTGCAGCCCATCGGACAGCTCGAAATGTGATCCTGGTTTCAGCCGCCTCGTTGATACAAGTCATCGTCCAGTTCCTGTTCCAACGCGTGATGGCGGGTTGGTATGGGGCCGGCGCGGACACCGATGCGCTTGCCGCTGCATTGGCGCTCCCCACCCTGTTCGCAGCCCTGGTGACCGGTTCACTCAGTTATGTACTCGTCCCTGAATTGGTCAGTAAATTTACTAGGCTGGGTCAACCAAGTAACGGCGACGCCGCCAGCGCGGAAGACAATACCAACGCGTGGCAATTGGCTTCGTTCATCGGTCTGCTTACGTTCGTCCTGAGCCTAGCTTGTTCTTTACTTTTGTATGGTTTGGCTGAACCAATCTGTCACTGGCTCTATAGGAAGCTGGAGCCAAGCACGTTGCACTTAACCAGTCAGTTGCTGCGAATTCTCTGCATCCAAGTCGCGTTGAATGGTTTGATCAGTTGGGCTCAAGCTGTGCATCATAGTCGGCACCATTTTGTGGTGCCGGCCTTGGCTGGCGTGATCGGCACCTCGCTTTCGCTGGCTGTTGCCTTTCAATTTGGCGACGCCAGTATCCAGACGCTGGCTTGGGCGATCAATTTGGGTTCGTTTCTTAGTGCGCTCATGCATTTGGCACCGCTCATGTCGCAGTTGCGTGCACCCCGCGCCGACTATGCAGCCATGTTGCGTTTGTATCGGCTCTTCTGGCCACTCTTACTGGGCGCTGCCTTGCTGCGAGTCGATCCACTCGTTGATCGCGTACTCGCTTCGAAAATTTCCGTCGATGGTCCAGGTGCAGTGGCCTACATCAACTACGCGCAGCGCATTCTCGCGGCGCTATTGGCGATCGGGACGAGCGGCTTGGCGATCGTTGCATTTCCGCAATTGGCGCAACGTTTGGATGGGACGGGGACAGATGGCTTTGTCCAGCATTTCGCTCTGGCCTTCCGTCGATTGATACTTGTTATAGTCCCCATCACCCTCGGATTTAGCTTCTTCTCCGTCTGGATTATCCGCGATTTATTGGAACACGGGGCCTTCACACATCGGGACTCGATGATGGTCGGTTGGCTGATTGTGGCGCTGATGGGGATGTTCGCAGGGGCGAGTTGCGCCGAGTTGTTAGCGCGAGGTTTCTATGCGCTGGGTGACACCAAATCACCCACGCTAATTGGTGTGGTGGCGCTATTGATTTCCTGGGTTCTAAAAATATGGCTTTATGTGCAGTTTAGCCTGTGGGGCATCGCACTCGGGGTCTCAGCGTACTGCTTGTTTTCAGCTGCGGGCATGGCTTGGTGGCTTTCGCGACGATTCGGCAGTGATTTGTGGAAAGATTGCAGCAAGTGGTTTTTGCAATCGCTGTTAAGTACGCTAGTAGCCTGCTGTGGTTGTTATGTCGTATATCAACTTTTGTCTCCGGGAACGTGGGTGGCTGCTCCGACAGGTGCGGTTATCTATTTTCTGGTCTTGTTGGGGCTGAGGAATGCCGATGCTCAACAACTCTGGGGGACGGTTCGCTGGCGGATAGCAAGATAGGTTTGTATTGATGGCCGAAGAGGATGAAGAAATTGAGTTGAACGTGGCGGAGCTGACCGTCAAGGCGCTGCACGAGCGGCTTGGCGAATGCCCGGCTGGCGCGCAGGTGCATCTCAAGGCGAGCGAGCGGCTGCATGGCCTCGGCGCTGGCTTAGAACAGGGCCTGTCGCTGGCGATCAGTGGAGATGTGGGGGACTTTGCGTTCCTGATGAGCGACCAGGTGGATGTTGATGTTAAGGGACATGCCGGGGTTGGCTGTGGGCACTCATTTGTTTCCGGGAGTGTCCTTATCCGAGGAACGGCGGGTGACTGCCTGGGGGCTTATGCAACGGGCGGGTTCATTGCCGTACATGGAACGGCTGGCAAACGCTGTGGCTTGGGCTTGGCGGGCGCCGACGTGTTTGTGCGGAGCGCCGTCGGCGATGAAGCAGGCTATAACATGAGTGCCGGGACATTGGTGCTGGGCAATGGTGCCGGGGAGAATGTCGGCTATGGTATGACCGGTGGGCTGATCTATGTTCGGGGGGAGGTGAAGTCGGTTTCCGAGAGTGCTCGCCAAGTGCGGATGAAAGACGCGGAGTCGTTGCGGTTAGGTCTTTTTCTGGCTCGAGCGGGAATCAAAGCGGGTGGGGCTGATTTTCGTGTCTATCGCGCACGCCAGGAACTGAAAGTATGACGATGCCAAGCCTGCTCGATGAACTAGTGTTTGCCCAGCCAAGCTTGACCTTTACCCCGCCTCCGGTGTCAGTCAACCTGTCGCTTGCCTTCGAGGTCAAAGGTTCGACCCGCAAGTTGCAGTTTGGTATGCCGTGGTTCCTGCGGCAACCACTGCAACAAATTCTGGCAGCCCGCTGGCCAGCTTTTTGTGGGAGGATCCGGGCACATCGCATTCCAATGTTTTGTCGCGTTGATCAATTTGAGCAGGTTGCTGCCTCGCAGTTGCCTATCCGCTTGGCAAGACGGGAACTCGGCCAGCCATTCAATCCCCAGGAACTGCGGACAGCAGATGCGCTGGAACTTGATTGTTTCAATAGTGCTGTACAATGCTGGCAGTGGCCGTTGGAGTTGGTTACTAAAGAGCGCCTGAATACCTTTGTCCAGGCCGTCCGCGATGCGACGTCCAGTTTGTCCCCAATTGGCCTCAGTCTACCCAGCGGCGCCTCCAACGCGGACTTGGAGTTTTGTATTGAAGCCGCTTGCGATTTCGTGACGTTGGTCAGTACGGAAACGGAAAGTGCTAGCAACCATGCGATTATGGTGGAAGGGCTCACGCGCGCCCGAGACCTCTTTCAATCAGCTGGCGCCCAGATTCCGATCCTGGTTGTGTTGCCGATCCGAAACGCTGAGCACGCGCTCAAGCTACTTGCCGTAGGAGCCTCTGCGGTATGTATCGACAGCCTAGTGAATCCACTAATTAAAGATCTACGAGCGAATTCGTCGCTGCTGGCTGGCGGGATGCTTAGCGGTATCAACCTTTCGTCCCAAGCGCAAGTCGATGTGCCTGAAATAGAACCAACACTTGTAGATCTGCGACAGAGGCTGGAAACTTGCCTCCGCCGCCATGCTTGTTCTTCGATCGCAGCCCTCGGTCGCAACTCCCTTCGCGGGACGACTGACCGAGCCTGCCAGTTGGCAAGGGTCGAGTGCTTAGGGTAATAACCCCTGTGGTTTAGAACTTGTATAGCACGAGTGCTGAATAGTTGACGTCATTTGGTTTCAAACCATTGGGTGTGCTGTCGTAACGATCGGTTGCACCAAGCTTAAATGACAGATTGCCGTCTGCCCTCAGTAGATACTCCCATGCTAGATCGGTGACCATTCGAAAGTTACTGAAGTTGCCCCACTCCGGAAAGTAATCAAACCGAGCTATTAACTTGTTTCGGTCGTTGACCTGATGTTCGTAGTCGGCGCCGAAGAGTGCTTCCGGCACCCACGCGTCATCCGGTCCGTCAAACTCACGGGACGCTCCAGCACCAAAGCGACCAACCAGCGTCAGTGTATCGTTTCTGACAAACGTGTAGCCGAGACCGGAGTTGATGTTATAGCGCAGGTCAAAGGCGCGGAATTCATCGTACTCAATGCCGTTCTTGATAAACCAGGTCCAAGGCGATTCGCCCAAAAAGCGCTCCCAGTCGGAGTACATCAGGATGTTGTTTTGCGTTTCGATACCATTGGCGTTCGTGCGATTGTGATTCAGCCGCAGATCGAACTGAGTGAAGTCGGATTTGCGTTTGAAGCGAGTTCCCGCTTGAAGGCTCATCGATTCGGTATTGCCGGCAGAGCCGTTGAGACCAAACTCGGCACTGTTGCTCCAACCGTCGCGCGGTATCCATGTCCACGGGTAGTACCACACAGGACCCGCTGCCTCGGCTATTTGCGGCTCTACTTTTTCAAACACCGATGGCGGCAGTTGCTCCAACGGAGGCGGGGGTTCGAATAGCCCCTCGCTCGGAACGCTGGGCATGGGAACGACCGGTTCTCGCAGCGATTGATCGTTCAACCAAGCTTGTGCATAGGTCTGAGAGAGCGGTGTCATAAAGCAAATTACGAACAATGCCAGTAATGTTCCAGAACGGTTCATTGACGGCAATCTCCAAAAAAGTAGTGGGGCGTACTACCGCGACTTGTAGGAAATGGCTAGCGTGCGATCAAGAGGAATCGAAGCGGACATCACGTTGCGCTATTTTCGCCGGGCGACTCGAAGTTTGGCACTGCGCGACCGCGGATTGCGGGCAATTTCCTCCTCCGTGGCTTGCACGGGTCGACGGGTCACGATCTCCAGGCGATCATCTCCCCGAAAAGCGTATTTGACCAATCGATCCTCGAGCGAATGAAAGCTAATGATCAGCAGTTGACCACCTGGGGCGAGGCTATCGGGGAGTCGCTCGAGCGCCCGCTCAAGAATCGACAGCTCGTCGTTGACGGCGATCCTCAGGGCCTGGAACGTCCGGGTGGCGGGATCGATTCGCCCCTGTTTGCGTCCGCCGCCGCTATGCCGCCCACCGGGAACACAGCGATAGATCAGTTCCCGAAGTTCACTGGCCCTGCGAATGGGTTGCAGCTTGCGGGTTTCGACAATGCGTTTGGCTATCCTACGGCTGAACCGCTCTTCACCATAGCGATAAATGGTGTCAGCCAGTGTTTTTTCGTCGACCCGGCTCAGCCACTCCCAAGCCGGCTCACCGGAGCTTGGATCGAAACGCATGTCCAATTCGCCGTCGGTCTGAAAGCTAAAGCCACGTTCTCGATCCGCCAACTGATCTGAGCTCAGTCCCAAATCGAGCAAAATCCCAGACGCTTTTTCCCAGCCCAGCTCCAGTAAGAGCTCCGGGGTGGCGTCGTAGGAGTTCTGCCGGACGATGGCGCGAGCTCCCAGTAAGCGGGTTAAGCATTCTGCGGCCTGAGGGTCGCGATCGATGGCCAGGAGCTTGCCAGAATTGATGGTTGCTGCGGGGGGGGGAGCAGCAGGTGTGGCTGCAATAAGGCGTTCGAGAATGAGCTGGCAATGTCCGCCACCTCCAGCAGTTCCGTCGACCCAAATCTGTCCTGCCGCCGGGTTCCCGAGCTCGATGATCTCGGCTGGGAGCACTGGAATATGAACGGTAGCAGATTGCATCGAGCGGACCGAGTGAAGGGAGAATGGTCGGGGGAGCTTTAGGCTGCCAAAGCGGAACTGACCATTCTACGCTCAAAGACGTTGGAGACCGAGTACCGTAAATCTGTTACCGTTACCCAGTTACCGTAACGGGCCTGGGAAACATCCGTGTTTCCACTGGAGGCCGCTGCGGTGCGTCGAACGAATGGTAGATACGTTCGACGCGTCACGCCTTCCACGCGATCCCTGCGGAAAGGAGGTGAAACCCGCGAGACTCGAAGATCGGCATGCGCTCGATCGCGAGTCCCGCTTGTGGCTATTCAGCCCGTGGCCGCAAGCTGAATTAGGGTTTCACCGTCTGTGATTCGGTTTTCTGTTGGGATGTAAAACCGCGTTTCCCTGAAAACCTTGTTTTTCTGTGAACTTTTTTCTGTTTGGGCACCTAACTTACTCAGTTGTCTCGCGCTGAGCGGCCGCATCCCGAAACACGGTTTCAGCCAGTTCGTCATAAGTCGGCTGGGTTTTTTCCAGGAACGCGTCCCAAGCTGTTGCATCCCACAATTCGATCCTATCTCGTACTCCGACGACGACCACTTCCGCTGTGATGCCAGCCAACTTGGCCAGTTCCGGTGGGATCCTCAATCGACCTTGGCGATCCACATCGGCCGGTTGGGCTTGAGCGTAGAACAGGCGACTGAAGTCGCGAGTTTCTTTGGCGGCTGGGCTGAGTTTTCCCAGCGTGCGGCCAATTTGCTCCAGCACCTCGGCGGTGTAAATCACAAGGGCTCGATCGGTTCCAGGTGCGATGAATAGGCTGGATATCTCAGGAAAGCCCAAGGCTTCGCGAAGTTGTTTGGGAATGGCCAACCGCGACTTTTCGTCCAAAGTTCGGCGGTAGCTTCCGGTTAACAACATCGTATCCGACGCTCAGTTTGGCTTTGCTCTCCCTCATCGGGTCTTCCATGGCCCATTCGTCACCACTGTCTCCCACTGAGTCCCAAAGATATCCACCTGCGGCTGTAAGTCAACACAGATCTAACGGAGGACTTTGTGCAAATCGACCTAGGTGCTTTGAGCTTCATGACTTGCGGCAGAAAACATTTTTTGGGCTTTTTTGATGGGGTGTTTGATCATCCCCCAGGTGGTTTTTGCGAGTCAGCGTAGTTTCCGACCTTGACCCCCCTCGGCCCTCATCAGTACTTTCCAGCATCCAAAGACTCCTGAGAGTCGTTGGGGACACACCCCGCCTGGATCGTTGGGGACACACCCCGCCTGAGATAACGCCCGAAACAATCTTCTGAGGATGCCAAAATGCGCTCCGCTACAACTCGAACATGGTCTGGCTTAGCGTTGGGACGTTGCGCGGGCGTCTGTCTTGGCTGGGGCGGTGCGCTGCTCGCGATGACCCTCTCCGGTTGTTTCGCACCCTGGTTCCGGGCGCGCGGGGACAGTCCCGAGACGCGTCGCGAGAACATCCGCGAGAAGCTCCAAGCGGAGGAGCGGCCGCGGATCATCGCCCAGCTGGGGGATGGAATGCGGATGCTAACCCAATCGCGGCTCGAAAACGTGGGGCTGATCACGGGGCTACCGGGCACTGGCGGAGATGTCCAAGCGAGCACCCCACGGGAAAAAATGTTGGAAGTCATGCGGCGGGAAGAGGTAGATCAACCGAACACCCTGCTCGACTCCCCCGATACGGCCATGGTCGTGGTCTACACCGTCGTCCCTCCGGCTGCCCGGAAGGGGATGCTGCTGGACGTGTCTGTCCGAAAATCGACGCATGCCGCCGCCAGCAATCTGGAACGTGGGTGGTTGATGCCGACCGCGTTGGTGGAGCTGCAAGAGTTGGGTGGATCGGTTCGAGAAAGTTTCGAGATCGCCTCGGCCGAGGGGCAAGTGGTCACCAAGGCACAAATCTATGGTGGCGACCGCCCCGAAGACAAACTAGAAGGGATCATCATCGGTGGTTCGCGATTGGCTCAACCGCGCGAATTGTCGATCAGCGTCAATAGTGAATATGCGGACGCAATTACGATGGCGGCCATTGTACCGGCCATCAACGCTCGCTTTACCCTATTCGATGGTAGAAAAAAGGTGGGTATCGCAACGCCTCAAAAAGACAACTACATCTCGCTGGCTGTCCCACCGAAGTACGAACATGATCCGTTTCATTTCGTCAATGTCGTGTTGCAAACGAGCTTCAATGAGACCGAGACCCAGCGTCGAAGTCGCTTGGCGCTGCTAGAACAGCAACTTACTGAACCTGTGGCCGTACGCAACGCATGCTGGCAGATCGAAGCCTTGGGGGAAGATTACGCCGAGCTTCTCGCCAATAACCTCGGTCACTCGAATCCCGAAGTGCGTTTTTACAACGCGCACTCCCTGGCCTACTTAAACGACAAGCGTGCGATCGAGCCGCTGAAAAGCCTCTGCCGTCAAGAACCTGCCTTTCGCGCCATGTGCCTCAATGGCTTGACGGTCATCGAGGGCTTTGAAGCGACGGAGGCACTTGAGGAGTTGTTGCATGCGGCGGACGCGGAGACACGTTACGGCGCTGTCCGATCGCTTCGTCGTCGCGACAACAATGATGTGCGTGTCTCCAGTCAACCGGTTGGTACCGTCGGGGGTATCCTCGAGATTCCAAGTTCCGGTCCACCGCTGGTGGCTGTGAGTTTAAGTGAACGCTCCGAAGTAATCATCTTCGGACCCAACCCGATCTTGTCCCTCCCGGCATTTCACTACATCAACCCAAACCTCATCATTCAGCCCAACGGGCTGCATGGAGCGACGATTAGCCGGATCCAAAAAGGGAAGGATGATATTGTCATAGAGACAAGCACCGATTTGAGGAGCATCTTGTCGAGTATTGCGGAAGCAAACGGCTCCTATGGCGATTGGATCTCATTCTTGCGAGTTTGCAGTCAGTCAGGGCATTTGACTGAACCATTTGTGATCAACCCGATTCCAACTGCCGGACGGGCTTACAATCGTCAGGCGGAGATCGATGTAGGACCGGGGGATGCTGGCAAAACCACAACAGCGGTAGCTAGGGACGCCGATGAGGAGCAAGCTAAATTGACAACTCGTACTTGGTACAACCCATTTTCGTGGTAATGGCAAGCTGTTTGCCAACCATTAACTGCACTTGGCTATAGGGCCGTCAAACCTTTGTCGACAAAACTCGCGCGTGCATGACCCGTTAAAGACAGAGCCGAACTCGCATGCTGATTGCTTTAGAACTCGTTGGCTTCAAGAGCTTCGCCGATAAAACGCGCTTCGACTTTCCGGATGGAATCACCGTTATCGTTGGTCCCAACGGCTCGGGCAAGTCGAACGTGGTGGATGCAATCAAATGGGTCCTGGGTGCGCAAAGTGCCAAAGCGCTGCGCGGCAAGGATATGATCGACGTCATCTTCAAGGGCTCATCGGGGTCGGGACGCAAGCCCTCAAACAGCGCCGAAGCGACGCTCGTCTTCGACAACTCTAAAAAACAGCTGGCTGTCGATGCGCAGGAAGTGCATGTCACGCGCCGCGTCTATCGCAACGGCGAAGGGGAGTACTTGATCAACAATCAAGCTTGTCGCCTCAAGGATATCCGCGATCTTTTTCGCGGTACCGGCGTGGGGGTGGACGCGTACAGCTTGATCGAACAAGGCAAAGTCGATCGCATGCTACAAGCTTCCCCCAAAGATCGACGCGTGATCTTTGAAGAAGCTGCAGGCATCAGTCGCTTCAATGCCAAGAAAGCTGAGGCGCAACGACGGTTGCAACGCGTCGATCAGAACATGGTCCGCCTTAAAGATATCGTCGACGAGGTACACTCGCGCCTGAACTCGCTCAAAAATCAAGCGACCAAGGCACAGAAGTATCGCGAAATGACTTCGCGGTTGCACGCTATCCGCTTACGCTTGGGCTGGACCGAATACAACGAACTGACCGAGCGCTCGACCACGGCCAGTGCCAAATTGGAGCAGTATCGCCAAGATCAGGCTGATCGCGAGCAAGAATTGCTCGACGCCCGTGAGGGAGCGCAGAAGGCCGAGTTGGAATTGCACCGCGTGGCCGAACGTTGCCAAACGGTCGAAGCGGTACTGCAAGATGCGTTGCAACGTATCGCCGTCAGCCACAATCAACAGCAATCGCTCCGCCAACGCATCGATGAGAACCATGAAGAGCAAACGCGGCTGAGCGGACGCTTGGCTGTGTTGCGGGCGCGCGTCGAGGCACTGCGTGGTGAATTGGAAGCCACCTCTCAGCAGGCCGTCACCGCACAAGCCGCTTACGATCAGGCTAAACAACGCTCGGATCAAGCGACCGCACTGCACAACACACTCCGCGATGAGATCGCCACCCGTAGCCAACGCCATGACGAGCTGCGAAAACAACATGTGCACTTGCTCCGCGAGGCGGCCAGCCAAGCCACCGAAGTTGCCCAGCAACGCAACTTGCTGAGCGAGATTGTACAAACCATCGACCGTACCAGCCAAGAGATCGAAGCCAGTCAAAGTCGCGAACAGAACGCGCGTCACTCAGCTGAACAGTCGGCCATTCGCCTAAAACAAATTCATGAACAAAGTGCCCAGGCGAGCAGCGAATTGTCCAGTTCGCGTGGGGAATTAGAAGAGTATCAAGCCCTACTGTCGTCTCATCAAGAGCAAGCCGCCGTGCTTCAAGGGAGACTTGAAGGGGCCGCCGAACGATTGGAAATCCTGCAACAATTGCAACAGCACCTCGAAGGTGTGGATGCAGGTGCACGCCACGTACTCGAAATGCGCGACGCCAGTCCCGATCCAGCCTATCAGTCGGTCACCGGACTGGTCGCGGAACTGCTTGAAGTCGATGTGAACCTCGCACCCTTGATTGATACCGCCCTAGGGAATTCCGCTAATGCGTTGGTGGTTACCGATGGACAACTGTTTCAGCTCGCACGCACCGGCGAACTGGACGTCCCCGGTCGACTAAGCTTGATTCGACTTGATCGTATTCCCAATCGTCGCTTTGGCGAAAAAGTGCAATTGGAGGGAGTGCATGGAATTATCGGCCGAGCCGATCGGCTCGTAAAATTCAAGCGTCCCATGGAGCCATTGTTTCGCTATCTGCTGGGTACCACCTGGTTAGTTGAGTCGCTCGAGGTGGCGCTTGAATTGGGGCACTTTCGGGGCGCGGGATTGCGCTTCGTGACCGCCAATTGCGAAGTGATCGAGTCCGATGGCACGCTGACCATCGGAGCCTTGCAATCCTCCGCAGGGCTTGTTTCTCGACGCAGTGAGATTCACAATGCACAAGCTGAAATCGCTGAAACCAAAGCCCGATATCAGAAACTTCAGGGAGAAATCGAGCGCGTTTCCAGTCGCATTGCAAAGCTCAAACCTGTGCTGTTGGAATTAGAAGCCAAAGCCAAGATACTGGCCCAGGAGTTTGCCCATCAACAAGCCAGTGCGCAAAGTGCCGTTGGCAAACTGGATGAACTCGAACTTCGCGCCAGTCAGTTGCACGAGCTTCTCGAGCAACAACATCAACGGCGACTGGAGATCGAACCGTCGATTTCCCAGTCCGATGCGATCGTCCAAGAGCTGCAACAACAAATTGCCTTGCTTGAAAAGCAATTGAACGATCACGAACTGGTGATACGCAGCCACGACGCGCAGTTGGCCCAGGTGGTGACCGAGCATACCACTTCGCAAATTGAATTGGCCCGCGCCGAGCAAAAGCTGGAAGCGGTCAACGCGGCGATGGAGTTATGTGTCCGCAACCAGCAAGAACGTTTGCAGGCAGTGGAAGAAGCCGACCGCGAAGGAGAACGGTTACGGTCTAAAGAGCGGGACGCAGAACTGGGAATTCTGCAACTCACCTCGCAACTGGCAGACGATTATCTGGTGAGCGAGGCTGAGGAGGTCACGCTGGAGGGGCTGGCGACTCAGGCGTCGGAGCTTCGCGAACGTCGTTCGACGGCTGCCAAACGTTTGGACGCTGTCTCGCGGGCCATCGACAAGGTTTCTCAACATTTACAAACGGCTGAACTTGACCTTGAGCGTTCGCAGGAAAGCAGCCAAGCGTTGCTCAAACGTTTTGCTGACGACTACCAAATCGACTTCGAGACACTCAGTCTGGGCGAATTGATCGACGATCCCGATCAACGCGGTTCCATGGACTCCGAAGCTGCCAAGCTACGACAAGATATCGCCTCGGTCGGTGAGATCAACATGGCCGCGTTGGCTGAACTCGATGAATTGCAGTCGCGGTACGACTATCTGCACACTCAGTACGAGGACCTGCAGGCGGCGAAAGAATCGCTGCTGCGGATCATCAACAAAATCAATACCGATTCGCGTCGCTTGTTCATGGAAACGCTGGAAGTTATCCGCCAGAATTTCCAGAAGCTCTATCGCAAGTCGTTTGGTGGCGGTAACGCGGATATCGTCTTGGAAGATGGGATGGACGTGCTGGAGTGTGGCATCGATATCGTCGCAACCCCGCCTGGCAAGACGGCCCTTTCCAACTCGCTTCTCAGCGGTGGCGAAAAAGCACTCACCGCCGTCGCGCTTTTGCTGGCCATTTTCCAGTACCGTCCGAGCCCCTTCTGTGTGTTGGATGAAGTGGACGCACCGTTCGATGAAGCCAATATCGGAAGATTCGTGAACGTGTTGACTGAGTTCTTGGATTGGACCAAGTTTATTATCGTAACCCACTCCAAAAAAACCATGACTGCCTCAACCACGCTGTATGGGGTTACCATGCAGGAGTCTGGAGTGAGCAAGCAAGTTGCGGTGCGGTTCGAGGATGTCAATGAGAAAGGTGAGATCATCACCGATCGCGATAAAGCCACCCAGCGCCGCGCCGCTTAGCCGGACAGCGCCAGGCCTGTGAGCGGCAAGGCACTAGCCGCCGGTTCTTCTCGCCGCTCACCATACATTTACCGGCGGCTAGCGCCTTGCCGCTCACCATTCATTTACCGGCGGCTAGCGCTTAGGTTTAGTCGCATTTTCGAAGCTAGTGTCCGATGTGTATTGAAAAGTTTTTGGTTGGGGGATGTTAAGCATGGACGAGTTTAAGCTGCGAGGTTTGTAAGTTGGATGGGGTTTGGATATTTGT
>JBGSHW010000090.1:0-25694 GCA_041751975.1 Pirellulaceae bacterium
TCACCAAAATCGAAAACACGATCATCAACCAGGCTGGCAGGTGATCTGGGAAGGCTGGAAAGAACTTCTACCAATGGTCATAGGTTACGACGTCGCAAAAGCAAAGTACTACAAAAAATGTGGCTAAACCTAAGCGCTAGCGCCTCGCCGCTCACACCTCACCCATCCGACTCCCGCCTGCTCTTGCGACCTCGGTGAGGTGATTTGTTATTGGTAAATCGTTTGCTCGGTCGCGGATACTCGACGGGCGCGTAACCTGGGGTTCCGCTTCGAAACTCGCCGGCGGCTCGTTCTCGCTGCACCCCAGGCTAACGGCTGGCATTGCTTCGCAATTCGGTGGTCCACGCCGGGTTATCACATCGGGTCGTCAACGTGGGTCGGGCAACGGCTGGAACAGGCTGGAGGGATGAGGCTGGAGGCTGGAGGGGAACGGCGCAGAGCGATGTTTTTTCGTGATGACGGTGGTATCGACGAAACGCAGGAGACCGTTTTGCCTCACATCTCACATCTCAAATTTTTTGCCGCTTACCGCTTACCGCTTACCGCTTACTACTCCTAACTCCTAACTCCTCACTTGCCCACCCCAAGACGTTCGCCTCGGTAGCTGGCCCCCATCGCCTCTTCAATCCAACTTGGGTTCTCCAGGTACCAAGCTACCGTCTTGCTCAATCCTGACTCAAAGGATTCGCTGGGGGCCCAGCCGGTCAACCCCTGCAGCTTGCTGCAATCGATGGCATATCGCTGGTCATGTCCCGGTCGATCCTTGACGAACGTAATCAAATTGCGACGCGAGCCGGTTGGAAGAGGATCGGTCAAGGAGTCCACGGCGTCGCAGATCGCATGCACCACCTGTAGATTGGTCCGCTCGCTCGAGCCGCCAACGTTGTAGACCTCACCTAACGTCCCTTGTTCGAGTACTACCTTCAAGGCTCGGCAATGATCATCGACGAATAACCAGTCTCGAATGTTCGATCCATCGCCGTAGACCGGCAAGGGCTTACCCGCGATCGCGTTCAAGGTGACCAGCGGGATCAATTTCTCCGGGAATTGGTACGGTCCGTAATTATTGGAACAGTTGGTTGTTACGACCGGCAAGCCATACGTGTGGTGGTAAGCCCGCACAAAGTGATCGGAAGATGCCTTGGATGCCGAGTAGGGTGAGTTAGGGCTATACGGAGTGTCTTCCCGAAAGAGCCCCGTGGGGCCGAGTGAACCATAAACTTCATCGGTAGAAACATGCAAGAACCGGAAATCTGCGCGGTGAGCAGGCGGTGATTCACGCCACCAATGGAGTACTGAATCCAACAAGTGAAAGGTCCCAACTACATTCGTCATCACAAACGCATCGGGTCCATCAATCGAGCGATCCACGTGCGATTCGGCAGCAAAATTCACCACCCATTTCGGCTGCTCGCTGTCCAACAAGCTTCTGACGAGCACGCGGTCACCAATGTCCCCTTCCACCAAACGATAGCGGTCTGCTGGCGCATGCGGAATGGACGACCTTGTCGCCGCATAGGTGAGCTTGTCTAAATTGACAACGACACAATCAGGCACCTCGGCCAACATCATCCGAATAAAGGCACTGCCTATAAAACCAGCGCCACCTGTTACAAGAACCGTTGCAGTCACGTCTCAAAACCTTTGTATAGCAGACAAGCAAAAAACTAAACCAAGCTTCTTGCGTTAGCAGCAAGTAAAGCATGTTCCCAACCAGGCAACCGTCTGAGCAGCCGAGTGTCGCTGATCGCTCCGCCGATCAGATGAGCTCGACACATTGAATTCTAAATTTGGTTATCCGGGCGTTGCTTAGTAGCGGGTGCGAATTAAACACGCTGCGAATGGCTCCGAGGATCGGCGGAGCGATCCACTACTGTTGCTTTTAAACTTCTGGCTGCCAATGACTGAGTGCCTTCGCTATCATCTCCTCCACCGGTGAAAGTTTTAGACCGGCGGCAAGGGCTTTGGAATTGTCCAGAACCGTATTCGAGCGCGGTGTCTTGGCGGCGACACGCATGAATTCCGCTTCGTCCTCAAAGAACGAAAACTCTTTCTTGCACAAGCCCGACTCCTGAATCATCCCGACTACATCGCGCGTGGTTACGCTCCCGGTGTTGGTCAAGTTGTAGGTTCCGTAATCGAGTTTCTTATCCCAACAGTCGTAGCAAGCTTGCACAAACTCCCCGAGATGCGAGAGGCTATTCCGTGCGTCCAGGAGTCGCGCGTAACGCATCACCTTGGACAAGTAATTGCGTCCCGAGTCGACATGATTGAACGGGATCCGCAGCCGCCAGATGAAGCAGGCGGGGGCGTCGGTTAGGCACTCTTCCCCCAACGCCTTGCAGCCGGAGTAGAAGCTGCAGTTGTTTTGACGGAATGAGAAATTGGGCGGATCCACTTCTGAAAACCCACTGCCATCCGGCTTTTCCCCTGTATAGATACAGCCCGATGAGACATGCCCCCACGGTACTTCAGCCATCGCGCACGCTTCGGCAATGCACCCGGGCAACACGGAATTTGCCTTGAGGCACTCCGTTCGTTGTTGTTCACAGGCATCCACGTTGGGTTTGCCCGTATAACCGGCGCAGTTGATCAGGAAATCGGCGCGGCAATCCTTGAGCGCGGTTGCCAATGAACTGGGATCGTAAAGATTGACTTGATCTCTTCGAAGACCTTTAAACGCCACCCCGGTCTGCTCGAACAATCGAACAAACTCGCTTCCCACGTATCCACTTCCACCCAGTAAAACGATCAAGAGAGCTTCTCCACTTTATTTCTGAAATTGATTATTGAGTTTCTCAAACATGGGCAACTCCAGCGGATGCACGGCAGCGGCTGAAATGCCATCGGAAATCGCTTGTTGAAATGCGGTGCGGGCTTCATCGGATCGCCCCAGTGCCTGATAGGCCTGAGCCGCATGGAAGTGGCGATCGGCACTTTTGTTGAGACTCAAGGCTTGATTGAAGTCCTCGAGTGCGGAATCAGGCTTGCCAGCAGCTAAAAACACAGTGCCCCGCGTATCCAACAGGAAGTCTCTCGGCCCAAGATACTGAATCGATTGCTGTATCGCTTGCAGCGCTTCTTCCGGGTTCTGATTGGTCAAAGCCAGGACCATCGCCAAATTGTTTAGTGCCGGAATATAACGGTCATTTAGTTTTAGCACTTCGCGATACTCGGTCGCTGCCTCTTGCCCACGTCCGACCCAACTGAGCAAATCTCCCAAGGCCATGCGAACTTCCAAATTGCTGCTGGATTCTTTTATGGCATAGCGGGCCAGTTTCACCAGCAGCTCGAGGCCAGCCTCATCGACCTTCCCACTCTGCAAAGAGCCTTGGATAACAAAGGCCGCATCCTGTGGGGCTACCGGCTTGCGGGACATTAACAGTTCCACTGCCGTGCTCACCTCACCTTGCCGCGCGAGATAAGTCGCTTCCGCACTTGCTCGACCCTCGACCCCCTCTGCAACTTGCCGATACAGCTTAATAGCCAATTCCGAGAATTGCCGGCTCTCATCCACTTTCCCTTCCTTGATCAAACGCGTTCCAAAAACCTCCGCCATCTCGGCCGCCCACACCAGTCCTCGGTTATCGCCTAACTGCTTTTCCAGTACCTCGATCAACCGGTCGAAGTCTCCAGCCCGAAATAGCAATTGGACTTCCACAGCCGCCGTTTCAATCTCATCGGGAGCCAAAGATTTCAATTTCTCAAACCACAGTTGTGCTTCTTCTTCCTCACCGCGGGCCAGCAAGGCGTCGGCGTAGGCGCGCAGGTACTGACTGTTGTTGGTACCACCATTTCCCAAGACAGCCCGCATGATCCGGCTGTAGCGCGTCCAATCATCGGTGGCTCGATAGAGCTCCGCTAGTAGGAAATTGTCCGATAACGAAAATTCGCGGGATTGCCGAACGATCTGCTCAAACAGCCCTATGGCTTCGTCGATCGATTTTGGATCCGCTTGCGTCCCAAGAATGATCGCCTTGGTACGATCGTCTTCGACCGAGTCCGACGTGGACAAGTTGCTTTCGAGCAATCCCAGCGCACGCTTGGCCGACTCCGGCGTTCCGTCCAAACCAATTACGAGTGCCAGACTACGTCGAGCCCAGGCTTGATCGACGGGCGTTACTTCCCAGTCCTCTTTAAGCAGTTTTTCAAGGAGTGGCTGGGCCTCATCTTTCTTATTCGACCTTAAGTAGAAGTCGGCAGCCCCTCGAACAATCTTTGCGTCGTTGGGGTGAGCCGTCAGCGCGGCGGCGTAACTCAGCTCTGCCTGCGCGTAATCGCGAATCGCCTCATAACACTGCGCCAATGCATACGGTCGGCTTTCCTCCGAAATCTGAGAACTCGCTCGCTCGATGGCTGCGACGGCTGCCTCACGGTCGCCACGTCGGGCCAGGGCTTGCACCAACGCCACCCAGGCGGCGGGTGAACTTGGGGCAGCGGCGATCACCGCTTCAAACTCTTGCGTGGCCGCTTGATAATCGCCTGTCATTCCATGGACCTGAGCCAGCCACAAACGATCCTCGGGCAGCCCGGTGCGGCTAGCACGCTCGCCTGCCAACGCCAACGCTCGGTCAAAGTTATCCAGCTGCATCGACACTTCGGAGGCAATGCGGGTGAGGCCGGACGAGAACGGGGTCCGCTGTTCTTCCAGCTTCCTTACCACTTCATCGGCCTCGACAAATCTCCCCAGCTCGAACAACTTCCGGGTGGCCGTCGACACCAACTGCGGGCTGCGCTCTCCTAAGTTAATCGCCTCGAGATAGGCGGCAATCGCTTGATCTTCCAACCCACGTTGTTCATAAATCTCGGCTTTGATGGCTGCGATTCTGGACCAGTTGGGGCGTTGCAGGGCGGCCTCCGCCAAGTTCTTGAGCGCCTCTTCGTACAACGGATCGTTTTTGGTGTTTCGCGCTTCAACACTCAACCTCACCGCTTCTCCCACTCTCCACAGGGGACCACTCCCTTCAATATCTCGAACTCGATTGAGGGTCTGCAGCATCGACGACGTGTCACCGCTGCGGAAGGCGAGATCAAAAAGCAACAAGTGAACCCCAAGATTGCGCTCGCCCGCCTTGGACTCGGCCACTTGTCGGGCCAAGGCTTCCGCTTGAGAATAATCTCCCAACGACAAGAACAACTGACTTAGGCGGCTAGCCAGTTGCGCCTGGTCGAGGTCGCTCCAATCAGCCATCGGTTCAGCCAGTTCCAGCAATCGGGCTGAGTCCACCTCTTGGCCGTATCGGCGAACGAGATAGTTGGCTTCCTCGATCCGCATCGAGGCAACATCTCCAAAATCTCGTTTTGCATCGGCTAAGGCCTGATCAACCTGCTCCCACTCCTCCTGGCGAATCAACAAGCTAATGAGAGTGCTCCGCAGTGCCAAGGCTTGCGAGTCGACTTCAATCCGCGCCCGCAGCCCGCTTTCAGCCTCCGCGATACTACCTTGAGCCACCTGGCGCTCTGCCTTCAAGATCGCAGCCTCGGACTTGCCCGCTTCTTGTTCCTCCAGCAGCTCAATGGCACGGTCGAAGTTGCTCCAGTCGTATTTCGCGTCGCCAGACCGCAGTCCCTCAATCAGCAGTAAACGAGCTAAGCTCGTGACCGCATTCAGTGAGGGATTGGGAAGTTGGACGACTTGCCAATTGGTGTCCAGTGCCTCCTGCATCCTCCCGGCGCGGGCTAAAGCGCCCACCAATGCCTCACGGGCCTCAGTCCAGGTCGGGTCCATGCCAACCACCCGTCGAAGTGTCACTAGTTCCTGGTCTGTGTTTCCAATGTTGGCATAGCACTGCGAGAGGACAAAGTCCGCCTGCTTGAGGAGATCATCGCTGCGATCAAGATTGGCCCGGGTGGACTCTAACAGATTGGCCGCTTCCCGCCATTGGCCGCGCGCCGCCAACAACCGCGCTTCCAGAAACTGAACCGGACCCGCCGCATAACCCTTCGCGGCCAACTCCTTGACCAATTTGTCAGCTGCCTCCAGGTTCTCGACCGACATTTCAAGCTGCGCTAAATTCCACATCAAATCGAGGCTGTCAGGCACCGACTGTAAACCTCTCTTCAACATTTCGATCGCACCCTCGGGATTCTTGCTGGCCAATTCAATCTGCGCGGCACTGCCATACAATTCCTGGATCTTGGGGTTTTTAGCGATGGCTTCTGCAATCACCCCCCGGGCTTCGTCCGATCGGCTATTGGCCATCGCCGCATTGGCGGTAAGCAGCGCGGCTGCGGCTGATGAGCCATCGAGCTTAAGCGCCTCCTGCGCATCACTCCAGGCAGCCTGTAGCAGTTCGTCGGCTGCCGAGGGATCGGCGAGGGTCACCCGTTTTGCTTGAGCTAGCAACCATTGCCCACGGGCGACTCGCGCGAGCACATCGGCCGGGCTCTGTTCCACCAGCCCGTCGAGCAGGGTGCGGGCGAGTTGCGGTTCATTAAAACGAGTTGTCTGCAAATCAGCGAGCGCGGAAGCAATCTGAGGGTCGGAGGGCAACCGCTGGTTGGCTGCCGTCAATTTTTCGAGCGCAGCTTGAAAATTTCCGAGTCCCAGCTCACAGCGTCCCAGCAAGGCCAGCATTTCACCATCCTCAGGGTTCTTCTTCAATAGGTAACCCTCAAGTTGACTCTTGGCATCCCCGTATCGCTCCATCCCAAGTGTGACATCCACCAGCGCACGCCTTGCCGAATCCAACTCGGGATCAATCCGCAAGGCTGCCTCAAGATGCAAGAACGCGCGATCGTACAACTGCAGCTTGGCCAACAACTCGCCGACTTCAGCTCTTGCTTCGGCCGAGTTCTGATTTCTGGATAAGAACCGAGCGTAGAGTCGTACCGACTCGTCAAATTGCTCGGCGTCGCGCGCCTCGCGGGCTTGCCGAAGCAATCCGCTGGAGTTGCGGGAAGACTGAAACCAATACACCCCTCCCAGCCCCACACCCAGAACTAGAACCAAGACGAGCAGTTTCAAGAGAAAGCGGTAGTTAATTCGTACTTTTGCCATGGACGATAATGATCTTCAAATAAAGTTGTCGAACCTGGATCGGTGGGGCTTTCACCCCATCTTGCGACCCAGGGTTTTAACCTCGGAAAACTACAGCCCGCCGACACTGACACGTGCGTCACGGGGCTCTTCAATTCGCAGTGAACAGGCTCTACTCCGTCTTTAATGCGGTTCTCATTAGGCTGCAGAACTCGATGAGCAACGGTTCCGCTTCGGCCAGCGAGTTTCCGTGGGTCTGGACCAAGAACTTAACGGTACTTGGCCAGATAGGTTCTCCCCACAGCGAGCAGAGGGCAGAGACCCCTTGATCCGGCGAGGTGAACACGTTGTCCCCCATCTCATACCAATGGCCAACCACAACACTCTCACCGTGCCGTTGCAACAGCATGCACTCCATCGGCACTTGGGTTCCCGCAACGTCGAAGGAGGACATGTGGCGGTCCATGATTTCCCAGCCAGCAGCAGGGTAGCAAACCTGCGGGTGGTGCGGCGTTGTCTGTCCCACCTCGGCCGCTTCGGCCCACACTGCGGCATGCATGGAAACGGAGCGACCGATTGAATCTCGGTAGACGCGATTCACGAACGAATGGGCATTGATGACTTTGACCGTGTCGTCGCGAATTTCGATCTCTTCACCCCGCCACTGTCCGAGCTCCAGCGGCAAATCTGCCAATACGAAGTCAGGTGGCTCAACCGTAAAGCTATATCCCGAGCGCACCCAAGCGATGCACGCGTAGCTAGCGCTCAGCAGAACCAGCAAAACGATGTGATTGATCTTCATCACCCTTACCTCCAGAAATTCAACGGCTCAGGAATACGGTCTGAATGCGCGGTCAAATAGGACACTCTGCGGTATAAACAACCTTAAACGTCACTGCTGCGGCGAGTTTGCTTGGACGATAACCGTGGAGTTTCGCTGGGATGGACATAGGCATCCCCCGCTTGTCGATCCTCAGCGTAGTAGTAGGGTGAATAACCGGATGCACGTGTACCAATCACCACCGCCCCGAGAACGCTCACCCCGTAGGACTTGAGCATCTGGCACGCCTGGGCAGCCAGTGGTAGGCGCGAGACATCTCGCAACAAAGTCAGGATAACTCCGTCGGAGTGTTTGCCGACGATCCGCGCGTCCACGATCGGCAAGACAGGGCAGGCATCTATCAAAACCAAGTCGTAGTGCTGCCGTAATGTGGCCATTACTTGCTCCAAGGCCCCAGCCATTTGCCTCTCTTGTATTAAACATTCGCGGCGGCCGGCAGAAATGACATCTAGATTGCGGGTTCCTGATGATTGAACGACAGCGCTCAGCTCCTCCTCCGCATGCAACAGCTCGGCCACTCCAGGAAATCGACTCAGTTTTAGGTAGCGATGGATAGAAGGTCGACGTAAGTCCATATCAATCAGCAGCACCTTTTTCCCAGTGCGGGCCACACTCGTCGCCAACTGGCAAACGGTAGTTGACTTTCCCTCACCTGCCACCGCGCTCGTCACCATGAACACTTGTTTGTTTTCTTCGTGCGCCCTGTGCAAGATCATCGCGACAACTGCGTCAATCGATTCCTTCAAATTGATTTTTTCGCGGACCTCGCGCCGCCCCATCTTGCCGTTGGCCGTTGCATTGAGCGGATCGCTGGTAACAAACGGGATCGTGCCGAGTGTCGGCAAAGAGAGCACGCTATTGACCGCACTGGCATCCGAGACTTTGCTGCGGCTCAAGTCCCAGGCCAAGGTAACAGCCGTAGGCAGCACCAGCCCAGCCAGAGCCAAGAACAGAGTTAGGGCAATTTGTTTTTTCGGATCCGGTGCTGTCGCCGTATCGGCCGCGCTCAACAACTTGACGCGCGACGAGGTCTTCAGTTCGACCGATGTCCGCTGGATCTCCTCGCTCACTTGACGCAGCACCTCCTCCAAGCCCGTGATCTCCGATTTCATCAGTTCAACGTCGATCGAAGACTTGCCCAATTGCCGCGTATCATTGGAAAGCTGCTCAACCTTATCAATGAGGATTTTCTCCTGAAACTTGAGCGCATCGATTTTGGCCGCCATTTCAATCATATCAAAACGGGGGTTTAGAAGGGCGTTAGCCCCAGCTCTGTTGATTTGAACTCCGTTTGCTTGATTGACTGGCAAGCCCTGATCGTAACGCGCCCGGGCGGTTCGCTCAAAATCAGCGACGTAACGCTCCAGCTGCTCTTCCTTCATTTTCAACTCGGTCGCCATCCTCCGCACCGAGGGATGACCACTCCCCAAGGAGCTGCTATTGGACGACATTCTGGTCTTCATCCCCAGGATCTCGTCTTCCAGCCGTATTATTTGAGCCGGGCGTTCCACCAAACTCAGGTCAAACTCATTGAGAGGTTTCTCGGTCGGCTCTTGATTGGCCAGCGCGTCGGCATCAGCGGCCTGATTGGCCTCTTGATTGGCCGCCAGCTTCTGCATGACTTCCTGCGCGATGCGGAGTTCACCCTCGGCTTGCAGCAATTCAAATTGAATCGTGCTGAGTTTCTCCTGCATGAAACCGTACTGCGTCAGCGCACTCTGTTGGGCGACGGTTAAGGAATCGGTATCACCCGTCCCCAAGGCGCTTGCTAACCCCTTGAATTCGGTCCGCTTGCTCCTCACCTTGGCCTCTGCCTCGGCTGCCACACGCTCCAAATTGTCCAAACGCTTAAGCCGCTCATTGCGATCGTCGTCCACCACCTCCGACATGTAGGCATTAACCACGGCATTGACGATCTTGACACAGCTGTCGCCTGAGGGAGCCTCAAGACTGACACGCATGATCTCACCATCGGCCGGAAACGAAACCTTGATCGTCTCCTGCAACCAAGCGATTGGACTGGGGTTCGAAGATATCTCAGGCAATGCACTGATTTTTTGATCGCGTAGGGCAGCGTTCAACACAAACGGCGTCAGAATAATTTGCTGCTGGGTGTTCTTGAACATCTTGAACCCAGTGGGGCCTTGGCTACCACTGTCGGCCGTCTCAAAAACCAAACGCTCGTTATCCGAGCTGAGTTGCACATAGGCTGCCGCCGAATACTGCGGAACCATCAGTGTCCAGCCTGCGAAGCCGCCGATGGCCGATAACACGACACCCAGGGGCAGCGCAATCTTCCACCAACGACGAATGCCATGCAGCACCGCCCAGCCATTGAGGCCACTGGCTGGCGGGGTGGGGCGATTAGAGGCTGGCGAAGGCAATGCAGCCCGGGGGCCCACGCGGGGATCCAGTTTGGTCGAAATAGGACCCTGCGAGCTACCGTTGTCAGTAATCATTGATAATCCACTCTTACAAAAAGTATGCATCCCACCGCGGATCTGTCCCCACTCTGGTATGCAAACATAAAAAAGCCAATGTCTCAGGGAAGCTTCGATACGATTTAACGCTGGAAGCACAGCAAAAGACTCAGATTTCACAAACTAAGTCGATTGCAACAATTGTATCGCTGGACTCCCGGTTAGGAAAAAATGGAGCGGGCGAATACTTCAATAGCTCAAGGTCGCGTATCTTGTCAGCACGCCCATTTGCCAGGCGAACATGTACCTACGCGAACCTGCACTTAGGCGAACATGCACGCAGAACTCGGTCACCTGGCCCAAAGCAAGAACTGTCTAGGCCACGTTCTTTTCCTCCGCTGGAACAATTAAGTGATCGAGCACCCACAGCCCCCCCACTAGTATCATGAACCCGAGCGGCATCATGAGCCAACCGGCGATGTCATGGAAAATCCGCTCCGCCATTTCAGGGCTCGCGTACTCGTAGGCGATGCCCGTGGCGGTGATTCGCACGCAGTTGACCAAGATCGCGATGGGAATCGCGCACGCCGCGATGAACAACTTTTCCCACCAAGTGCGGTCGATGATCAAGCTGGCCCCTACGGTCAAGGCAAAAAACGCATAAACCATCCTGAGACCACTACAAGCTTCCGCTACCCCAATCCGCCCACCCGACAGGGAAATGACATTGCCGTCAGCCACTGCGGGAATGCCCAGGACCTGCAACGAAAAGGTGCTGACGGCCGTCGCCACCATCTGCAGGAATCCACCCATCTGATTGGAGAGGAACGAGGGTAGCGGGATCATAAATGCCAGGAATAAAACAGCTGGGACCGCCTTCCAGGCCACCCGCTCTCCGTACAGGACAAAGATCATCCCCAGAATGAACGGGGGCAATGACAGCCCTTCCACCGTCCAGACCCGGGTGTAAATTCCTGCCAGTCGCGCCGCTAAACCGATGAGGATCAAGGCGATTCCAATGGCGAGCGACCGATTGTCGACCACCGCCGCGATCTGGCTCCCCCCCTTTTTGAACGTCACCCACAGGATGTAGCACGAGAACAGCGGCACAAACATCCCGTGCGAAAAATCTTTCGTTTGCCAGCGCTCCCACAACCACACGAAAACGTCGAAGTACAGGAACGAAACGACAGCTAGACCCAGTGCCAGCCAAGCCAGCGTCTGCGCATTTCCCCCATCGACCCGACTGCCTACCGCCGAGCTCTCCGTCTCGATTTTACCCTGCGTATCTGCCAGCTGATTTAACAAACTATGACCCTCAAATAGGACCTACCATCCACATTCAGTGCTTCGTCCAGACAAGATTTTGGAATTGTGAGTGTAGAGCGATTGTCCCCAATCGCTCCAAGTGTAGAGCGATTGTCCCCAATCGCTCAAAAAACGATTGGGACAATCGTTCGACGCTGTGCTACCAACCCCACTTTTAAATCTGGACAAAGCACTAGCTCCCCCAGCTATTCCGGAAGTGTACTTCCAGGGGGTACGGCGTTCCCGCCGGTGCCCTACAACCATAGCTCCAGTTTACCCTTAGTTTGTAAAAGTCAGCTCTTACTTGGTTAAAAAAAACAACGTAAGCTGCAACTGGGCGCTGTCTTGCCTACACGCTCCCCCGTCGTTCGAGGGTAGTTAATGCAGCTATTCGTTGCTTTTCAGGCGAGGGGGCGCTAAGCCTGTGCGGATGTTGCTCGGCTAGCCGTTAAGTTTCTCAGTTGTTGGCCTGCTGCCGAACGAATAACGACAGAGCGTTAGGCTTGTTTAGTGGCGATTACGTTGCCATAGAGCGGGGCCGGCGGACTCTCTGCGATTCCGCACCCGAACTACAAGCTCCCGAACCACCAGCTCCCGAAACAACTGGCCATCGGCACTCATTTTGAAACGATTGCACCGAAGAATGGGATCAGGCCGCTCGTGCGGAGCCTTGCTGGGCTGCCGTCTCCCCTGCATTAACCAAAAGCTTGCTTAAACTGAGCGATGGAACTAATATGCGGAGGTACTCGAAGCGTTTGGCGGTAGCAGAATCGACCGTTGAAGCGTTCTCTGTTCGAGTGTATTCCGTCACAGCAACGGCCCTGTTTGGCTTTGCTCAGGCGCCCCATCGGGAGATTTCGTGATGCATCCAGCCAACTTATTTTCCTTTTGCCGGCTCGGGCTGACATTTGCGCTCCTGGCGATGTTGTCCCACGGCGTTCAGGCCGGCCATGTCGTTGCTATCGATTTCTCAGGCGGTTCGTTGGGACCGGAATGGGCTCCCCCACCGCACTCAACTCACACCAACGGCGTCGTTAGAATAGCGGAGCGTGGCGGTCGCTCGCACGTTCTGAGCATGAACCTCAAGGGCAATAGTGTCGGGATCAGCACCGTCAACTTCTCTACGCTGCAGGTCAACGTGAACGGGTTCGAGCAGGTCAAACTAAGCTTCGATCATCACGCCGACCACGATCCAGTAACTCCCTTCTCGAGCGGCGGATTTCAGGGGTTCCCCGAAGCAACGGGAGTGGCGGTCAGCTCCAATGGGATCGACTGGGTTCCTCTGTGGTCCCCTGACCTCGGTCATGAACATGGCTGGGTGTCGATCGATAACTTGGATGTCAGCGCTCTGATCGCAGCGAACCCGCAAAGCCTTTCATCCACGGGATTGCTTAACATTCGTTTCCAACATTTTATGAAGGTCGCGAGCGGTCAGCTACGAAGCGACGGTCGGGGTTGGGATCAGATTTCTGTAAGCATGACACCCATTCCTGAACCAAGCACCGGTCTGCTCGTGGCACTCGGCGTCGCCTCGGCGATCGGCTTGCGAATTCGCCGTCGCTAACCGCCGAAACTCCCCGTTACCCTCCCTCTTTCTTTGAATGGGTTCATCAATGCACCTGGTCGGTATCGTCAAAAGTTGTTTTCGAAGTGTGCTGAATGCCGTGCCATTCGTTCAGTGCGGGCGCTGCTTTGCATTACCCCGTGAAAGTCACGCAATTGACGTCGGGCATTGTTACGTGTGCCACGAATGTCGGTCAAATGCTGCGCAGAATGAAATCCATTGAGCCGCTTGATCGACGGAGCGATCAGCTACATTGTCCACGACGAAGAGGGATTCGTAGCCTCGTCCACTATGGAAGAAAGCCTTCTTCTAGCCAGGAAAGGCAATTAGCCTAGCGCAGGCATTTAGCCCGAAGGGCGACACAGGAGATCTATACTCAGGCTGACTGATGTGTCGCCCTCCGGGCTTGGGTTTTGCGCTGCAATGTTTCCGGTGGTTTACACCACCGGCAGGGAAATGTCGCCCGCTGGGCTTAGGAATAAGAGTCCTGATCAGACCTTGGATGGGGTTTTATTCACTTCCGAAAAGGCTACCAGGGCGTTCTGGGCAGGAACGGAATTAAGGTTTTTGTCACTAGCGATTTGCGTTTTGTAAGACGCGATTCTCGATTTCTGGAATCCAAGAATTTCTCTGCAGGTGCTCAAGTCGCTGCTGCTCGAGCGGGCGGGGAACGGGCACGCTCATGTCTTCCGGCAACAGCGGTGTGCTCACCAACGATCCTTTGGCCCGCTGCAATTCGACGACCGCGACCTGAAGCTCAATTTTGGCCGCGATCAACTGCTCCTGCGTCCGGACGAGTCGATTGATGGCTTGGAAAAGTTGCTCCAACTGGTTCACCATCGATACTCCCTCCATAGGACTGATCCAGGTGCGAAACGCGATGGCGTCGATCTCGCGTTCGCGACTGCTCAACGTTAAGGCCCTTAATTCAATCTTGGGTAACGCGTTGTTAACCACACGCAGCGCCACCAATACCTCTTCGCGGATCGCTTGCAGCTGATCCTCATATTGCAGCTGCAGTCGGGAAAGCTTCAATTGCGTCTGCTTGTTTTTAGCCCGCGCGGTGCGGTTGTTAAGAAAGATTTCGAAATTGCCACTGGCCGTTGCCGAGGCAGGCTCCTGATCGAGATTCCCCCATGCACCACCAAAATCTCTGCCATCATCGAAGCCATTCAGTGTCGAGATCAACGAGAGGGAGAGGCGTGGCAAAAGTTGATTCGAGGCGACCCGCAACTCGGTGGCTGCCTCGCGTATGGCGGCTAAGCGGAGGCGAATCTCTGGACGATATTGAATCGCGATCGCCAACTCGTGCTGGGGATTTAAGGGATTCACGCTGATCGTCGGTGGCTCAGTCGTCAGTAGCTCAACCAGATTCGAATCGAGGCTCGGATCGTTGACCAGCCGAAAGAGTGCATCCTGCCTCTGAAGAATTTGTGTTTCAGCATCGACAAGCTCAGCGCGTGCATCCAGGTACAGTGCGCGGGCTTGTTCGAGCGAGTTCGTGGCTAGCTCCAAATGTCGACTTCGTTCTTCAATCTGGTAAAACAACTGCTCCGCCCAATCGGCCAGTGCCAACCTAAGAAAATAACTCGTTCGCGCTTGATACAATTCCCAGTACGCTTCGACGGTTTGCTGGATGAGCGTGTTCGAATCCGCCCACGCTTGGGCAGACAGCTGATCGTATTGGTAGCTGGCAATCAGACTGCGGCTCAACGCGATATCTCGCCCCGCCTCGCGCATCAACTCTTGCGTGTAGCTGACGCTCAAGTTGGCAATCCCCTGGTCGGGCTCAGCGAATCCAATGATGTTGTCTTGTACCCCAACCGCCTGACTCAACTCAAGCCGACCGCCGTAGATATGGTTTTTTCTAATCCCCGATCGAATCTGATTGTTCTCTCGTTTCTGCTGGACATTTTGGACATCGAACTGCGAATCGACGAAAACGGTGGGATCGAAGACGCCGTACTCGATGTTGATTAACTGCCTGGCTTCCGCCGGTTGAATTTGCAATTGCTGCAATTGCTTGGAGTGCACCAACATCCGTGCCAAAATATCGGCCACGCTCACCGCCACCGTCTGGCGATCTCTAAAAACTCCCGTGGACAGCGTATTTTGCTCGATCTGTTCGAGACTAATCCACTGCTGTTGCGCGGGATCGGCATCGGACATCATGGCCGCCGGTGGTACATGCAGCGGATGCCCCACACCTACCTGCCCAGGTTCCTCGTCCGAAGTAGAAAATCGCTGGGATCCAACTTCGTGCGGCAATGGAAACGCCCGGGAGTTCGGGACCGTGGGGATCTCGTCGGCAAACGTGACGCGATCGTCATGGGCAAGCGGGGGCTGTGGGCTGGCGGCGTTCTGCGCCGTAGCGCTGTTGCTTACGGGTTCGGAGGGAATGGCGTTAGGCAGCTCCTGGCCAAAGGGCGTTTGCCCCCCAACGGGTAGAGTGAATTGGGTAACGCAAATCAAAACGACCAGCCCTTTGGCCCAGCGTCTAGGCCAAACGCTAATTTGTCGAAATTGAAGCTCACCCACGTTGGGCATTTCGCATTCCCCAAACAACTCCTTGCCCCAACGAATTAAGTGTTGCAAACGTCGTGGATCGCTCCGCCGATCCAACAGCATTCCATCGCTCCGCCGATCCAACAGTCGCCTATTAAGCAGCGAGTGCTAGGTTTTATGTAAAACAGGGACTCGTAGCCTCATCCACTACGGAAGAGGGACTCGTAGCCTCATCCACTACCTAGCTTCGACTGAACCGACTGTAGGGATTAGTTCGATTGCAGTGAAAGGTGAAGTTGTGGTCGTGCTAGCAATTGCGATGGTGCGGTTTGTGAGGGGGCTGCATCTCAGGTAAATCGCCTGGCTAACGCGAAAGGCAGCGATGTTCGGCTTAGATTTCAAAGGCCCATCGGGTTCCAGCGAGGTTTTTCAACGACTCACTTCGCCTGTTACCATCCTAGGGCTTGAGACCCAAGCGACTCTTACTTCATCCCCGTGCACCGTTTATGCTCTTCAGTCCCTCGTTCCTACCTCAGCAGCAAATAGAACATATAAAACGCTGCGCTAAGACGTACGCGTCCTTGCCTGACCTGGGGCTGAAGGATACGGCACTCGATCTGAGGCATCGTGCCCGCTCGGGCATCGACAGGCAACGACTCCTGCCAGAGGCTTACGCGCTGGTTAGCGAAGCAGCCAACCGTTGCCTGGGGCTGAGGCATTTTGACGTCCAGTTGCTCGGCGGGATCTATGCAGCCCGCGGGCGGGTCATCGAGATGGAGACTGGACAAGGCAAGTCGCTGACGGCGATTTTACCTCTCTTCCTGTTTGCTTTGCAGGGAAAGGGGGCCCACCTTGCGACCAGCAACGATTATCTTGCCGAACGCGATGCAACCACCATGCGCCCCGTCTTCGAACTTCTTGGGCTGAGTTGTGGGCATGTCGCCGATCAGATGCCGGATGAAATACGCCGCGACAACTACGCCTGTGATGTTACTTACGGCACGAGCACAGAGTTTGGCTTCGATTTCCTGCGCGATCGCACGAAGCGACGCGCGCAACAAGCCCATGACGGCGGACAAGAGATCATTGTTCAACGCGGCCTCCATTTTCTACTGGCCGATGAGGCCGATTCGTTACTGATTGATGACGCCAATACGCCGATGGTCCTGGGCACTCAAGGTGCTTTCTCCATCGGCCTGGAGGCGCTGATGCGGTGGGTCGTTATTTTTGCGCCCTATGCACAGGAAGACAAACACTTTGCCATCCGCCGCGATTCCCGCAAGCCAGAATTGACTCCTTTAGGACGCAGGTGGGCGCGTGCCTGTTGTCGATCGTCGGGTCCCGATGTAAGACGATCGGTCTTCGAACTTTACGATTATTTAGAAAAAGCGATCACCGTTCATCGCGACTTTCACCGAGACGAACAGTACTTGGTCCGCGACAAGGAAGTGGTGCTGATTCAGGAATCCACTGGGCGACTTGGCGAAGGTCGGCAACTTCAAGGAGGTTTGCATCAGATCATCCAAGCCTACGAAGGGTTGCCTATCACACCCCCGAACAGCCACGCCGCCCGCATTACAGTGCAAGGCTTTGTTCTCACTTACCAGCACGTAGCAGGCATGTCGGGGACCGCTTTATCGGCAGCCGCTGAGTTTCGGAAGGTGTACAACCTGCGAATCCGACGGATCCCGACGGCAGTCCCTTCCCGTCGCATTGAGTACCCGCCGCAGTTTTTCCGCGATGGGGCAGAACGCTGGAAAGCGATTTGTAACGAGATTGCGTTGCTACAGCAACAAGGGCGGGCGACCCTGGTGGGAACGCGCTCTGTCGATAAATCCGAATACTTATCGCGTTTGCTACAAGCCAGCCAGATCCCTCATTGCGTTGTGAACGCTCGGCAGAACGGCGATGAGGCGCATGCCATTTCCATGGCGGGCCAAGCGGGAGCCGTTACGGTGGCCACGGGGATGGCCGGTCGGGGAACGGACATTAAACTCGCCCTCGAAGTTCGCGAGGCTGGCGGGCTGCATGTCATCATGAGTGAACTTCACGATTCGAGCCGCGCCGATCAACAGTTGATTGGTCGCTGCGCCCGCCAGGGGGATCCTGGCTCCTACCGTCAGTATTTGGCCGCAGATGACGAAATCATGGATTCAGCCTACGGCAGCGAACACGCGCGCAATTTGCGAGCTAGACTCGCTCAGGCTGCAATCCCTCGAGCTCTTTACACCGCACAGCGCCGTCTTGAGCGGCGGCAGCGAGACGCCCGAGCCGCTCAGCTCATGTTTGAAAAGCACAAGCTAAAGTCATTCCGCGAGATGGGGCTCGACCCCCTGCTCGATGTCCTCTCGTAAGCCATCACCCGTAGTGGATCTTGCCAAAGATCCGAACACCACATCGGGATCTTTAGCAAGATCCACTACGCCAGAGGATCTTTAGCAAGATCCACTACGGCATGATCCATTCCCCTAACAACCCATGCACTAGGTCGACAAAGGAGCACTAAGAGATGCTTGCTACTTCGCGACTCGAGCATGCACTGCTAGCGGTTGCCAACGTTACGCGGTTGCGTGAGCAGACGCTGGAACCAGCAGACTATCTTGAAAAAGCGTTTCATCTCTGCCGCGCGGCCTTTGAGAATCGCGATGCCGCCTATTGGATGCTCTCGCCCAGCGGCAGTGCAACGCTGATGGGGCACGTACCTGCCTCACATCATTCGGTGGTTAATCGTGAGACACTCCAGTTGGATATTGCCTCCCACTTGAGGACGGTCTGCCAGACCCGTCGCATCACTCATGCGCCAGTCCATCCACAGCCTGCCACGACGTGCGCGACCCTCGAAGCCGCCGCACTTCAATTGCTGCTCCTTCCGCTTTGCATAGCAGATAAAGTCAAAGCGGTAATCTCACTGTGGATCGACACGACGGAACCCTTCGACAGCGCGCATGCACGCGTAACGCAACAGCTGGCCAGCGCGCTTGAGATTGGGTTGGAGGAAGCGGTCGAACGGTCGAGGGGCCAAGCACTGCAGCAAAAGTGGACGCGCGTCCTTCCCCAAGCTTCCACTACCAAGGCGGATACCCCTACGCTCCCCCGCATTGAAACCGTCCCTTCAGCCACCGCAGCACTCCACGTCGTCGCTCATGGAGGTGAGTTGCCGTCCCGTCATAGTCAGTTGCTTCAGCTAGCCAGGGTGGTGGGTCGTGGTTTAAAAATGGATGCGGTTGCTTACAACGTCGTGAACGAGCTGAAAAACTATTTTGGCTCGGGGCGTGTTGGCCTTGCCTTGGTCAGTGGTGCGCGGTGTCCGATCGTAGCATTATCCGGTATAGAAACCTTTGATACCCGTTCCCCGGTCGTCATCGCCTTGAAGAATCTCTGTCAACACGCCGCGAGCAGCGGTACTTGTTGGTGGATACCTGAACAAACGGATGAGCTCAACGGCGAAATGACGTTGGCAGTCAACGCCTACTTTGAAGCGACCGAAGCCAGTTCCGTAGCGTTACTTCCCATCTACGCCGATGGTGAATACAAACCGGAGCGAGACAATCTGGCATCCTCCATTGTGGATCCCGGTGAACGTCGCGGTTCCCTGGTGGCCATCTTGTCGGTCGAGGGACTTGCACAGGAAATCGGCCGCAGCGAATTGTCGGCCGCCTGGAGTGAGGCGGAGCCGATCGTGGCTAATGCATTGCACAACGCGCGTCATTTTTCGCGCATACCCTTGCTTCCACTTTGGCTGGCGGCGGGTAACGTGCTTGGACTGTACCAAGGGCACCATCGTCAGCGGGCGTTGCTTACCAGTGCGTTAGTTCTAATCACCTTCGCCCTGCTCGGCTTTTTCCCCACGGATCTGAAGGTACGGTCGCATGGTATTGTCCAGCCCGCCATTCGCGGACGGATCTACGCCGAAGTTCCCGGCACCGTGGCGTCGGTGCATGTTGCCGATGGAGCGATTGTCGATGCAGGGACTCCTCTACTCGATTTAACCAATCCCGATATCGAACTGGAATTTCAAAAAATTCAAGGTGAGTATCGCGAGACCCAACAAAGCCTGCTCGGCATCCACGATCAACTCAACTCAGTTTCGGATGCGACCGATGCCGCCAGTCGCACGCTCCGCAAAGAACGAGTTGCCTTGCAAGAGCGACTCCAATCGCTTGAGAAACAAACGGCGCTCGTGGCCCTCAAGCGGAGCCGACTCAACGTGGTTAGTCCCCAGGCAGGCCGGGTGATAACCTGGGATTTGTCGCAACGACTCGGACGCCGCCCCGTCGAACCGGGACAACATCTGTTGACGATCGCAAACGACAGTGGGCCATGGGAGCTAGAACTACAGGTTCCCGATAAATTGACCGGATATCTCCATCGGGCAATCGCAGCTCGCGACGCCAGCCAGCCGTTGCTGGTCGAATTCGTATTGGCCTCCGATCCAACTCAAAAGCGATTTGCACACGTACGGCACATTGCCGAGACCACCAACCCAGATAACCAAGCAGGCAGTGTCTTACGTGTCTATGCCGATCTGCAAGCCCAGGCCACGGACCACAATTCCTGGCTACAGGCAGTCAAGCCCGGGACAGAAGTTGTCGCGCACATTCACGCCGGCAAACACTCGCTCGGCTATTCCCTTTCCTATGAATTCCTCGATTGGCTCCACCGCACATGTTTCAAATACCTCGGTTGATTGCAACCCGTTGGACAGAAGCGTTGCCCCGTACCACCCGTCTGCTTGCGGGTTTGGTTCTGCTATTCCTACTTCCCGGTTTGCTGCGGGGCCAGGGCAACGCGGACGCGTTTGTTTCCAGCCCAACTGCGGACTCCACACCTTCCTCCGATGACACGCTCAGGTTTTGGGGCGCCGTTTTGCCATTGGAAAAAGTAGAACTGACCGCCAAGCATGAAGGGGTCATTTCAAGCCTGTCAGCCTCACCGGGAACCGATGTCCAGGCGAGGCAGATTGTGGTCTCGCTCGATTCGAACGAGCTCTCCGCGCGGTATGCCTTGGCGGAGCAGGAGCTGCTGAAAGCCACTGAGATTGTCAACGACGATTCAACCATCCGCACGGCTGAAGCTCAGTTGGCCAAAGTCGAAGCCACGTACGAGTCGATGTTAAAGCTAAAGCACCAGTCGGAACTGGAATCATTTCGCTTGCAGATGGATGTGCGCGACAAACAAGCTATGTTGGCAGCTGCGACGGCGCGCCATCGCCAGGAACTAGTGGAAGCGGCCATCAAGGCCGAACAATTGAAGTTGGCGCGTCTGCAGCTCGAGGCTGCCGACATTTCCTCTCCTTTTAAGGGTATCGTCAGCGAGCAACTGAAGTTCCCGGGGGAATTTGTGCGCCCGGGCGAACCGATCCTCCGCCTGATTCGAGTGGATACGCTGATCTTCCGAGTGGAGTTGGATATGCGCAAAGTCGCTCCGCACCAAATCGCCAATTTCGTTGCGGAAGCGGTCTTCCATTGCGGTCAAGATCAACTAGCTATTGCGGGCCTGCAGTTCGATCAAATCATTCCGAACAATCTCGACAGTCAGAACTATTACGCGCAGGCGCGATTCGAAAACGTTCAGCTCATCGACGCCAAGGGGCGTTCGCATTGGCGGATACGACCGGGGATGTCAGGCGAGGTGATGTTCACTCCCAACCATGCATTGCATTCCTCCCTAAGCGGCCTATCAGGGCCGCGGAGCGCACCGCAATTATCACCGAATAAAAGGGGGCGAGTGGATTGGTAAAAGAGTTAAGGAGATCTGAAATCTGAAATCTGAAATCTGAAATCTGAAATCTGAGATTTGAGATTTGAGATTTGAGATTAAAGTTTGAGATTTGAGATTTGAGATTAAAGTTTGAGATCTGAGTTCAAGTTCAAGTTCAAGTGCACCGGCTCGTTCCGAGGCTCTGCCTCGGAACGCACTGACTGGAGGCTCCTGCCTCTCTTACACTCGTTCCGAGGCTCTGCCTTGGAACGACTGACTAGAGGCTCCTGCCTCTCTTACACTCGTTCTTACACACTCGTTCCGAGGCTCTGCCTCGGAACGCACTGACTGGAGGCTCCTGCCTCTCTTACGCTCGTTCCGAGGCTCTGCCTTGGAACGCACTGCCTAGAGGCTCCTGCCTCTCTTACACACTCGTTCCGAGGCTCTGCCTTGGAACGCACTGCCTAGAGGCTCCTGCCTCTCTTACACACTCGTTCCGAGGCTCTGCCTCGGAACGCACTGACTAGAGGCTCCTGCCTCTCTTCAGACCAGTAAACCAACCTCCATCTGCTCTTCATTACGCACAAGACTCGAAACTAAACATGCCTGGAAATCCGGGCACAAGATACAAACAGTAAAAAGAACCGGCGGCAACTAGCCCTTTGCAGCTCAAGAGGCAACTTCCAACGGCAATTTAGGTAACGCTTATCATGCAAGCCAGTCCAAGTCGACCATTACCGATCGCCAAACGCCTCGATCTCGAGGTGGTGGAGCAAGATATACGGGGTCAGCAGACCGTGGTGGTCGGTGATCCCGTTGCGCTGGAATACCAACGCATGAACCCACAGGAATTTGCGTTGCTCGATTGGCTCGATGGCAAGCGTTCCGCCCACGACATCAAACTCCTTTTTCAAGAGAAATTCGCTCCTTGTCAGATCGAGTATCAGGACATAGAGAGGTATTTAGTCCAGTTTCATCAGCAAGGTTTGGTTGAAGTTTCCAGCAGCGATGTGGGACGTTATCTGCTACATCGCGCGAACAAGAAAAAATGGACAAAGCGCTTCGGCAAGCTCAAGAGTTTGCTTGCGGTGCGGTTTCGCGGCATCAATCCCGAGCGGTTTTTGCGGTGGCTGACGCCAAAGATCAGCTGGTTTTTTTCGGCTTGGATGATCTGGATCAACCTGGGACTGATGCTTGCCGCGGTCCTGGTGCTCGCCATGAATTTTCAAGAGTTTCAGGAGCGCTTGCCCCGTTTCCAGGAATTCTTTTCGCCCAAGAACTGGTTGGCAGTTGGCCTGGTATTGTTAGTCACCAAGACCTTGCATGAGTTAGGACACGGCATCGTTTACACCAAGTACGGTGGTCGCTGCCAAGAGTTAGGGGTTATGATTTTGATCTTCATGCCCACCCTGTATGTGAATACTTCCGGAGCGTGGAAGATTCCTGATAAATGGCAGCGAGCGGCCATTGCGGCGGCGGGAATGTACGTGGAGCTCTGCTTGGCTGCGGTAGCTACATTTGTGTGGTGGTACAGCCATCCTGGATGGATTCAGTACACAGCGTTGAACGTAATGGTAACCTGTTCGGTCAGCTCCTTTGTTTTTAATGCCAATCCGTTGATGAAGTACGATGGCTATTTCATTTTCAGTGACCTGCTTGAGCTTCCCAATCTGCAGCAGCGGGCCACCGCCATGCTTCGCAGTGCATGCTTCAAATTGGGGCTTGGGGTTGACGAAGCGATTGAGGAAAACGCCTCCGCTGCCACGCGGCGTTGGCTGGTTGGGTATGGACTGGCTGCTTACGCCTATCGATTTGTGTTGATCTACGGCATCGCCTTCGTGCTCACCGGATTTTTTCGCAGCGTCGGCTTGGAATGGATGGCCAAGACGTTAAGTGCCTATTCTTGGTTGATCTTGCTCGCCATGCCGCTCGTCTCCTTAGTTAAATTCCTCAGGCACCCATCTAGCCGCCATCGCTTAAGCGCGCGGCGTCCGGCGGTTGCGTTGGTTGTAATGGCACTATTGATCATAGGTTTTTTCAGTCTGCCGATGCCCGCCACGGTGCATGCTCCCTTTGTGGTCGAGCCGCAAGGGCTCCATACGATTTACGTCCAACAAGATTGTGTACTTGAGAAATTGTTGGTCAAACCGGGGCAATGGGTCATGGTAGGGCAGGTTTTGGGGGTGCAGCGCAATCTCGATCTTGAAATGCAAATCACTTCGATCGAGGGAGAGCTGGCGGGCTCGAGGCGACAATTAGAAATGTTGCGTCACGTGCCCCACCCCAGCCCAGAGGACCTGCGCGAGCGGCAGGGGCTGCAGGCGCGACTCACCTCGAAGTTGGCAACGCTGGATGAATTGAACCAACGCATGTCCCAGCTCACCCTGCGAGCCACGCGAGCGGGGGTGGTCTTTCCGAATTGGATAGAACCTGGGTCAGTGGGAGCCTTCGATTTGGAGCGATTCAGTGGTTGGACGATGGTTGCCAACGACGGACCGCGTTTTCTCAGGCGCGGAGAGGTGTTGTGTCGCATAGGAGATCCCGGTCAATTGCAGGCCAAGCTCAGCATTGATCAGTCGGACATTCGTCGCGTCGAGCCCGGGCAAGGGGTCCGTCTGCAATTGGAATCGTTGGCTGGAGCGAAGCTGCGTGGTACGATAGCGTCGGTAACGCGTCAGAATGTGCAGAGTGTTTCCCCTGTGTTAACGATACCCTATGGCGGCAGCATTGAGACCAAGCCGGTTGCCAGTAGTCAAGCGCTCGGTGACGGCGAGGCTGCGGGTGCCGGCAAGGCCTCCCCCAGTGCCGCGACGTTTGCAGCGCACGTCGAGCTATCCGGTTTAGATCAGCCTCACACCATGGGACTGCGCGGCATTGCCAAAATTCAGGTTGGTTATCAGACCCCTTATCAGCAGCTCGTTCGAACGGTTCATCGTCTCTTCCGTTTTGATCTATAGCCAGCCCCTCTTCCCGTTTACCCCGGTCAAGCCACCATTGGACCTAAAGGCCAGAGGCCGACACAGTCAATGCCGTGGCTGTGAGGCCACGGTCAAGCCATCATAGGCTCCAAAGGCCAGAGGCCGACACAGCCAATTTCTAAGTAATGCGCAGCCAGTAAACCCCTGTGTCGCCCGCTGGGCTCCGATGCAACCAGACCACACCGGTGGCTCACGCCACCGGCAGTTCCTATGTCGGCCTCTGGCCTAAAAACCTCTGCTGCAGAATGTCCATTGAGGGCTCTTAAGCCCAACTCCCATTCTGCTTTCTTAGGCACAGCTTCCATTAAGCTTTCTGCAGTTCAGCTCCAAAGGCCAGAGGCCGACACAGCCAATGCCGTGGCCGTAAGGCCACGGTCAAGCCATCATTGGACCCAAAGGCCAGAGGCCGACACAGCCAATGCCGTGGCCGTAAGGCCACGGTCAAGCCACCATTGGACCTAAAGGCCAGAGGCCGACACAGCCAAAACACAGCCAATTTCTAAGTAATGCGCAGCCAGTAAACCCTGTGTCGCCCGCTGGGCTCCGATGCAACCAGCCCAAAACCGGTGGCTTACGCCACCGGCAGTTCCTCTGTCGGCCTCTGGCCTAAAAACCTCTGCTGCAGAATGTCCATTCAGGTCTCTTGAGCCCAACTCCCATTCTGCTTTCTTAAACACAGCTTCCATTAAGCTTTCTTCAGTCCAGCTCCAAAGGCCAGGGGCCGACACAGCCAATGCCGTGGCCGTAAGGCCACGGTCAAGCCCCATTGGACCCAAAGGCCGGAGGCCGACACAGCCAAAACACAGCCAATTTCTAAGTAATGCGCAGCCAGTAAACCCCTGTGTCGCCCGCTGGGCTCCGATGCAACCAGACCACACCGGTGGCTCACGCCACCGGCAGTTCCTCTGTCGGCCTCTGGCCTAAAAACCACTGCTGCAGAATGTCCATTGGGGGCTCTTAAGCGCAACTCCCATTAAGCTTTCTTAAGCACAGCTTCCATTAAGCTTTCTTCAGTCCAGCTCCATGCAGGCCAGAGGCCGACACAGCCAATGCCGTGGCCGTGAGGCCACGGTCAAGCCCCATTGGACCCAAAGGCCAGAGGCCGACACAGCCAATGCCGTGGCCGTGAGGCCACGGTCAGGCCATCATTGGACCCAAAGGCCAGAGGCCGACACAGTCAATGCCGCTCGCCGTATTTTCCCGCCAACCTGGGGTTCCGCTTGCCGGACCCCTTCGGGACCCGGACAAGCTGCACCCCAGGCTAACGCTTAGGTTTAGCCACATTTTTTGTAGTACTTTGCTTTTGCGACGTCGTAACCTATGACCATTGGTAGAAGTTCTTTCCAGCCTTCCCAGATCACCTGCCAGCCTGGTTGATGATCGTGTTTTCGATTTTGGT
>JBGSHW010000091.1:0-16143 GCA_041751975.1 Pirellulaceae bacterium
AGCCAGTAAACCCTGTGTCGCCCCCTGGGCTCCCATGCAACCAGACCACACCGGTGGCTCACGCCACCGGCAGTTCCTCTGTCGGCCTCTGGCCTAAAAACCTCTGCTGCATATTCTCCATTTAGGGCTCCTAAGAGCAAATCCTATGCTGTTTTCTTCAGCACAGCTTGTACTTTCTTAAGATCAAATTCCATTCTGCTTTCTTAAGACCAACTTCCATTCTGCTTTCTTAAGCACAGATTCAATTCTGCTTTCTTAAGACCAACTTCCATTCTGCTTTCTTAAGACCAACTTCCATTCTGCTTTCTTAAGCACAGATCCCATTCTGTTTTCTTAAGCGCAGCTTCCATGCAGTTTTTCCCAGTCCAGCTCCCCATTGAGCCCTTATTCAGCACAGTTCCCATGCAGGCCAGAGGCCGACACAGCCAATGCCGTGGCCGTAAGGCCACGGTCAAGCCTCCCATTGAACTCAAAGGCCGGAGGCCGACACAGCCGATGCCGTGGCCGTAAGGCCACGGTCAAGCGGCTGATCGCTGGCTGTGAACTGACCAAAGTAGTTAACTTGCTCGCTGGGCATCCTCCCACGTTCACTCAGTAGCTCTTCCGTTGAATAACGATGGTCGAAAAAGCTATTGTATGTTTCTGGCACCCGATCGCGGGCCGCGGCAAAATTCAAGAAGAGCGCCACCGCCGGCCGGTTCTTCACCAACGGATAGTCGACCACTCCGCCGATCTCTTCGAAACACATAAAGGACTTATAGAATTTGGCGTGCCGAGGGTGGCAAGCCACGACAAAGCCATCCATCCCCCGGCCATGCGCGTACTGAGCCATCAACCGCGTGAGTTCACAGAAATTTCCAATGAAGCGGCGTGGGTCTTTGCGACGGTCTGCCAGACAACCTACCTCAGCGACCCAATAGCCCTGGTCACGGAGCAGCTCGAGCTCGCGCGGATAGATCGATTCCATCGGCAGGCCGCGCTCGCTGTCGGGTATCAAGGTCACCGTCGCAAACAGCTGCCCCTCTACGCGACTTAAGAAGATCCGGCTCTCCGGCAGCAGTTGATACGGAGTGACCCGCAACCCGCTGGGAACGGGACTTCCCAGTTCCGCCTCTACGTAGGCATCATGTGTTAATCGAAAGGCCTCTTCGCGTTCCTTGAACGTGGTGGCCATTGTCAAAGCTTGACAGCTCTGTAAGTTGCTTGAGCTCACTCGTGGACCCTTGCGAGAACCTTTGGGCATGATGACCGTCACCAGGCCACGAGTTAAACCCTAGCTTTTTTTCCACAAAGAGAACCACAAACCCCATCTCCGAATTAGCCGGTTAGGCAATGTTTGCGCCAGCTAGCAGGTCAATTGTGACGGTCATGCGGTGGCGTCCGTTGATACAACTTGCGGCAATAGGCTTGCAAGCGATGCCAGCCTCGAAATTTGGGGGCCGGCACAGCCCGCGCTTGCTCCATCTGCTCTAGCTGCTCCAACTGGTCGAGCATTTGTTGAATCACTACCAGGCTGATTCCCTGGCGGATTGCCGACGACACCAACTCCTGTCGCCGCTCGGAGTCAGAGGACTCGCGAAGTTGTTCGTAAAGAAGATTTAGCTGCTCTCTCAACCGCATTTTCCTTAATTGTTGCGAGTCGAGTCGCCTCCTTCAGGCTCGCGGTGGTTCATCTATCGTAAACCCAAGGCAACAACAGCCATTGTCTATCAGAATTTATATAGCCAAAACAAACTGATCGACGGAGCGATCCACGAATAATTTGCCATCAGCCACATCCCTACACCACCATCCTCTATAACATTTTTAGTATACGCCACAGCACTCTCCCATCCGTCGACAAGACGCACCCCCGTCCTTGTCACCGTCACATGAAGGGTACTACTTTACTCAGCAACAAATACGTAAGTACCACGGCAATAACACTAAAAATGGCCGAAAAAGCACAGATCCATAGCCGCCTTCGACGGTCGCGAAGGGATTGACGGCAACTAAACGTATCGCGCAGCTTTTCGGCATGCTTGCGAAACACTTGCTCATAATCCAAGCCGCTTACGATCCCTGCGTCGTTCGGCAGCCGCTCCACCGCGGTGGCTTCTTTAATGGCTTGGAATGCAATGCGCAAATTTTTGTTTTTAAGCTCCTCGCCTACCCGCATCACAAGCTGCTGAACTCCACTCGTTGAGCCAGCCCGCGGAATGTAGATCACCGTCAACTCGGGATCGCTCCACATAAACACCACTTGGCAAGGAGCCAGAGGCGAGTTGGGGACACGCACTAAGCTCGGCAACTCAGAACCGAGCGTCGTGACCGGCTGATTCAGCAGGACCCGCGCGGATGCCTCCGGCGTGTCAATCTTGATAATGGGCCAAACCTCTGGCGGCCTGGACTCCTTTGGTTCGCGAGTGGCTAAGTCATTGCCTAACTTGCCCAACATCCGCGAAAAGGTGATGGTCGAGCCACAGCAGGGCAGTGGCACCGCCGGCACGACGCAGCCCCACAGCGCTTGCGCCTGCTTGTCTAACGGCCATACCTCCACTCCCTCCCTCCCCAAAGAGAAAAAATAGGCGATCCAGGGGGCTGAACGCCCCAATTGCAGGTCGCAGCAGGGGGCGGAGCCAGCTAACAAAAAAGGGCGTTCGACGGAAACGTCGACCGGCTGTCCACTCGGTGGCTGATGCCTGACAGCCCATTTCGTTGGGTTAGGGAGCTTCTCGGGCTTGGACACTCTCTGGACCTTTAATACCGGTGAAAACCTCCTTAAAAACGCTTAGCGGCCCCCCCCCAGCCAGCAGCATCGACTGGGGTACATCCAACCACCCGCTAGATATTTTTACCCACAGACAATTGTGGGGTTTCTGGGGACCGTGGGGGTTGACCCTGAGTATTTCTACGATGAAACTAGTCACTTCGGATAGGCGAAGATATGCAAAACTATAGGACAATTCCCAGCCGGCAGTCGCCCACGGGAACGAAGTCCATACATAATGATCCTTGACTTTTCGCCGATCCAGGTCAGCCCTTTCGAGGAAGCATTGTCACTAATGCTCGGAAGTAAGTAAATGCCGAAAAAAAAACCCGCCAAAAAGAATTATCCCGCCCAGGCAACCAAGGCGGCTCTCGCGCGGAAAACTGCCCCCGCCGCACCACCTTCCCCTGCGGTCGTCCAACCGGCGGTGCTACTCTCCAAGCGAGCTTGGTGGATTATCCTCTCCTCCCTCGGCTTGCTAACGGTTTGGGCTTACTGGCCAACCTTCTTATGGATGGAAGATCAATGGCGGAATGAACCCGACTATTCTCACGGCTACATTGTCATTCCCCTCGGAATTCTGCTGCTTTACTTGCGACGGGATACGCTACCCGCCGCTGCGATCTCGGTGGGCTGGGCTGGTATCGGCTTGATGCTGTTGGCGATTGTGCTGCGTGTCGTCGGTCGCATCGCCTATATGGATTTTTTGGACGGTTGGTCCATTGTCCCTTGGTTGGCGGGGATGGCTTGGCTACTGGCTGGCCGCAAAGTCATGTGGTGGGCACTTCCGGCCATCGTCTTTTTGATCATGCTCACCCCGATGCCCTTTCGGGCCGAGTCCTTGCTTAGCTTCAAACTCCAGGGGGTCGCCACCACACTCAGTACCGGTGCGCTGCAGACCCTTGGCTTCGCTGCCATTCCCGAAGGCAACACCATTTGGCTCGGCGAGCAGCAGTTGATGGTGGAAGAGGCTTGCTCGGGTTTGCGGATTTTTATGGGAATGGTCGCCATGGGCTTTTTCTTTGCTGTCCTCTCCAATCGCACCTGGCTCGATCGGCTGGTCATCGTGGCCAGTTGCATTCCGATCGCCATCTTAGTCAATGTGCTGCGGGTAACCGGAACCGGACTTGCCTATCACACCCTCAGTCCACGCTGGGCCCATTTTGCCCACGACTTTTTGGGCATTTTGATGATCGGTGCCGGTGCGCTAATGCTCTTCGGTGTCAAACGCTACTGGGAGGAGCTCTACCGACCGCTGGAAATCGCCATGATCCAGCGTCGGCTGGCGACGGGGGGACTGCCGCCCCATACCTCCCAAACTCCTTAATCCGCAAGGAGTGAACGATCCACTCAAAAATCACACGCCACCTGAACTAATGATTGCTGGAACCGCGCTTTAATTTCCAATGCGACTAAAATGAGGGGATCGCTCAGGCGATTGATTTATCAATTAAAATGTCCAAGTCCGTAAAATCAGCTCGCACCATGAATCTCAACGAAAATCCCGCCACTCTCCGCCCGCATCAGCCCCAACAAAATCCAGCCTTTGACCCATGGCTACTTTGGGTTGCCTTCCGCTCCCATTGGGGATGGGTTGTCCCGGCCGGTACGATGTTCGCCGCCCTGTTTGGACTGGTTGTCTGGTACAAGTTTGTGCCAGTCTACGAAGCCACTTATCTCATGGAGGCCAATCGCGATTATGTTTTGTCTCAATCAATGAGCACGAATGCTCGTGATTTAGCCAAAAGCGAGCGGCAACTGATCACCCACGCGATAGTGCTCAGTCCCGTTTTGGCTAATCCAGCCCTGAAAGCTGCCTTTTCCGCAACCGATCCGCTTCAGCCCGAACGCCAAATTCGCAACAATCTTAAGATTGGCAATGCGGGTACAGACAACTTGCTCACCATTTCTTACCAGCACAATGACCCCGATATGGCACGCGACGTGTGCAATGCCATCGCCGAAGCCTATCTCGAGGTTCGCCGCGACCGCGATGACGATCGCATGGCCAATATCGAGAAGTGGCTGCAGGGTCCGATCGAATCATGGAAGCGGAATGTCGAGAGCTTGCGGCAGAATATCTCCGACCTTACGAAATCGGCCAATGGTTACGATCCATTTAAGGAATCGAGTTCCATCGAAAGCGACTCCTCCAAATTGATCCAGGTTCGCAACGTATTGGCTGGTCTCGAAGCGGAAGAAGCGGTCCTGGAGGCTCGTCTGCAAATCTTCAATGCCCAGGTCGCCGATGCTGACGGTGTTCCCGTCACTAAGCCCGACGCATTGGAACTGCAGAAGTACGTCGACATCGATCCCGAGGTGGAAGACCTGCAACAAAAGCTGGACGACCTGGAAACGAAAATCCGTTCCATGGAATTTCGCGAACAGCAAAACCTGTACGCCAGCCGTTATAAGACGCTAAAACAAGAGGCTGCGGAAGCCGAAGCCAAACTCAAAGTCGCCGTAGCGGAAGCCACCCAGTCGGCTGAAGTTACACTCGCCGAATTAGCCAGACAGCGAAGTGCTGCGAAACACGAGTCCGAAATCCAAGCAATCAATTTTGACTTGATCAATTTGCGCGCCAAACGCTTGGCCTTTCAAGAGGATTACGAGGAAGAGAAATCTCGCTTGGAAAAACTCGGTGGCGAAACCGCTGAAATTTTCTTCGCACAGGAGGACTATGCCCAAGCCCAGGAGATTCTCCAGCAGCTCAATGAACGCCTGGCAATCATGAAGACCGAACGGGGACGCGGCGCGGGCGTCACCACCATGGCGGCTGCCTCCCGCCCCGCCTGGCCCGTTGAGGAAATTCCTCTAAAGAAAATCGGTATGGCTTCTGCCGCTGGCTTCTTTATCCCTTTTGCCCTCGCTGTCTTCCTCGAGTTTCGGCTGAAGCGCATCACCTCCGCCAAAAGTCTGGAAAGCAATGAACTGGCACCGGTCGTGGGTGAAATCGCCCGCGTTCCCGGGGGTTCGAAATCGACTCGCGGCCACCGCTTATTCGAAGAAAGTGTCGATGCCCTCCGCGCGAACTTATTGTTTAAGCTCGACGGCGTCCGCACCATCGTCGTTACCAGCGCGATGTCGGCCGAAGGCAAAAGTAGCGTTGCCTCGCAGTTGGCCATCTCCTTGGCCAAAGCTTCCGAAACCACCGTGCTCCTAATCGATGCCGACCTTCGCAGCCCCGATCAACATGACCTCTTCGGCTTGGAGATCGGCCCCGGTCTGTGCAAGCTCCTGGCCGGCAAAGCAACCCTGGACGAGTCGATCGACACTAGCCTGGGTGATTTTGTGCATGTGCTGCCAGCGGGAAGACTGGATGCCAATCCACACAACCTGCTCACCAAAAAGAATGTCGAAAGACTGTTTGAACAAGTGGTTGGACGGTATCGCTACATCGTGATCGATACGGCCCCCGTCCTCCCCGCCCCCGAATCGATGGCGGTCGCCTCTGCTGGCGATGTCACCCTCCTGTGCGCTATGCGCGACGTCAGTCGCACCGACCACGTTACCCGAACCCATCGTCGACTCGCCGCCGCCGGGGCGAACATCATCGGCACCGTTTTTAGTGGTGTCCCCTCCCATGAATATGCCTACCGCTACGGCGATTATCGCTACACCGCCAAAATCGAATAACCCCCTCCCATCCCGTCACCCTTCCCACCATTCCCCATGAACACCCCCGTCACTGATGACACTGGGCTGGATTCCATTCCAGCCAAGGAAGCTACCGCTTCGGACCCGCGACCAGCGGTGTTGGACGCCGTCGAACGCCACCCGCGAAACGATCGCCGCGTCAGCTGGGAATGGAACACTGCGTTGCTTCTGAAAACGCTGGTGGTCGTTGTCATCGGCGGTGGCCTGCTGTCGATCGTTTACGTTTGGCAATCGAACCGTTTGAGCCAAGGTCTACTGAAACAAGCCGAAACCGCAGCTGCTGCTGGCGATTCGCAGGCTGAGCTCAAGTGGCTGAATCGTTACGTCCAACTCGTACCCAACGATGTCCCCAGTTTGATTAAGCTGGCGTTGCTAGAAAACGACTCGGCCACGACCGCTGCCGAACGGGACAACGCCCGCCGCAGATTGTCCCTTGCACTAGCCGCCTGTGGAGAAGACTCGCTTTATGCGGAGAAACGCGAGGAACTGCGGGAGAAATTGATCGATCGTTTGCTGCAACTGGGCCGAATTGGGGCCATCGAGGCAGAGAATCAGGTTCTCAAGCTCGACGCCCCCCCGCGTGATCCCCAAGCCTCCAAATGGCTTGCACAGACCCTCCTGGCACAACAAACTGGCAATCAATTCCAACAACGCGATTCCAAGCAGTTTGCTGCCGAGACCGACTACTGGAAGTGGTTCGTTAATCAACCCGTGGGAGAAGTCCTATTTCTGGCGCTGGAGGCCAACCCCAACGATCTGGAACTGGCCGCCAGCTTGGTTGCAGCCTACGCCTCTCAGCCAGAATTCTTCAACGCTCCCGGCCAACCCGCCGATAGGGAGCTGGTCAAACAGCGGGTAGAAGGGGTGGTCGAACGCCTGAAAACGCAGACCTCTAGCGGCCGAGCGCAGTTGATTGCCTATGCCTATCTCACCATCAAAACACCTCCCGCAGCTGCCACCTTGCTCCTGGCTGCCCACGAATCGGCCATCCTCCGCATTCAGGCCGAGTTTGCCAATCAAACCACCGGTTCCTCTTCAGCCACAGCGGCAAAGGAAGGGGAGATTTTGGAAACGCTCGCCTCTTCTACCTCGCTCCCCGGCGTCGCAGATCAACGGGCCTTACTCTTCTGGGACTGGACTCTTTGCCTCGAAGCGTGCCGCCTGCTAACGCAAAACGGAGAAGTCGACCCAGCCAAGACGCTGTATGAAAAACTGCTTGCCTGCGATTCGGACCGCCTCAGCCGAGAACAACGTGAAGCGACTTACGTCCGCTTTGGACAACTGTTACTAGCCACTGGTGACCCCTCCGCCATCGAGGTCTGGTCCACCGGCTCACAACGCATCACTGAGAGTCTGGAGCTCATCGGCCTGCTCGCCATGGGTTACGTCAGCGAACAGAACGTCGATGCCGCCCGCGAACAGCTTGCGGAATTCGAAAGAGTCATTGCGCTGCAGCGAAAACGCTTGGACGGCCCCTTGGGTGTTTCGCTTAGCTCTGCCGCCAAGCAGGCCATCGATCAACGACTCGAAGCCGCCGCTTGGGAAGCGCTGGTGCTCCAATGCCAAGTTGCCCTCCTGACCCAGGACTACCGCGTCGCCACCCCTTTTGCCGAACGGGCCTTTGCCGATCCGCAGATGATCGCTGACGCGCAGCGTGTGCGAGCCGGAAGCTTGCTCGCGGAATGCTACAAGCAACAGCAGCTGTGGGACATGATGGGACAAGTTTTGGATCGCTGCATCGCCCTCATGCCAAACAATCAATTGTTGCGACGCCAAGCAGCCGAAGCTTGGAAAAATGCCGGCGCAGCCGACCGGGCCACCCAACAACTGCAAACGCTCGATGATGGATCGTTCTCGGCAGCCATTGAAATAGCTCGCTTGACCGCCTTCGGTGAAGCGGCCAAGCCGCAACAACAAGCGGACCGGCAGGCGGTAAGCAACGCCATCAACGAAGCCCGCCGTCGCTACGCCAGCACTCCCCTGGAACAACAGGGTCAACTCGAATTGTGGCGTTTGGAACTGCTCGAATATGCTATGACCTCGATTTCGGCATCAACATCGACATCAACATCGACAACCGAGGAGGCCAGCCCCGAATCGGGAGCCTCTCGACTCGATCGTATGGAAGAGTTGGCCATGCGTTACCCCAACGTGCTCGACGTGCAGATCTTCGCCGCCACCAACCTCGCCGCCGAAGGTCGGACGGAAAGTGCGGACAAGTGCCTGCAAAGACTCGACGAAATCGCCCGCATCTCCGGGACACCCCTCGACCTTGCCTCGGCAATCATGGCCAAGGCCAGCGTGCTGGCGGCTGCCGGAGATTCCGTGGCTGCCATCGCGTTGCTCGAAGGGGCCATTCCGACGTTGACCGGCGACAAACTGCGGGTCGCCAACTTAGCCGCCAACATCGCTCTCAAAGCGGGCTCAACCGAAGATGCCTATCGCATTCTGAAACTCGTCCCTCGCGAGGCACTCGATATCGAAGCCTTGATGACCCTGGCGAGCATCGTCAATATGAGCATCGCCAAACAACCCCAAGACAAAGAGCAGCTGTTGTCGGAGTTGACCATCTGGACGAAGCAGATCCGCGCCATCGAAGGTGCTGATATCGAAGGTGCTGAGGAGGGTACCCACTGGAGATTGATCGAGGCTGAGCAATTGTTAAATGATTATGCGGTCACTCAGAAACCTCAGTTGCTGGAACAAGCCTCGAAACTCTTCCGTGAAATCGATGTGCGCCGTCCCCGCTGGGGACGCGCCGCCGCCTTGGGTGGCCAGATCGCCTCCGGCCAAGGCCTTTCCGATGACGCGATTCAGCTTTATCGCCGAGCGCTCCGCGATGGCGACAACCGGGTCCGGACCATCATGCAATTGGTCGGTGAACTCAGAAAAGTAGGACGCTTTGACCAAGCTCAAGAAGAATTAAAGCGCTTAGCTGGCATCTCGGAATCGATCTTCCCCTTTTCAGAGCTATCGATTTCGCTCGCCCTCGGGTCGGGTAGTTATGCGGAAGCCATTTCTGAGGCGCGTGTGAAGACGTTGCAACAGCCCGACGTGGCCAACCACTGGCGTCTGCTGGCGCAGACCATCCTAGCCACCCTGCAAACACCCACCAGCCAACGCGTGGCCCTCGACCAGCCCGCGCTGCTCGCGGAAGGCTGGAGTGCCCTGGAAAAAGCACTCGAACTCCCCGGCGATAACCCGCTTCAGATCTGGGACGATCGCATCCGCTTTCGCCTGGCAACCACTGGAATCGAAGCAGCCACAGCCGAGTTGCTCGCCTTCGAGCAAGCGCGCCCCGTAGACGAGCAAAGTCTACTACTGGCCGCACGTTGGTACTTGGAACTCAAAGATTTTGAGCAAGCCCGCGATCGTGCCGAAAAGGCTGTGGCGGTCAACCCTCAAAGCTCCAATGCACACCTCGTACTCGCCGACCTGCACAGTCGCACGGGCAATGCGCTCCCGAGCTTAAGTGCCTTGCGCAAGGCGCAAGCTGCCGCTCCCTCCAATCAAGCCCTCCGCGAACAACTCGCCATGGCCTTGGCCCTTAACCCCATCAGCGACCCGCAGGAACGCGAGAGTCGCCTAGAAGAGATCGACGCGCTGCTAGCCTCCATCGCCGAAAACAGCTCCTATCGCTCGCGACTGGTCAAAGCCTTCATCGACCTCTCGGCGGGCAATGAGCAGCGCAAAAATAGTGCGCTGGGTACGCTCCGCGAAATTGCTGCCGCCCCATCCGCCGATGGCTTCGACGCAAAACGGGTCTTGGCCAATCATTATGCTTCGCAATGGCTGGCCATCCCCATCGCCGACGGTATGTCTCCCGAGGCCACACGCCTTCTCGCCGACGCTTTCCAACTCTATAGCGACCTCGCTCGCGCCACCAATCCAGCACCACTAGACTTGGCCGCCTATGTTGACTTACTGCTCAAAGCCGTGGTGTTTGAACGCCAAGCGGGTAACGACGGCCCGGCCAACACCCACTTAAACGAAGCAAAAAAACTGCTCGACAAATTGGCTTCCCTCACCGGTAGCTCCGTCGCCACCCTGCAACTCAGCATCCGCCTTGCCCTGGCCGAGGATGAATCGACCGATATCCAGCCGATCGTCAAAGAATGGATTCGAACGGCCAACCTGGACAACGATAGCGAACTGGACACCCGCCTGGCTGAAGTTGCCGGTCGCACCCTGTCCGAAATGGGACTGATCCAACAAGCCTTGGTCTGGCTGGAACAAGTCTACCAACAAGATCCCTCCAAAGCGCAAAGTTATGTGGTGGGCTTGGCCCAAGCCAAGCAGTTCGACGAAGCCATCGCGCTGTGCGTCACGGCCTTCCAGCAGACCCCGTCCGCCGATTTGGCCGCCCTCATTCCCGAAGTGGTCATGCTCAAAACCGACTTTACCCTGTCGGCCGCAGCCGAAGAGACTCTCCGGGCGGCCATGACCCAGTTCGAGAACTCGCCAGCCTTGCTGGAAGCGGTGGCCACACTCCGCCTCATGCAAGAACGCTTTCCCGAAGCAGTAGGGCTCTTCCAGCAAATCGAGCGAAATACGGTCGAACGGGTCCGCACCCTCAACAACTTGGCGATCGCCCTGGCCGAAATGCCCATGGGCAAAAACGAAGCACTCACAAAAATTGACCGCGCAATTGAGCTGCAAGGAAAAATCCCTGAGTTGCTCGATACACGTGGTATCGTCCTCTTGCGTCTCGGCCGCTTCGACGAGGCTCGCCAGGATTTTGAACAAGCGATCAAGCGCTCCAACGACGTCCGCTTCAAACTCCACTTGGCCCAGGCCGCCATGGGCCAAAAAGATCTGGCCGCTGCCAACAAAGTCTGGTCAGAAATCGATCCTGAGCAATTGAACCAAGTCGTGCTGAACACCCAAGAACGGAACTTTGTGCAGCAAATGAAACAACAGCCACCGGGGGACTTGTAGTACCGTGAAGCACATCCCATTGCCTTACCTGATCGCCAGCCTGATCGCCGCTGTGCTCTCCGTGACCTCCAGTGTGGCTTACGGCTTGCTCGACGGACGTTGGGTGGCCCAGCCCGACCTGCAGGCCGCTGCCAGCCAGCTGGAGCGAATCCCCGACCAATTGGGAGATTGGGTGTTCGTGGAGGAACGCGAACTGGAAGAAGCTGTCCAACAAGTGTTGCGTTGTTACGGCCACTCGCATCGGGTCTACCAAAACGCGAAAACCGGCTCGCGAGTTACGATTGCATTGATGTTTGGCCCGCGCGGCCCCATCGCCGTCCATACGCCGGAAATTTGTTACTCGGGACAAGGGGTGCAAGCTGCCGGAGAGCGCAAGGCTGTCGCAGTCGGAAGTTCGGATAGCCCACATCAACTGTGGCAGCTTGCGTTCCTTTCCAATGTCGACCAACAACCCGCCTTCGAAGTTCACTACGGTTGGAGCGATGGCGGTAACTGGCAAGCCGCTACCCAGCCGCGTTTGTGGATGACCGATCGTCTCTACAAGATTCAAGTGGCTGGTCCCGCAACCCCCGCAGGTCAGGCCTCCGAGAGCCTAGAGTTCTTAAGTTTGTACCTGGCAGCCGTAACTGAATTGCTGGCCCAATCATCATGATCTCCCCAAGTTGGAAGTGCGTGGTTGCCCTAACGGCACGAACGACCTTCAGCTCGATTTTTTCATCGTGTTCGCTTCCTTAGTCCATTACGTGCATGTGTTAGTATTATGAGGTTGTTCATGTCATCGGATGCATTAAATACCACGGCCGCACCGCGCGAAGCCGCGCCGCACTTTCGCAGTAATGCTACGGAAATTGACATCGTGCGTGCACGTTCGGAAAAACAACAGTTTGAGCCACCTGCACCCAAACGGTACTTTCAACTAAAGTACATTTGTGACCGCATTGTGGGCTCTGTCTTGCTGGTTGGTTTTGCCCCGCTGATTGCCTGTCTGTGGCTGGCCGTCAAATTAACCTCCAAGGGGCCTGGCTTCTACTCGCAAACACGGGTCGGTTTGAATGGCAAATTATTCAAAGTGGTCAAACTGAGAACCATGCGGGTCGATGCCGAAGCGGGCGGCAGGTTTCAATGGTGCATTCATGGCGATCCCCGCGTGACGTGGCTCGGCAAACTGCTGCGCAAAGTTCACCTGGATGAACTGCCGCAATTATGGAACGTCGCCCTGGGCCAAATGTGCCTGGTCGGCCCGCGCCCCGAACGTCCCGAGATCACCAAATCGCTGGCCTTGATCATCCCACAGTACCACCTCCGCAATAGCGTCAAACCAGGGGTGACCGGCTTGGCCCAAGTCAATCTTGAACCCGACACAAATATCAACATCACCCGCCAAAAGCAAATTCTCGACTTACGCTATATCGCTCGCGCTGGCCTGTTCCTCGACTTGCGCATGCTCGGTGCCACCGCCCTCCGCATGCTGTTTATCAAAGGCGCGAACGCCATGAGCCTGATGGGGCTTTACGAAACCATTTCCCACGAGGAATTGGTGGCCATCGGCTATCAATTCGATACACCAGAGGAAGAACTCTGGAATCCATCCAAAGGTATTCCGGCAGCCCCTGCCGCCACGCAAGAACGTTCCGATTCACGCATCAGCAACCGCCTCGCCGAATTGGTCCCCCCGGCCAAAGCAGCCCCGCAGGCTGTCCCCAATGCGTTCACTGTCGATGTGGAGGACTACTTTCATGTTGCCGCCTTTGAACATCGTGTCAGCCGCAAACACTGGGATACCTACGAGTGTCGAGTGGAAATCAATACCGATCGCATGCTGCGTCTGCTCGAACAACACAACGTTACGGGAACCTTCTTCGTACTCGGCTGGGTGGCAGACCGTTATCCGAAATTGATCCAACGCATCCATCAAGCCGGACACGAACTGGGCTCGCACGGCTACTGGCATCATTTGGTCTACGATCAAACTCCCGAGGATTTTGCAACCGACTTGATCGAGAGCCGGATCGCAATTGCGGAGGCGTGCGGCGTGGAGGTGACGGCCTACCGAGCGCCGTGCTTCTCGATCGTCATTAGATCCTTATGGGCCCTTGATATCCTGGCCGAAAAGGGCTTCACCACCGACTCGAGCATTTTCCCGATTCGCGGCCATGATAAGTACGGTATCCCCAACGCAAAACAAGAGATCCACGAGATCACGACCGACTATGGCCCATTGATCGAATTCCCAGCATCTGCGTGGCATGTTGGAAAACTCAATATTCCAATTGGCGGTGGCTATTTTCGGATGGCCCCCTATGCCTTGGCCCTCAAAGCCCAGGCCGAAGTCCGCAAACGGGGCCGCCCAGCCATGTTCTACACCCATCCCTGGGAGATTGATCCCAAGCAACCGCGCGTCAAAGGAGCCGGTTTCAAGTCGAATGTGCGGCATTACACCGGCTTGCGCACGAACTACGCCCGCATGAATCATTTGCTGGCCGATATGCCCTTTGCCTCGATGCAGCAGGTCATTCGAGCCGTCATGCCCAAAGAGACCGCCTCGCTCCCCCCCGTTCCGCACTTCGCCCCCGAGCGTCTGGTAGCTCGCTGAATCCAACACCTCGCTCGCTGAATCCAACATCTGGCCCGCTGAACTGAAAAACACACTGCCCGTGGAATCAAACCTCAACCTGGAATTGAAGTGCGCGCCGTGACCAGCAAACCACGTGTCTTAATGCTTGCGCATCGTTTTCCCTACCCACCCAACCGTGGCGATCGGATTCGAGCCTATCACCTCCTCAAATTTGCGTCTGAGCATTTTGAGGTCTCCCTCGCTTGCCCGACGCACGAAGCGATCGCAACCGAGGACTATTCCCACGTTCACTCCTTGGTTAGCGACTTGTCTGTGACCGGCATTGGTCGCTTTACCAAATACCGCCGTGCGGCCGTTTCAGCCGCCAGGGGAGCTAGCCTGAGCGAAGGCTTTTTTAGCTCCCCGAAGTTGACCCAATCGATCCGCAATTGGCATGCACAACGCCCCTTCGATGCGCTGTTGGTGGTCTGCTCCAGCATGTACCGCTATCGAAAACTTGCCAAGCTCTGCCAAGTACCCACGGTCGTCGATCTGGTCGATGTCGACAGTCAGAAGTGGCGGCAGTTGGCCGCTGAAACACCGGGCATGATGCGCCATGTTTACCATCTCGAAAACAAGCGCACCTCGCGTATCGAACGCGACATCGCCAGCGGAGCCGACGCCATTGCCTTGACCAGCACGCAAGAAGCGGAACTTTTCCGCCAATCCAGTGGTTCTACCGCATTGGCGCATGGCATCAGCAACGGGGTCGACACCCATTACTTCCGCACCAACCCACACCGCGGCGAGCGGAACTCGGGCGAAGTGAAACTTGTTTTCACCGGCGTGATGGACTATCAACCGAACGTGGAGGGGATGATTTGGTTCTGTCGCCACATTTGGCCCAAAATCACCTCCCAAGTGCCCGCCTCATTGCAAATTGTTGGACGCAACCCCACCGCCGCCGTGCTGGCTTTGGGTTCCATCCACAACGTGGAAGTCGTCGGGGAGGTCCCCGATGTGCGTCCTTACTTGGATGCCGCCGACATAGCCATCTCACCGCTCCTACTCGCCCGTGGCATCCAAAACAAAGTCTTAGAGGCCTTGGCCAGCGGCTTGGCCACGGTCGTGACGCCCCAATCGGCAGAAGGGATTGCGGCCGTTTCCGGCGTGCACTTGCAAGTTGCAGCCACCGCCGAGCAATTTGCCGAGTCGGTGATCGCCTTGGCGCGCAGTCAAACCGCCCGTTTGCAAATGGGTTCTGTCGGCCGTGAGTTCGTCGAACAGCACCACTCCTGGACCGCGCAACTCTCGCAATTTAAGCATCTCTTAGATTCTGCCTGCAACCGTGCCCCAGCCATTAAGCACCTCTAAAAGGCCAGTGTCAACCGAGAAGACACTCATGTAGTCAAGCCTCCCATTGGACTCATAGGCCGGAGGCCGACATAGCCAATGCCGTGGCCGTAAGGCCACGGTCAAGCCTCCCATTGAACCCAAAGGCCAGAGGCCGACACAGCCAATGCCGTGGCCGTGAGGCCACGGTCAAGCCACCCATTGGACCCCAAGGCCAGAGGCCGACACAGCCAATGCCGTGGCCGTAAGGCCTCGGTCAAGCCACCCATTGAACCCCAAGGCCAGAGGCCGACACAGCCAATGCCGTGGCCGTAAGGCCACGGTCAAGCCACCCATTGGCCCCAAGGCCAGAGGCCGACACAGCCAATGCCGTAGCCATGAGGCCACGGTCAAGCCACCCATTGAACCCACAGGCCAGAGGCCGACACAGCCAATGCCGTGGCCGTAAGGCCACGGTCAAGCCACCCATTGAACCCAAAGGCCAGAGGCCGACACAGCCAATGCCGTGGCCGTAAGGCCACGGTCAAGCCACCCATTGGACCCCAAGGCCAGAGGCCGACACAATCCAAAACACTCTCAATTTCTAAGCAATGCGCAGCCAGTAAACCCTGTGTCGCCCCCTGGGCTCCCATGCAACCAGACCACACCGGTGGCTCACGCCACCGGCAGTTCCTCTGTCGGCCCCTGGCCTAAAAACCTCTGCTGCACTTTGTCTATTTAGGGCTCCTAAGCCCAACTCCATGTTGCTCTTAAGTCCAACTCCCATGTTGCTCTTAAGTCCAGATCCCATGCTGCTAAGTCCAACTCCCATGCTGTTTTCTTCAGCACAGCTTCAATTCTGCTTTCTTAAGATCAAATTCCATTCTGCTTTCTTAAGCACAGATTCCATTCT
>JBGSHW010000092.1:0-14055 GCA_041751975.1 Pirellulaceae bacterium
GAGATCACCACCGTCGGGCAGTTGATGGGGACACTCGACTACATGGCCCCAGAACAAGCCGAACGAGGCGGAGCGGTCGACTACCGCGCGGACTTGTATTCACTCGGCGCAACGCTGTTTCGCTTGTTGACCGGTCGCGCACCACTGGCTGCTGCGCCCAATCTGACGCCGCTCGAAAAACTGCGGTTGCTAGCCACGCACCGTCCACCCAAGTTGCGTTCATTGCGCCCGGATGCACCCGAGGCGCTGAGCGAGATCGTGGATGCGATGTTAGCCCGCGAGCCCTCGCAGCGACCGGCCAGTGCCATCCATGCGGCCGAGCTGCTCGAGCCGTTTGGCGCCGAATCCGACTTGAGCGGCTTGTTGCAACGCGCGCGGTCCAAGCCGGTGGTCGACGAGCCAAGCTTTGTGCTCAATCCATTGCTCCAACGCGACTTGGCCGAATGGCGAAGTGGCAGTGCTGACAGCCCCAGCGATGTGGCTACGGAAGCCACACGGCCTGCGCCATTGATTGCAGGCGAGTCCAACCACAACGGCTCAAACCGCTGGAATCGCTGGCGCTTGACGAAGAATTCATTGACTGTGGCCGGTTTCTTCGCGATGCTGTGGGGTGGCATTGTGCTGGTGTTGGAAACCAGCAAAGGACAACTGGTCATCGACTCCGAAGCGGATGTTCAAGTCAAAATCGTGGCGGTCGACGCAGGTGGCCAGCGGGCCGAGGTCGAACAACTGCAGATTGAACCTGGCACTCAAGCGACGCGACTGAAAAGTGGCAAGTACGAAATTACGATCGATGCCGGCAGCGATTCGATTGGCGTCACCAATGGCAGCTTTACCATTCAGCGTGGACAAACCGTGGTGGCTACGATCACGCAGAAGGGGTCGACAACGGCTCAAGCGGCAATTCCCACGGTACCCTCTATCGTCGAATCCGAAGACCCGCGACTGAACCAAATTGTCTTCGGCAACGAAACACTCGACACATGGCTGCGAAAGCTCGAGTTTGAACGCAGCCCACCGGAGATTGCCCGCGCCCTGACGGCGATCCAACAACTGGCCAGCGACGATTTGCAGGATGTCATACGCGACCCGCTCGTTCGTTTCGCACAACGCTCGAAGAGCAGCGAACTCCACGGAGAGGCAATTCTTGCGTTAAAGGAATGTTGCGGTGAGACGCTGCATGAAGCGGTGGGACAGATTATTTCGGCGCACGACGATGAGAAGGTCCGGCAGATGGTGCTTAGCTGGTCGATGCCCTACATTGTAAGTGGCGGGATTTCGACACTTCGTTCCGACTCTTTGTTCATGACCGAAGCACTGAGACTGCTCGAAAGCGGTTCACCGAATGTGTCCCTCGCTGCTGCATGGAATGTGTCACTCGCTACTGCATGGAACTTGCGGGACTTAATGTCTGAATTCCCTGATGAAAAAATGAGCAATCGCGAAGTCCAACAGATGCTCCTCGCCAGGTTCGAGAATACGCCTTCCTTGACCAACGAGAATTTCTGGTTGGCCTATCCAGGAATTTTCTATCAATCGCCTTCAGGTGGGAAAACTAAGTCTGGCGATGCAATGAATGCCGCAATCGTCAACCGGTGTTTGGCGGCGTTGGCTGATCCGACGACTTTGGTGAAAGTCAGGACGCAGGCTGCCGTTGTATTGCGCTCACTCATGGAGGCAGGAGTGACGCTTGAATACTCTCAACGTGAACAACTGAGACACGCGTTTGCAAAGCAGATTGTTCAGGCGACAGAGGACCTTAGTCTGTGCATGCAGGAAACTGAGCTATCGAGCGACTTTGAATCTTTTCTGGTACCCGAATCCTGCAGTAGTAGGCCCGTCCTGGGACACCAAGCGAACCCTTTGGTTCAGATGATCCATTTGGCCGGTGAGGCGGACTTGGGGCCGGACGTGACGCCCGAGTTAAAAACGTTCTTCGACACGCTGCGTGTATCACCCTTGCATCGCAACGCAGTAAACGTTCCACGTATCTTGATCTTTCTTCAAGTCGGGACAATGCTTGGTAAGTCAGAGGGGGAACTTGACGGAAGATTGAACGAGAAGTATCCAGCTGACTTTGCGATGGAAATTGAAGATCAACTGAATTACCTCCGCAGAAGTGACACAGTTCAACGCGGATTGCAAGAAATCTACGGACTGCCAATCGAAAACAGCCCAAAGGTAATGCAGGCCATCGAACAAATGTTCGGCTTTCTACCAACTACATGGTGGCAACAACAGGCAAACGTTCGAAAAACATACGTCTTGGTTTTTTCTGTATGGACGAAAGCTGCAGGTGAGGACTTCGCCGCTAGCTACGCACGCGTTTTGCAGAATGCTTCCGCTGAGCAACGCTTGAAACTTCTGAATACTGACCAAACTGTACAAAACAAACTAACCGACTTTCCCGAATTTCAATGCACTAAACCTGAGGCCGTGAAGCAATTGCTGGACTGGTGTGACCAGACGCTGCAGGCCGATACCGATAACGTCTATAACCAAGCTATCACCAGCATGCTCAGTCAGTTGGCTATCGACAAACCGTGCAACAGCGTCGAGTGCCAGCGGATAGTCGTGGAGCGGTTGGAAAGTTTTGCGTTTTTAAGCGACCAAGAGTACTGGCTAGCTCGACCGCTTTACGCAGGAGTTCCTGTAGCATGGGGACCAGCCATGCGGCAAGCCGTTCTGAAGCGGGCCTTTGCTCGGATCGCTAAGGGTCCAGACGCGAACGACAAGAACGAAGCACTCCTGTGCCAAGCCTTAGCCATCGTTCGAGAAGGTGTAACAGACTGGGATGGAGTCCCTCAGGAACTGCGGCTTGATGCTAATGAACAGATGCGTGAGCGACTTGCCAGGGCAGCCGAATTACCTAGCTCCGAGATCACGCTGGCTTGGCTACCCAACAGCTTTGCGCCGCTCCAACATCCCGTTTTTGTCGATGTCCAACTTACTTCCGCGTCGAATCCTGAAGTGGGTTTCGGTAGCAACCAACAAAATGCGAACGCGGTGGTTTTGATTCTGAATATTTTGACTGTGTCACGCGAGTCGAATCCGCAACTTTTCGATCGCCTACAACCGACGGTGCTAGCCCTTTATGAAAGTGTCGAGAAACGGAAGCTGATGAATCGGCAACTGTCGCAGTGGGGGGGCAGCACCTGGGGAAGCATTGTCGATACAGTCGGGCGGCGCAAGGACGGCCAACATGATCTGCTATTACACACCTGGTACATGCAATCCGGTGGCCTGCTCGGTCATGACGTGAACACCTTGCGCGAACGCCCCGCCAAACTCGACGAAGAAGATCGTGAACGCAAGCGTCGCTTTATTCAACCTCGCGATACACTGGCCATCCACATCCCTGGACTGCTGCCCCAAAACGGCGATCCACCGGTGCTGCAAGCTGGGACTTCAACACCCGTCGTTGGCTTTCCCGTTCCAGTTTCCAGCGATGGGACGATTCAATTGCCGCTGCTTGAGCCGATCCGAGTCGCGGAGCTCGAACTGGCGCAAGTGCAAGCCGCGATTGACGCTCACTACGTGGGGAAAGAGCTTCTTAAGTCAGACTCACCACGCGGTATCTCCGTTCAATTCCTGCTCCGCGCTGGTGAAGGCCTTGAGATCCGCAACGTCGCCGGCAACACATCGGTCACGATCCCTGAAAAGTAATTGGAATACTGCCCAATGCAATTCATGATAATTTTCAGCATCTGGGGTGGCGAATTCGGACGTACACCTATGTTTCAAGGCAAGGGTGGGGCAGGGCGGGATCATCACATCAAGGGATTTTTGATGTGGCTCGCCGGTGGCGGAATTCGGCCTGGAGTAACCTTGGGAGCCTTATCTTCTGCCCCATTTTGGGCGCGGTGCTGTTCGGCGAGGCACGATACGCCGAGCCTGCCGACCGCCCAGCAACAGTACTGGCAAGAGAAATGTGAGCTCAACCTCTGTTCCCATGGAAAACAACACGCTTGGAATTGATGCGAAAGGATGCTGGAACAACGGGTTGGCTAGGTGAAAGATGAATTACAACCTTGAACACCGCTCACTGGCCAGTTTGTTCGCTTGCCAACCAATGACAGGCATTTGCGAGAACTTGGATAACCTCTGGTTGCTTAAATATGGGATAGGTCTCATGCCCTGGTCGAAAGTAAAACACCTTTCCTTTCCCAATACTCCACACCATTCCGCTTCGGAAATGCTCTCCGCTTGCCCAACGTTCTTCGAAGATAACCTCGTCTGGTTGAGGCACGTGAAACGGCTCATCGTACATCTCTGTCCCCAACAAAGTGAATGTGCGTGGTAAGCCTTTTGCAATTGGGTGGTCTGCGTTGACGATGTGAAGCGTGCTTGGTGCACCATCGGGCCGGTAGGCTGGAAAGCAGCAGTTCGGAAGGTCCACACGTACCGTCGTGGCACCACTGCCCCCGCGCAGCGCCAAGTAGGCTGGCGTCACCAACGAATTGCGATGTGGAACATTGCGTCCGACGGGTGCAATGAACTCAAATGCAACCGCCGGTCCGCGATCTGGATCCGGGAACTTCAAGCGCGCCTCAGACTTTGTGCGCGCATTCATCGCCTCGATGAACGGCGTGGCCCAGTGAGCGGAGTGCAGAAAAATGACGTCAAGCGATCCGGCTTGAATTCGTCGGACTATCTTCCGTTGAGCTGCTTCTGGCGACACTTCTCCCTGGCGCACATGTCCCCACCAAATCAGCACGTCAGCCCAGTCGAGATTTTCATCGGAAAGCCCTTGCTCGGCATCATCCAACCTGACCGAGCGGATTTCAAAGTCGCGTGACTCTGTCTCAAGTCGCGCAGCGATCTCATTGCCGATGAAGTTCTCATAGGCTTGCGATTGTTGCGGCTGTTGTTCGTCCCAGACCAAGATGCGAATCGTTTCCGCCCTTGACATTGGCAACGGTGCAACAAGTATGAGGGTGGACAGAAGCAATGATCTCATCAATTTGCGCTTTCAAAGGAAAGAACCGTGCTAAGGCGAAGACGGCTGATGCTGCGTCAAACAATGATCTCCGTGATCACTTCACCGGCGACGTCGGTCAAGCGAAAATCGCGACCGTTGTAGTTGTAAGTTAACCGAGTGTGGTCGATTCCCAATAGATGCAAAATGGTCGCATGAAGATCATTAAGATGAACTCGATTGACGCTGGCTTTGTAACCCACTTCGTCTGACTCGCCATAACTCACTCCGCCCTTGACGCCGCCACCCGCGAGCCATGCGCTAAAGCAATGCGGATTATGGTCGCGTCCCGGCTTGCCGCCCGTCTGAGCAATCGGTAGCCGACCGAACTCGCCACACCAGATCACTAGAGTCTCATCTAGCAATCCGCGTTGTGCAAGATCACCCAACAAGGCAGCCACCGGTTTGTCGGTTTCGTCGGCGAACTGTTGGTGGTTGCCCTGGATGTCGTTGTGGCCGTCCCATGATCTTTGATTTTCCATGCCGCCCGAATAGATTTGCACAAAGCGAACGCCTTGTTCGACCAAGCGACGGGCCATTAAACACTGACGGGCGAAATGATCGCACTTCGGATCGTTTACTCCGTACAAGTCCTGAATCGACTGCGGCTCACCTCCCAACTCGAGGACCTGGGGAGCAGCCGTCTGCATGCGAAAAGCCAGTTCGAAACTTTCGATGCGGGCTGCCAAGTCGGCCTCTGCAGGACGTTCCTCGCGATGGATCTGATTTAATTGATTTAGCAGATCGAGTTGCCCGCGCTGCGTGGTTGGAGACATCTGCGACGGCAACGTCAAGTTATCAATCGGATCACCGGTGGGTCGCAAATGTGTGCCTTGGTAGACACCTGGCAAGTAACCTGCGCTCCAGTTGGCGGCGTGTCCTTTTGGCAAACCACGCCCCTTCGGATCGCTCATCACCACAAAGCCCGGCAGATCGCGACTCTCACTCCCCAGGCCATAAGTGACCCAGGAACCGACACATGGAAATCCCATGCGGGCCATCCCCGTATTCATCGCAAACAACGCGGGGGAATGGTTGTTCGATTCGGTGAACCCGGAATGGATAAAGGCCATCTTGTCGACATGTTCGCCAAGATGCGGGAAGATCGATGAGACCATCTTGCCGCACTCACCGCGCGGCGTGAAGGCAAAGGGAGACTTCATCAAGTTCCCCACGGCATCTTTGAAAAAGCCGGTGGTGTTGGAAAAATCGGGCGCAAAGTCGCGCATGGTTTTGCCATCCCATTTCTCAAGTGCCGGCTTGTAGTCCCAGGTGTCAACCTGGCTGGGGCCACCGTTGACAAAGATCCAGATAACTTGCTTGGCCCGCGCGGCGAAGTGACTGGGCTGAGGGGCAAGTGGATTCAGCGACCTTGCACCCAGCGAATCGGAAGCCATTGAGCGCTGCCCAAGCAGCCCTTCGTCGGCCAGCAAACCGGCGAGCCCCAACATGCCAAAGCCGCAGCCACTGAGTTGCAACATCGATCTTCGCTTCATGATCTCGCCTCCGTCCATCACTTTGTTTCAGATATTCAGCTCGTCAGAAATTCTTGGCTAAAGCCACACCAGCCGTCTAGGTGTTAGCCCCGGTTATTGACAACAACCGCGGCTCACGCCATGCGGCTAATCGATGTACACAAACTCGTTCATGCTCATCAAGGTTTGACACAAATCAACGAGCGCAAGCAGTTCGGCTTCCGTTTCGCCACTTTCGCGTCGAACGCTGGTTTGATGCGTCAGAAAATCGGTCGCCAACGCACCTTCTGCAGCAGTTGGTGGGCGACTGAGTGCGGTCCAATAGATCCCCTCAATGGCCTGTGCGATCGACGGTTGCGGCGTTAGCTCGGCGATTCGTCGCGCCAGCGCCAATGCGTATTCACGCCCCTGCAGATTATTCATAAACATCAGCGCTTGAGGAGCGATTGTGGTCAACGGTCTTTGTCCAATACTGACCAAATGCTCGGGCCAGTCGAACAACATCATCATCGGAATGAGTTGACTTCGCTTGATAAAGAAATAGACACTACGTCGCCGCATCGAAGAGTCGAGCGAGCCAGGTCCATACATGGTACTATCCAATTGCCCACCCACGAAAAGCATGGCATCGCGAATCGCTTCCGCCTCGAGTCTTCGTGGGATACGCCGCCACAACCCTTGATTCTCCCGATCAAGCGTCAGTCGCGGGTCGTCAGCAGCCAGGGTGGAAGCCTGCATATACACTCCGCTGGTCATGATCATTTTATGCAGACGCTTTAGCTTCCAGCCGCCATCGATCAACTCGGTCGCCAAGTAGTCGAGCAATTCTGGATGCGTCGGTAGCTCACCGGAGGAACCGAAATCGTTTGGTGTCGCCACGAGCCCTCGACCAAAGTGATGCTGCCACAAGCGATTCACCATGACGCGTGCGGCGAGCTGTCCAGCACCTTGCTCAGTGTCAGTTATCCATCGCGCTAACGCAGAGCGGCGATAGCTCAACCGCGGTTCGGGCGCATCGCTTTGCACCCGCCAACGCTGTGGTTTGCTCCCCGTGGACGTCAGCACCTGCAGGAATCCCGCTTCGACTTTGTCAACCTTTTGACTCACATCGCCGCGTCGCAATTGATAGGTCGCGGGGTAGAAATGTGGAAATCCTCGATCGTTTGCATGGTGCGACAGCACCGGCAACCCTTCACTGGTCACCAATACGTTTGCGAGCACTTCGCCCGCACCGGCTGACTTGGCTTGGTCGATGGCAGTGACGCGATCGCGATAACCTGTGTCCCGAACTTTGAACCATTCAAGTGCGAGCGACCAATTCTCGGTTGCTGTGACACTCGCGAAATCACTGTCGATGATTGCTTGGCTCAGTTGTTCGATCGCTGCGACCATTGCTGGCGGTGGGCCGACTTCTCCAACCAGGGGTACCGCGGCGGGATCCGCGGAAACCGCCAGTCGAAAGCGACCGACGGAGTGCTTGGCATTTGGATGATTGAATACCAATGTGATGGTTAGCTCGGTAGGCTGTTCAATCACAAGTGGCTTGTCAAGCTGAAAAACGGCGGCGTGATCCGTACCGATTTGGCCATCGACAGCCCAGCCCGAAACAGGATCGCTATCGATTGACGCAGCCACAGAGAGCGAAGCTGAGTTCTGTTCGTGGGTCGCCCGCGCGGCAACGAACTTCGGCAGCTCGCTCGTGTCGCTCGCCGCGCCTTTAAGCGTCAAACGAATATCCCCGAGCGCGAAGTTTCCATTATCGGCGCGCCCTGGTCCTTGATGCGGCAAGGATGCGTGCGCGAGTGCTTCCAGCCGCAGGGCATGGACTGTGATCTTCTGCACCGAAGTGGTCAGTGTGATTGCATCCTGGCTCGGGACCTCGCCGATGCTTAAATAGGATCCATCGGCTTGCAGTTGATAATTATCCTTGCGATTGGAAGCTACTGCGCCAGTGAGAACGCTCCAGGTACTGCCATGGATCTCCTGGCTCGATTCCGACCGCAGCCACTCGTACAACTGCCTCGGCAGCTCGTCGCGTGCATACGATTGCAGCTCCTTTTCTAAGACCGAAATCTTGCCCAAAAAGGCGTCGCGGCGTTTTGCGTTTTCTTGGGGCTCAAGGTCCAACTGTTTCTCGCAACGGATCGCAGTGGTAAACGTTGAAGCGATGCGATAATAGTCGAGGCTTGGGATTGGATCGAATTTGTGGTCATGGCACCGCGCGCAGCCGACTGACAAACCCAAGAAGGCTACGCCGGTGGTTGCAGCCATGTCGTCGAGTTCGTCGTAGCGTGCTGATTCGAATTCGCCTTCGGTCAACTGCGTAGGGAACGCGCCGCCGCACAGAAAGCCAGTTGCCATCCACGCCAGCGGTTCTTCGGGGGCCAGTTCGTCGCCAGCCAATTGCCAGTGCACAAATTGATCGTAAGGCAAGTCGCCATTGAACGCTCGAATCAAAAAGTCGCGGTAATGAAACGCGTTGGGTCGATCGTAATCCTGTTCATATCCGTGCGATTCACCGAACCGCGCGACATCGATCCAATGTCGGGCTTGCCGTTCACCGTAGTGCGGACTGTCGAGCAAGTGGTCAATGAGCGCACTCCAAGCTTGATCGTTGATTGAGCCGGATTGTGATGACAGCTTTGCCATCCACTCCCGCATTTCGTCGGGAGATGGTGGCAATCCAAGCAGATCGAACCAGGCGCGGCGCACCAAGACCCGTGCATCAGCCAACCCGTTGGGCACGATCGCTTTCTGCTCAAGCCGTTCCAAGATATAGCGATCGATGTCACTGCGACCCCACTTGGTTGAGTCTGTCACCGCCGGAGGTTCGGTCTTAGTAAGGGGCTGGAAAGACCAGAATGACTTTCGCGACTCCACATCCATGGCGATCGCCGCAACCGCTTGACCATCCCGTGGATCGGCCGCGCCCAACTGAATCCACTTTTCGAAATCGGCAATCACCGCGTCATCGAGCTTTCCCTTGGGAGGCATTTCAAAATCTTCATGCTTGATCGCACTCAACAGCAAACTCTTCTCGGTGTCGCCGGGAACAACTGCCGGACCGGTATCGCCCCCGGTTCGACTTGCATCGCGCGAATCAAGAAACAACCCGCCTCGCAATTTACCGATGTCGGATGCATCGACCGAATGGCAACCATAACATTCGCGTACCAGTACCGGGCGGATCTTGGACTCGAAGAAATCAAGTTGCTCCTTCGTTGGACCCTCTGCGGCGCAGGCACGTCCGTCGCCGATAAACGAACCAACGAAATAAAGAAAAGCAAAGGCTTGGAGCCAAGATCGAGACATGAGCCAACGCACGCTCAGGTTCCTTCACTGCTATATTGGGAGGGAGTCAGACCGCAGGGGTCGGTGGGGTGGATTCCTACCAGTATAGCTGAAGCTCAGCTTGGCCGATGGGTGGCACAAAATCGACTATTTTTAAGCTCCCCATCTGCCGCTGCGATAAAGAACCCGGCCGGTTCGTCTTGCTCCAGACTGCCGCGTACGTCGTGTAGGGACGGGCAGATGTAGTGGTTGCACATATCGGCTCGCATCTCAGGTGGCAAGTTACAGCCCCGATCGGTATGAAACTCGCACGACCCCACCACTGAGCGCTGCGGCAGATAGCAACTGTACCTCGCATGAATCTCAGCTGCAGTGGCCGTGGGCATGGCCCGCATTACACGGCGAATCGTACTAATGCTCAGAAACGCATGACCCTCACCCTGCGTGCAGCATTTCCCGCGGCACGAGCTACAGGCGTTTGCAAACACCGGTGCTTCACTGGCCGACGCCAAAGCGGGAAGTGATTTCAGCGCTACCGGTGTATCACTCAACTGCTCCGGTTGCGTGAAGGCAGCGTTGATGAGTTCCTCAAGGCGATGCTTAAACGCCTGAATCCGCTCGGGATCGGGAATCCCAACAAGCGCATTTAGAAACGGAACAACCACCACTTGATAGGACTCGATGTCGGCAGCCTCGTCAGCAGCCAAGTTAAATATCGAAGAGGCAGTCTCGTCAGCATTAAGAAGTTCCGCCTTCCATGCCTTTGCCGCTTCCAAAAGCGCCGACTTCCTTTCAAGCTCAATACGACGTTCGATCCGGTCGCGTTCAATCGCCCTCAACATCAAGCAGCAAACGCCACGACAATTCCACTGGAGCCCTTCGGCATGTGGTTCCCGATGAATAGTCAACACCTGACAATATCGGCAATGCCCTGCCTGTTCCAGTCTCAGCTGTTCCGCTAGCAGGACCAACCGATGATTGCATACAGAATCTCGGCAGCATTTTCCGGCTTCGCCAACCCGCATTGGCTTGCCACAAACAACGCAAACGGGTCGTTTGAGCTCAAGCCAACGCAAGTATTCGAGCCGGCATTTAGAGCTGCCGCAGATGCGGTTTGCGTCATTGACGACTGTGTCACAAATCACGCAACGCTGCGCAGCCCGCATGATATCAATCCACTTAGTTGATATTAAACGCTGTGTGCTCCAGGGCGGCCGGCTTCTACTGCGAAACTGGCGCGCGTGGAACAGGTGCCACCGGGGGCGAGCACGTCGCTCACCGCTACGTAGTCACTGACCCAGCTTTCCGGCGTCAGCGTGCAACGCACATAACCGCGTTCCGTGTTGTGGAACTTGACGCACGCGTTGTCGCTCAACAGCTGAGGCAGCCACTCAGGGCTGGCATTTCCATTGCCACCACTCGAAATCGATGTGCCCACGAACTCAGTGGCCACGATTTCACCATCCGCGGTGCGGTCATCAATCTTCAGGTTGTTGACCCAATTGGAATGGATGTCACCGGTTAAAACCACTGGATTGGAAACGCGGCGATCCGCCATGAACTTCATCAGTTGCATCCGCTCGAAAGCATAGCCGGGCCACTGATCCATCGAATAGGCAGCGGGCTCATCGCCGCGGACGCGGGCCACCATCCCCATCATGACTTGCTGCGCCAAGACATTCCAAGTGGCTTGGGATTGAATCAACGAGGAGCACAACCAATTGCGTTGCTCGGTTCCGAGCATTGTATTGGTAGGGGACAACGCCGATTCGTTTAACTGCGCTGCCCGGTCCATGTTGGGTTGGTCGGTGCGATATTGACGCGTGTCGAGGACCATGAAATCGGCCAAACGTCCGAACGGGGCGCGACGGTAAAGCTTCATGTCCGATCCGCGCGGTAGCGAGCGGGCCCGTAGCGGCATCGCTTCATAGTAAGCTTGATATGCGTTCGCGCGGCGCACCAAGAAGTCGGCCGGATGCACCCCTTCTTCTTCTGAAATGTCGTTGGCGCAGTTGTTGTCGAACTCGTGATCGTCCCAGGTGACAAACCACGGGCAGAGGGCATGCATCTGATGCAGCAATGGATCCGAACGGTATTGAGCATGCCGAATGCGATAGTCATTCAGCCCCATGATCTCTTCGCCCGCATGCATCCGCACGCGACCTTCGCGCCCTTTTCCTTCGTAAATGTAGTCGCCGAGATGGAACACTAAATCGAGTTCATCTTTGGCCATCTGCTCGTAGGCGGTGAACAAACCTTGCTCTAAATTCTGGCATGAAGCAAATGCGAACTTGAGCTTCTCGGGCATCACGTCGGCGGCAGGCATGGTGCGCGTACGGCCAACCGGACTGACAGCTTCTCCCGCCGTAAAGCGATACCAGTACCAACGATCGGGCTCGAGCGCATTCACTTCGACGTGGACCGAATGGCCCAACTGAGGAGACGCAATGGCTTTGCCCGAGGCCACGACTTGCCGCAGCGCCTCATCCTCAGCGATCACCCAATGCACTTCAACCGACTCGTTGGGCATGCCGCCGAACGGTTCGAGTGGCTGTGGGGCGAGGCGGGTCCACAACACCATCCCGCGGGCATCCGGGTCTCCCGATGCCACACCCAACGTGAACGGATCTTGGTTGAAAACAGGACGAGTATTGGCCCACGTGGAACGGCTAAGCAGTGGCAGGGACGATAGCGCCGCTCCGTACGATAGAAACAAGCGGCGATTGACCCCTCCCTCGTAACGGACTGCAGAACGAATGCTTTCAGGCAGATGCATGGCTTTCATCGTGGCTCCTCCAATTGAGGTAGTGGCAAGTTCATCGGGAACAGAAATAGTAGTGTTCGAAGTCTATCGAAGTCCGACTTAGCTGCACTTCGCTCCCTTGTTTGAATTGCGTTAATTCTCGCCGTGAGCGGTAAGCTCGCAGGCCTTATCTCATATGAAGTTGTCGATTACTGGTTTTTTGCTCCTGCCTGACGCGGCGAGCATTTCAGGGGAAATGCTTAGGTTAAGGGCAAATGCTTAGGTTAGCAGAGACGAGCAGCATTTATCTATTCAGAGAAGAAGCCAAGCGTTTGCAACAGCGGGCGAATTGGCTCAACTCCGGCGGTGGGTTTGGCTCCACCCTGCCAAATCGCTCACCGATACGTTTCCCCCGCAAAGTAGGATGGCCACGTTTTCTTCGCTATCCCAAGCCTTGCACTGACGCTGCGCCGCGGCCAAGCAACAAGCGCCCGCAGGTTCGACCAGAATTTTGGTCCGCTCAAGCAGCAAAATCATCGCTTCCACCGCTTCAACATCTTCGACCACGATCAATTCATCGACTAACTCTCTCACACAATCAAAGGTCATTTGACTGACCTGCGGCGCTCCCAGGGTGCGGGCGATGGAGGTGATCGCGGGTAACTCGATCATCGCGTCCGCCGCCACGCTGAGCGACATCACATCCGCTCCACGTGTCTCCACTCCAATCACTCGAATGTCGGGACGCAAGGCCTTGAATACGGTCGCCATACCGGCAATCAAGCCACCGCCACCAATACTGATGTAGACCCGCGACAGTTCGGGCAGCTCTTCCAGCATTTCCAGCGCGATCACTCCTTGCCCGGCCGCGATCAGTGGATCGTCGAAAGGGTGAACCAATACGCGGCCTTCAGCTTGCAATTTGTCAGCCATCGCAAACGCTTGGCGAATGTCGTCACAAAAAACGATGTTTGCGCCATAGCCGCGCGTGGCGGCCACGTAGTTGGCTGGTGTGGTGGCAGGCATGCAAATCGTTGCATCAATGCCCAGCACCTGAGCCGCATAGGCCAAGCCTTGCGCATGATTTCCGCCGCTGACCCCCACGACACCCCGTTGGCGCTCTGCCTCAGAGAGCGTTAACAACTTATTGAACGCACCGCGCGGCTTGAACGAGCCCGTTTTCTGCAAGCACTCGAGCTTCAGATACGTCGCGGCCCCCAACTGATCGGTCAAGGTCTGCGAACGAATCAGAGGGGTCTGAGGCAAGTAATCCCGAATCCGCTCGCGGGCCTCGCGAACCAACTCGACAGACAACTGGTGTTTTACAGCGACATTTAACTCAGGCGGTTTCACGCAATGCTACCTTATATTGATTCGAAGCCGTATTGATTCAAAGCCCTGAGGTGGGCATCGTCGGAGGCACTGAGCTGGACAGCGCCAGGCTTGTGAGCGGCAAGGCGCTAGCCCTTAGGTTTAGCCACATTTTTTGTAGTACTTTGCTTTTGCGACGTCGTAACCTATGACCATTGGTAGAAGTTCTTTCCAGCCTTCCCAGATCACCTGCCAGC
>JBGSHW010000093.1:0-39863 GCA_041751975.1 Pirellulaceae bacterium
CGACGGCCGCTGTCTGAGCGGTCGGTTGAGCGGCAGGTTGCGGAGGAGCGGCGGGTTGTGTGGGAGCCGCAGGTACCGGAGCCGCTGGTGCAACCGCTGGCGGAGTGGTGGCTGCCGCTGGAGCGGGTGTCGCAGCTTGAGTTGGTGCTGGGGGAGTTACCTCGGCTGGCTTGGTGGCTGCTGGGGCACCTTCGACAGCCTCCATGTGAGCGATAACCGCGCCCACGGCAACCGTTTGCCCTTCCTTGACGAGCAATTTGACAATTTTACCAGCCGCTGGACTGGGGACGGTGACGGTCGCCTTGTCGGTCTCGAGTTCGATCAAACTCTGTTCCGCTTTGACGATGTCCCCTTCTTTGACGTACAGTTCCAGTACGTCGCCTGATTCGACTCCCTCACCCAGCCCAGGAAGTTTTACTTCTATCGCCATCGTATTTCTCGTTTTCGGAATTTTAGCTCAGGTTGTTGTTATGGTCTTAACGTCCCCACATGCGGTTGTGGGAAAGTCGTCCGACTCCAGTTGCACAATAAGGCTCGGAGCGTTTGCTAGGCGTAGAGTGGGTTGGCCTTTTCTGGATCGTAATCCAAGTCTTTGATCGCCTTGGCCACATCAGCTGCCTGGAGCACTCCCTGTTTCGACAAGCGATACAAGGCGGCCAACGCAACCGATTCGGCGTCCACTTCGAAGTGCCGTCGCAGGGCTTCCCGCGTCTCACTGCGTCCCATCCCATCGGTGCCCAGCACGAAGTAATCGCCTGGGATGTAACGCTGCAGTTGCTCTGGCAAGGCGCGGACGTGATCGCTGGCGGCAATGAACGGTCCTTGAACGCCGTCGAGCACCTTTTCGATGTAGCTCTGCCGAGGTTGCTCGGTCGGATGCAAGTAGTTCCAACGTTCGCAGGTTTGTGCATCGCGGCGGAGTTGAGTGTAACTGGTAACGCTCCACACGTCGCTGGCAATCTTGAACTTGTCGGCGAGGATCTCTTGGGCTTTGAGCACGCTCCGCAAGATGGGGCCGGTACCAAACAGTTGCACGCGGGCTTTGGCACCATTCTCTTCGCGGCTGGAGAGCTTGTAGATCCCTTTGACGATACCCTCTTCGACCCCTTCGGGCATGGCGGGCATCGCATAATTTTCGTTTTCAACCGAGATGTAATAGATGGCCGTTTCACCTTCTTGATACATCTTTTTCAACCCGTCCATGATGATGACGGTGGTCTCATACACGTAGGCCGGATCGTAAGCGCGAATCAGTGGGAAGGCGATTGCGTTGAGTTGGCTGTGGCCGTCTTGGTGCTGCAGACCTTCACCGTTGAGCGTGGTGCGTCCCGACGTACCGCCCAGCAAGAAGCCCTTGGCCCGCATATCGCTGGCGGCCCAAATCAAGTCTCCCACGCGTTGGAAGCCGAACATCGAATAGTAGATGTAAAACGGAATCATGTTCACGCCATGGGTGGCGTAGGCGGTGCCAGCGGCATTGAAGCTCGACATCGATCCGGCTTCGGTGATTCCCTCTTCGAGGATCTGTCCGTCGCGGGCCTCTTTGTAGTACAGCAAGTTGCCATCTTTGCGATCGACCGGTTCGTACAACTGACCTGCGTGCGCGTAGATTCCAACCTCCGTAAACATCCCCTCCATACCAAACGTCCGCGACTCGTCCGGCACAATGGGTACGATTTGCTTACCGATCTTCTTGTCTTTGCACAGCTTGGAGAGCAGGCGGACAAAACCCATGGTAGTACTGATTTCGCTGCCACCGCTGTCTTTGGTAAACGCGGCGTAATCCTGGAGCGTCGGAACCACAGTCACAGGGTGCGTGGTCGGACGGCTTGGCGTCGGCCCCCCTAGTTTAGCGCGACGTTCTTTCAGATAGGTGAGTTCAACGCTTGTCTCTGGTGGCTTGTAGAACGGCGCCTTGCCCACGTCTTCGTCGCTAATCGGAATTCCAAAGCGACTGCGGAACTCGAGCAACTCGCGCTCGTTGAGCTCTTTTTGATTGTGGGCAATGTTGCGACCTTCACCGGCTTCTCCAAGTCCATAGCCCTTGATGGTCTTCGCGAGGATGACGGTCGGTTGACCCTTGTGTTCGACGGCCGCTTTGTAGGCAGCGTACACTTTGTCGGGATCATGGCCCCCGCGGCGAAGTTTTTCGAGTTTTTCATCAGAGTAGTTAGCCACCAGTTCGGCAACTTCCGGATACTTGCCAAAGAAGTGCTCGCGGATGTAAGAGCCCGGCATGCCGGTGTATTTCTGATACTGCCCGTCGACGACTTCGTTCATGCGCTGAGTCAGATTGCCCGAGGTATCTTTCTCCAGCAATGAATCCCAATCACCGCCCCAAACGACTTTGATGACATTCCAACCCGAGCCACGGAACACGGCTTCCAGTTCTTGGATAATCTTGCTGTTGCCGCGGACAGGGCCGTCGAGTCGCTGCAGGTTGCAGTTGACGACAAAGGTCAAGTTGTCGAGTCGCTCACGGGCTGCCAAGTGAAGCGCGCCGAGTGTCTCCGGTTCATCGCATTCACCATCACCTAGAAACGCCCAGACGCGTTGATTGGTCGTGTCCTTGATTCCGCGATCGTGAAGGTACTCATTGAAGCGAGCCTGATAGATGGCCATGATGGGGCCGAGTCCCATCGACACCGTGGGGAACTCCCAGAAGTCGGGCATCAACCAGGGGTGTGGATAGCTGCTCAAGCCACGCACGGGCTGTAGTTCGCGACGGAAGTTCTCCAGGTTTTCGACATCCAGTCGACCTTCCAGGAAGGCCCGCGAATACATGCCTGGAGAGGCGTGGCCTTGATAGTAAATGATGTCGCCGTCGTAGCCCGATTCGCCACGGCCGCGGAAGAAGTGGTTGTAACCCACTTCGTACAAGGTGGCGCTGGAGGCATAGGTGCTGATGTGCCCGCCGATCCCCTTGTGTTTCGTATTGCCACGGGTGACCATGGCCATCGCATTCCAGCGCACGATGCTCTTGATGCGGCGTTCAAGTTCGCGATTGCCGGGATACTTGGGTTGCTTATGTACTGGAATGGAGTTGATGTACGGTGTGTTGACTTCCAGCGGTACATCGACCCCTTCGCGGCGCGCCATCGTGTCGAGTTTCTTGAGCAGGAACTTGACCCGCTCCGGGCCTTTGCTCTTGAGGATGTAGTCCAGCGAACTCATCCATTCGGCGGTTTCTGCTGGGTCTGCATCGACGGGGATAGGGAGTTGTCCAGCTGCCACGACGGCTTCCTCCTCGGGCGTCATGAATTTTGCATCGGCCATGGTCTTACTCTCCACACGTGGTGTTGGATCCGCCAGCGCACTGATGGAAATGTTGCTGGGTGCTGTCGAAAGCCTCGGCGGCTTTCGCTTAGCAATACGGACTAAAAATGGATATGGTTTAAATTCAGTTTAACCGGAGGGCGGGCGTTTCGCAGCCAAGCCTACGGTTGCAAGACGACTTTCATAGCCCCGGGCTCGCCGTCATACAAACGTGCGAACCAGCTCGGCCCTTGATCCAAAGTGGCTTGGGCGGTAATCAGCGGTTCGACGCGGATGGCTCCCCGCCGCAGGTACTCGATGCATTCCGGGCATTCGCCGTTGGAGGCGCAGCTGCCGTAGAGTGTCAGTTCCCGGGTTACAATGGCTTGAAGCGGCAGGTCAACGCTGGGTGCCAGATTGCCCACCAGCGTGATCGAGCCCCCTTTACGCGTGCATTCGATGGCTGTGCGGACCGTCGGAGTGGCTCCGACAACCTCCAACGAGATATCGGCCCCTTTGCCACCGGTCAGTTCTCTTACGGCCGCAGGGACGTCAACGCGTTTGGGATTGAGACAAAAGTCGGCACCCAAAGACTTAGCAATCTCTAGTTTGTTATCTTCCAGATCGACCGCGATGACTCGCGCACAACCGGCCAGTCGCACCGCTTGCACGACGAGTAGGCCAATCATGCCACTGCCGACCACAACCGCGGTATCGCCGAGTTTGATTGGGGAGCGATTCGCAGCGTGGACCGCGATCGAGACCGCTTCGATGAGCGCTGCGTGTTCGAAGGGCAATTCGTCGGGCAACTTGTAGGAGATGTTTTGCGGCACGATCACATACTCAGCAAACGCCCCGTGCCGACGAAACTCATCGCATGAGACTCCCAGCACCTGACGGTTTTCACAGAGGTTGATCGAGCCGCGGCGGCAGGCCGAGCAGTGTCCGCAAGAGACGGTCGAATCAAACGTCACGCGATCGCCGGCCACAAAGTTCGTGACCTGAGAGCCCACTTCGGCAACAACACCGGCGGCCTCGTGTCCCATAACCAAAGGAGGTTGCCGGCGGCCGGAGGAACCGTCCCAACCATGAATGTCGCTGCCACAAATGCCACAAGCTTTAACGCGCACCAGCAAGTCATTGGGGCCGCACTCGGGAATCGGCATGTCCACAATTTCCAGCTTTTTGTACTCGCTCAGCAACATGGCTTTCATGGATCGTGTGGCCTGCTTGGGTTCGTGGATGAATTCGAGTGGTTTCGTACGCCAAGACCTCATATCGCGGCAATGATCGCCAGCGAACAGAAAGTCTTACTTACGTTTGGGCTTGTAAATTTCAGTGGCGGTCCCGAAGTGAACTTCGCCAGCGTTCATGAGCGTTTCGCTGAGGGTTGGATGGGGGTGAACTGACTCAGTCAAATCGCGGACGACGCAACCCATTTCGATGGCCAGCACCGCTTCGGCGATCAACTCGCCAGCCCCGGCACCTACGATACCACAGCCGAGGACGCGGCTGGTTTCAGGGTCGACCAACCACTTGGTAAGACCTTCGGTTCGGCCGAGCGCTTGAGCACGACCGCTGGCAGCCCAAGGGTAGACCTCGACAGATACCGTCCGTCCCTGCTTCTTGGCTTCGTCTTCGGTCAGACCGGCCCAGGCGATTTCGGGATCGGTGAAGACCACCGCAGGCATGGCGGCTTTGTCGAAGGCCACATCTTCACCCAGGATGACTTCGACGGCAATTTTTCCTTCATGCGACGCCTTGTGTGCCAACATCGGTTCGCCAGCCACGTCGCCGATAGCGAAAATGTGCGGGTCGGCCGTTCGCTGTTGGGAGTCGCAGAGGGCGAAGCCGCGTTGATCGAGTTGCACGAGGGTGTTCTCGAGTCCAATATCTCGCGTGACGGGACGACGCCCGACGCTCACCAGCACTCGGTCGAAGCGTTCGTGGCCGTACTTGCCGGGGCCTTCGAAAGTGACTTCAATTTGATCACCCACGGCCGCCATCGAGCCCACTTTGGTGTTCAGGTAGATCCGCTTTTCAAAGAGCGTTTCCATTCTTTTCGCCAGCGGTTTAACCAGATCGCGGTCGGCTCCCATCAATAGGCCGTCGAGCAGCTCAACCACGGTGACCTTGGTCCCCAAGTTGGCATAAACAGAACCCATTTCCAGTCCAATGTAACCGCCGCCGACGACCAACATGGTTTCTGGGATGTCGCGCAGTTCGAGGGCACCTGTAGAGTCCATCACTCGGTCCGAGCCGATATTGAAATTGGGTGGCATGGCCGGGACGCTCCCCGTCGCCAACACACAATTTTCAAACGTGATTTGACGCTCGGATGGAATCGAGGGATGGTCCCCTTCGAGACGCAGTGAGGTGCTCGATTCAAACACACCTTTGGCGCGGATGACCGTCACGTTCCGCCGCTTGGCCAGTTGGGCCAGACCCGAGGTCAACGTTTCAATCACCTTTTCTTTACGCTCGCGCACTTTGTCGATATCAATTGCTGGGGCTGAGTACGTGACTCCCCAGTCCTGACGCAACTCATCGACTTCCGAGATCACCCGCGCCACGTGCAACAAAGCTTTGGAGGGAATGCAACCGCGCAGCAAACAGGTTCCGCCGAGTCGCGCGTCGGATTCGATCAACGTTACCTGCATGCCCGAATCGGCTGCCAAGAACGCGGCGGCATAACCGCCCGGTCCACCACCAAGAACCACTAAGTCGCTGTGCATGTAAAAGACCTAAGTGACTGTATCGAACGTGTGACTGTATCGAACGTGTGACTGTATCGAACGTGTGACTGTATCGAACGTGTGACTGTATCGAACGTGTGACAATTATCCATCGCAAGACTGCGATCATCGCAAGTCGCAGCAGAGTGCGCCGCGTAAACCCAGAGCAACATTCAATGCTGCCCAGTTTTCGCCTGTTTTTTTGGCACCAGCATCGCTGCTTTGATCCACCCAGCAAGTAGGCTTGCCGGAAATGCTCGGCCGCACGAATCGACCGAGCACGCGTTGCTTCAACACTATATTAGCGAGACAGGAACTCGACCACGACGTTTCCGTCAACTGGCAAGCTAATATCGGTCGCCGTTGGCAAGCTCAAGACGGTCGCTTTGAGCCCTTCGGTGTCGAACGAGAGCCAATCGAGGGTCAATGGCGCGTTGTTCGCGATCACGCCACGGTACAGATTTTTCAGGTTCTCACGACCGCGGACTTCGATCACATCGCCAGCGCGAAGGATGTAGCTGGGCTTGTTCACTTTGACGCCGTTGACGCGGTAGTGACCATGCACGATGCCTTGGCGAGCTTGTGGGCGGGTCTTGGTGAAGCCCGCACGACGAACCACGTTGTCCAAACGACGCTCGCACATCAACAGCAAGTTTTGAGCGGTGTTACCTTTGGCGGCCGAGGAGGCTTCGAAGTATCGACGGAGTTGGCGCTCGCCCAATCCATAATAGTGCTTGATCTTCTGCTTTTCCGTCAAAGCAGTACCGTAGTTGCTGGTACGGCGTCCGCGGGGGTGCATGCCTGGCGGAGTGTCGCGTCGCTCCAACGCACGGGTCGCGCCGGCGCTTTCATAGACAAGGGTGCTTAATCGGCGATTAACGCGGGCTTTAGGTCCTGTGTAGCGTGCCATCTTGCTTTTACTGGCTCCAGTAAATTCGGTGCTCTGTGGTCATTCCCTTCGTCGCCTAGCGACGGGCTCAATCCCCTTAAACAATGCACGCTCAACGAGAGCGGCTGGGTTGAACCAAATTTCACGGGTAATAAGGGGTCCGAGTATCCCGAAAACTCTCCAGATTCACAAGTGCTAATCAACAGAGACAGCGCTAATCAGTCGTGAGTGCCAAGTGCAGTAGGCTCCGCATCTTGCTCAGGCAGCCTGCAAACCCCTGCTGGCTGCGAGTTGCCCTGATTCGCGGGAATTTAGCTTCGTTGAAGGGGGGGCGGTGAGCCGAAAAACCTTCCCAGGGACTGAGAGCTTTGTTCGTTTACGGTTAATGCGCCCTCAGAATCGCTGCGCCCACCTCCCGCAAATTGCGTTCCCAGTCCAGAATAGAAGCTCACGGAATTCCAAACCTTTCAGCCACCGGGCAACTTATGCGTCGCGACGACCTCCGAAATATTGTGATTATTGCACACGTGGATCACGGCAAGACGTCGCTCGTCGACTGCCTTCTGAAGCAAAGTGGGCAGTTCCGTGACTCACAGCTCCAGGGTAGCCAAATTCTGGACAGCAACGACATCGAGCGGGAGCGTGGGATTACGATCCTGAGCAAGAATATTGCACTCCCTTACAAGGGTGTCAAAATCAACATCATTGACACCCCTGGCCACGCCGACTTTGGTGGCGAAGTCGAGCGAGTCGTGAGGATGGCTGACGGCGCTTTGGTCTTGATGGACGCCGCTGAAGGCCCCATGCCTCAAACCCGATTTGTGCTTTCCAAAGCACTCGAAGTTGGGGTAAAGCCCATCATCGTGATCAACAAGATCGACCGCCCCGACGCCCGGTCGTTGGAAGTGGTGGACGAGGCGCTCGAGCTGTTGGTCGATTTGGGGGGGGAGCAATACCTCGATCACTTCACTTACATTTTCACCTCGGCCAAAGAGGGTTACGCCACCTTTGATCCCAAGGTTCGGACCGATTCGATGCAGCCCTTGCTCGACTTGGTCTTGAAGACAATCCCAGGGCCCGAGGTGGAGCCCGAGGCCCCGCTGCAGTTGCTGGTGACCAATCTCGATTGGTCCGAGTATGTCGGTCGAATCGGCGTCGGTCGGATCCAAGCTGGAACGCTACGGGCCAATCAAACGATCGACTTAGTAAAAGCGGATCGCGTTGACCAAGCCCAGATTGCTTCCGTCTCCACCTTCACCAACCTTGGCCGCACCGAAGTTCAAGAAGTCACGGCAGGTGACATTGCTGCAATTGTGGGATTGGATAACGTCGAAATCGGCGACACCATTTGCGCTCGCGGCGATGCTCGCCCGCTCCCGCGTTTGACGGTCGACGAGCCCACGCTGGAGATGATCTTCAGCGTGAACAACTCGCCGTTTGCTGGCCGCGAAGGCAAGTATGTGACCACCCGGCAAATTCGCAGTCGCTTGGAAAAAGAGCTGGAACGCAACGTTGCCTTGCGAATGTCGCTCGTCGAAGGTGCCGAAGCTTACGCAATTCGCGGCCGTGGCGTGTTGCACTTGGCGGTACTGATCGAAAACATGCGTCGTGAGGGCTTTGAACTGTCGGTCGGCAAGCCGCGGGTCGTCATGAAGGAAGTCAACGGCAAAGTCCACGAGCCATTTGAGACGCTCAACGTGGAAGTGCCCGCTGAAAAAGTAGGACCGGTTATGGAGCTGGTGGGCTACCGCCGCGGAACACTCGATGAAATGCTGCCACGAGGTTCGTACTCATTGCTTCGTTTCGACGTGCCCGCACGGGGGTTGATCGGACTGCGCACCAAATTGCTCAACGCGACCCAAGGTACCGCCATCATCCACCACCGCTTCAGCGGCTATCGACCGCGTGAAGGGGATGTGCCAACCCGCGGCAACGGTGTACTGGTATCCATGGTTACCGGTAAGGCGGTCGGCTTCGCGCTGTACGGTTTGCAGGATCGCAGCGAACTGTTTGTTGCACCCGGCGAAGAAGTTTATGAAGGGATGATCGTTGGTGAGAACGTTCGCGATGCGGACATGACCGTCAATCCATGCCGCGAAAAGAAGTTGACCAACATGCGGGCCAGCGGTTCCGATGAGAACATTATCCTGAAGCCACCCCGCGCGCTGTTCCTCGAAGCCGCACTGGAATACATCGAAGATGATGAGTTGGTGGAAGTAACCCCACGCTCAATTCGCCTTCGCAAAATGAACCTCCGCGAATCGGACCGTCGCCGCACCGGACGCTCCGTCGCCAGCGCCCGCTGAGCAACTGTTTGGCCCAAAAGATCCACTGCTCCGGTAGTGGATTTTGCTAAAGATCCTCTGATCTTAAGACCATTGCCACGGCTCCACAACTTACGACCTTAATCTTTAAGTGTGACAAAGCGCTCTGCTGGCCATAGCCTGTTAGCGGTGGATAACTGCTTCAACCCGCCCAGTCGAGCGGGTAATCCGGGCGCTGGCTGTAGCTTCCGATTTGCTCTGAAGCCAGCATTATGCCAAGTCGCGATCTTCGAACAGCAGCAACGCGAGGAACATCGCCAGCATCACGTACAACAAGCAGTAAAGCAGATTGCCTGAAAGGAGCGACATGGTGATGGGGTTACCCGAATCAATGGCCGCTTGCAACTGGAAATGCTCGAGGATGGGTATCACCGTGGCAATCAATTGAGCCACGAACTTGACGATATCGAAGGCTTCTTGTGTGCTACTCACGAAGACCGTGGACAAGTTGCCTACCAGATAAATCGAAAAGCAAATCGCCAGGTTGGCGAGTTGTGGGATGCGGGTGGCCAAGGCGACGCTGATAGCCGTTAACACGACGGCCTGCATAAAGGCCATGGCGAGGCCGGGGACGGTGGACATCATTTCCGCATGGCAGCCTTCCCAAGTGGGCGTATCGATTGAGGCTTCCCGTGCATCGTAGATGCCTTTGTAGGAAACGGCGCACAGTTCGGCAGTGCCCAGTACCACGAACATCAGTAGCAAGACCCAAAAAATACCTAGGAACTTGCCGATGATGAAACTGCGGCGCTGGATCGGTTTGCTTAGAACCGTCAACGCCGTCTTACCCTCAATCTCTTCGCTAACGGAACTGCTCGCTGACCAAATCCCTTGAAAAGCAGCCAGCAGCATGATCGTCATGATGCCACATTCCTTCAGCAACTTGATGTCTTCACCAAAAGTGTTGAAGGAAAGGAACACATACAACAGGATTCCCAAGGCTCCAAGTCCCATAAGAACCAAGAACAGTGGTTGAGCCAGCTCATTCTTGAGTGTCGCATACGCTACCGCTGAGGCCCGTGGAGCAACAGCCTGCTGGAGTAGAATCGCTAACCCAATCAACAAAACGGAGACTGCTGTAATCATCAGACTGGCCGCCTGCGGAACGGCCGGATCGGTCACCCATACAATCTTCAAAGTGGCTGGCACGATCTCGCGATTTTGAACGTAGAGCGGCTCACCGATTGCGAAAGGAATTGGCGATTTGAGCTGGTTTTGAGTGCGATTCCACTCCACGGTCTCCCCCGCGTCCATGCGATAGGGCACCCGTTGTACCGAGGCGGAATCAGCTGAGTCGGCAAGCGTTACGCTGGCGCTGGATGTGACCGTGATACTCTTAACGGTTGTACCATCGATCGGAAGGTCCAATACAACGAAGGGCCCAGAAGCTCCGTCTTGGTTTTCCGCTATCGTCTCCTCAATGCTTTGAACGCCGGTCGAGAAGACTTGGGGGATACTCGTCAAGGCCTCAAGCGGCCGGGCGACGAGCGGGCGTCCAACCGCTGCGCCGATAGCCCAAATCGCCCCACCGAAGAAGACCACGACTAACGCGGTGAGCCCAAGATAGCCCGCGACCCCTTCACCCAAAGTGCTAAATGAGTTCGCCGCCGCTTGCCTCGAACTGCAAAACACAATCGCCCAGCCTACAATCGAACTTACCAATCCCAAGGCAATCGCCCGCAATAGAGGCTCCCGCAAGGCCGCGTCCTGCTGTTTTTCGAGCTCCGTTAGTAACCACTCGGTCGGAATTAAAAACCAAACCACCATTGCAATCGCGGCGGTTAGCAACGCCGCCACCGCATGCCCCGCCGGGGAATGGGAAAGCACTTCCCAAGGCGCAAGGGATGAAAGGAACCTGAAAAGCACGACAAAAGCTACAAGAAGCAGCAATCCGAGTGCAATACCCGCCCCCAAGTACCAGATGGGGGTCAGGACCGATACAACTTTGTCGGTGGCGGCTTGGCCCAATGGGAGGGTGCTTAGGCTTTGGAGGAGTGGCTGCATGGAAAATTCTAGGAGGTTATTGGATGAGTATTAAAGTCAATTACTTCAGCGGGTGAGTGAGACAGTATAACGACGGAAGTTACGCGAGAAACTTGTTTCTAGCCACCGACTTGGATTCTTCTCGGACTTCTCACGTCACGGGTTCGGCTCGCAACGATCGGAAGCCTGTAGCCCGTCATTGGCTGAGAGCCATTACGCCTTTTGGCACCCGGCAGGTTCACTTTGGAACAAGTGTCTGCCGAAAAAAGGTGGTTATGACTAAGCGAAATCTCCTTTTTAATCATTTAGCCCCTCAACTTGTCGGTTCCGATCGAGAAGCTGGGATGGGCCGCAGCCGACACATCCGACCAGTGAATTTGGTGCTCGACCACATTCCGCGACATGCGCTCCAAGATCGATTCATGGAACCTCTGCAATTCGCAGGCATCCCCTTCGGCCACCAGTTGCACGCTTCCGTCAGACACGTTGCAGACTTCTCCGCTCACATGAAAGCGCGTTGCCAAGTCCGCGACGGCCATGCGGAAGCCTACCCCTTGGACGCGTCCCTCATATCGTGCCCACAGTCGCTGCATTCGATCTTCTCTACTTCCTTTGGGATGGAGTGGTTCCGTTGGGATGGAGTGGTTCCGTTGGGGGTGGAGCGGTGGCGGCGGTGTGGATAAGTGTTTGGCGAGCAAACAATCCAAAACGACGCCAAGCCATCTTGACCTGAGCGAGCCCTTTTTTCTAGGGTAGCCCTCATGAACTCCTTTAACTTAATTCGATGCGTTTTGCCTAGCGGCTTCCATTGGCCTGCGCGTGTTGTTTGGACCTGCTGCGTGACGCTCTGGCTCGCTATCGGCGACTGGGGCAGCAGTGGATCGCACGGCTTAAATGGGGCACTCGGACAGTCGCTGGGGGAGGAGCCTCCAGCAACGCTGGGGGCTCTGCTGTTGAAGAACGACCGTGTTCTGCTCGGCAAGATCGAACGCCAGGGTGATGGGTTCTTGGTTCGAATCGCCGATGATTCGCAAGTCTCGATTCCGAGGGCCCAAGCCCAGTACTTGGGAGGCAGCGTCGAGGATTTATACGCCTACAAGCGACAGACGTTGACGAATCCAAATACGGGAGACCACTTTAAGCTCACGCGTTGGTGTATGGCCAATCAGTTGCTTGATCAAGCGGTGGCGCATTACCAATTAGTTGCCCAGGAGGCCGGTACTCATCCTAAAGTCCAGCAACTGGCAGTTGAGCTGCGGAATCAGTTGCTCGAAGACGAGGAGTTTCGCAGTTACTTGGGCTTGCCACCGGTGCGTTCTGGCACGGCGGCGCCCCACCGCATCGAGACGGCGTCGGCGAGCGTTGCTACCGGCGCTCACACTGGCAATCGTCAAGTTGTCTTAGCCAGTCATAAGCTCGAGAGCCCGCCGCATCCCTTGGTCGTGCAGCGCTTTAGCGATCGGGTTCAGCCCCTACTCATCAGTCGCTGTTCGCAGGCGGCTTGCCATGGGGGGCAGGCGGCCAATGCGCTCAAACTAATCAATCCTAACTCGAAGTTCTTCGCGCACACGAGCGCCAACAATTTGGAAAGCGTCTTGTCGTTTTCCAGGCCCGATGCGAACCAAGTTGTGCCGCTGCTGGCCTATGCAACTCAAGCTCATGGACTGCAACGACTGCCTGGAATTACGATTACCGAGTCGGCCCTTGTCGCTGAATTGCAGGCGTGGGTCGAACTGGTCAGCAATCCCGTGGTGACGGCGGTGGCGGCAGCCCCGCAGCAAGGTTTTGGGCCAATTCAAGGGGGGCTACTCCCCGTCGGCCGCGATACTGAGCAACTCAAGCAGGTCCCGCGAGGAGAAGCGTTGCCCGACTCTCGAAATCCCCAAGCGCTCGCCCACGGAGTTCGAAGCATTGAGTTCCCGCCTGGGCAATCTCCACCGACGCTCGGAGAGTTGGATGCGCTGGAACGCCAGTTCAATCAACTGCTTCCCGCCAGCCCGGCTCCGTCCAACCTGCCATCGGCCCCCAGCAGTCGGGACCCATTCGATCCCGCCGAATTCAACCGCCGTATGTCGCAGCCTGCTGGAGATCGCTGAGACCTACCTAGCCGGATTGAACTTGGGCACTAAAATGTGCATCTCGCTGACGGCCGCTCGCTGGCGTTTCCCCCGGAACTGTTTAGGAATTGAATCTTGTTACGTTCGCATACCTGTGGCCAACTTCGAAGCAGCGATATCGGTCAGCAAGTCACTTTGTGTGGGTGGGTCGACACGACGCGCGATTACGGCGGGATGATCTTCATCGACCTGCGCGATCGCTACGGCAAGACGCAAGTGGTTGTCACTCCGGATAGCGGTGAAGCCATCTTGGAAACCGCCAAGAAGTTGCGTTGCGAAGATGTGGTGCTATTTGTTGGCAAAGTCAACTCGCGACTGGATGGCAAAGACAACTCCAAACTAGCCACCGGCGAAATCGAAGTGGTCGCCAGCGATTGCCAAGTTCTCAATCGGTGCAAGACACCTCCGTTTTTTCCCAGCCAAGAAGAGCTGCCAGGGGAAGATCTGCGATTGCGTTATCGCTACATCGATTTGCGACGCGAGGCCATGCAGCAGACGTTGTGGCTCCGCAGCAAAATCATCAAGACGATGCGGGATTACTTTGACGAGCACGATTTCATCGACGTCGAAACGCCCATCCTCGGCCGCAGCACGCCTGAAGGGGCTCGTGACTACCTGGTCCCAAGCCGCGTGCATTGGGGGCATTTCTTTGCCCTTCCGCAGAGCCCGCAGCTCTACAAACAGATCTTGATGGTCGCCGGTTACGATCGCTATGTGCAGATCGCCCGCTGCTTCCGCGACGAGGACTTACGAGCCGATCGGCAACCCGAATTCACGCAGCTCGATATGGAGATGTCATTTGTCGACGCCGAGGACATCATCGGCATGATCGATGGCTTGATGGTTCGGTTGGCCGATCAACTGCTCGGCATCCAACTCGAAACACCCCTGCCGCGCATGACCTACGACGAGGCGCTGGCACGGTTCGGCAGCGACGCCCCCGATCTGCGCTATGCCATGGAAATCGTTGACATCACCGATTTGGCCAAACAGTCCGAGTTCCGTGTCTTTCGTGGCGCCGTGGATGCCGGCGGCTTCGTACGTGGAATTAAAATTGACAAGCGGGCTGAAGAGTTCTCACGGAAGCGGATCGATGAATTGACCGAGTTCATGAAGCATGACTTTGCAGCCAAAGGGCTGGCTTGGTTCCGCGTGGAGCCCGATGGCTCGCTGTGGTCGCCGATCAGCAAGAATGTGGAGCCGGCAGTGCTTGAGGGGATCAAAGCCAAGTTTGCGGCGGAGTCCGGCGATCTGCTGCTGATCCTAGCCGACTCGTGGGATGTGACCTGCAAAGGACTCAACGGTTTGCGGCGACGTTTGGCTGCGGAGCTCAAATTATTTGACCCCAAGCAAATGCACTTTTCGTGGGTCGTCGAATTCCCCATGTTTGATCGCGACGAAGAGGAAAATCGCTATGTCGCAATGCACCATCCCTTCACTGCCCCGCGCGATCAAGATTTGCCGAATCTGAAGTTGCAACCAGAGAAGTGCCGCGCGAAAGCATATGACTTAATCATCAATGGTTACGAAGCCGGTGGTGGGACGATTCGAATTCACGACTCGGAAACGCAACAACTCGTTTTTGACCTGCTCGGAATCTCGCCGGATATGGCCACCGATCGCTTTGGCTTCTTGCTCGACGCTTTGCGTTACGGTGCTCCACCGCACGGTGGCATCGCACTGGGGATCGATCGCGTGGTAATGCTGTTTGCCGGACTAAACAACATCCGCGACTGTATTGCGTTCCCCAAGACACAGCGGGCTACCGACCTGATGACCGAAGCACCCGGTCGGGTTGATACCAAACAGCTGCACGAGCTGCACATCCAAGTGGAAACGGCTCCAGCAAAGTCATAGGCCAAACTGCTCTCGACCCCGTTGCTACGTTTTGCGAAAATCGCCATGCAGGCGGTTTGACAAGCAGACTTCAACGGAGTGATCAAAGTGAACCTTCGCATTTTTTACTTGGCTGCGGTCGTTTGGTGCGGATCTAACACGGTTAGCATCGGGCAAGAAAAATCGGCGTGGTGGAACCCCTTTAAGACAACCACCACCGAGACATCGGCGGGTGGTTCTTCAAGCACCGATGTGCGCAAAAGCTCTCAATTTGGTGGAGGAGGAACTGGATTCAAATTTCCAGAACTGAAAATGCCAACTTGGTCCGACAAGGTGACTTCTAAATCGGAGCCCAAAAAGCCCGCAGCACCGTCGACTCTAAGTCGCATGGGGTCCACCTCGAAGCGGTGGTGGAACAACACGGTTGATTTCGTCAATCCTTTTGATTCCAAACCCGAACCACAGCAGCAAGGTTATCAGCCTCAGAACAAGACCACGAGCAAAAAAGGTTCGGGCCCGTTTGGCTGGATGTGGCGTGAAGAACAGACCGAGACCCCTAGCAACGTCAATGATTTTCTTAGGCAACCGCGAGTAGGCTTTCCAGGTAGTCCCTAGCGGAGGCAGCTGTCGGTCATTGTGCTGCCAAGCCGACGCGCAGGTCGCACACGTTGGTACCGGTTGGTCCTGTGAGCAACAAGCCTTGCACTTGTTCAAAAAAACGATACGCATCGGCGCTCAGCAGATAGTCGGCAGGTGCGAGGCCCAGAAGCTGCATTCGCTCGTAGGTTTCACGGTTGAACCAAGCTCCCGCAGCATCGGTCGGACCATCTTCTCCATCCGTCCCGCCACTGCAGAAGGCAAATTCCCGCAGGTCAGCCCGTTGCGGCCATCCTTGAACAACAAGCTGCTCCAAGACAGCGAGGGCCAGTTGCTGGTTGCGACCCCCCTTGCCGCACTGCATACTAGGCAGCGCAACCGTTGGTTCGCCTCCAGAGATCCAGCAATCCACCTCGGGTTGTGACATGACTTGCAGCGCTGCTGCTGCGGCCAGTTTAGCCACTCTAAGTACATCGCCTTCCGGTTGACGCGCGGATTGCATGACATAGCGATACCCCAACTCAACCGCTTTTACTCCCGCCGCGTCCACTGCATCCGCGTTGTTCCCTAAGATCACGTGCGCGCAACGTGTCATTGGCTTGGGTAGCGATTTTTCCCTCGGACTACGGCTCAATGATCGCAAGTAGTGGACGACGTTTTGCAGCCGCCGCTCGCCAACAATTCCCAAATCGACGAGTACTTGAAGTGGGACTGCGGCGGGTGGAGCATCGTTGATGATGGTCGGTCCGGACGCGATGACTTCGAGCGGATCGCCAAGCACGTCGGAGATGATCAAGGTAATCAACTCCTCTGCCCTACATTGCCGCGCCAGCCCACCTCCTTTGACTTCACTTAGCGCTCGACGGACACAGTTGAGTTGCTCAATGTTGCCCCCCGCCGCTGCGATGAGTTCCGCCACGGCTTGTTTGTCTTCCAGTGAAACTCCCGCGCAAGGTGCAACCAAAAGCGCAGAACCACCTCCCGATATTAAGCAGATGACCAGGTCACCGGGTCCGCAGTTCTGTACCAGTTCGAGGATCCGCCGCGTGCCCAGAATACCAGCTGCCGTGGGGCTGTTCGAGCCAGCGGGGCGAGCGGCATGCAGGTGAATGTGTCTGAGCTGAGACGTGAAGGAGCCTGCGGGACAATTGATCCAGCCGGAGACCTCGATCTTGGCCAGCCCGCCGCTGAGCTGCGAGAGGACTTGAGTTTCCAAGGCGGCTGCCATGGCCGCCGAGGCTTTACCAGCGCCGACCACCACGATGCGTCGAAATCGGCTGAGGTCTACCGTGATGTCGTCGAACCAGAGTTCGCCACCCTCGAGTCGCACTTTGTGTGCAAACAGTTGTGACGGAGTCACGGCAGCTACCCCTGCCTGCCAAATGGCTTTCGCATCGTCGCTCAGGCTTTTCGGGTGCAAGTGGTTGTTCCTTATGACTGGCTGCAGGGCGTTGGCCGCGGTTACCGCTAAGCATCGGGCTACTGCCCAAACGGCTTATGTGTTTCTTACCCAAGCACTTCTGACTAGCTGCTTAAGGTGGGGTGGAGTCGACCATTTCGCCGACGATGGTCTGCGGCGTTTCGCCGAGGGGAGAAACGGGAAAACCAATGCGATTGGTGGCTGGCTGAATCACGCTGGCCTGGATCGCTTCCAATACGATATCGCATTCGCCGCGGCACTCAGCCAGGATGCGGAATTCGCCATCGGCCGTGGCGAAGCGATAGAGCTCAACGTTGATTCGTTGACCCGTTTCGCCGCGAACCAATTGTCCCAGGCTTGGTCCAGCCTGGTTATCGTACACCAATAATCCGCTCTCGGGACTAATGCTAGATCGCAGGATGTGAGCCACGGCAGAGACCCGCACAAGCTGCCCGGCTCGAATCGGCGCGGCTGCGCTCCGCACGCGTAGCGACGCGCCTTCGTAACCCCCGACTACCGCGGCGGGAGTAGGCTGGACGGCTTTGCCATAGGCAGCCAAACGTAAGCCGCCCCCACGCTCGCTGGTCGGCGGGACAATTTCAACGCGCAAATCCACTTGCTCTTCCAATCGCCGTTGTTGAGTCCAACCCGATTCGAGCAATTCGTTGAGATCGGTTAATTGAGCACCCGGCAACGGAAGGGGCCTCCAATCGCTCCGTTCACAGGCCTGTGCGAGTCGCCAGTGGAGGCTTAGCATGGCCGGATTGACCACAAAGGGGCTTGCTTGCGGAGTCGCCAAATTGGCGGTGGCGGCTTGCATCGCGTCGAACAAGATCGCTTGAATCGAGTCGCTGGCTTGGCTCGCGATCCGGGTCGCATCGCTGGCTTGGTTAGCTCGCAGGGCGTGCCAGCCGCGATCCACCTCACGCTGGGCATCTGCCAGTTGAGCGAGTTGATTTCGCAGTTCCGTTTGGCTTTCGTTGGTCGAAGCGTTTGCTGGGAAGCGGACGCTGGTGACACTGGCTGCCAACGCCAAATTGTACGCGGCGATTTCCAGTTGATCGGCCGCGTTCTGCGTGGCCATCGCGGCCAATTTGTTTCGCAGAAATCCAACCACTTGAGGACTATCGCTGATCACAAAAACTTCTATCGGCGCGGGGCGCGGGACAGTCCATTGGGAGCCCGCTGGCGAGGACTCGATTTGCATCCGTTCCAGCGTACCGTGCGTGAGTCGCAAAACTTGCCGAGAATTGTTTGTAGGGGATGCGAACTGAAGTGGTGTGCCAGCAGTGGCAGGCAGGCACAGGTGACTACCTTCAGCGACATTTTGCGCGATGATCAACTGGCTATCGGAAATCATCCATGCCTTGGCTAAATAGTCGCGGCGACTGAGTGCCGGAGGTTGGATGGACGTACCCGCCATGATCCATGGTCCCCACAGCGTTAGGTCATTGTTGATCCACCGCAATGCGGCCACATTTGCAGTGCTTGTACCGCTGTGAGCCTTGAGAGGCAAAAAGGAACGGAAGAGAATCCCTTGAGCGCCCGCCAGAACGGCACTGGTCGTTTGTTGCCGCAGTCCCAAGGGATGGCAGGGTGTCTCCTGTTCCACGTCGGTCGCGTCGACATCCAAGCCGGTCAATGTCTGCCCGAGCCCCAAAACCCGCATGGCCGTGCGATATTGTTCAAGTGTCGCCGGTGTCTCTCCAACGTTGATCGAGACCCAGCCCTGCCCGCGCTGGCGAGTGGTCGCAAGTTGTTGGCTGAGCCATTGAAATTTTTCCGAGACCTCGCCAGCGGCATGTGGCGACGGAGCCGGCACGATGACTTCGTCCGCCAAGCGGCTGTACATCCAAAACTGCTCGAGCGCTTCGCCCACCAAAGGTCGACGTAATTCCACTGGCAACTGCTCGACCAAACGCACTTGCTCGCGCGCCAACTCGGCTTGGCGGCCATCCAGGGCCGCTCCCACCAACCACCCCTTGATGACCGGCGCGACATCTTCGGCAATGGCCACCGCATGGGCTGGCGGAGGACTGATCACCGACAGGTTGGCGTCACGCAGGCGTGCTAGTTGTTCCTGGCTCGGGAGTTGATTCACAACCACTCCACTGAAACCAAGTGATTTAAGCCATGCCAGCGACTCGCCCCCGTGTTGAAACCAAACCGGCGGGCGATTGGCACTTGCCCAAAAACGCGCTTCGCGCGAGGGTGTCGCATAACGCCATCGCCAACGTTCGCGCCAGTCGGAATCTAGTACCGTACCCATAGCTGTCAAAGGAACCATACCGCGTAGGTCGAGATCATCGATTTGCACCCGATAACGTCCTGGGCCCGTGTACGCATTCAGTACGAGGCTATCGATGAAGGCTCCGTCTAGATTGAGCGTTCCTCCAAACTCCTGACGCAAGGCAACCACCGCTTCCTGCAGGCGTCTTTCCAATTGCGTTGCTTGCAGCATCTGCCATTGCCCGGAGTCGGTGTAGACATCGCCCCACAGAATGGTGTTCAGTCGTCCGAGGGTGACCGGATGCTCGGCGAAGGGAAAAATGACGCGAACGCCAAGCTGAATGCGACCACTGCTGCACCGCGTCCATAGCCGCGGTTGGAATTCGTTAAGGACTACGCAGGGCTCGATCGGATAGGCCAGCAACACGAAACGCCCTTGCCCACAGGCGACTTCGAACATTTCGCACGTCCTACCGGCGTGAGGTAGGAGCAGGCTGATTTCATGCTCGGTCAACTGCGCCTGGCAATCGCTTTCGACCAACTGCCAGCGCGGTGCTCCCCCTTCAAATGAGTCTTGACGCTGGGCGTGCAGCGGGGTCTGTCCCCATGCCGCCATCAGCGCCACGGCCCATCCAGCCCTCAGAATGGGGGTCAGTGATCGGCAGACGCGGAGTCCCCGCCGTGTGGTCACGTTGTATTTCTCCATCATCAAACCCCTAATGGGGACAATCGGCACGTGTACCCAAAAAATGTTGCTCAGAAGCAACAAAGCATTCAAGCATGTTGCTTTTTACCTAAGTCAAGCTTATAGAAGAACTTACAGGTTTTCTCTAGGCCAATCGATGGTGCGATTGTGCAACACTGGCAAAGGCTGCGAATTGTTCCGTTTGTTCTAAGTCCTTGATTTGGAAGACCTTAGGGAATACTATCGGAATCTCGCCCAGATTTGGCCTCTCGTCTGCTTTAGAGACCATCATCAAGCGACTGACCCGCTCAACTCAATCGGAGACGAAACTATGAATTCTGCTGCAGCACAAACCAACAACGACATCAAGCAAGAAGACATTCCAACCGATTTGCTTGAGCTGACCGCAGCCATCGAGCAATTGCCGATTGAGCACCGCGTTCGCCTGCTTCCCTCGCTGCGTCGCGTCACCGAGAGCAGCGTCCGTCGTCGCCGCATTCTGACCCTGGTCCAGGAAGCCCTCGGACAACTCCGTTTGGATATGAAGTATCTTGTTTTCGATTTGGAAGCGACCCGCCGGGAACGCGACGACTTCCTTCAAAAGCTCAATGACCTTGGCAACGACTAATTGATTGCGTCCGTGGTTTCGCCTGTTTCGCCACAGCTCTCGAACCCGCCCAATGCGGACGCGATCCGTTAGTCGACCATCTCTCCGCGGGGCCGCACAATTCGTTGTGCGGCCCTTTTTTTGTCCCCTTTTTTGGCGATTATTAACGATTTTCGCTTGTCGCAAGGTCCTTTCAACGCGAAGGTTTGCGTTTTTGCGACGCGTTGCTTAGTATCAATCCATAGACCTTGTCCGCCCTGCCCAAGTGGGGGCCTCCAGTATCGACTCGCTTTTAGCCAGAATCTCATGGATTTCACCCCTTCTCAACTTTCGCAGCGCATCATCGAAGCTGGGCTTCTCGAGCCCATTGAGGTCGAGCAGGCGTGGTCAGAAATCGGATCGCTCGAAGGCTCCTGCGATGACTTGATCCGTGTCCTGCAGCGGAAAGAGTTGCTAACGAACCTTCAGGTCGATCGTCTGCTCAAAGGGGAACGGACCGGTTACTTCTACGGCCAATGGAAAATCCTGTATTTGATCGGTGCCGGTACCTTCGCGCGTGTCTATCGCTCGGTGCATCGTCAGACAGGTCGTGTCGCGGCGGTCAAAGTGCTCCGCCGCCGACATCGCACCGAAGCGGTGCAGGTCGACCAGTTCTTGCGCGAAGCCAAGGTGGGGATGCAACTGCGGCACCCAAACATCGTTGCCATTCACGAAGTGGACAGCGATCCGCGCAATCCCTTTATGGTGATGGAGTTTGTCGAAGGTCAGACGTTGCGCGAGTTGGTCAAGATCCGCAAAAAAATCGATCCCAAGACAGCCCTGCAACTGATGGCCGACGTGGCCAGTGGCCTAGCCTACGCCGCCACTCAAGGTGTGACTCACCGCGATATGAAGTTGAGCAACGTGTTGGTCACGTCGCAAGGTAAGGCCAAGCTGGTGGACTTTGGTTTGGCTGCCTTGGCCGACACGAGCAACGAAGCCGCGCTGGCCGACTGCCCCAGCGCCCGAGCGATCGACTACGCCGCCTTGGAACGAGGAACTGGGGTGCGCAAGGACGATTCCCGCAGCGATATCTATTTTCTTGGAAGCATGCTCTATCACATTTTGGTCGGTGAATCACCGCTGACAGAAACTCGCGATCGCATGGCGCGCTTGAACGTCAGCCGTTTTCGCGAAGTCCCGCATCTGCTCAAGGTGGCTCCGGACATTCCGACCAACGTTGCAGCCATCGTCCACAAAGCGATGGAGTTCGATCCGACCAAACGCTATCAGACAGCCAATGAGGTACTGGAAGATCTGCGATCGACGTTGGCCCGCATCGAATCGGGCGATACCCGCACGACTCCCCGCATCGCCAGTGGCAATCCCGATGCCATCGCCGATGCGACCACCGAGGGTGCTAATAAGACGGTGATGCTCGTTGAAAGCAAGATCGAATTTCAAGACTTAATCCGTGAAAAGCTCAAAAAGCGCGGTTATCGCGTGCTGGTCATTGGCGATGCTCAGCGGGCGTTATCCCGCTTCGATCCCGACGAGGATCCGCCTGCACATTGCGTGCTATTCAGCGCCCCCGAGCTAGCCACCGCCGCGCTCGATGCGTTCAACGAGTTCGGCGAAAATCCTCACACTGCCAACGTTCCCGCCATCCTGCTCGTCGATCGCAAGCAGCAGTTCATTATCCGCAATGCCAAAGTCGGTCCCAAACGGATGATGCTCCCCATGCCCCTCAAAGTCCGCGAGCTGCGGACCGCCCTGCTCCGCTTGCTCAAGAACTAAACTGAGTTGATGCTAGGCATACTCGAATGACTTGCATCGCCCGCTTGCCAGCGAAATGCTGCGTAGCTCAGACTCTCTAATTGGAGAGAGGCGGATCCCCGGATCCTGCTCGGAGCTTCGTGCATCTTCTGAGGTCGGAATCGTCTTGACGATTTTTCCGATTCGGGTGTCTACTGCGTTAGAAAGGTGGAATCTCTTTGTAGACCGAGTTCCCATCCCCCGTAACGCTGCGAGCACATCATGCAATCAAGATCAAACGCGTTCGTCTCTAGAGTGAGGACTTGGATTGGCTCCACCCGCCGCCGACAAGCCAAAACGCCAAGCCGCCGGATGCTTTTGGAAGAGCTCTCTCCACGTCACTTGATGGCGGGGCTCGACGAAATTGTTTCGAATTTTAACTACGGAATGTTGCAACTGCGAGCCAATGCTGAGGTCATCGCCAGCAATGGATTTTCCGAAGACATTCCGAATAACTTGCCTTTGATCGGCGAGCGGGATTTTGATGAGACGATCGCCGCCGATCGAGAAGTCCGCAAGCTCTTTTCGGGGTCGATTTCCAACGCGAGCACCATCGACGAAGCGATCGGCAGTTTGACCGGTCAAGGGTTCGTCGTTCAACGGTTCGACACCAACCCTGACGTTCGAGGGGACTTTATCCGTCTTTCGAAAAAGGTCACGACCGCTCCCGTCACTGGGCTACAGCTACCGGTCGTCGATTTGGAAGGCATCAACTATTTTCAGAACTCCATCGGAGATGTGTCAGGAATATTGACGGGCTCGGTTCAAAGTTATACCAGTACATTCATCGTGGGGCTGGATACCCGTGGATTCTACTTGGGTGAGCAATCCAAGATCGCAGCGAGGGGAATCTCCTTTAATGGAAACCTCCAGGGGCAAGTGGATATTGGCGTGCTGGATGAGGTAACCTTCACCGGGCGTGGGACCGTCGCAGCCACCGTCAACGTGCGATTCCAAGACGTGGATCGCGATGCCAAAATTCGAATTGGGGATTTGCGCAACGGCAGCGTCGTAATTGGGTCGATGTCGAGCGCTCAAATCGGCTTGAGGAACTTGGCCTTTCGCGCGAATATCGTGGGTGTCGGCACCGTTCCTTGGACAGGAACGTTGCGAGCCAGCGTCACGAACAACCGGCTTACTACATCAGAGAATTTGGTTGCTCCAAGCTACTCGAGCCTCGTAAGAGGCATGGGGCTTGGTTTCACCGAAGGGATTCGGCAGTTGGATTGGATGCAGCGAATCAACAGCTACCTTCAGGTTGAAATCCCACACTTGAACAAGTCGATTGGTTCTCTGCTCGATACACAAGATATCGTCGACAAGGCCCTGACGCAGATCGGCATCAACCACTTGCCGCAAGCGGAACAAGCGGTTGCCATGCGGAAGTTGATCCGTGGCGATAACGTCGATCTGGCTTTCTTTAATAAGAGTTTCCAAGTCTCGCTCGGCGAGATCGACATTGTCTCGCCCATCGTGTTCGGACAACTCGATTTGATTCCGGGTATTCTGGGAGGGAGACTTACCGGTTCGGTGACCGGCGAATTGGGACTATCGGCCACCGTGCACGTGGGGCTTGGGAGCAAGGGATTCTGGATCAACGATCAAACGAGCGTCGGGATTGAGGCTGGGGTCTATGGCAATCTCACTGGCGAGATCCATCTCCTATCTATTTTTCGGCCCGCGCAAGCCAAGGTATCTTTGGGTGCGCAAGCCAGCGCAACGTTGCGGATCACCTCACCTGTCGCAGGCTCCGATCGCACGTACTTGCAAGATCTGCGAGTCCCTCGCTCGGAAATCCCGGCCGCCCTGGCTTCTCAGATGTCTTTGGATATGAAGGTCGCGCTCGCCGCCAAGATCAAGGCCAAGCTCGGAGGAATTACCGTATTCAAGCGGAAGATTGAGCGAACGGTGCTTGAGAGACACGAAGGCCCTAAAGCTGGAAACCCAAACCCTCTCATCCTCCGCAGGGCAGCCATCCTCGACGATAGCCACACCTATGAAGCAGAGTCGTTGCCTGTGATTGGGCAAAGTCCGAACATGGTGCTTGAGAACCAAAACATGGCTCAATCTCCGAGGGTGTATGGTGGGCAACGTCAACTTTCCCTGCGGACGCAGGGTCCAGGCTGGGCAGAACTCGAGCTGAATTCTGCGAATGAGGTTCGCTATGCCCTCAATTTGCATGCGACGCGTGGGAGCGATCAGGCGGCGATTCGCGTTCTGTTGAACGGGCAGATCTTGGCGGCGCACATGGACCTTTATCAATTGGGTCCAGCCACGCGTGACGAGTCCATCGACCTTGGATTTGTCGATTTGAACCGAGGCCGGAATGTGCTGCGAATCGAGGTGGTACCTGGCCAGGGGCGTCGCCAAGATAACGCGCTTGTGGTAGGCCTTGACGGGATTGAGCTGACGGACCCGAGCTATTTCAGCGATTCGGTGGGTAAAGTGGAATCGATCGAGCTCGTCAATCGTGGTCAGCGGTATGTCGACCTGCGTTGGCCAGCGTTATCGAGTGCCTCCCATTACCAAATCGAGCTTCTGCGAAATGGCACCTGGGGTTTACTAGGGGCGACTTCGGGTGGCCGCACCACCTTCCGCATCGACCCGCTATCGGAAGGTACGACCTATCGAGCCCGCGTCATCGCCTTCAACGCCATGGGGAGTGGCGAGCCGACGGAAATGGAATTTCGGACGCTTGAGACGCTCCCTAACGCGCCGACAGGCTTGGTGATCGAAAACACCTACGGGGAGGCGTTCGATCTTCGATGGACCGATAACTCGCACAATGAAGCCGAGTTTCGCATCGCGATGAGCCGTGATGGGATCCATTGGGGTCATGTGGCGAGCACCGTTCCGAATCGCACCTCGGTACGGATCGGTGGGCTTCAGCCACTGACACGCTATTGGTTCCAGGTGCGTGCGGCGAACAGTGAAGGCTACAGCGAGTATACGAATGTGGTTTCGAAAATCACCAAGGACATTCCGCCGGCCGCACCTACCGATCTGACTCTGGAAAACCGATTTGCTGATGCGCTCGACTTGAGATGGAAGGACAACTCCAACAATGAAAGCGAATTCCGGGTTGCAATCAGCACGGATGGGATCAACTGGCGGAACATTGCTACCCCAGACAGGAACGAAACGACCGTTCGTATTCCGAATCTCCAGGCGAATACTCGCTACTGGTTCCAGGTTCGCGCCGCGAATGCCGAGGGGCATAGCGAATACACGAATGTACTGGAAGCCACTACGCGGGTAGCGCGCCCGACGGCTCCGGCAGGCTTAGTCGCGGCCAATGTCTGGGCCACCCAAATCGATTTGAATTGGACGGATCGTTCGAACAATGAGCTAGGATTTCAGATCGAAATCAGCGTCAATGGTGGAGGGTGGCAGGTTGTTCGGCAGACGGAGGCTAACCGAACATCCGTCCGCATTTCTGGGCTTACATCGGGTCGCAACTATGCCTTCCGCATCGCGGCCTTCAATGAGGAAGGACTGTCGGACTACTCGAACGTCTTGAATGTGCGAACGAAGTGAAGCGATGAAAAGGGGAGCGAGGGTCGAGCCTGCTCGGTGAGGCTAACAAAGCCGAGTGGGCGGCTAGGCATAGCCTGGCGACTAGTTTGCGGGATGGTTTCCGGGGAGGGACAAGTACACTTCCTGGACCACGACGTTTCGAGTCTGCGGAACGACGATGGTGCAAGTTTCTGCATGGATGATGCTCGTCACGCCATGCCCTTGAGGGTCCGCGAACTCCGCACGGACCTGATTCGATTGCTCAAGAACTAGAATCTGTTCAAAGCTGCGACCAAACGTGTCCTGCTCGGCAGTTAGGCTGTTCGAAGACAGTTGTCACGTTTCATGAAAACGGAGTTCAGTCATGAGATTAAAGCGCGGGCGGAGGCCTAAGGAGATCAACTTCGAAGCGGAACATCCAAAGCGCGTGGCACAACTCGAGCGGCTCTTGGGGAACCCGGTGCCGCTCAGTTTTGCCTATACCCACGGGGAAAAGCCCGTACTGGTATCCATCGACGGAGACACCGCTACCATTCGTTTTCGCAACGGTGCCGAACTCACAAAAGTACCGCTTCGCGATTTGGTAAATGACGCAGGTTACTGGAAGTAGCGAAGGGCAAACTGTTGCTTCTTACTGTTCGGTAAGAAGGCATTAACCGCGGCTCGATGTCGAGCACTTTAGACGCGCTGCTGAGGCGTCGGCTCGGCCCAAGCCGAATCACTGTCACTGCTTGGCTCGATACCGAAACCTTGATCGCACAAGAAAACTTTTGATTGGGTGTTAAGAACGGATGAAGGTATGAGCCCACTCTAAGTCTGACCCTTCGAGCGGTGGTTCTGGCGGCGATTCGTACAAATAGTCTTCGTAGCCCGCAGCGTCGTAAACTCGATGAATGATTGCGCTCAGGTCGAGTGTCGCATCCGGAAAGTCTCCCTTCAATGGAATAGGGATGATTGGTAACGGATCTCGTAAGCCAATCGGCCAAGCCTCTATCTTTGGTGCATTCGCCTTACGAAACACGGTGACGCAATAGTCACTGGGTGGAAGATCGTTTAAAGGGAGCCGCGGGCCACCTCGCAATAGATCGATCTCGACAATCGAAGCCGTACTGAACATTATCGTGGATCGCTTCATCAAGTATTGCTCGCGGTCAGGACCGTAGCGTTTGTTGCTGGGGCTGAGCACTTCGATCATGGTCACCAATTGGCGATCTTGCCGATCACGGATTTCGATGACGGCATGCCGTTCGATGTCGATATCGGGGAGCGTAGCCATGATCGACTTGACGTGGTTCAAGGCAGGCTCTGCAGTCGCGACCGATGGCCGGTGCGTTGGTGAAGCTTCAAACAAAGAGATATCTGGCTTGCCAAGCAGTTTGCGCCGATCCTCAGCGGAAAGCTCATGAATGAAAACGCGCTCTTCGAGCTTGACGAAGAAACTGGGACGAACTTGAGTTGCCAATGATTCCCGGATCTCCGTTGCGAAGGCCATATGGAAATCTTCCCAAACGGAGGGCTGTTCCAAATAGGGATTCATTCCGGGAAAGGGTGAAGGCATGATTCGCTCCTAACCTGAGTGTGCCATTGCATCGCCGAATTTCAGTATAACCTATCCTCCCAATCTCCAAACTCTTCTGAGATTACCAGGGCGTCGGGAGCAATAGCTGCACTCCGTAGCCGACGCTTGGGATGCAGGAAATACGTTCACGAACAGAGTTGGCCGTATAGCCCATCTGGACGAATTTTCACACTGCTTATTGAACCCCATGGCATGAAATACGGTCTCTAGGAGGGCTTAGGAGCCATCGGGAATTGTGATCGTTTCTTTGAAACGCTTGAAATCGGCTGCCGAAATCGTTAGAGCAGGGCAAAGAGGCCAATCAGGGGTTGGTTTCTTTGGAATGACCATTTAGAATTCGGCACTTCTCGAACCGCCAACATTAAACCGCCAACATCGTCGAGCCTCTTGATTGCTTGGCAATTGGGGGGGGAGTTGACGTCGAGTATCTATCAGTGTTTGTGTAAAACGCCAAGAGGGTGTAGCTCAGTCGGTAGAGCATCGGACTTTTAATTGAGCCGATATCCGCGAAAACGTTGATTTTTCCAGCATTCTTGAGGGTGGTTACACCCACAGAACCCCAGTATACACGATTCGCGGGTGTAATCGGGTGTGACTTGAATGACAATTCAGTCTTGGATCGTAAGAAACTTCTCCAAGACATTTTTGGAGTCGTCGCGATATATCAGGTCCCCCAAGCGTGGCTCATCGTTTAGGACCGCTTTAATCCACTGCACAGCCTTCTGTTTATCTACCCGTTCCATCCGATAAACGGCGCGAATCTTGCTGAAATCCCTGCTTAGACTCTCCGTGTTCATACGCAAAGTTTGCTCACCCTCTTTACGGATGAAAATACGGGTGTTGCCGAAGACCTTCCAAAATAGATAGTACTGATCCTCCTTTTTCTCATGGAACTTTAACTTGGCCCCCATGGCATAGTTCACAACGTGATCGTCAAACCAAAAATGATAGTCGTCCACGAAAAGACAGTATTTTGGTGTGGCTTGATTCTGCAGAATTTCCTCTTGAATCCCGTTCCGTGAAATTTCGATTCGATGAAGTTTCCAGGCTCCTTCAAGTTCTGGCGGCGGCCACGCCTCCTGCCCTGAGGCTCTGGCATAGATGATCAAGCAAATCAGCAAGACTTTGGAAGGCATAGCGTCGAAGACTCCGTTTATTGGATGCCTGGCAAGTATAGCTGATTTACCTCCCCGCAACACACCTGATTCCAGTCAGCCAAGCTGCAAACGTGCGTTAGAATCGAACGTAGGCGATTCTGGCGGGTGCTGACTCATCAGCGCCAGATAATTCCGGATGTTGTTGACCGGGGAATCTGGAGAAATTCGATGCAAATTAACGGATTTGTCAGCCCATTTGAAGCATGAACTGAGGTAGACTGAGGCTTTGTTAAGAGGCGCACGCGCCCGAGGGTCCTCACGATGATGTCAATGTCACCAGCGGCGACTCGCTTATCACCGTTATGCATCAAAGGGACGCTTGGGCGTGATTACCGACGTATCCACACGTGACGATTTCCACCAAGCCGGACTCGCATATCTAAACCTTGCCTGGCGAGCTGCAATCGACTTAGGGCTCGAATTGCACGAGCTCAACTACGACGAGTCCGACGAAGTTCCCGATGAGTACTGGCACGCAGCGCAGCGGCCTCTTGCAACCGCAACTTCACTGTTGCAGCAGGGGGTGGAATTCCTCATCAAGGCCAGAATCGCATCCGTAAGCCCCTTCTTGCTGATCGACGGTTCTCCACAGGATTGGCCGCGTGGCTGTCAAAAGAAAGACACACCATTCTCGGCATTCAAGACGCTCGACGCCCAAGACTTAATTCGAGCTCACGATACAGTGCACACCGAACGATTCGACGACGAGTTCGTAAATCGATACGAACAACTACGTAACCGCCGAAACGCCATCATGCACACCGTGGATCGAACGCTCCGATTTACGGCGACGGAAGTATTGAGCCTCGTTCTTGAATTCAACGAGACCTTTGTTGGGGCACAGCAGTGGGTAAAGGTCCGTGCAGAAGGGATCGAGGAAGAACCAAGCACAGTTGCGTACTGGGGATTGGGGGCGGAACCGAGGATTGCACGCGAACTCCTCTACGCAATCGACGTTCTGAAGCCAGCTCAACTCAAGCGCCATTTTGGCTTCAACGCTCGGCAGCGAAAGTACTATTGCTACAAATGCCAAATGGCTGCTTCGGATTGGGACCTGCGCGTCACGACAGCTCAACTAAAACCGAATAAGCCAACCAGCACGACTCTATACTGCTTCGTGTGCCAATCCGAAGCTGAGGTCATACGAGAACCATGTGAAATCGATGGCTGCAACGGCAATGTCTTAGACGCCACTGATCGCGAGTGTCTCACTTGCTACGGAGATGCAGAAATCGGGTAGCCGCCGCCATTGCTGACGGCAACCCTCACACCACCATCGCATGCGGGTCCGCAATAGGCGGTTCGACGATGGACTTAAGCTGTAGTGTCATCACGCGGGAAGTCGTGGGCAGCCCAGCATGCCCCGGACGTACATCGCTTCAGGGTTCGTTGCGACCCTTGATCGGAGCTCACTGGAGCTTCGCGGTTGGGGCAAATTACAAATCAGCCACGCTGAGAACGTGCGTTAGAATCGATCGTGGCGAACTCTGGTGGGAGTTGTGGTCTATTGTCTGTGGCGATCGATTTGTTCAAAAGCCGCAGAGTCGCTGTGACACAGGAATGAAAGTTCGCTGGAAAACACTCTTTGATTTGAGCACTGCCACTTTGCTTGACAAGGCAGTCTTGTTGAGATATGAACGACCCTGAGGGTGAATAGCCACATCTGGGCATCGTATGTATCGAAAGAAATGTAGAGGACGCAATAATATGAAAAACATGCTGAAAAGTGTCGTCTTTGTGCTGGTGTTGGCGGTGCTCCCCTCGATTTTGCGAGCGGGTGAACTTGACGAACTCTTGAAGCGAGCTGCTTCGCACACACAAGACAACTATGAAAAGCTAAGTAAGTGGTCAGGTGTGATCAGGCTGGTGGACAAACAGAACATTGGGTCAGGTGATGCGCTCAATCCATCCGGCGTCAATAAAGATGCATTACTTGTTACTGAGTCTTTGGTCGAATTCTATGTCGACGTGGATGCAAACTCACTGTATTGCAAGTATGAACAGCAAAATGACGGAAAGCCAATAGGAAATGGCATAGCCACTCGGCGACTGGAACTGGCGGCTATTCTTACACCGCATGAGTACTTGGTTTCAAACCCTACTTCGAGATTGCTGACGAGATGGCCAGCAGAAAAAGGGGTTGAGTTAACGCACTTTTCAACTGTGATCGACCCACGTCATTTCTTCGGTTCTGGTTCTGCTAGGTTGTCGCATGAATTCTTCAATCAATTGGTGCGTGCGCTGCAAGATGGCAAGCTTAAGAACATGACGGTGAAAAGGGAAGGGACGAAATACGTTCTGCAACACACGACTCCCAACGGAAGTGTTAATTCACTTACCATTGAACCCGATATGGGCTGGAATCTGACTGCGACTTCGACTGTGGAAGGTCTTAATCGCTTTACCGTTGAAACGCGGTTCGAGGAAATTGAGGGTATTTGGCTTCCAGTCGAACATCATCGCAAAAACTTGAAGAACCTGGGTGAAGTGCAATTTGATCGACAGGTAACGGTCGTAAGTCAGGCGATAAATGCGCAAGCCGAACCCCGTCCTTTTGATCTAGCGGCCCTCAGTCCGGAAGATGGAGCTAGGCTAAGTGATAATATCTCCAATGCCGAGTTTCGGATCTTGTCAGAAAAGCCTGTCTCGGAGGAAGAATATATTAAAGCCAGAGAGGATGCCAAGTAAGGTTTCACCTGACACATCATTACTTTGCGTTGATCTGCCTGTAGACGGTGCTTGACGAGCGTCAGGGCTCAATATTAATGCCTTCGATGCTTATACTTGGTTCGTCGCACTTGGCGTCGCTTGTCGCGCGCGAGCGGAACATGTGCCTTGCCGCCCCCCACGACTGCAGCGAGTGAGCGAGCACGTGCCAGGGCTGCCCCCACGCCTTCAACAGGTGGTCACGCTGTGGGGGCAAGGCATGTCGGTGGAAGAGATCGCCGCAGAGCTGGAGATCAGCACGAGTTCGGTAGTAGCACGACTGCAACGGGCAGAGCTGAAGCAGGCTGGTTAACTGACGCGACAGTCATTGAGATTTCTGCGCCACCACCCACGGTGGTGCTGCGGGGTCGGCGTACTGGATGCATCCGGTTCGATTTCAGTTTTCACCCCACCCACCCCGTTTGTACCGGCGCGGGACGGCTCAGGGGGCTAAGTAGTCCATTCGCTAAGCAATGAACATCTGCCGCAATGACCAACACGCAAGGGATCACCCAATCAAGGATCCCCTACAGCCACAACCCAAACCCTTCACTCCTTATCGTCATCAACATAGTGTGACATCGTCACGGGTTGACTGCTGCCTGAAGACCACCAAGTCCATCAACGCAAACCTTGCAGGGTCCATGCTGGTTGACATTGGTCAGGGATGCCCTTACGGGTTAGTGTGGGACCAGTACCTATTCAAGTGTACATCCGGTAGGTATCACCCTGGATCATGTCCAGATGTACGAGAGCCACAGCCAATTTTACAAGAATTGGTTGGCAATTTCCGGCAGAGTTGTGAATCATTGCAGACAAACTCGAAGATTGAGTTGTGGAATTGCTTGCCTGAGCTGCAACGTCTGGGATGGCAATTGAAAGTTGAGCTGATCAACACGCGAAGCTTGTTCCAATCGTGTTGTTCGGTAGAGTGAACATTGGCATAAGTGTGTTGATCAGAGCAACGCTGAGCCAAGTAACATTGGTTCTCTCGTGTAACGATGCGTAGACCATCAACAGGAAGCCAGTTGAGCAGATCAACAACAGGCCAGCCTGAAGCAGGTAAGCGCCAGAGCCCGTAAGCGCGGATCCTGGTGCCTCATTTCCATGGGTCCACGCCAAGCGCGTCGGCTGGCGACCCCACCCACCCTCACGACCTGTTTGTCACAACCTGGACGTCCGTCAATTGGTTGTAACATGCGAGTGTTGCGGGTTGCGCACGAAAAAAGCCCAAGGTGTTTAACCTTGGGCTTTCAAGTGCACCCGGTGAGAATCGAACTCACATGCCTCTGATTAGAAGTCAGAGTTCCTGTCCAGTAGGGCGGATACAACTGAATAATACAACATGCTGGAACAGAGTCAAACTACTTCAGCCAAATATCGGTAAATTGTTTGCCGACTTACGCCAAGCCTTGCAGCCACGTCGGTCACAGACACGCCCCGCTCAACCAAACGCTTGGCCTTGGCGGGCTCAGACTTCACGCTTCCGGGCTTCCGGCCCAAGTACTTGCCAGACTGCTTTGCGATCGCGATTCCCGCAGCCTGACGTTCCCGGCGTGTCTCCTGCTCCATTTCAGCCACACCGAGCAGGACCGCAGCAATCAGCTTGCCAGTGGCCCCAGAGAAGTCGAACTGCTGACTGACGCTGACCACTCGGACGCCACGGTCGAGCCAGTCGGTCAACGTGTTGACGCCATCCCGCAGCGACCGGGCGAGTCGGTCGAGTTTGTACACGACGACCGTGTCGACCTCACCATTGAAGATGGCTTCCTGCAATGCAGTGAACCCGGGTCGCTCCAAGTTATCCCCGGTGCTCTTGTCCGTGAACATGAGAGGTTGCCCGATGCCATGGCCCTTAAGCCATCGGTCGACCTCAGCGCGTTGGGAGGCGAGGCTCTGACCGACAGTCGAGACGCGCAGGTAAACGGCAGTTTTACTCAAGATTGTGCTCCAAATAGGGTGTACTGCAATCATTACCCGGTTTGGAGAAAATTCAAGAAAAATTCCCTGGGTTTTTGAGGTTAAATTTCAGAGACCCTATTTGTTACAGGTTCAACTAGATGTTACACGTTTTGCAGAATAATGAAGGGCAGTTGGCTGTTATTGTCTCGCTCAAACGCTTCGAAGTGATGAACCACCTCGACGCTCGATTAAGGACCTTTGCGCCCTTGCGTGTCATCTGCCAGTTGCCTGTGGGTGTGATGTCAACTGGCCTGAACCAAGTGATTAGATCGACCGTGGAGGCAATTGGAGCGTGCTACCCGCAAGCCAACGCCAAGAACCTGGGGATCGTCACCGCAACCGGTGAGGTGCTGGCCACTGGTGACAAAATTGCGTTAGGCAAGTTTGCGAACGTTCCTCGCTGGTCGGTTATGCGTGCACACCTGCAGCAGCTCCCCCTGCAGTGGGGTGGTGGGCGTGCGTGGATTGTACACCGGTGTGTACAGTATTGACGGTGGTAACCCTAACCGCACGAGTCGGCGCGGAACCCGTGAGTGAATCCAAGCTCCCATGTGGCATCTGCAAATACCGCTTTTGGGGTGTAGCTTGTACTTTCTTGCAACTCGTCGCAGGGCTTTTGGTACCACTCACGGGTGGGTGCCATATAGTCGCGAGACCTAATGGCGGTACCGTGGTACCCCTCCACGGAGTGGCCGCCGGAGGCGTGTTGAAGGTCGGAGCAGGGTTTGCCGTACCGCTCACGGGTGGTTGGCGGCCCCCACTCCGGTGGTTCACTAGCCTTCCCTGCCGCGTCCAGTAGTGGAACACCCAAATGAGTACTTCACACTCACGTCAGTTAACTGAAAACGAGGTCCACCAGGGCATGTGCCACACCAATGGGTGGCGTGCAATTTATAGCTGTCGCGTCCAACTGTCCCAAACTGGTCAAAAAGAGTGAACGACAGTTAGCAGGAATTAGGTTCCCTTTTCACCGACTAACCTCGCTTTCACCAACGATTCCCATAGGAAAAGAGATCAAAACCAGTTAGAAGTAGTTAGTTACACTTCTTATTTTTTATATTAAGGCTTAAATAAAAAAACATATATAAGAAGTGGAACTTAAGATAACTAATCATTGGTTAACTTCTGGTGGCCAAACCGTCTACAAGAGGGGTGAAAGCCCTGAGAGCGATTCTGCCGCTCTCTAGAGCGACCGTGACCGATTCCGCATGTCGAGCCCCCAGCGTCGATTATGGGGCATTCTGGGGGACTACAGAGGGTGTCTGGGTAGTTTAGGTGAGATGGGATGACCAGAGCGACCCGTGGACCGCTTTCGAGTGCTGAAAACCCCACTTGTGGGCGTGACAACCGGCGGGTGTCAATCCTCTGACGCGACAAACTCGGGAGACACAGCCGACACCCCTCCTATGAGGTGGCGGTCCAGTTGGAACTCTCCAGTTGGAACTCTCCAGTTGGAACACTCTCCAGTTGGAACTCTCCAGTTGGACACGCGAAGCTCGAGGTGAGCCCAAGCAGTAGTTAACGCAATTCCCACTTCTATATATGGTTTTCTAGAAAAGCCTTAATAAAGAAGTAGCGGTAGATAATTACTAATTATGGCTTCGGACCTCGATCTGGACCAATGAAAACAGGGGTTTTCCTGTTGAAACCACTCACTTAAAGTCCTATCGAGCAGTAACTCAATTCACTGCCTGTTGCACGACCTGCCCCTCTTGATGGTGGCACGTACCAGCCACAAGCAAGCCTGACTCGCCTCCGGCGGGTGCTCCGCACGGCCCACCACAGTGGGACCACTGGGTCTTCGACTATTACGGGATTCTCTTCGGAATATACGTAAGAAATGGCACCTGAGGTACGGGTACTTTATGCAGGGTAGCAGCATGTGGCTACCTCGTTCCTCGCGTGTAAGTCGTTGTTGCCGCGAGCAGCAAACTATTTTGCAATTCTTCTGGTTTTACCCCTCGTTTTGCCGCGACGGGAGGCAATTCTCATCACCCATCTTAGTATCAGCCATTTCTCTTCGATCGATTTCACGATGCACACCGCAGATGCACCTCTATCAGTCGCGCCGATCCTGACGCGAGCCGCACAACTACCATGGTCCGACGAGACCGCAACTGATCTCCACAGGTACACGTTTGCGATGGCAATTCGCATGCTCCCCGGTCGTTCGACCGAAGACCTCGAGGAGGTCGTGCAAGAGTCGTTGGCGTGTCTGCTGAAACAGTTGCAGGAATGTGACGACGTCGTCCCGCTCCACTCGTTGCGGAACACCATTCGCGGGTACTTCAGGAAAGCAGATTACCGCAAGAAGCTACACCCAACCTCACACTTCAACCCTCGCAAGCAGATACCTGTCGCATACCTCACTTCCGAAGGTATGGCACCAGTTGCTGCAGATCACACGCAACTCACCGAACTGCTTGATTCATGTTTGAGCGACGCTGAACGCGATTTCGTGTCGCTGGTGCTGGCGGGGATGGCCGCGCACGATGCCGCCAAGCACGTTGGTATGAGTGTCGATGACATGTGTCGATTCGGGAACCGTATTCTCCGCAGTTAACAAATCTCTTCATTTGGCCGGGTCCACGACTCCCCGGCCAGTTGTTGGGGCCACGACCGGGCTCGCTCCTCGGTCGTGGTTTTCTCTTCTGACCGGCAGGTCAGTTCCGCCACCCACGATTGGACCGGCCCAGTCGTGGGTGGTTTTCATTTCCAGACCACGAGAGCAACCGCATGCACCGACTATTGACACTCTGTCGCAAGATCGACGATATCTCGCGCCGGACAGCCCAGAACACGACACTGGCTGCGAGCGATGCAGCCGTGCTGACCGAGCTGATCACCGTATACCTCAACATCCACCTCCCGACAGCATCTCGTGAGCTGATCGCAGCTACTCGCGACACTGTCCTGGTGCGGACCCGCCAGTCTCCTGGAGGGTTGACTCGTCAGAGGCTCACCACTTATTTGTGGTCGGTTGTTGTGGAACATAGCAGAGGTCTACCATCATGTCAGACCTGACCATCCACGACTATTTGGGGTTGCCACCCTGTGAGTTTGAGGATTCTTACAGCCTGGACAAGGAAATCGCCTTGTTCAAGTCGGTGTTCGCGCAAGCCGCAAAGCAAAGCCATCGCGCAGTAGCCGCCAAATCGCTTGAGCAAGTGTCTGCACTTGAGAAAGCGAACCTAAAGCTCGACGAGATCGCCGCCAACACGATGAGCAAGGATCGCCTACGTGCCCAGGTCGATCTCATCGTCCAGGCAATGTACCGAGCAGCGGGTCAGCCTGCACCGGATGAAGAGCTGAGGAGTAAGTTGTACCATGCCATCGAAAAAGAACGAAATCAGCCTGCCGATTTCGCCAAATAACGGCCTCTACCGCGTGGCATCTCTGCCCGTGATCACCTCCGACATCGATGCAGATCTCATCGCATGCCGTCGTTTAATGGCCATCAGCTTATCTGACGATGACCTTGGTTCAGCTCTATGCTTTGCAGTGGCCGCATCCAAGTTGTTACCCGTGGTGGTGAAGAAGCAACTCCGCGACCACGAGTTGCTCACCGCGCCTGCTGTTATGCGACTGGCCAAGACCATCGTCGATACTGTTTCCTCACACTACGCGAACCACTCAGATTACGAAATACTCATAGATGAAGCCTGCCGAATCCTTGCTGATCTCGACCAATGACGAGGCTTTAGAGCACTTGAGTGTTCACGTTGCCAATATTTCAAGAGGTTATGGCGAACTCTCGGACGACATTAGCCAATCGTGTTGGGTGCGCATCTTCAAACACCTCGCCGAGCACGGATCGACGCCTCTCGCCCAACTAATTGTGCATGCACGTTACGCTGCAATCGACGAGGCTAATGACTTGCTATCGCATGGGATGCGACCGTTAAGGTCGAAGCATGCGCGCCCCGTGAGACAACGACCCACATGGGTCGCTGGTGGCAAGGACACTTCTGACGAGTGGGTCGAACCATCGGAACAAGGCACGGCACCCGATGACGACATGCTCCAGCATCTCCGGTCCATCTGCCAGAACGAACAAGAACGCCTAGTTGTCGATGCTGGCGCAGCCGTCGCAGAGGATCACGCCCAAGACCACACAGTTCAGTTTTCTATCAGCGAACTGATCAGACGTACTGGACTCACGCGAGCTGAGATCCAGTCGATACAACGCAAACTATCCGAGCGGAGCAAGGCATGACCTTGACCGTTCCTCGCACCCGGTGTCTCCCTTTCTCCCCGGGTGCGAGTTTTCAAACACTTTCCAGGAGTATCCAATGACACCAGCAGAATATCAACTACGCCGCGCCGAGTTCTTGAAACCCAAACCCCAAATCCGCTCAGTCACCGACACAAATTTCGAATTGTATCGGCAACAAAGAGGCCAACCCGCGAAGTCTAATGTTGCCGCGCTCGTGGAATCTCGACTCCGTGAAATTGCAGCAGCAAGTGCGGGCACGGACGAGCGCGTCTTGAATGTCCTGAAGGCCAGAGCAGCCGAGAGGCAACGAGAAGGCAGGAGTTCCGTTGTCTACGATGACCAGATCACCAAGCTTGAATCGAAGCTTGCCAAGGAGGAAGCTCGACGTGCATTCTTGCAATCTGATGAGTACGAAGCCACGTTGCCAATCCTGCAAGCGCAACGGGCTCTGATCGAGCGTTTCACGCCCCACCTCCTGGAATCGTTCGATGTGGAGGCACAACTCTACACCGGCCTACACATCGATTCGGACGAGCTCTTAACGGCTGTCGCAAAACTCACTCGTCAAGCCACCGTGAAAGAACACCAATCCCGCTTGGAAGCAGAAGCCCAAACTCTGGCCGCTGAAAAGCTCCTGGTCGATACCTTACAACAGCAAGCCGCAACCAATCAAGAGAATGCTGCCTTGATCAAGGCAGCACAACCACCAACAACGCCGGAGTGACCCAATGGATCAGAACAACACGCGCTCGAAAGTCGCTCAACCGAACCCGCCACCGCAGATCGAATCGTTCCGCCAAAGCCTGAAGGACCTTACCGGCCTTGATGCACACAACGCCAACGAGGTCGGCGCGGCCCTGCAACCATTGCTTACCAGTGAAGAGGTCCTTGCGATCTTCTTCTTGAAGGCATGTGCCGCAGTCCAGAGAGCCATGGCACGAACGCTCGTTCGCGGCGATGAGAAGTACCCCTGCTCGGTCTGGGACGCCGCTGGGCAGGTCCGGTCGTCTGCCCAGTGTGAGCTCGTCGACAAACTGACCCAGTTGAAGCTCATGCAGTCCCCAGTCCCTGTGTGGGCTCACGAGACACCCCAGTCGGTCAAGTTGCGGGAACCCTGTACCTATCGACTCCAGAGCGATGAGCGCAACGTCGTTCCTGTGGTTGTGACGATTGGCGACAAGGTGGAATTGGTCGAACCGGGGAGGTTGCTAGCCATCAAGAATACCGACGCCATGGAGCTGAAGGCGTCCGAACCATGTCGTGTTCATCTGACACGGGTCGCTGGTAGGGTAAGGACGGGCGACCTCCGCGACTGCCTCCCGCTCCCACGCGAAGTGCAGAAGCCTAAAGCTGTACAACCTCCAGCTTCACCCAAGAAGCGTTGGTTTTGGTAACACGGACCACGTGCGGACTGATCGGATGAGGGGTGGCTTGACACGCGCCTCAGCGAGTATCGCCTATGCGTCCTTGATGCCCCACGGATGACGTCGTCCGTGGGGCTTTTTCGTTTTCATCTATTGAAGGTCAGATTAATGAACCGTTTCCAAATGATGCTCGCCCAACTCGACAACGGGCAAGGTTCTTCCGGCGTGACCCACAGTCTGGTGCCCGTGTACGTCGCAGTGCGCCTGCTGGCAGACTTGTACGCTGCTGACCTGATCACGTACCGAGTCACTGAGTACGTCACCCTGAAGGACGAGTTGGTTGCCCAGTTGAAGGAAATTTCACCTCACTGGGCCGAGAAGGTGGGCCAACTGAGTCTGTTCGATCGTCGCCAGATGGTTGAAATTCCTGGACTGTCCTGAAAGTTGGTAAATCGTGAGCTAAAGTTCATCATGCGACACATTCTCAGACAACTCGAAGCCCTTCGGGAACACCCCGAGCCGGATGAGCAGGTATTCGCGGATGCAGCAAGTTACGTCCGCGAGGCAAACGACATCGCAGTTCAACACGGGTTAGACCCGGTGAGAGTGGGGACGTACTTGACTCCGCTGCGAGCAATCGCGATCGTCAATCGTTTAATGCAACAGGTTGAACCTGAGCGGTTCTTGAGCGTTCCTGAGGCGGCCAAAGTTCTTTCTGTATCACCTGCGAAGGTGGCTGACCTCATTAAGAACGGTCGCCTGGAGGCCGTGGACGTCGCCAACCGTGGCAAGCGTCCACAGTACCGTATTGCGAGGGAATCGCTCTTAAACGTCAAGCCTGAAAGCCACAGCCCCGTCCGACGATACAAGCCACCAAAGCAAATCATTTGAG
>JBGSHW010000094.1:0-12883 GCA_041751975.1 Pirellulaceae bacterium
ACCCCTTTGATTGCCGTGACCCCTTTGATTGCCGTGACCCCTTTGATTGCCGTGACCCCTTTGATTGCCGTGACCCCTTTGATTGCCGACCCCTTTGATTGCCCAGCTCGACTGTAACAATCCGGTCGCCGAATCGAATCCAAAGGGGTCAGCGACGGTCTTGTTTTAAGTCAATAGTTGATTTCAAAAGACATTTTGGAATTCCTCATTTTCCTCCCCACAATTGGGAATAGCCGAGCAGCAGCTTTCCCAGGCTGAATGAACTAATGCTCCGCAGGTTACCCAAGGGTGAACAGACCCCACAACACAGACGCAACAACACCCGGCTGAATGAACTAATGCTCCGCAGGTCACCCAAGGACCACTTTTTAACCGCCTTTGGGTGACTGGACTGAGAAATCGATGCGGATACAGCACTTGGTTGGGGGGACTGTCGAGGAAGACTGTCGAGGGCACAGCATCTTATCGGGGGGCGCGAAAACCACCCGTTGAAATAGAGTGTCCCCGTAGGTTCTTTCCCGTAGGTTCTTTACAATCCCAAAGTTCCGACACTAATTTTCTGTACGATGCTTACCCATAACGCACCAGGGAAAGTACCACCTTAATGGTTTATCGGCATTGGACACGATAATGCAGTGTCCCCGCACTCGCTGTGCCAATCAATGCATATTGACTGACTTCAACGCGCATTGACAGACTCCAGCGCGAGTGGCTGCGGAGCTAAACATTCGGCTTAGGCAGCGTTACGTCGACCTTAGAGGGGATGACTAACAGTCGTTTAGTTCTCACGGTTGCATTGCCTGTCCTTTAGTTCTCAATTGCGGTTGTATGATTAAGATGGCGTTCATTCAACGATTCCTCAAACTGATCAGTGATTAGGCGTTTTCAAACAGAGCTTAGTGGGACAGCGCCAATTTGCGAAAAACTGTGGCGATATCAGCCCTCCCACGAACGTGTTGTGCCCCAAATCTGAGCTGTGCCCCAATACTTCTTTAGGGCAGATCTTAACCAGCGAAAGCGACGGCGGGTTTTAACGAGAGTTGCTGGCACTAGCATTGCGAGAGCGTTTGAACACAATCAACCCGCCTAACATGCAGCCAAGAATAGCCGCTCGTCACCCAGCAGAATTAGCTGGATTCACGCTGCCGAGTAAAAGCAGGAAAAACAGAACGATTTTTCGATTCGATTGCGGCATTTTCGACGCAATCCAGTTCGAAGCTATAAGATATGATCTTAGCAGCCAACGTTAGGTATAGAGGCACGAGAGTCGGCTAGTGGCTCGAACCAGGTGTGGTACGAGTGAAGTGTCTTTGGGCAGTTCCCTCCAATCCTAAAGCTATATGGCCTCAAAGGGGAGATTTTCACGGTCGTCGCGAAGAGCTGCTTGGCGAAGCTCAAGCGTGCAGCACAAAATCGGCAAAAACTTTTCAAAACCTCAGAATTGCAGTTGCTGGCCGACGCATGTTGCTTTGGTAAGTTCTCGGAATCAACCTCTGGACTCGGACGTGTGGGCTTGTTGATGATGCACAACCCTGACGATGCATCTGTGGTTCGAAGAATCTTTGAGCAAGTAGGCGCATTGGCCCCCGGGAGAGAACGCGAAGACTTTCTCGATGCGGCTTGCGGCAAAGACCAGGAACTGCGGAAAAAAGTGGTGCGACTGTTAGAGGCCAAGCCAGAAAGTGTTGCGTTAGAGCGTGCTGTGGAGCGGCTGTCCGGAACTATCTCGGAGTGGAAGCGAGCTGCCCCAGCTGGTGCGTCGCGAGACGGGTTAGTGGATGAGTTTCCCGACTCGCCTGCTCCCACGGTTCCTCTGCCGCGCGTTGGCGCCTTTACGATCCTTGGCCGCCTGGGTGAAGGTGGTATGGGGATCGTATTTCGTGCCCAACAGGCACCCCCGCTTTCTCGAGAAGTGGCGCTGAAAGTCATCAAGCCTGGTATGGATAGCCGTGAAGTTCTTCGCCGGTTCACGCTGGAGCAAGAAGCGCTGGCCCGCATGGAACATCCCAATATTGCCCAGGTTCTGAGCTCCGGCCTCACAAACCTCGGCCAGCCATTTTTTGCTATGGAATTGGTGCGAGGTGCCTCCATCACCGACTTTTGCGAACAGCAGTGCTTGTCGCTCACACAGCGGCTGGAGCTGTTCATGCAAGTGTGCGATGCGGTTGAACATGCTCATCAGAAGGGAATCGTACACCGCGACTTAAAGCCATCCAATCTGTTGGTCACGACGATCAGTGGGACCTCCGTAGTCAAAGTAATCGACTTCGGCGTCGCCAAAGCGCTGGATATCGACACGCCCGAGCGCACGGCTTTCACCCAATTAGCCCAGTTCGTAGGGTCACCTTTGTATATGAGCCCCGAGCAGGTTGCCGTCGACCGCGCTCGCATCGATCCGCGGAGCGATGTCTACTCGCTGGGAGCCGTGCTGTATGAACTGACAACGGGCAGCCCACCCATTGAAAGAGACAATTTCCGCCAAGCTGGACTGGATGGCATTCGCCAACTGATTACTGAAGGACTGCCTCCCCCACCCAGCGCTCGCCTGCGAGATCGGTGCCAACAGGGCTTGGTAACTGAGGGACTCGCTCAGTCGTTGCCTGTTAGCAGCGGACGAATTCGATTGCCCAGAGAAATCGATTGGATTGTCATGCGCGCGTTGGCCAAACAGCCGAACCAGCGCTACAACAGTGCCCAAGAGTTTATGGACGACTTGCAGCGTTTTCAGTCGGGCAAGCCGCCCATTGCGGCCCCTCCGCTGCTGGGCTATCGCGTCAGTCATTGGGTCCGCAAACATCGCAGCTCCTTGCGTACAGCGGTTGCCCTGCTTCTGCTTTCGCTTGGAGTCGGCTGGCTGGCTAGCCGGTGGGCACGCGAAGTGCCCGTCGATACTCCTAAGCCAATCGATCAGATAGATGCGGCACCTGCCGCCGAGAGCCAAGAGTCGGTCAGCCTCGCTTCTGTTCAGGACCAATTGGAAGCCAGCGCGCTAACCCAATTGCTGCATGCATTTCGGGAACAAAATCTCGCGCGGATGAGCGAAATCTCACTGCCAAGAACCACTACAGGTCAATTGCTTGGAGTCGATCAGACAAGCCAGGCACCCGCTTATGGGATCTCCCTTCGCGAGACCTTGCTCGATGCGGCTCACCCGCGACCTCTCCGTTCCTTCGAACATCCGGCAGCCGTTTTCGATGTTGCCATTTCTCCCGATCAAGCTTTGTTGGCAACAGCATGCGCTGACCGTCAAGTGCGGATCTGGAATTTGGCGACTGGTGAACTCATCCACCTTATGACCTCACATCGCATGCAGGTGGAGGCAGTAGCGTTCGCGCCCGATGGCAGCCAGCTGGCCTCCGGGGACAAAGATGGCGTGATCAAACTCTGGGACGTATCGAGTGGCAACCTCAACTTTAGCAGCGAGACTCGACCGGCGGGTATTGAGTCCCTGCAATGGTCTCCCGATGGCAATTTCCTGGCAGCTGGGGTCCGTTACGAATTTGTAGAAGTACTCCACCCCGACGGTACCTCGCATGCGAAGTTTGAAGGCGAAAACCCCAGAGGGCCTCGCTATGAGAATGTACTCTTCACACCAGATAGCCAGCGTCTGTTGGCCGCGGAAGGGTCCGGAGGCAAGATTAATGTCTGGGATCTAAATCTCAAGACTCTCGCAGGCCGAATTGACGTTTCTCTTCCCATCCACTATGCACGCGCAATGACCTGGATAGAAGAATCGGGACGCTGGCTGATGGTGGGCGATATAAACAGCGACTTTTTGTTACTCGTAGACGGCCAAGCGAACGACGCCACCGCGACCATGATACCAACGGGTTACGTCCACGCACAAGAAATTGCCTATTCCCCAGAATCGGGACTGTTAGCCTGCGCATACCTCAGTGGCAAGGTAGCCCTCTTAGGTCTGACGCCTCCGTTTGATCACACCTCAGCCACGCCCACCAACAAATTGATATTTAACGCCCATGCTCCTGAACCAGGAGCAACGACCTCTCTCAAGTGGATGTCAGCCGGGAGACTGCTGACCTCGGGCGACGACGGCCGGGTGCATATCTGGAACGTCGCCGACTTATATCCTTGGCGCTATGCAGCGTTTGACCAGGGTGCAGCAACCGTATCCATGAACGCTTCAGATTTTCTACTCTTGCGTCGACACGATCCATCTGACCTTGGATCTATGACTTTAGAGTTGCGAAAACTGGCTACGCTGAGCGAGCCGACCGCCGCTGCCAAGTTTTCACAGACATTCAGGACGGCACCTCATCGGTTCCAAACTCACATCCCGCCCCACAACTGCGATCTGGCTATGGATCATGACCAGCGCATCATCGCTGTAAAATCTACAGATTCGATTCAGTTGTATTCCTTGACAGACATGAATCTGCTGGGGAATGTGCCAACTGGTGGAACCGACATTAAACATCTGTCAGTGTCCAACTTGGGCAAGTACGTGGCCACCGTAAACTTGGGTGGAGAAATCACTGTCTGGCGAAAATCTGCTAATCTACCGACGACCTATTCCGAAGCTGCGCGGTGGCCAGCGGCCGCAACGCATATGCCACCTATATTTTCCCCCTCGGGACTCACTTTATATCATTTCGATCGTAATCTAAGGATCGAAAAACATGTCATTGATGCCCGCGAGTCGGAAACAGGTAAGCTGCTGCATCGGCGGTGGGATGATAATACCGAGCAGTTTTGTCTGAGCGCCAACGGGGAACTGCTGGCGATCGCTACAAAATCGGGGCTCCGCGTTAGCAAAGTTAATACGGGCGAATTTGTGTTTGAGCAGTGGGATGGAACAGCTCCACGAGGCGTTTTTTTCTGCGATGCCGATCGAATCCTGTTGAGCTGGCGGAGAGATATGACTTTCCGCGCCTGGCATCTACCAACAGGCCAAGACCTCGGTTCGTTCCCTTCCCCGAGGCTTCCGCCGGAACACGAGCAAGGTTTTAGCCCATGGGGAACCTCTAGCCCGCTCGGTTTCTGGACGAGTGACAGTCGAGGCATCAGCCTATGGTACCTAGGGGCCTCCGTCCCGCGAGCCTATCGTTAAATTCCGGCCAGGAAGCAGCGGCGATGAGGGGCAAAATAGAGTAAGCTGTAGGATCTCTGACCGCTGCCACCGCCCCCGATTCCTTGGAGTCAAACCTCGCCCATGTCACTACCAGCCGCAGCCGCGAACGACCATTGTCCAACTGGCCCGCGCAGCTCCACGGACTCGTTTTTTCAAACCGTCTACGATGAACTCCGCAGCCTGGCTGCGGCTCACATGTACCACGAAAGGCTCGAGCATACTTTGACGGCTACTTCGTTGGTCAACGAGGCCTACGTGCGACTCAGTTCGGGAACGCCCCAAACCTGGGAGAACCGAGCTCACTTTTTCTCCGCAGTCGCCGAAACCATGCGTCGCGTGCTGATCGAACGAGCCCGCGCCAAACAGACGCTCAAGCGACAGCGAGTACGTGAATACCTGCCGCTGGACAGCATGGCCGCAGCTTGTGATCGCAGGTGGGATTGGACGATTGATTTGGAAGATGCGTTGACGCGATTAGCGCGGGACGATGCAGAAGCCGCGAGTTTTGTCACTCTGCGTCTTTTCTCGGGCCTAAGTGTTATCGAAGCCGGGGAGGTCTTGGGACTCACCAAGTGGTCTGCCTATAAACTTTGGGAGTTCTCGCAAAGCTGGTTCGCAGCCTACGCGGTTGAATTCGATTTTAGTGAGTAGTGGGCCCCCACAGGTTTCAGTTCGTACGCAAAGACTCCTGACACCTTGGATTCACAAGCCGAACAGGTTGCCGCCGTTGGTAGTTGCTCGATTACGTCGCGTGAGCAAACGCGAGAGGAAATCGATGTCAACATCGCCGATTGTGGGATCAGAGTAGATGCCGCCACCAAGGCCCTCGCCAGTTGCCGTACCGCTGCCACCGCGGGCTTGATTACTGGTCATGGCAGTCCGTCTCAGGCGGAGCGAGGCTTGATTGCCAATGGCACCACCCAGCCCCTGCCCCCCTGCTGCACCAGCACCACCTTCTGCCAGATTATCTGTGAATGCTGAGAGGGTCACGTCGAGCTCACCAAGGGCGAGCGTTCCCAACCCCAGCCGCTCGAAGAGCAAATCCGCCGAATTGGCCAACGCACCTCCCAAGGCCAAGCCTCCCGCACCATGCACACCACCAGGCGCCGGCGCGCCTGCATTGCCAGCCAGTGCACGATTGCCTGTAAAGAGCGTCCCGACAATTTGGGTTAGAGGAATACCAAATGCAGACGCGCCCGTATCGATGGCTCCTCCATAGGCGCTGCCACCAGACCCAGCGTTTGGATTCTCCAGGCTACCCGACCCGCCCTGGCCACCGCGAACGGTGTTGTCTGCGATGTAACTGCTGCTTACCAGCAACTGGCTCGCTCCCCAGTTGACAATGGCGCCTCCCCCAGCGTGCCCTCCTGCTGCCCCAGAGATTCCGTGCCCCCCCTGAGCCAGATTGTCAGTCACCGTCGAACTCGCTATCGACGTCCGCGTGGGTTGGTTTGGCACGACCCCCACGAACAAGCTCAGGGCTTGCGAAACAATCGCACCGCCGCCTGCCGTGAAACCGCCCCGCGGAGCCAACCCCGGAGTTCCACTGCCGGCAATCGCGGCGTTGTGGTCAAAAGTACTCTGCACAATGGTCATGGTGCTGGCCCCTGACACCTTTACCGCCCCTCCCAAGGCTGAACCTTGGAATGTCGTCGGATCATTAGGATTGACAATTTCGGTTACCCCACCTAACAAGGCCTGGGACAAATTGTTTGAAAACGAGGAACCAACGATCCGAGTTGTAGACAGCGAGTCGGTATCAATGGCGCCCCCAGCCGCGATTCCCAAAGCGATCGCCGCGTTATTTACGAAGCGGCTATCGGAGACAGCCAGTCCTCCCTCAAAAAAGTTACCGATGGCCCCTCCCAACCCCACGTAAGATCTCCCCAGCGGATTCTCAGCCGATGGCACAGCTCCCGTCTGATTGTTTTCAAAGATCATGGACTGCAAAGTGACGTTGCCCGAGATGTTCAGCAGGCCCCCACCGCTAGCGATCGCCGCCGCACTCTCTACCGAAACAGGCAGCCCAGCCACCGTGGCCGGGACATCAGGGAAATCTGTCGCCAAGCCATCAGCGATCGTTAAATGACTTAGGTTCACTTGGGCTGAGTTGACGTACATCACACGATGCAGCTTGTTACCACTGAGCGTGACCGACCGCCAACGTGGGCCTTGGATGGTCACATCATTCCCCGCTCGTACCTCTAGTTGATCTTGCAGAATGATGCCTCCTGAGAGTCTAGCTGCAAAGGAGATGGTATCCGCCCCCTCACGCGCCTCGGCCTTCTCAAGCATACGCCGCAGTGAACCGGCAATGTGCGGTTGGCCAGGTGCATAATCCATTAGATTGGTTACCACCAGCGGCGACTCATCAACAAAGAACAGCTCTGAACCATAACGCGCATCGGTTCTGTTTAAAAACAGTTTTCCTAAGGCCGGCGTCAAACCCCCGGGAAACTCGCGATTGGGGTCGCCGGCAAATGTCAGAACTCTGGTCGTTCCCTCCTGCGTCCCGTCGCTCTTCCAAAGTTCATTCAAACCAGCTGGATTGGTGGCCAGCAGGTATAACACACCGTTGGAGACAGCGGGACGGTCGAAGTTGACTGGAGCATCGATTAACTTCACAGTTCCCTGCGAAGTGCCATCCGTGCTCCACAGCCCCTGATCTTCATACAGCACCAGGTTATTCAAGACCACCCTCTCCGTGACTGGCAACGTAGTTTCCATGAGCATGCGAGTTCCAGCCAGAGTCCCATCGGTGGTCCATAATTGTGAGTTCCTAGTAAACCAGAGTTGGTTTCCTACTGCTGCAAGCGGTATCAGCGGACTCGAATCGGTTAGCAACTCAGTCGTAGTGTTTGATGTGCCTTGTGAGGCGATCAGCGCGAACCCGGAACCGTTGTACTGCCCATAATAGACGTAGGAACCAGCCTGGGTTAACCCAAATGGCTCAAAAGACAATGGTGTTGGATTGACGTCCCGCAACAAGCTGGTTCCCTCAGCGGTTCCGTCGGTGACCCAAACTTCCGCTCCGTGCGTGCCATCGTCGGCCACGAAATACAGTTTGTCTTCAGTTGGCAAGAAATCTGGCAGGTAGCTGGGACCGAATATGGTCCCAGCAGCACCAGGCGTGATGTCGCGTACAAGTCGTGTACCGGCCGCTGTACCATCGGTAATCCAAAGTTCCTGCCCCGTGGTAGGCTCGTAGGCCGTGAAGACGACTTGATTGCCGAGCTTCCACAACTGGGGGCTCTCGCTGAGAGAAAGCCCGAGCAGCCCCAGATCTACCATCAGACGCGTCCCCTGCGGAGTACCGTCAGTTTGATAGAGCTTGGCGATACTATCTTCAAGTGACGAACGGCTCGCTAGAAACACTCCCTTATCACCCACTGCGACAAGCGGACTAAGGGAAGAATCGACGTCGAGCAGGTGTTGGGTCCCAGCCGTTGTCCCATCCGATGACCAAAGTTGCGCAGTACGCCACGGCGGCGTCGGGTCACTCACGCTAATCAAGATCCTCTTGGGCAACACGCCCCAAACTCGTGCGCCCGAGCCAGCCGTAGAATCAGCCACCCGAGCGACTGTCTGCAAGCCCAGCAGACTGCCATCGGTTTTCATGACGACATTCTCAGTAGCTCCAATACTGGCACTGAAGAAGAGCTGGTTACCCGCGGATGTCAAATGCTGTGGGGATCCCGAATCATTCCCCTGCCACAGATCGGCAACCAAGCGCGTCCCGGAGGGCGTTCCATCGGTGGTCCATAATTCGTTCCCGGTGGTTGCCTCAAAGCCGCTAAAGTAGAGCCGATCGTCCGTCTCGACAAAACGATCTGGCACAGTTGACGACAGCCGCACGGTGCCACTTGCAGTGCCGTCCGTCGTCCAAACTCCCTGAGTATTCGCGTCTCCCTGCTCGCCAAAATATAACTTGTCTTGCCATACCAGCATGCTGAATTCAGACTGCACCCCACCCTGTGGCACGATGTCGACCAGCAATTGAGTCCCTTCCGGAGTACCATCGCTGGTCCATAGTTCGCGTCCGTGTACCCCATCATCCGCCGTGAAAATCAGCTTGCCACCGACATCGGTGAGCTGTCGCGGGGCAGAGCCGACAGTCCCGCTGCGGATATCTTTGACCAACACGGTGCCGGCAGCCGTGCCATCTGTCTTCCACAGTTCACGACCTTCGGAAGCTCGAAAGGCATTGAAGTACAGAGAATCGCCGACCACCGCTAACCAAGTTGGAGCCGCCGAACCGGTGGGGTGCAAGTCGATCACCATGGTCGTTCCTGCCTCAGTGCCATCCGACCTCCACAACTCCCTATTACGAAAACTCGATTCCGCGCTGAAATACACAACCCCATCCAGCACCGTCAAACTCTGTGGATTCGATGGCAATTCGCCTGGAAAAACATCTTTGACCAGCCGCGTCCCCGCTAGCGTTCCATCGCTAACCCATAACTCGTGTCCCGTGCTGCCCCCAGCAGCAACAAAGAACAGGCTGTCACCAACTGGAGTTAACAGGCTGGGTGCTGAATCGGTCAAGCGGAGCGTGCCGGCCTCAGTGCCATCAGTGACCCATAGAATTGGCTGCCCAAAGCTCTGGCTTTCCGACGCCAGGAAGTAGAGGTGATTGCCGACTTGCTGCGCCGAGATGGAAGTATCAGCGTTTACGTCTTCCTGAATTAATACGGTACCAACTGGTGTACCGTCCGTACTCCACAAACCGGTCGTAGCCCCATCAACAGACGCAGTGAACAGCGCTCGCCTCCCTAGCTTGCCTATCAATTTGAACGACGAAAACTCCGCGATTTGCGAACTTGGCTGGTCCATCATAGTTGACCACAGCTCAACGCTATGGCCGACATTAGTCGCGAAAACCACATCATTCACATTGAGCGCAACAATTGCGTCGGCTCCATAGCTAACCGGCGTCGTTTCGATGTCCTGCAGCAGCTCCAAGTCGCCTGCCAGTGCTAGCCGCGTCTCTAGCGTTTCAAACTTCGGTCGCCACCTCCGCACGACTGTCCGACCTGTATCGCTTCGACCTCTTCGCTGGGAATTCATCGGTTGTGCTCTTTATCACCTGAGAATCAGATGGTGTGCCGCCCATTGCGGATCACACCTGCATTCGACGACTTGCAGCGGCCGCTCCATCGTCTCAAGTACATGCGTAAAGCAACTTGATTTATTCCGGAAATTTAGGCTACAAGCGAAAGTCTGCTGCGAAACGGGCCTGCGGACGCGAGACGGGCCTGCGGACGCAGCACTACAGTTAGGGGCCGAGATACCGTCACCCGAGCCGTTAAAATCGACATCCTGTTCAATCCCCGCACTGACAGTTGCACGTCCCACTTGCATCGCGGGGCAGCAAGATTGTTGGTCAGACTGCTACTGGCCGCGCGACTGTGCGGCTATCCGATCACCCTTGCCATTGCCAAAACCACTGCAAGATGTGCAGCAGGAATCGATTGACCAGCGTCATTTCCACATAACCGTCAAAGTCGTAGTGGAAGGGAGCCACAACTGTCTCGGCAAACGGATCGACGGCAGGAAAGTCAATAGTCACGAAACAGAAGATGCTCCCCTTGGCGCCTCGGTAAAGCCCAGTGCCCCCAATCACTCGGAAATCGACTGGTGCGACAAGCGTTCCTTGCGTTGGGTCGAGTTCAAAGTAGTAGTCTTTTTGAAGCCACAATTCACCAATGTCGGTAACCATCCGGTGGATATCCTCCCCAGCGTTTCCGTCGGTGCCGGGATATTGAATCAATGGACTAGCGGACGAGCCGGTTAGGACTCCTAGCGATACGGACTGAGCGGTGCCAAAATGTTGGTCGTTCCCTGAATTGACGAGAATTCCATCCAGGCGATGGTTGCTGCCAATAGGCGTTCCATCATAAATGGCCAGTCCGCTACCGTCACCGATGACCTGGGGGAACTGTCCTGGTGTACCCACACCTAAGTTGGCAGGATCGAAAGTACCCAATCCCTCGGTGGTCAAGATCGAGTAGGATTGCAGGGCATTATGACGGACTCGCATTCGCCCTTCCCACGTCCAGTCGAACTCCCAAGCAGGGGCCGTCAGGAGGAAGGGTTTGTTGGTTGCCACCACGTCAAAGCTGCCCGTCGCCCCTTTGAATTTGCCGGTACCAGTCACAATGTCGAAGTCCCCCAACCACGTTGCGGTAAACATCTCTGTGCCCACTACAGGCTGAAGCTGAACCGTACCTTCAAAGCGGAGGCTCAGCGAGCTGCCCTCGCGCGTAATGATTTCTTGAAACGTTTCGTTCCTGGTTCCTCTTCCTTTGTTTTGGAACTTAAGTGGCTTGGTCAGGTTAGTCAGATCAAGCGGTTCGACATCCACAACTCCGCTGAAGAATCGCTCGTCCAACAGATCTCCGTCTCCCTTCCCGTAAAAGAGGCTCGTTGTGGGGACGAAGACCCCTGATCCCGCACCTGTGACATCGTTTACCTGCGCTTGAACCTGCGGGCAGGCAGTAAGTATGGCCGCAACGACCCACAGCGCCATTGCCGCCTTAACCAGAAATGACTTAAGCATAGAAAAACTCCAATCCGAGTTGTTAACCTATAGCCCGCTGAACGATCGGATCCATCGACCAGTTGGGCACACGACCGCGTTGCGCTGTGCCGTTATTTCAACATGCGAGAATCAGTCTTGACTTTTCAGAGATTTTTGTATGTTTTTCAAAATTCTTGGCAGAATAGGCCTGGGTAAGTAGGCCTGGGGACACAGCGGTTGATCGGGGGGCGGGCAAGCCAGCGGGGAAAGTTGAGTGTCCCCGTATGCTCCACCACTGACACAGGGTGCAGATCGTGGTTTGTAAATCAGGCGGCTTTTAGGAGGAAAAGGGGTAGGATGGGTAATCCTCCAAGCTTCCCAATCGGCCAATTCGGCGCCTGACCCCCTTTTCATCTCACTCGGTGGTCGTGGCATGCTAAATTCTCCTTTCGGATTAGACCAACCGCCACTGTACCATGCCCAGATACTCAATTAAAGAGGCCTGACCCCTTTGTTTTCTTCGTCGTTCTTGATGGAAACCACCACTCCCTTACCTCGTAACTACAAGGAATCAGGGACGGGCAATGCAATATCAGGTCGCCAATCGAATGCGAGCGCCATCAAGTCACTCATGTACGCTATCGTCCGGCCCCGAACCCAGTGTCCCGCACGAGCGAAACTGAGAAGGCTGGGCACCTGGCACAGCACTTTTTCGGGGAAGGAACGAGCCGCCCGTCAAAGTACCACGTCCCTGTATCCTCCGCTTGTGTTTGACCTAAAATACCGAATTTAACGCAGAGAGCGCTGAGACGCAGAGGGCCGCAGATAAGAAGACGTAGCGAATCGATCTTGAATAATTTAGATCCTGCGCGCATGCTCTCTGCGAATCTCTGCGCCTTTGCGAGCTCTGCGTTAAAAAGTATGCTCGTGGAAGACTAATTCTCAGGGGACGATTCGACATAGTGGAACGCACGGGGATACAAACATTGGTACCTGGGGACGTAGCACTTTTTTCGGGAGGGAACGAGACACCCGACAAAGTGCTGTGTCCCCGCGCCGTATCGCTCCTCTCCCCACCTCGAGAAACGAAGAAACCTGCAAGTCTCGGAGTCGACGAAGACTCAAAGGGGAAGACTCAAAGGGGTCAGCGACGGTCTTAATGTTTGGCAATAGCAGATTCAAAATTATTTTTGAATTCCGTTTTACCGCAAGTTGGTTTGTGCTGCGTGCGTTGGATTTTTTGAGGCATATCTCGGGTGTTCAATGGTTGC
>JBGSHW010000095.1:0-4938 GCA_041751975.1 Pirellulaceae bacterium
GCATCCGGTATGAATAGGACCGGCGCGTGGGGGCGATTCCGTTATGCTACGGTGGAAGGTAGTTATGTCGTTGCTCAATTTAGCTTGGCGATTTATCGCTGCGGTTACATGCATTGTAACCGCCCCAGTGGTCGTAGCGGATACATTTCATCCGTTTGCTGACCCGATGGAATTTGATCCGGACTGGCAATTTTTTGCTCCAGTCGACGTCGAAGATTTGATGGAGCTGTCGCCGCGGAAACGAGCCAACGTGGGCTGGTTCGGCGCGTACGACCGCACCTACATGTGGGTGTCGCGCCCAGAAACAGAGCAATCTGCGAGTAACGGCGACTTTGCGTGGGGTAACCGCGTAGACTTGGGCTTCATGCGTGAAGATCGGGGCGGATGGCTGGTTAACTTCCGCAAGATTGGTGGTCCGAACGTATACGATCGGGTCTATCAAGAACGGATTAACCGCGTGAATCTTGATGACGAAAACGATCCGATTGGTGATCCGGTCCGACCACCAATGGACGGAAACGACCAGCAACTGGGAACACGCGCCTATATCTTAGGCGACAGTCTCAACGTGGGCGGATTGACCAACTTCGAAATCAACAAGACTTGGCGGCGGGAGCCCTATCGCTACGGCGGTATTCTGGAACCGATGGTCGGCTTCAAGTATTCGACGTTCAACGACTTGGCCATGAACCAGACTTACTCGCGTTCGCTCGGATCAATCATAACCCCTGGTGCGGTGTCGACCGAAACTTTGTTAGAGACCTTGGTCTCTCACGAGACGCGGACAAAGAACCAGATGGTTGGTGGGCAGCTCGGGGCACGTTACTTCACTCACTATCAGCGGTGGACCGTGTCAGGTGAGTTCCGCGGATTTGCGATGAGCAACTTCCAGCACAACGAGTATTTGCAACGCGTCGAGCAGACCGAATACGACGGCGTCGGCCTTGATTCCGCAGTGGTTGCCACAGGGATCGGCGCTGGACGAACTCTGGTACACACATCGAATCAGGAGTTTGTATTCGGATTCGAAGCTCGGGCCGAAGCCGCCTATCAGGTGACGAAGTACTTCAAGGTCCGTGGTGGTATTGATGTGATCAATTTTGCCCAAGGAATTTGGCGAGGCGCCAACCCTGGTTTTGGCAATGGGTCGAACGCAACGCAGCAACATAACCAAGATGTGCAGCTTGCTGGTTTTACCTTCGGTCTTGAACTCAATCGATAAACGGCTGACGCGACTTCCACCATTGCAATTGCCAAAACGAGCTCAGGTAGCATGTGCTATCTGAGCTCTTTTCGTTGCTTGACTACACGATCGACTATCGAACAAAAATACGCGAACTTACAAAAATACGCGACTTATGAAGAGGTTGGAGGGAGGCTCCTGGACGATCGGCCAGCCAACACGACCAGCGTCCCGCTGAGGCGCGCTGGGCACGAAGCTGCGGTGGCATTCATTCCAAGCAAAGCCCTTGCAACGGCTCAGTTGACTACATTGCGAGGTGCTTCCCCGAGGAGCATACGGCGGACATTCAACGCTCCCTTTTGCCGCATGTCCATTAGGCCTTCTTGCGAGTAGAAGGCAGCATGCGGCGTGAGAATCAACCGCCGATGGGCCGGATGTTCTGGCGTTCGCCAGGCGCGAATCAATGGATGCTCATCATGCGGGGGTTCCTGCTCCAACACATCGATGCCCGCGCCGGCCAGGCGACCGTTCTCAAGCCCTTGCAAGACGGCCAGTGGGTCGACCACGGCGCCGCGCGCCGTGTTGACCAAAATGCTCCCCATGGGAAGTTGTTCCACGGTGTCGCAGTTGATGATGTGCCGGGTCTCTTCCGACAGCAGACAATGGCAGCTTAGTACGTGCGACTGTGCAAGCAATTCTTCCAGCGTATGCGCGCGGCGAACGCCAATGCTCTTGTCGTGCCCATCGCGGGCATAGGGATCGTAGAAGACCACATCGTAGCCCAGCGCTTTAGCCCGCAAGGCGGCTGCACTACCGATCCGGCCGCAACCGATAATGCCGAAGGTGCGGCCGCGAATGCGATGCAGTGGAATCGCCAATTCATAGGTCCAGTTATCCGTTCCCGCTTGGCACAGGCTGTTCAGCAAGTGGGTGCCGCGGGCCAGCGAGAGTACCAGCGCCAGCGCCGCATCGGCGACATCTTCGGTACCGTAGTCGGGTACATTGGCGACATCGATCCCAAGGCTGCGGGCGAATCGAAAGTCGACATTGTCGTAGCCCGCGCCGCAACGCACGATGAGCTTCAAGTTAGGCATCCGCTCGATCGCCTCGCGCCGCACGGTGACAAAGTGATACACCAAGAGTGCCGTCGCTTGCTCGATACGATGATCCAATTCGGCGGGAGACAACGCCCCCAAGGCGATCACTTCGGCCAGGCCTTCCAGGATTTTGCGTTCGACATCGAGTGGTTCTGAGATGAAATCGGTAACGATAACTTGTGGTAGCATAAATTTTCCGATTGCCGTTCAGCTAGGCCGCGCGTGAATCCCGCGCATCCAGCGAGGCTTCCACACGAGCCGTGATGGCTTGTTCAATTTTATTTTTGAAGGGTCGCGCGGCATCCGGTATCCGACCGTGGAGCACAACCGCTTCGTCAAGAATTTCAGCCTGCCAAGCTACCACATAGCCGTAGGCCGCGAAACTCACGTCGACGCAATGCTCATGAACTTGCAACTGAATTTGATGCACCTGTTGTGGGAATCTCTGCGACAGCGAAGCAGCCAGTTGATGGATGCGTTCGACCGCCACTTCCTGACCCAAACCGTGAGAAATACGCGATTCGATATCGATCATGCTATGTGCCTCCTGCACTACCAGACTTTAGAACTCGCTTGGCCCTCGCAAGCGAAGGTTCGAGAATTCTACTTTAATTTTCATGCCTGCTGCTTTCATTAGCGATTTTGAGCGTTGAAATCCAGGCCACTTGTGGATGCTTGAGTGGTGCCGTTTCTCAAGTCTAGGTGTTGCTTGCGTGGGATCGGCGGAGCGAGCCACTACTTTGGCCGCGCCGGTCGAGACTTTGGTTGCGGCAGCGGGCAGCGGGCAGCGGGCAGTGGAATACAATTTGCAATTTATTTTTCAGGTAGCATGATTAAGCAGAGAGTGTCGGAAAGGGGCGAAATTGGCGATTCCTAACCCCTGGAGGTGCGCGTTTGTGCCCGCGTGCGTGCGAACCGGCACCTGTCCCTCCGTTTTGTATCCGACGAATCAAGAACAAGCGTTGACCCGCGCTCCTTCCTGGAAAGCTGACCCAAGAATGACAAAACAAGTGCCTGTAGACGCGGCCCCCAATGGTCAAGCTGCCCCACCGAAGTCGAAACAAGTGAAATCGCAAGACGGAAAGGCTGGCAGCACGACTGCAGCCCCCGAACCACGTAAGTCCACCCCATCGCAACGATCTCGCAGCAGACGCACGCGTGCGATCGCAGAAGGAGATGTTGCCACGTCGACCTCCCCCGAGGAACTCGCCAACTTCGAGATCGGCGAAGCGGTGGCGGCCGCCCAAATTGCGAAAGTCACGGCGGTCCGCGACATCATCGATCGCGCTTCGCCACACGACGTTCACTCTCTGGCACGCACTCTGGAAGATATCATCGAAGGGGCCTCGCCAGAAGACGCAACGATCCTTCGCAATGCCTTACTCAATAAAACGCCCGCCCTGGGTACCCATCGCAAGGCAGATCCCGATGAACAGCTGTCCGACGACTGGCGCGACGGGGGGTATCCCTACCGCAACTTGATGTCGCGGAAAAACTACGAGCGGCAAAAGTATTTTCTGCAAGTCGAGTTGCTGAAGCTGCAAGCCTGGATCAAGAACTCCCGTGAAAAACTGGTGATCGTCTTTGAGGGACGCGATGCGGCAGGCAAAGGGGGAACGATCAAACGCTTCATGGAACACTTGAACCCACGGGGTGCCCGGGTTGTGGCCCTAGAAAAACCCAATGAAGTCGAGCGCGGGCAATGGTACTTCCAGCGCTACGTCGAACACTTGCCCACCGCCGGAGAGATCGTGCTGTTCGATCGCTCCTGGTACAACCGCGCCGGCGTCGAACGGGTTATGAATTTTTGCAGTCACGATGAGTACACGGAGTTCATGCGGCAAGTTCCCGAGTTCGAGCGCAACCTGGTGCGGAGCGGTGTTAAGCTCTCCAAGCTGTGGTTCTCGGTCAGCCGCAAGGAACAGAGACGTCGCTTCACCGAACGCAAGGCTCACCCACTCAAGCAATGGAAACTCTCGCCTGTCGATCTGGCATCGCTAGACATGTGGGACGAGTACACACGCGCTAAAGAGGCGATGTTCTTTTACTCCGACACGCACGATGCCCCGTGGACCGTGGTGAAGTCCGATTGCAAAAAGCGTGCACGACTGAACGCGATGCGCTACCTATTGCATTCGATTCCTTATGAGAACAAAGATCTGGAACGGATTGGACCGGTCGACCCGTTGCTCGTGGGCCGCGCGAACTTTGTGTATGAACGTGGCGAGCAACATGTGTGAACTAAGAAATAGGCGATAAACGGGATCGCGACGCCTTCACGGGAGGGCGACGCTCCTGCGAAGCCTTCATAGGCCGCCACCTGCCGTTCACAAGCAAGAGACAATGCTTGCTTGGCTTGTGGACGCTGTGCAGCTGCCCCTCAAAAAAGCTTGGCAGGAGCCTCGCCCTCCCGACTCCATATTCTACTGATTCAATCACAACGAAATATGTTTAAAACGGTGGGCCGACCTTCGTGGAGCATACGCCTTTATGCCCTGGGCTAACTCCGAGCAACGCACTAGCTAGTGTCTGTCCGGAAATCTAAAACGCTTGTAATTTTGGGTTAAAATTGAAAAATAGCTCCTCGAAGACCGAACCCGCAAGCGGGTTCAAGCGTTGAATTTGTTGACAAAAACCAATTCCAACAACAAATCTTCG
>JBGSHW010000096.1:0-47644 GCA_041751975.1 Pirellulaceae bacterium
TGCCCTTACAAATATCCAAACCCCATCCAACTTACAAACCTCGCAGCTTAAACTCGTCCATGCTTAACATCCCCCAACCAAAAACTTTTCAATACACATCGGACACTAGCTTCGAAAATGCGACTAAACCTAAGCGCTAGAGCCAGGCGCTGGACCGCGCATGGCACCCGTATGGGGTGAGGCGAGCCCGTGGTGGGGCTGGCCGAAAAAGCTGGGTCTCATGTTCGACATCCTTGTCGAATACTGGATGATTCGCTCAGCTTAGTTCGGCGGGATGAACGTTGCTGGGCGAGGAAACGGATAGTTAATCGTCGGCGAGCAAATCGGAACCAACCAGTTCCGCGACGCGCACGCAAAAATTGTCATTGAGAACTAGGATTTCTCCGCGAGCGACCAAGCGACCATTCACGAATAGGTCAACGGGATCGCCCGCAAGCTTGTCAAGTGTTACTACGGAACCACGTCGCAACTTCAGCACATCCTCGAGGAGCATGTGGGTGCGTCCGAGTTCAATTTTCAGATCGAGGTCCACGTCGCGTAGCAGCTCGATGGAGCACTTTTCGGGCGGACCCTCGGCCCCAATCAGATCTTCTAATTGAAAGGGGGTGGGTTGAGGCGAAGCGACGGGTTCCTGATCGAGTTGATTGAGCGCTGCTTCGGCTTCTTGCAAAAGTTGGGCAGCTTTGTCGGCTGTGCCAGGCCCTGTTCCAGAGCCCTTTTCAGTAGCCGTCTTAGCCGGTTGCACTTCGGGGGAGGGTTGTTCTGGGGAGCTCATGCGTTGGCCTCATCACGCCGCCTCGAGAGTTCTCCCTGGAAGCGACCTGTTATTCTGGACGTAACTGGAAGTCGTTGAAGCCGACCCCCAGTAGGATCGGTTCTTCAAGAATTTCATTACTTGTCGCAAGAATTCGTCGTTGAAGCAAGCCCAACTGGTTTTCCGACAACTCGTCCATGGTCGCATTGCGAACTTCGAGCATCATGCGGTGTCGGAAGCGTCCTTGACGCGCGGCGTACAGCGTTTCAACGCGGGCTTTGTCTTTTTCGCGGATGGTGCCAAACACCTCGAACTCCACCATGTGATTGCGGTCGGTGCCGGGGGGGGTGAAGGTAATACCGTACTGTCCCAGCGGAAACTCGATGATAGCATTGGCATTGTTGAGGACGACTTCGCCGTCGGATTGCATGCTCTTTTCGAGTTTATTGATCAAGCGGGCTTCTGCCAGAGCGGCGACATCATCGGCGCTAGGGACCATGAAAAAGAACACAAACGTTTCGACCACAACGATCGTCGTGATGAAGCCTGAAATCAGGAGTTTGGGGAGCAGCGACGGCTTGGCCGCGGTAGGTGGTTGTTCTGGCTCAGCCATGGTGGCAGTTCTCCGGTGTCAGGCGGCGGCAATACAATGGCGTACACATCAAGGTTTCATTCATCCAGTAGCTTGCCATCTCGCTCTTCGGCCGTACCAATCAATTGATTGACGGTTTCTTCGAGCAAAAAGACTTCCACGCGAGGATTTTTCTGCATTTTTTCGGCATCGCTCGACAGGTACATCGGTTCCCATGCGCCGGCAGACGACAGGCGGATGCGTTCGGGCGGAATTTGATGTTTCTGCGTTAGGTATTCCATGACGTGGCGACAGCGACGGTAGGCGAGATCCATGGCATTGATTGGTTCTGCTCCTTGGGTGGCCAAGGCTTGTGACGTATGGCCCCGTATTTCGATTTTCTGAGGCTTTCCGGCCAGTTGGGCCACTTCGGCATCGAGCGCTGCTTTGGCATCCTCAGTCATTTCGTAGGTACCATCTTTAAAGAACAGTACCGTTCCGATGGCCGTGCTGGCGCCAGGCCGTACGATCCGTACGCGTTCGTTGTCCCCTACGGGTGCTTGAGTCGGCGCGCCACCTTTGTGCGTATCCTGCTTCTTTGCTCGACCTTGAGTTGACAGCACCCGAAACTGGCTATCGCGGGGACGGCTCTCTCCAGGGGAAACACTGGCAAGGGATAGGTCATGTCCAAAACGCTTCTGCATCGACTCGACCATCGCTTGAAACTTCTCTTCTTGCTTCAATTCGCTCATGGACACGAGCATGATAAAGAACGTCAACAGCAGCGACATCATGTCACCGAAGGTCACGACCCATTCGGGTATGGAAATTGGTGGATCTTCTTCCATTTCAGTATCTCCTTTAATCCTTGACGGGACGCTTCTTGGGGTGCAAGTAGGTCATTAACCGCTGTTCCAACGCCCGAGGGCTTTCCCCCGATTGAATGGCCAGCACGCCGCGCACGACAAGTTCCATCGAATTCAATTCGTATTTACTCAGCAAGCCAAGTTTTTCGGCGAAGGGTTGAAACATCACGTTGGCCGCAATCGCCCCGTAGAGGGTGGTGATCAGAGCCACAGCCATACCTGAGCCAATACTCGACGGGTCTGACATGTCGCTGAGCATCATGATGAGTCCCATCAGGGTGCCAATCATGCCGTAAGCAGGGGCAAAGCGTGCCAGTTGATCGAGGATCGACTTACCTTCACGATGTCGCCGAGAAATCGACTCCATTTCTGTGCGCATGACCGACTCGATGGTGTCGGCATCGTTGCCATCGATGGCCATTTGCAAACCCGACTTGATCACCGAATTTTGAACATCTGCCATCTTGCTCTCCAGCGCCAGCAACCCATCGCGGCGTGCGACTTCGGCCAGTGCCACCAACTGATTAATGATTGCCAACAAATCTTGTTGCTTATTGAGGAACGCCTTCTTGAGCACCATCGGTAGCGCAAGAAAGCTCTTCAGCGGAAAGGCCATCATCCCGGCAGCTGCGGCACCACCAAACACCACCAGAATCGAAGGGATGTCGATGAACGCGGTGAACGGGGCTGTGCCGATCATGATCGAGGCGATAATCAGCGCAAAAGCTAAAATGAATCCAACAACTGAAGTGATATCCACCGTCGGTTACTCCGCTGCCATTGCATTGCTAGGGAAAGTCATCGCTTGGGTCGCTTGGCCCACCGCTTCAGCGGTGTGGTAGTTCGCTGGGCTTGGCCGTCGCATCAACGACGGCAACATGGCTTTACGTTGTTGATAATCGATGGCCAGTTCCACCACCTGTTGCATGCTTTCATTGACCACGATGCGTTCACCCGAGACGAGCGTGACGAACGTGTCGGGTCGTTGTTCGACGTAGCGGATCAGGTCGGCATTCAGGATGAATGGCTGACCGTCGAGTCGAGTGAGCTTGATCATGGGAGTGAAATACTCGCGAGTTATCTGGCGGAATGGACAGACAGTCGCAGGGCTGGTTCCGAAGGGAGGCTGCCGCATGAGAATGTCCATGCAAACCTAGGTCACCGATATTCGCATGCGGCAGCCATGAATAAAAATGTCACCAACAGGACATTTTGTGGCAACCGGAGCGCTCCGCGCGATCGGTAGAATCGTCACAACCGTTACAATCAACGGCTTAGGTAGGGCGAATGGGCAATCGCACTTCAAAGCGACTGCCGCGATTCGGCTCACTGGTAGCGGTGACGCGGCCACCCAAGGCATGCACCAAATTCTTGACGATGGCCAATCCCAGGCCGGTCCCCCCGGTGTCAGCCGAACGCCCTTTTTCGGCCCGATAAAAGCGCTCGAAGATCCGTTCGAGGTCTTCGCTTTGAATCCCAATCCCCGTATCGCTAACGGCGATGATTAGCCATGGATCGTCATGCTGGAGGGTGAGTTGAACGCGACCATGTTCTGGGGTGTAGCGGACCGCATTGGAAAGCAAGTTGCTGAGGATGGTCTGAAACCCGGCCCGGTCGCTGTAAATCGTTAGCTTTTCGCTGGGTTGCTCGACGGACAGCGTTACCCCTTTGGCTTTGGCCATGGCATCGATGGCAGTCAAGAGCGACGCGATAGTCGACTGAACGTCGAACGAGTCGATCCGAAGCGCCGTACCCGATTGGACCCGTGACAGCTGCAGCATCCCCTGCACCAACCCGTTGATCCGATCGGCTTGAGAAATAATATCGTTGACAAACTGTTCGGCCGCCGGTCGGTCATCGAGTGCCCCCATCTGCAGCGTCTCCGCATAAGCCCGGATTGCAGCCAGTGGAGTCTTGAGTTCATGCGACGCATTGGCTACAAAATCGCGACGGATCAAATCGATGCGTTTCAACAGCGTCTCATCGCGTACGGTGAGTAGCGCACCACTGCGTTGCTCCTCCAGCGGCAGAGGGCGCGCCAATAGTCGCAAATGCTTGGCTGGCATTCCGAACTCCAGTACATCTTCATGGGGCACTTGTTTACGCAGTACCTTGTCGATCAGTTGGGTGACCAGCGGAATGCGGACGACTTCCAGTAGCGGACGATTGATGACCGAGTCCTCGTGAATCTCCAGCAAACTGCGGAGTGCGCTGTTGGCAAGTAATACGGCTGAATTTTGATCGACGGCCAGCACACCTTCCTGAAGATTGCCCAGTACCAAATCGCTTCGCTGATTGAAACTTCGAAGTTCGGCCACATGGCGATTGACCCTTTCGGCAACCATCGACAACGCAGGCTCGATCTCGGATTCGACTTTCGCCAGAGGAGGCAAGAGCGGCTCCTTGGTTACCGGTAGTTTCGCAGCCGCCAGCCACGGGCCAAGGACCGAACGCTCGCGCATCCTGCACAGGTGGCTGGCCCTGAGAGCCAAACAAGCAAATAGCCAACCGCTGCCATGGACAATACACCACCAGGTCCACCACCAAGGACGCATTGCGGCTGGACGGACCTCCCGTGTGAATTGCAGGGCCAGGCTAGGTTTTAGTCCGGGCAGACTGTCGGTAGTTTGTGTGATTACTCGCCAACGTCCGCTGGCACTGCGGATAAGTTCTGGGAGGGGGGCGGTCTCCATCAATCGACCCGCACTGTCCGCCACCGAGCCGCTGATGGTGCTGGTCGAGGGGGCTGGTTGGGCTGGTCTGACAGGCAGTGGCACGATATCCAAGTCAAAGTCTTGCTCAATCGCCTGCCACTGCGGGTCAAGTTCCGCAGGCGTCTGCCACGTTTGGCCATGCAGTATCGAGATCGCCAACTGCACATCCCGCGCAAACAGGCCCTGGACCTCGGTTTGCCACTGCTGCAGCAGCCAGCGGTCCCCTAGCCAGCCAATGACGATGGCCGTCAACACCCACGCCGCAATGAGCCCTCCGATAAGTTTCATAACTGCAGTCTACAGGCTGTTGATGGGTCTTAAAACAGGCTCGCCGGGTCGGTGCCGAATAGTTTGCGAATGGCAAGCGCTCCGCTGACGGCGCACATCCCCACGGTTAGGCACCACACCAACAAAATTCGCTCCCAGGTCATACTCATCACCAAGCCACTCGACTCGGCGAGCAGAGCGTATAAGCCATAGGAAACGAGCAAACCGGGGACAAATCCGAGGCAGGCCAAGTAGAACGACTGGCATAGCACCACCCCCCAGAAATAACCTGTGCCATAGCCCATGGCCTTGAGCGTCGCGAACTCGGGCATGTGTTCGCTAATGTCGGTGAATTGTATCTGGTAACAGATAATGGCTCCCACCACCAAGCCCATGATCGTTCCAATCAGAAAGATCTTGCCGATAGGGGTCGCCCGCCCCCAAAATTCCTTTTCTCGCGAAATGAATTGCGTCGTGCGTCGGACATCCAGTTGCAGTGGTGCGATCCGCTCGATCCGTTCGGCCAGTTGATCGAGTTCCGCCGTGCTGTTGGCGGCGGCATGCAGCAAGCCAATGTCGACAACATCTGCGGGGTTACGTGTCTGCGAACGCCAGGGAAAGTAATCCGCATGAACACGTTGGCTCATCAGTAGCGTGCCATCGTTACCGAAGTCAGTCCCCAACACAAACTGTCCGACCACCGGAATCGTTTGTCCGTTAAGTTCAACGTGTTGTTTGTTTAGTTGCGATAGAGCGTTAGCGAAACCGTACACGGGTTTGCTGCGGAGGTCGACCAGTGCCGCCTGCCGTCGATCAGCTTCACTAAGGCTGCGATAGAGCATTGGGTCTTTGAAAAATGCGGGATCGCGCAATTCGATGCCGATGACACGCACCGGACGTGGCGTAAAGCCTTCGACGCGGACCTGCGCGGTTCCTCGTTCGACACTCACCGCGCAGTGTTCGGTCACCTCTGGAAAGGATGCCGCCTGTTCAAGCAGCATCCGCGGAAACCGTTGTTCGGTTGAAATGTTGTAACGCGCGCGACTCACGATCGCCAAGTTGGCCACGTCGGTATCGAACAAGGAAAAGATTTGCACGTTGTTATCGATCAGCGCATTGCGAAAGCCGATTTGCATGAACATCAGGACCACGGCAAAGCCGACACCGGTGGCAGCCAGCGCGCATTTGCTAAAACTTGCAGTCAGATTTTTCCAGGCTAATGGCGTGCGCATGGCTTTCCTGTGGTGGGCAAATTTCGCTTAGAACAGACTCGCCGGTTCGGCTTTCCAAAGCTTGCGGAGCGCCAGGAGCCCGCTCAAGCAGCACATGACTAAACCCAACAGGCAGACTGCGATAACCCGCATCGGCTCCATGATTAGCGGAATGCTGGAGAATGCCGAGGTCAGTCGATACAACAACTCTGCTCCCCCCCAGGCGGTAAAGAATCCCAGTATGCCCAGCACCATGGCTTGCGTCATGACGATACTCGCCAAGTACTTTCGGGAATAGCCGATCGCTAGCAGCGTAGCGTACTCGGGTAAGCGATTGGCCACATCGGTGGCCAAGACCATATAGACGATTGCACCACCCACCATTAACGCCAGGACAACGCCCAGCTGAAAGATCAGTCCAATCGGCGTTTGCCACAGCCAGCGATGTGTTTCACGGGCCAAGGCTTCCTCGCGGGTGAGGATGGTGACGGCCCCTGTGTCGACGGGCTCGGACCAACCCCAGCGCTCCCACCAAGTGGCCGCAGGTGGAGCAGGTCCTGCTGCCTTGGTCTCCGGTGATGGCTCGAACGCGAGGGAGGCACGCGATCGCAGTTGTCCGAGAACCACTTGTTTATCTTCCCGATCCCCCGCAACTTGAATTAGCCCCAGCGAGGCAGAGGATCGCACGTCCCAAGGAGTGATCCGTGCAAAACCTCGGTCACTGGTAATCACCGCCCCGTTGGCTGCCAAACCGGTTCCCAGCTTGAAGAGCCCGCGAATAGTAAACTCTTGGCCACCGATCTCGGTGATGCGATCGATGTCAGCCGCCGTGAACCTACGACCGTTGCGCGGACCGTAATCAACTTGTGTGCTGTCATCCACGAGAATGGAGCTGTCATGCAACAACAGTCGGTTGTCAACCGCAGCGTTAATGTCTGTTCCTGCGAACAATTGGTTGGATGGACGAAAGGCCAGCACGGCAATTGGCAGGTACTGCGTCTCGAATCCCCTATTGCTCTCAGCAACAGAGTCCGGCGGGAGTGTCCGCCAGTTATGGATGGTGATCCAGAAGGGCTCTGCGGACACAACCCCCGAGGTACCTTTGGCTAGCGTCAACCATTTTTGATCGATCTGCCCAGGTTCATATAGATGCAGGTAATCGCGGGCGCGAATGAGGATATCGAAGTTGAGGTTCTCGAGCACATTGGTGGCGGTTCGCGAGACGGCTCCCATGAAACCAAGTTGCATGAAGACCAGCAGCAGTGCAAAGGCAACTCCTCCGATCGAGACCAGCGACTTGGTCCCTTGATGCCACAAGTTATGAAAGGCGATTGGCGTTTTCATTTTCGAAGCGTGTCAATTTCTACCTCTACCTGCAACTGCAACCAGTTTCTCCCCACCAACGTCGATTTAGCATCGAGCTCGATCAGGGTGGTTACGGCGCGGTAGTCGACGCGTGCGAGCGGGTCGAGTGGCCGAAGTTGAGGACGGCCCACCAGCGGACTTTTGTAGATGACGACTCCTTGTAACGGTTCGACAAAGGCGCGGCTGCGGATGCTGACCGTTTGTTGTAACTCGACCCGCGCGGCATCCATTTCGTTCACCTCGACTTCGCATACCAAACGCTCGAGATTGGCCATCTCGATCAAGGGCAACTGCATGCCCGACTCACCTTTAGTGGCGTTGATGGTCAGAATTTTGCCTGCCTGAGGTGCTGAGATCGTCGAGTTTTCCGCGTCAAGCTCCAAGGCGATGATCTGCATTTGAATGATCTTTACCCCCTGCGAATCGAGGGCGGCGGTCAAGTGCATCTTGGCCGCCTCGAGTTCAGCCTGGGCGACTTGCCGGGCCGCGTCCAATTCCTCAATCGCTTGTCGCTGGGTTTCAAGTTGTTGTTGATAGTTGAGTCGCGACTCGCCAACGATCAGGCGTTGACGCTCGACTTCAATTTGCCCGACGAACTCTTTCGTCAGCGCATGGTTCGAGATCCGTTCGAGTTGACTGACGACCCGTTCGGCGGCGGTGACTTGTTGTTCGGCCAGTTCTAACAAATCTGCTTGCCGAACAATAGCCTGCTGCTTGGACTCGACTTGGGTCAACTTGAGCTCCGCTCCCCTCAGTTCCAGTTGGGCGGCCGCCACGGCGTTGGCCTTGGTTCGCTCGGCTTCGAGCAACTGCTGCTCGTAGGTGGCCAATTGGGCCGCGCGGATGGCCCCGGAACGCATGCTTGCCAACCTCTTGCCTGCCGGGACTTCCTCGCCGATGGCGACGTGAATTTCCGCAACAGGATCGCCGGGAAGACCAAACAATTGAATGATCCCATCGGCCGGAAGCAGCTGTCCCTGGGCAATGACTTTGCCGGTTGCGGGAGGAGCGACTATCGTGGACGTTGTAGAGGGGGTGGCGGAAGGATTGCAGCCCGCACTGGAAAGCAGCCAGAATAGCAACAGCCCCAGGCGGGTGGCAGCCGAACCAAACAATGAATAAAGGAGACTCGGCATAGCTTGAAGGGGTCCAAACGTTATCGCTCGCGTGTTGCTGGTCACTGCAGACCGATGGTTATAAGTTTAATCGGAAGTTTTCCGAAGGCACCGCCACTCTCCGTTCCCGAGCTGGCTAGCATTTCTTTCGATCTTTCTGTGGATTGCGCAGGGAATGACTTAGAGACCGATTCTCATGGCACACACTAACCAATCTGCTGTTCGGTTCGACCCCGGCTGGCGTAAGAGAATTGCCGATGGGCAGCAACCGGCGGTTGCCGCGCGGAACTTGCAACACTACTACGGTGTCGGCGAATTGCGGAAACAGGTGCTGTACGACAATAACATTGAAATTTATCCTGGCGAGATAATCATCATGACCGGCCCAAGTGGGTCGGGTAAAACCACGCTGCTGACCCTGATCGGCACCCTGCGGCGTGCGCAGGAAGGGGAGTTGATCGTGTTGGATCGTCCGCTGCATCAAGCCACAGGGGCCGATTTGCTGCAGGTCCGGCGGGAGATTGGCTTCATCTTTCAAGCCCACAACTTGTTTGATTCCCTAACCGCGATCCAAAACGTCCGCATGGCACTCGAGTTGGCTGAGCCCCATGCCAGTTCCTCCGAGCACAATCGAAAAGCGATTGAGATCTTGCAAGCTGTGGGGTTGGGCGAACGGACTAACCACAAACCCAAGCAGTTGTCGGGTGGGCAAAAACAGCGGGTGGCGATCGCGCGGGGCTTGGTCCACCGCCCTCGCTTGGTGCTCGCCGACGAACCCACCGCCGCACTCGACGAACAAAGTGGCCGGACGGTGGTCGAAATACTTAAGAAAATGGCCAAAGAGCACAAGACGACGATCATCATTGTGACCCATGACAATCGCATTTTGGATGTCGCCGATCGCATCGTGAATCTCATCGACGGTCGCATTCGCAGTGACGTGTTGGTTCAAGAAGCGGCGATTGTCAGTCAAATGTTGATGCGTTGCGATGTCTTCAAACACCTCACGCCGCGGGGCTTGGCGGAGATGGCCGATCACCTCGAAAGCGAAACCTTTGAATCCAATCACTACGTTATTCGTGAAGGGGATGTGGGGGACAAGTTTTACTTGATTCGTCGCGGAAGCGTGGCTGTGCGGCGTGGTTCGGACAACAAGCAAGTCGCCACGCTGGTGGAAGGGGACTTCTTCGGAGAGATGGCGTTGCTAACGGGACAGCCCCGTAATGCAAGCGTTGAAACGCTTTCGGAAACCGACCTGTACTCACTCAGCCAAGATCGCTTCCGCGAGGCGATGGCCCAGCAAGCTTCGTTCGAAACCGAAATCCGCACCAGCTTCTTCGATCGGCAGTGATGCAGGGCACAGGGCGGGCGCGGGCTCCTGAGCCGACCAACGGTCGAGCCGGGGCTAATGCACAAATTGCAGGGAAAAGAGCGAGATTCGAGCTGTGCATGGGGGCTTAGTGTCTCGCTATCGCTGGTTTAATGTGGCTTTTTCTCGCAAGCTGGTAGTGACAGGGTCGCTTGTCACTGCCTATACTATGTAGCGAGTCACCGATTTAGTAGGCAGGAAATTTGCTGCAAAATCGGAATTGCATGGTCGTCAAAGTCGGCTGTGTCGATTTTAATAACGCAGCTCGAGCCTTGCGTTTGCCCCGCTCCCATGTTCCAAAGATCGCCTTTGTCGTGCTCAACAGTTTCCCAACGCGGTATTTTTATGCAGGGTTGCATGGATGACGCCGGACACAAGTTTTTATCAATTTCCAAAAGAAGTTTGGCAAGCCGTCAATTACCAGGCCAAGTACGCTTTGATTCGCAAAGAGTACTGTCCGGAAGAATCTCGCATCGAGTCGCTTAGGTGCGTCTTCCTCGACGAGGAGTCCGAGAGTCAGTACGGCCGGCAAGTGTGGTTCTTCGAGGCTTCCGGGGTTGACCCAGTTGGCCAACGACATCGCCTGTACGGGGCGCTCGATTTTTCCTTGCAATACGGCTTGTTGCAGCCATCCCGCGCGATGCTCGCCGACGAGCCGCACCATCGACAGCGGTTGCTTCAGTCGCTGGCGTCGCCCGCAGATGGCTTGGTATGGGCCAACCCGTCAACCAAAGTCTGGGTCCGCCTGACTTTGGCTTCCGTCATCATTTTGTCTGCTATCTGGCTGCTGTCGTTGGCTGCCTGCTTAATGGATATTTGATTAGGCCTGCTCTGAATGGCTGCCGCAGCGTTCACTTCACGGCGTCCCTGGGCTGCGAATGCTGGGTCCCTGGGCTGCGAATGCTGGCACCGACCGCCAAGCTTTCCGGATGGTCAAGGACTAGATAGTGTCCGTGGTCGGCTGTCAGGACAACGCACGTATCATCCCAGCCGCCGTGCGATTCGATCCAGGAAGTGAGCTTTTGGAAAGCGTGCTCGCCACTGCGAACGGCGCCGATCGAGTTGTCGATGTTGTTGCCGTGATTGGCCCAGTCGACATCCCCCGCTTCGATCATCAGCCACCAGCGATCCGATTTGGCATTGAGTACCTCGACGGCTGCCATGGTCATTTGAGCCAACGTCACATTCTCTACGATATCGGCGACCGAGTAGACCTCGGCCTGGGCCGCTTCCGAGTTGCCAACACTTGGGACAGGATTGTAGCGACCATCTGCGGTGCGGTAGGGGAGGTGCCCGCCGCGGACTCCAAACAAGCCCAAGAGTCGGTGTTGGCCACCCACGGCTTGCTGCACCGCCGCATCGAGCACTTCGGTGCCAAGTAGCTGTGGCGTGCGCTCAGCAATCACGTATTGCCCTCCGTTGGCCAAGTCGATGGCCGCTTGATCTTCGGCAGTGATGTAACGGTTTCCCGGGACAAAGTTGGCCCCTTGCGAGCCATCTTTTTCTGACATTTCGCCCCAGCCAGCGCCGATGAGCACATCGACACCTGGCAAACCACCGGGGTGGAAGATTGAGGGGCGACCGATCATTTCCCGGGTCAGGTCTTGGTAGTCATCCCGGTGGACGTTGCTGGCGTAGGCACCCGCTGGTGTGGCGTGGGCGATGGGAACGCTGGTGACCACACCGACCGCAAAGCCCTCGGCTTGGAGCTCCCGCGCGATCGAAAGCGTTTCGCGGCCTGAGAAGTCTACGTTCACTGCGTTGTTATATGTCTTGGTGCCGCAAGTCATCGAGGCGACCGAGGAGGACGAATCGGTGTAGGCATGTTTTTCGCCATCTCCGCCAGCGATTGGATAAAGCGGGTCGGGAAAGTCGGCCCAAGGGGTCGCGCCGCCACGCATGACGTCGTAGCCACCCGGTGTTTTGCCTCCCGGATTAGTCACTGTCTGGGTATCGACGTTGATGTTCGTGCCATTGTTGTGCGGGCTGGTGACCATGTAACCAAAGTCGGTTTCGGTGCCTTGATAGTCTTGAAACGCCAAGCCGCTGCCACGGCCACTGTCGTAAGCGACATGGCCGGTCTTGGCGATGGCTGCAGCCCGGATCGTCTGCCAGTCCATGCCATCGAAGACAAACAGAATCACCCGCTTTTTCCCCTCGTGGATCGCCTGCTTCTGCAAGTGATAAATGTCGGTCTGATCGAAGTACTCGGCCTGGGGATTAACCGTCTGGGTGGGTAGGTAGCCATAGATTTTTTCGATCTTCGCAGGCTCCCGGTAAACACTGTTGGCTCCGCTGTAGGCTTGCAGATTGACGCCGAAGGTGAAGACCGGAATCAGGCGATTGGAATGCGTGGTCCAGCTCGAGTACTTGTCGGCCGCTGGCCCCCAGTGCCCCCAGTCGCTTTGATTCTGCTCTACGGCCAGGGCTTGCATGGCCGCAATTGGATCGGCGGGGGGAGAAGCTGTCTCAGGGGACTGCGCCGTCGAGAGGGAGCTCAAGCTAGCGCAGAGAGTCATCGCCAGCGCGAGAGTGAGTTGACTTGAGGATGCCGTGGCGGTGGGGAGTCGGCTGAGCATTAAAGGACAATCCAGGGGTTCGCGATTGGGGACGCTCGAAGTTGTGGTCCTATGGTAAATCCCGCCCCGAACTGGCTCAACCGCCCTTTTGCCTTGAAATTGTTTGCTTTCGGTTAATTCTCCTCTGGCTTTGTGGATTGTCAGGAAGTGAGCATACTTTAGAATTTGGGCTGAGTCTCTCCACCGAGAGGCTGAGTCTCTCGACAACGAAGCTGGGTCTCTCGACAACGAGAACGAGTGCCAGAACTTACTTCCACACACGAAACGCGATCCATGTTCGAATCACTCTCCGACGGCCTACAGTCCGCCTTCAAATCGTTGCGTGGCAAAGGCAAGCTGACCGAAGGAAACATGCGCGACGGCTTGCAGATGGTCGAACAGGCCATGCTGGAAGCGGATGTGAGCTACTCGGTGGTCCAGGACTTCATGGAGCACGTGAGCGAACGGGCTCTGGGCCAAAAGGTGCTGCTGTCGCTCAAGCCGCACGAAGAGCTGATGCGCATCGTCCATGAGCAGCTCATCGCCATCCTGGGGCCGGTCGATGTTTCCATCCCGCTCAAACGCGACGGGGTGACGATCATTATGCTCTGCGGACTGCAGGGGTCTGGCAAAACGACCACCTGCGGCAAACTCGCGCAACTGCTCAAAGAGCAAAAAGCAGTTCCCTATTTGGTGGCTGCCGACTTGCAGCGACCCGCCGCCATCCAGCAATTGCATACCCTCGGCCGACAATTGGGGGTCGAGGTCTACAGCGATCTCGCCCAGGCCGATCCGGTGCAAGTCTGCCGCGATGGAGTTGCCAAGGCCAAAGCGGCGGGGGCTAACATCGTTATCCTCGATACCGCCGGACGCTTGGCCATCGACCAAGAATTGATGGAGCAGTTACGGCAAATTGATCGCAAGGTCAGTCCGGACCAAGTCTATTTGGTTGTCGACGGCATGACCGGCCAAGATGCGGTGAATAGCGCCTCTGCCTTCAATAAATCGCTCGAGCTCGACGGCGTTATTATGACCAAGCTCGACGGCGATGCTCGCGGCGGCGCGCTGCTGAGTGTCAAACATGTGACGCAAGTGCCGATTAAGTTCATTGGTACCGGCGAGCACTTGGATGCCCTTGAGCCGTTTCGACCTGAAGGGATGGCAGGGCGAATCTTGCAAATGGGGGATATCGTGGCGGTGGCTCAAGAAGCGCACCGCATGATCGACGACAAGGAACGCGAGAAGCTCGAAGCCCGCATGGCTGCTGGCCAATTCACCCTGGAGGACTTCCGCGGTGTGCTCGAAAAAGTGGCCAAGCCGGGACTTATGCAGAAGATGATGGGCTTGATGCCCGGCATGGGGGACCTCAAAAAATTGATGGGCAACGCCGATACCGATGGTGAAATGCGGAAGATGCTCGGCGTCATCGACTCGATGACCCCTGCCGAACGCAAGAACCCGAAGCTCATCGATACCCCCCGCCGGAATCGCATTTCGACGGGGGCAGGTGTTCCCCCCTCCGTGGTGACTCAGTTGATCAAGCAGTTCTCGATTCTGGCTCCCATGATGCAAATGGCCGCCGGCGGAGGAATGAAAGACAAAATGGCGATGATGCAACAAATGCAAGCCGGGATGCTTGACCCTAACATGGGTGGCATCAAGACAAAGAAATCGACCGGCAAGCGGCTATCACCCAAAGAGCGCTTGCGGATGCAAAAGGAGCGCGAAAAGCTCCTACGAAAGAAAAATCGTGGCACTTAGCCCATGAATTTGCAGTTGCGTAATTCGCCAAGGATGAAAAAATGGGTCTGAAACAAACGAGACCTTGAAAAATATGGGGCGAACCGGCGAGGTCGTCTCGTATTTATGAGATTTTTCCAGTAGAACATGGCGACCTTCGGCTTCGCAGGTGGTGGCAATCTCCACCAACTCGGCCTGAGGCAGCAGCGTATTTTGTATTCCAGTAGGAGAACGTGTGTGGCAGTCCGTATTCGCTTGAAGAAAATGGGGCGTAAAGCTCGTCCATTTTTCCGTATGTGTGCCGTTGATGCTCGTGAACCGCGCGACGGCAAGGTCATTGAAGAGCTCGGTTATTACGACCCAATGGTTCGCGACACGGACGCCCGCGCCATTCTCAAGGGAGATCGGATTGATTACTGGCTTAGTGTCGGTGCTCAGCCAACCGACAAGGCTGGAATCTTGATTAAGAAGTACGGCTCCAAAGGTACGCATGCCGTCAAGCAAAAGGCTGCTTTGGATCGCATGCGAACCAAGCCGGTCTGGGTAGCACCTACAGTCAAGGCTGAAGCTACCGCTCCTGTAGAAGCCGCTGCCGCCGAGTAGGCAGTTGGTTTTCTCAGCGCGATGTTCCTCCCCCGAGAGGTAAAGTCGTGTTCTTGGATTCTTGGACGTGTCGTTTCTTGCTCGTGTAGTCCGAAGCGTCCCAGAAGAACCGCGCGAGCCTCTGCCGTCAGGCAGTGGCGGGCGTCATAGTGACCCATTTTTCGTCCGCCCGATGCGAGTTTGACCGACATCGAAAAGCACGCGTGAACCAACGACTCAGCGCCTAACGCATGCAATCTAAAGCCCCCCAGCGGCGCATGCCCTCCAGTTTGGCTTATCTTGTCGCGGGCGTTTGTTGTTCGCATTCGGTTTCTATCACTCAACCCCGCCATTTCATCATTTCAGAGATTTTTGCCGGTTTTGTTGTAAGTTCTGACTTTTTCCCGCGTCAATCTAGGTAGCGGAAAGAATTTTCGAGCGGCAAGGGACCAAAGGTGTCATGGGTCCCGCGATACTGAACTTTGTCGCTAGTTGCTACGGCTGATTCAATTCGCTAGGATCGCTATCTTATGAATCCTGGCCAAATTGCGTTAACGGTAGGGCTGCGGCAATCTTCACGTTCACCGAATTGAAGTTCACCGAATTGAAGTCACTGCCAATTAAACCTTAAGTCAGGAGTCCCAGGGAAATGGTCACTGCGAGCAAAACAATGGCGAAGAAAAAGAGTTCCAAAAAATCCGACAGCGGCCCGGCTGGCATGGAAGCGGTTTACAAACGGGAGCCCGGCCTGAAGACAACGCTTGAGCAGATCGAGAAGTTGTTTGGTGAGGGCTCCATTATGCCGCTTGGCGGCGAGCATATTTTGAAGATTGAGTGCGTTCCGACGGGGAGTTTATCGTTGGATATGGCCTTAGGTGGGCGGGGTGTTCCGCGCGGTCGAATCATCGAAATCTTTGGACCCGAATCGAGTGGTAAAACGACTTTGGCTCTGCACATTTGCGCCGAAGCGCAAAAGGCGGGTGGTATTGCGGCGATCGTGGACGCCGAGCATGCTTTTGACCCGAGTTGGGGCAAGAAATTAGGTGTGCAACTTGACACCTTGCTTGTTTCGCAGCCCAGCAGTGGTGAGGAAGCGATGCAGATCACTGAGCACTTGGTGAAGAGCAATGCGGTGGATGTGATTGTCATCGATTCGGTCGCCGCCTTGGTGCCGAGGGCCGAGTTGGAGGGTGAGATTGGGCAATCGCACGTGGGCTTGCAAGCCAGGTTGATGAGCCAATCGATGCGCAAGTTGACGGGTGTGATTGCCAAGAGCAAAACGGTGGTCATTTTCATCAATCAGATCCGGGAAAAGATCGGCGTGATGTTTGGCAGTCCTGAGACCACCCCTGGCGGTCGGGCACTCAAGTTTTACTGCTCATGCCGCATCGATGTGCGTCGCGTGGGGAGTCTCAAGGATGGTGAAGAGGTTGTGGGTCAACGGGTGCGTTGCAAGATCGTCAAGAACAAGGTCGCGCCTCCCTTCCGGGTGGCCGAATTCGATATGATGCACACTTCGGGCATCAGTTACGAAGGGGACTTGCTGGATGTGGGAACGGAGCACAAGATCATCAACCGCAGCGGGGCTTGGTTCAAGTACAATGAAACGTACCTCGGTCAAGGAAAAGAAAAGGCGCGTGCCTTTCTGCTCGAGAATGGCGATGTTGCCGCAGAGATTAAGGACTTAATCATGGCTTCTGGGGACTACATCGGTCCCGAGGGAACTGCGGCGGAGGTGGATGCTGAGGATGCGGAAGAAGAGCTCGCGGATAGCTGAACGGCGGTGAGTCGCAACCGCTGGCCACGGGCTTTTACGCTTCGCTGCGTTGTTATTTTCATCAGCCCCAGTCCAGCAGCTTGCCTCATATGAGCTGGCTCAGTTCAAGATTAAAAGATGGATGTTATCATGGTCAACCGCAGTAGCTGTGCATCCTCTAAGCTGCTCGGTTGTTTAGTAGGGGTGTGGTTGGCGTGTTCAGTACGCGGTTACGCGCAGGACTCGCCGCTTCAACCTGCTAACGGTTCAACACAATCAACTCCACCAGCGGTTGATGCAAGCGGCATGGCAGCCCTGGTGGCACTTGAGCAAGCGACCGTTTCGGCGATCGAGAAGGCGGAGGGTGCCGTGGTGGCCATCTCGCGTGTGCGTCGCGATCGACGGCCAGTCGAACCACTTGATCCACTTAAGTTGGGCTCACCGTTTGCCCCCGCTGACTCACCGGATAGTCCTGATTTTGTTCCGGCAATCTTCGGTAGTGGTGTGGTGATTTCTGCCGACGGTTTCATCGTGACCTGTGCCCATGTGCTCGACGATCCGCAGCGCAACGACTATTTCGTGTGGCTGGATAAAGAAAGCTACCCGGCGCGGGTCGTTGGTAAGCCGGCCAAAGTGCTCGCCTCCGATCCGTTTAGCGACTTGGCGATCCTAAAAATCGATGCGGAAAATTTGACCCCGATCGCGTTTGCCGATGTGGCGAACTTACGCAAAGGGCAGTTCGTGATCGCGTTGGGTAACCCGGAGGCGATTGCTCGCGACGGCCAGGCCAGCGCCAGTTGGGGCATCATCTCCAATCTGAATCGGATTGCTCCCTCCGAAGGTAACCGGACCTCGGTCATGAAGGAAACGATCCATCAGTTTGGAACTCTCATTCAAACCGATGCCAAGTTGAACTTGGGAACCAGCGGTGGTGCTTTGGTCAACTTGCGCGGCGAGATGATTGGACTGACAACTTCATTGGCCGCCCTCAGCGGTTACGAGCAGTCTGCCGGGTTTGCCATTGCCGTGGATGAAATGTTTCTGCGGGTGATCGAGACGTTGAAGCAAGGCAAGTTGCCGGAGTATGGTTTCCTCGGGATTCAACCGGAAGACCTCGGCGAATACGAACGTGCGCAGGGGCTGGTGGGGGCCAAGGTGGTGATCGTTATTCCTGGTTTGCCCGGCGACCAAGCCGGTTTGAGGCCAGAGGATATTGTGATTGAAGTCGGGCAGGCGCCGATTCTCAATCGCAACGACCTGTTTCGCGAACTGAGTCAAGCGGCTGCGGGGGCGGTGTTGCAGCTGCGCGTTCAGAGGTTTCGGCCGGGCACGCGCGTTCCTGAAATTGTTACGCTCAATGCAGAGCTCAGCAAAAAGTACATCGCTTCGGCACGTCCCAGTTTTGCCATCAATGCAGCACCGGCGTGGCGTGGCATGGATGTCGAGTACATGACCGCTTTCTCCGACGATTCGGCCCGCGCAGCTATTTTCCTGGGTCGTCGCGGCGCCCCCAAGCTGGCCGTGCTGGCCGTCTCGCCCGATACGCAGGCCTGGAAGGCTGGCCTGAGGCCTGGCTACGGAATCGTGACTGTGGATGGCAACGCGGTCAACTCACCCGACGAGTTCTATCGGGTTATGGAAGGCCGCAGTGGACCGGTTGAGCTGGGGATTGTGCAGCCCAATGGCCGTGGGCAGACGCTCACCGTGGCAGCTCCCTAAGAACTCGCTCGTAAATAAGTTACCGGTCCTAAGTTACCGGTCCTAGGTTACCCCGCGCACCCCCGCCCCGCGCAGCGACTATAGCGGGGGGAGTGACGGAAAAGCAAAACGGAAACTTATTTACGAACGAGGCAGAAGCCAGTCACCAATAGCTCGTTTTTGGCTGGACGCTTATATTGTGCTCTCTGGCGGAATCTTCCCGGCTGGGCCCACTGAGCTGACTCTGGAAAACGTAGATGAAAACTGACGAACTGCGCGAAAAGTATCTCGAATTCTTTCAATCCAAGGGGCATTCGCGGCAACCGAGCGATGTGCTGGTGCCGACTTGGGATCCCTCTGTGTTGTTCACTCCCGCCGGAATGAACCAATTTAAAGATCACTTCCTGGGGAAAGTGAAGCTTGAGTTCACACGGGCGACGACTTGCCAGAAATGTTTGCGAACGGGGGACATCGAGAACGTAGGCCGAACCGCCTACCACCATACCTTCTTCGAGATGCTCGGCAATTTCAGCTTTGGAGACTACTTCAAGGTCGAGGCGATCGAGTGGGCGTGGCAGTTCCTTACCGATCCGAAATGGTTGGGCATTGAGCCGGCGCGTTTAAAGGTCACAGTTTACAAAGACGACGACGAAGCAGCCAAGATTTGGAACGAGAAGATTGGTTTACCCATCTCCCGCATTGCCCGCATGGAAGAGGACGAGAACTTCTGGCCCGCCAGCGCTCCCAGCGCAGGTCCCGACGGGGTGTGCGGACCCTGCAGCGAGATTTATTATCAACTCGACAATGGCAAAGATGTCGAGATCTGGAACTTGGTCTTTACGCAGTTCAACCGCGTGGGGGAACCACCGGACAACTTGCGTCCGCTCCCCAGCAAGAACATCGATACCGGCATGGGACTGGAACGCACCGCCAGCGTGCTACAGAATGTGCCTACCAACTTTCACATCGACATCTTGTTCCCCATCGTTCACGCTGCGGCCGAAGTCTGCTCGGTGAAGTACGAATACGAAAGCGATAACGGTCGACGCCTTAGACGGATTACCGATCACGTCCGCGCCTGCGCGTTCTCCATCCATGAGAACATTCTTCCGGGACCGAAGAAGGCGCGTTATGTCATCAAGCGTCTGTTGCGACGCGCGGTACTCGACGGCCATCAAATGGGAATGCGCGAGCCATTCATGTATCAGTTGGTGCCGGCCGTGGCCGCCGCGATGGGTTCTGCTTATCCCGAGCTGAAGGAGACCATCGACCGCGTCTCCGAGGTGATTCGCAAGGAAGAGAGCGACTTCTTTGCGACCATTGATGGAGGTCTGGAACGTATCGAAAAGGTCTTCAACACCATGCAGTCCAGCGGAGCGGTGCTGGTTGACGGCGGCGAGGCCGCCAGCTTATACCAAACGCATGGGGTGCCACCGGAGTTGTTTCAGTCGCTCGCCGCTGAACGCAGTTTGGCCTTTGATTGGGAGGGGTACGCGGCGGCCATGAGCACGCACGAGAAGATCAGTGGGGGCGATCAAAAGGTCCTCTTCCAAACCGGTCCGATCGAAACACTCAAGGAAGCGCTTCGGCGGACCGACTTCCTAGGCTACGAAGCGGTCGAAGCGGCCGCTGAAGTTAAGGGGATTGTGATTGGTGACGATGACGACGCGCGGCTCATCAAAGAAGTAAAAGCGAGCGACTGTGCGGGACAAAAATTGCGTGTCGTCCTCGACCGCTCCCCATTCTATGGCGAAGGGGGCGGACAAGTCGGCGACTCCGGTTGGCTCGAAGCCGGTGGCGTGAAGTTTGTTGTGCACGATACCCAGCGGGCCGGTGAGTTAATTGTACACATCGGGGAACTCGCTTCGGGAACCCTGGCCGCAGGGTTGGCGGTAACCGCTTGTATCGACACGGGACGTCGTGATGGGATCCGTCGCGCCCACTCCGCGACTCACATCTTGCACCACGCCCTGCAGTCGATTGTGGGCGGACATGCACAACAGCAGGGAAGCAAAGTCGATGAGGATTGGTTGCGATTTGACTTCACCAATCAACAGTCCCTATCCGACGAACAGATCGAGTCGATTGAATCGATTGTCGCCGAGAAGGTCCGCTGCAGCGATCCGATCTCGTGGAACACGGTGGCTTTGGCCGATGCCCGTCAGGCTGGGGCAATGATGCTGTTTGGTGAAAAGTATCCCGATCCCGTGCGGATGGTCAGTATGGGGAGCTTCTCCAAGGAACTGTGCGGTGGAACCCACCTGAACAACACCGGCGATGTCAAGAGCTTTGAAGTGGTGGCCGAGGAAAGTGTCTCTTCGGGCACACGCCGTTTGGTTGCCCTCACCGGTTTCAAAGCCGAACAGCATCGACAAGAAGTCAAACAGATTGTGCAAGCAGCATCAGCTGCACTCGGTTGTTCAACCGGGAATCTCGTCGACGCCGTTAAGAATTTGGTGTTAACCATCCGTTCGCTCAAGAAACAGCTTTCCGCCGGTGGCGCAGCCGAAGTGGCCAAGCCGTTTAAGGCAGCTGCGGATGTGTCCGAGTACTTGCCGCAGCGGGCCATCCTCCGCGAAGCTGCTCGAGCACTCAGCACCGCCCCCGCAGAAATGCTCGTTCGCATCGCTGCATTGAAGGATGAGCAAAGCAAACTGGAACAGCAAGTCGCCGCCATGGCCTCCAGCGGCGATGTGTCTGCCGATTCGTTACTCGAACAAAGTTTCGTCGTCGGGGAGACCACGGTGGTGGTGGCCGAAGTACCAGGTGCAACTCCTAACCTGATGCGGCAATGGATCGATCAGATCCGACAGAAGAGTAAATCTTCGACCGCCGTCTTGCTGGTCACCCCGGTCGCCGAGGACAAAGTTCTGTTGGTGGCTGGACTCAGTCGGCAGTTGGTCGACCAAGGGCTGAGTGCTGGAAAGTGGATCAGCGAAGTCGCGCCGATCGTTGGCGGCGGCGGTGGCGGTAAGCCTGATCTGGCCCAAGCTGGTGGCAAGGATCCCGCGAAGATTGGCGAAGCCATCCAAGTGGCCAAGGAATCGGTCTCGAAAATGCTCAGCGCTTAAGAGTGCCCAGCCCTTAAGAATACTCAGCACTTTAGAATACTCAGCCTGCTACTTTCAGAAGGTGCCGTGCCTTGACCCAAGCTGTTGAAACGACGTCCGCCCAGACTCAGGTCATTGCCACGGCCGAACTGGCGGTGATTGAACGCGAAATCCAAAAATTGCGAGAGGGGTTGTTGAGACCTTTCGCGCAAAAGTTTCACTATCCTCTGGTCGTTGGAACGGCCAGTGGTCTGCCGACCGTCTTGTGCTTAGGAAATCACTCGTCCGGCAAGTCGACCTTTATCAATCACCTGGCTAGTATCAACATCCAGGAGACGGGTGTTGCTCCCACCGATGATGGTTTTACGTTGATTACTTACGGCGAGCGGGAAACGGTGACCGATGGCCGTGCGACCGTGGCGGATCCTAATCTTCCGTTCAGTGAGTTTCAGCAGTATGGGAATGATTTCCTCGACCATTTGAAACTAAAACGCCGTCCGATCGAGGCACTGAAACAAATTTGTCTGATCGATAGTCCTGGCTTGATCGACAATCCGGGGGCACTCAACGACGGTTCGCGGGGCTATGACTTCAACGCCGTGGTCCGTGCGTTTGCCAACTCGGCCGATTTGATCATCTTCTTTTTCGATCCCGACAAACCGGGCACCACCGGTGAAAGTCTGCGCGTCTTTACCGATTCGCTTTCCGACGTGATGTACAAACTGCTCATCGTGTTCAACAAAGTGGATACCTTTGGTGACGTTCGCGATTTCGCGCGGACCTACGGCTCACTGTGTTGGAATTTGTCCCGCGTCGTCCGGACGAAAGATATCCCCCATATCTTTTGCACCTTTGTGCCTGGGCTGACTTCCGCCACCGACCGCATGATCGACTTGACCGATTTTGAAAAGTCGACCAGCGAGTTGAAACGGGAGATTGGCCGGGTTGGCCAACGACGGCGCACGAACATGGTGGGTGCCCTGCTCGACTCCGCCCGACAACTACGGATCCATGCCACGGTCATGCGGCACGTCGGGATGCAACTCATGTGGGCCCGGTTGGCTATCTGGGGTTCTGCCATCGCGGCACTTGGCTTGGGCGGTTGGCTGTTGTGGTACTATCGCAGCCACAGCGGCTTGCTGACCACGGGCTTGATTTTGCTGGGCGTTGGCATGGCCCTAGGGGTTGGCTCTGGATTCTTGTTGCGTAGCCGGTTGCGTGGATTGATCGGTAAGCTGGACGCGATCTTCCATGACATCTTCAGCAAGGAGTTGCTGGAGCATCAGAACACTCGGTTTCTCGAGGGGCTGTGGGGAGCTGTGAAGCCGCGGACGGTGCATGTCCTTAAAACGGTTGGACCAGGTGGCGTCCCCTTTTCGCCACTGTGGCTGCACAAGTTGCGCAAGTTGCGGCGGGCCACCGAGACCGACATTCCCGAAGTACTCGGCAAGGTCTCGCAGTAGCGGCTTGCTCACCCTTCGCGGGGCTTGACGGTCGCGTAAAGATCCAATTCTTGTCGACCGCCGATCGCGGCGAAGGTCCGGCGGATTTGTTCAAAGCCCGCTTGGAGTGTGCACATCCGCCCTGCGCCGACGGCCCGTTGCCCGAGCTGATAGTAGTGGGGTTCGGCGGTGAGTGTGGCCAGCAGAGCAGACTCCGTGTCGAGTCCCGCATCGACCCTGAGCTCAGCCAGATAACGGCGCTGATTGCTTGATTCGGCGCAGTTGATAAATACATCGCTGGCCACCTCAAGCGTCTCGTCTTCCGTTGTCTGTAGTTTGATGGTCCAGTGCAAGTCGTTGTAATTGAGAGCTTCGATGCCCCAGGCTGCCAGTGGAACCAAGTGGTCCAGTTCGTTGTCAATCGCGTGTTTGGCCCGATCAATTAATGCTTGCACTGCAGGCGGGATCGCGGAAGCAGGTGAGAGGTTGGTCGCCAATTGAAAACCTTTGGTCCCCAGTCGCTTGGGGATGACCCAGGTGAGCTTTGTAGTCGGAACGGCTTGTGCGAGTTCCAGCAATTCGAGGGCATTCGCGCAGGCTTCCAGATTGCTGCCGAAGAGCAGACAGTGTTTACCCGCAAATCGTTCACGACGTGTACCGCGCACATCGCACTTGCCGAAGAACATTTGGTTGGTAGAGAGTCCTTCTCCAATGGCGGGACTGCCACCGGACGCCAGCCCGCGGCGTGAGCTGAACATGCCGGAGCAGTCGAGCACGATGTCCGCCAGTTGCGTGAATTCGCCACGGTTCTTTGAATCGATCAGCAAGCGAAACTCTTGTTCGCTCCGCCGCTCGAGAGAGCAACTGTCTTGCGGCCCGCAGCCCACACGGCTGACTGAAATAACCCGCGCATGCACTTGAATCGAATCGTAAAGTAGATCGGTGCGAGCTACGGGGAGTAGATACTTGTCGACGTAGTCGCGGTAGTTCACCGGTCCAGCGGATGTTGGAAGTGCAGCCGAACCCGACTGGGCTTCTAAAGCCGCCAGGCCAAGGGGAGTGGTGCAATCGCGCCAGCAGGGGACGCTTGCGTCCGAGCCTGCGGTGGAGCTCTTCAGCAATAGGTCATCCGTGGCATTTCGAAAGGCTGCTTGATTCCAGCCGGTCAAGCTATCGCCCACCTTGCGTTGATCAAACAGCATGACGAAGTAGCCCAAGAAGCGAGCGTACAGGGCTGCTTCCACTCCCAGCGGTCCACCGCCAATGATGGCGATGGTGGCGGGTGTGTCGACTTCGGGATCCCAATCGAGTTGCATACTGCGTCCGTAGATGTGCTTGGTGTTAGGCCTATTCGTTGCTCAGCCAGCGGGCTGGTCGGGCGGGTGCGATGTATCCGGCAATTGACTGGCTGGCGGAAGCTCACTTTGCGGATCGAACTTTAATCGAGCAGGAAGATTTAATCGAGCCGGAAGAGCTGAAACTTAAGGTATCTCAATTCGGGCATGGCCAGTGGTGTGGGATGATCGAGAGGTAGTCCCCGTTCGCACAGCAAGGTCGCGCGGCGCCGCGCCCGCGCGAGCCCCTCGCAGTTGACTTGAGTGAAGGTGGCCGCGTCGACGTGACTCGAGCAGGAAGCCAGGGCAAGGAGGCCATCACGACGCGTGACCCGCGCGGACAGTTGCGCGAGTTTGGCATAGGCCGCCATGGCTCGCTCCCGCGATTTTTCGTTGGGTGCGAAGCTGGGAGGATCGCAGACCACGATATCCCAAAGTTGTTTGTTCGACAGCGCCCCTTCGAGGAACTCAAAGCAGTCGCTCGCGTGGCCTGTGTGATTCGGAGGGAGACCGTTCAATTCCCAGTGGATGTTGGCTGCTTCGATGGCGGGTGCCGCGATGTCGACCGACGTGACTTGGCTGGCACCACCCTGTCCGGCAGCAATCGAAAAGCCGCCGTTGAAGCTAAACAAATTTAGTACGCTGCGTCCATGACTGAGGCTTTCCAGCAAGCCGCGGTTATCGCGTTGGTCGAGAAAAAAGCCGGTTTTCTGACCGTGCAGCACATCGGCGGTGAAGAGCAAGCCGTTCTCCAGAAACGGAACGGGAGCAGCGGGCGCTGTGCCCAAGATCGCTTCCCCTCCCCTGCCCCGTTCTCGCGTCCGCAACACGACGCACTCGATCCGCAGATGCTTTTCCAGCCACTGGGCAATTCCGCTCGGCAGATAAAAGGCTTCAGGGGCCCCACCATCTAACTTCATCACCGCCACCCGATCATAAATATCGATGATCAGTCCCGGCAAGCCATCTCCCTCACCGGCCACCAAACGATAGCCGTTGGTGCGGTGGAGGTCGAACACCATCCGCCGCAAGTCGAGGGCGCGTTGCAGTTGCGTTCCAAGCCAGTTGTCGTCCAACTTTAGCGGCAGGGTGGTACGGCAGATCCGCAGTGGAATTGGATGAGCCGGGTCATAAATCCCGACTGCGATCGGCTCTTCCTTGCGATCGATGAGGATGGCTACGGAGCCGCTGTCGGCGCGGACGAGTTCTACTGCATCGGAGTAGAGCCATGCATGACCACGTTTGATTGAACGCGTGAGGTCCTTGCGAAGTCGAAGGTAGATGGGCTTCGAGTCCCGCACCATGGGCGAATTCAACAGCCCTGCTCCCTAGAAAATGGTAAACGTTTTCGGAATTGATTGAGCAACCAGCCTAACTCCCGCCGCATCCGCCGCAACCACCTCCACAGGATGCACCACCGCAGCTGCCCCCCGCATCTCCGCCGCCCGCATCTCCGACGTCGGAAGAGGAGTCTTCGGTGCCGAAGTCGCCCAGCCAGCCACCGGAGCCTTCGCCCCCCTCGCCACCCCCCCACCAGTGCTTTGAGCTGATCTCGGCGTCCACTGGCTGCAACGCATCCCACTCTCCCACATCGGCTTCCGCAAGCGGGACCGTAGGATCAAGGGCTGAAGTCTCACCGGCGTCGATACCCTTAGCATTGATATTGAACAGCTCCTGCCCCGCTTCATCGACGACGGTTGTATTGTTGATATGCAGATTGTTGGAATGCAGCATACTGGACCATAGCCAGCAGTACATGAGGGCATCCGAGTTCCCACCATACCGTTCAAACACCGGATCCTGGGACGAATTCCCGCTGTTGAGGCCGGCCGGTTGTAGGCTGGCTGTGGCATCGCTGTGGCGGGGGCGCAATAGCTTCGTGCGGATGACTTTGTGCAAGTCATCGATCCTCATTTGCTGGCGGATGGCAGTTTCGAGCCGATTTATGAATTGCTCAAACTCTTCGTTCAACTCCTTCGTCAGCGCGTCGTAAGAGGCCTGTTGGGCAAACGACAGTTCCATCTGCTGCTCGAGCTGCTCGCGCTCCTGTGTCCCAGCGAACTCAGCTGCCAAACCGTTGACAACGATCTGGATCGGATAAAAGCCAACCGCATGCGCTCTTAAAATGCGGACTTCAATCACCACCGCCATATTCTGCAAGTGGTGTTCTACCAGCAACGAGAGGCTCTTGAAGACGGATGAACTTGAGGTTGCATCGGCGGAAATGGGGCGTGACTCGAGTCGTTCAAGCATCATCTGCATGTCGTCTGTGTCATGGCTCTCCTTGTCCTCGTACAGCACCTCATCGTCTTTGCTGAACCGCACCAGATCGGAGATCTCCAGTGACCGAAAGACTCGGTTGATTTCCTGCAAGATGGCCATGGCCGTGAAGGTTTGCAGTTCTTCCTTCTCCGACAACAGTCCCATGGTCAGTATCTCAGCAAACCGCTTAAAGCCTTTCGTTGGCTTGCGGCGAATCGTGGTTAGATGAGATGGATCGATCGCCATATGGCCATACCAATACATAATTTATGCTCCTTATGTTTCGCACGCACCGCAGGCTGCCAAGGCAGTCCGTCGGCTACCCCAGAACACTTCATTTGGCTCGCCAAACCATTGCTGATAAGTCGCCAGAGTCGACTCAAACGCCCGTTGATTCTCGACATGATGATCGCTGGGTTGATGATGCACAAAACCGCCCAGGCATTCGTTGCAAAATCGATCATAGCTCCGCGTAAACAGGATCATCTCGTGCCACACCAAATCGACGCGATGCGCGGGTGTCCAGCCTTGGGAGCGATCTGCTGCGACCAACCATAGGAATTTCACGGCCTCTACGATGCCTCGGGCCGCTTCCGCATCGGAGGCCATCAGGGCTCGACGCACTTTATTCAGCAGACCGCTATTCTGACTTAGAAACGCCAGTGCGGCCTCTTCGGCCAATCGACATTTTGCTGGGCAGTCGGCAGCGTTGTGGAGTAGCAGAAGTTTTGGATTGGTGTCTGGCATGGTTCTTACACAATTTTTGGGTCGGACTGCTTAGCGAGAGAACAGTATTAAGGCGATGACCAACAGCGCGAGGAGGGCGACACCGATTACAACGGCGGTGGTGATGCGTGTGGCGGAGTAAGGTTTCTCACCGACCACCTTTCCCGTTTGGCCATTGACTAAAAAATGAAAGACCCGTTCGCGATAACGGTAACTGAGCACATGCACCGGGAGTAGGATTAAGTCGCTGCCGGTGACATCGAACTGAGTGGTTACGTTTAAACCGCTCGAAGTATCGCCGGGAAGGAATTGCTGGATTTCGTGTTGTTCGCGGCGTTGAAACTCGGCTTTGCTTTGCTCAATGGCCGCCTCCATGGCAACGGAATACTCTTCCGCCATCCACCCGGCCAGATAGTAGGGCCGATAACGTGCGAGGGCTGAGAGTTGAAATGGTTGGATAGCGCGGGCTTCTTCATGCGAAATCCCTGTGGCTGCAGGTACCAGGTAGCCGTAGTAATAGCGTTGATGTTTTCCTCGCAACGGAAACCATTCAGTCTCTTGAACTTGACGCGTGCGCGTGACGGTTTTCCCATTGGCATCTCGCGTGGTATAGGTCTCGGTGCGATACCAGTATTCGCCGATATTGGCCGACCATTGGCTGTGGGCGTGCATGGAAAAGTGCCAGAACGGCAAGTAGACGCCCCGTTGCTTTTCCGAGACCGCTTTTTGGGCCAAGTCGCCGGGGCGGAACCAAGAGTTGCTGCGGAGCCACTCAAAGAACTTTTCTTTGGCTTGCTGCGAGCTGATTGCAAATCCAATCACAAATTCCGGACGTTGGCGACCGCGATTAACAGGGATCTCCGTGACAAACGACGAGTCGCAGAAAGGGCACATGTAGCTGCGCTGATCCACGCTGGTGGCGACTTCAGTGCCACAATTGGCACATTGGAAAGTGTGGCTTGGCAGTGCGGAGGCGCTCGAACCACTTTCCCCCGACACGACAACTGGTACATCGGGCGTCTCCATCGGGGCGCCGCACGCCACGCAGAACTGCGCAGCGCCGTCCCGCGGAGCCCCGCAAGCTGGACAGGGCAGGCTGACGGTGGGTTGCAGATCTTCGGATACCAATTCGGCTTGCACAATGCCCGACCATGCTTCTTCGTTGTGGAGCGGGCTGTTGCCGCGCCCGGATGAAGGAATAGCTTTTGGTTGGACCTGAGTCGAGTGGTTGCGAGGCGGCATGGTGTCTTATCCCCAGCTCGGTCGATGTCGTGCGGCCAAGCTCTGTAGTTCGCGAAACTGTTCGGCGGCGAAGGCTGCGTCGAGATAGGGTACGTCAATCAAATGGTCGGCGGGACCCGCCGCTGCCGTGTCTACACTGATCGCAGCCATATTCCAGCGGCGATCGAAGGGAGTCTGGTTGAAACTAATGGTTTGCATGCGATCATAAAAGGCAAAACTCAACTTGCGAGTTAACAGCCCACTGCGATAGGCGACTCCCCAGTCGGTCCGCGCGTACCGCATGGCGCGGCTCTTCTTGATCGCCAGGTAGCTCAGTAGTGGTAAAGTGACGAGGCCACCGGCAGCTCCCCAAGGAAACCAAAGCCATATCCCGACGGCGCTCAGCAAGGCCGATACTAAGAAGCTCACCCGCATCAGGCGTCGAGCGGTCAGGGGAGAGACCGCATGCCAGACAAACTGCGATTCGTCCCAAGCATTGCCTGGCCGCAGTTCACCCAGCAATCGCGCGATGTCGCTCTCCGCAACCACGGGTAAGAACCAGCGGCGTGAAACGGTGGAAGCGGCGTTTTCATTTTCCCCTCCACTTCCACCGGCCGTCTCGATGCGAATCGCGGCCAACTTCATCCACCGCATGAACAACGTGCGATGCACGCTGATAAATTGAATGCGTTGCCTAGGAATCGTGGCGCTGACTTTCGTGAATAGACCGCAGGAGATCCGCAGGTCGTTGCCATGCCGCGTCAATTGGTGGTCATAGAAACGCAAAATGTACCAAGCGATGCCGACGATCCGCAAACAGAAGAACACGACAAGCAGACCAAGTGCAACCAGCCCAACGACACCAGCGAGCGTATCGGTTGATGGAAGATAAGGCTGCAGCGGTCTTATCAAGTCGCTCCACCAACCCTTATTGGTCAACCGTTTGGCCGTGTCTTCGCTGTCAAAGCCGCTCTGAAAATAGAGACCAAAGAGAATGCCGAACAGGACGGCGCCGCGGTTGCTGGCCAGCCCTGCAGCGATCAAACGACGAACAGGAATGTGATGGATCAGTCGCCGAGACGAGGCGGCTGCAGGTGATTCAGCGGCTACACCGCTCAGCTCCTGAGAACTTACAACGGAGCTGGTCGCTAAAGCAGCGGTGGCTAACGCATTTGTCCCCACGAAGTTCGACGAAGGGTTCGTACCAACTTCAGGCTCTGCTTCACCTCCAAAAATTGCGTGCCGCAATTCTTCAATCTGCGCATGGGTCAGGACTCGCAAGGTAGCTTCGGGTTCGGTGCCCGAAGCGGTCTCGATGCGGACCTCGGCCACCCCCAGCAAGCGGTGCAAGACATTTTGTACTAGATCCACATTTTGAATGCGACGAATGGGTACGCTGCGAATGCGGCGAAACAAGAGCCCTTCGGTAACAACGAAGTCGCTCCCTTTGATGCAGTAACGCAAGGTGAAGTAACGGACTAAGGTTCTCACCAGCGCGCCGCCAAATATCAAGGTGGCGAACCCCAAGCCCCATACGCCGCCGCGAGCTGCCGAATAGACCGCGACAATCGCTGGCACCAACAACGAGCGAATGTGCGAGATGATGTCGAAACCGATCGACGTTGGGTGAAGGAAGTTCGGTTCGCGTAAACCAGCCATGGCGGTCGCCTGCGCTGCCGCGTTCCGCAGTGGTAGACTAGCACCCTCGTTAAGCTCCGCCACCTCAAATGGCTCGGCATCAGGAATGTGGTTAGGTGACATCGAGCGAGTCCTTTTGTTCGATGAGTCGATCGCGGAGCAGCAGGGCTTGCGCGTGCTCAAGCCCTGACAACTCAATCGATGCGTTCTTAGTGCCTGCCGTATGGATGGTCAACGTGGCTAAATCGAACATTCGCTGAATGGGGCCTTGCGATACATCCACGTGCTGGACGCGCGCCACAGGAATGGCAATACGATGCTTCCACCAGACCCCACGCAGAATCTCCATCCCCGTTTCGTCCAGTCGCCAACGCGTCGCTCGATAGACGATCCGCGGCCAGACATGGGCATGCCACAAAAAAAGAGACCCCAGCAATAACCAAACTACAAGCAGTGCTCCCCAAATCCACCAGTTCCGCCAAGCGAACGCCACGGCCATCGGCGTCGATATGACAACGGTTATCCCCAGCAGCACCAACGCTCCCACGTAGCCGGTTCGCTGTTCAAAAGCAATACTCTGAGGTGCCAAAGTCTGGTACGCTTCGGTCGTTTCTGCTGTCGTCGAGCCGTCGTCCAAGAGGTGTCTTTCAGGTAAAAGCGAACGTGAATGCTGGATGGCCGGTGTTTTAGGCAGTATGTTAGCAAGAACAAGGCGCCCTGCCTTCCCATGTTTGCGAGCTAGTTCGTCTCCTACAATGCGAATGTAAGGCCATTGCATCCCGTGACCAACCGAATGCGCACGGCGTGCGAGAGCAGACATCCATTTTAACCGGAGCCAGCGGCAAGTGCCCGAGGCTCGTAGATTCGTGAGCAGGTAGACGCGTGTCAGATCAAAAGCTAGGTACATACCGAGTTCTTCTGCAAAAAGAACAACTCGTTTTCAGTGCAGCCCACTTCATTACCTTTGCCGGGGACATCTGCGAATGTCTGCACGGGCACAATTATGGGGTCAAAGCCGAGGTCTGCGGGCCGCTGGACGAGAATCAATACGTCATCGACTTCATCGCCTTCCGCGATTCGTTGGCGAACATTGTGCGCCGCTTGGATCATCACATGCTGTTGGCGACCGAACATCCGCTCATCAAGGTCGACGTGGTCGATCGCGAGGTCACCGTGACTTTCCGTGAAAAGCGTTGGGTTTTCCCCCGCGAGGACTGCATGCTCTTGCCCATCGGTAATACGACCGCCGAACAACTCGCGTGGTGGATCGCCGAGGAGTTGCGGCAAGAGCTAAAGCCTAGGCTGGGTGTAGGGATTGAAACGCTTGAGGTCTCCGTCGACGAGAATCACGGCCAGTGGGGAATATGCAAGCTGGATTGGTGAGCGGGGCTGGCAATCGCCAGAAACGCTATGATCGAACCCGAGGAACGGCAGCTTTGGATGTCTACTGGGCCGATCGCGCAAGAAGTGAATGCTCCCCAGCCGATGAACAACTTGATAGCGTAGGCAGCCGCCTACCGGCGATCGCACCTCCGATTGAGCTAAACCGCCATGTCGTCGCAAATCATCATGAAGCAACCCCCCGGGGTTCGCAAGGCAGCCATCTTGCTGATGAGTCTTGGCGAGGACGAAGCGGCACAGATCCTGTCAATGCTCCCGCGGCGCTATGTCGAGACCGTGTCCATTGCCATCGCCCAGCTCGATACGGTGAGCGGCCGCGAACAAGAACAGATCATCAACGAGTTCTTGCAGAGCAAAGGGAGTGCGATTGGGCCGAGTACGGGGGGGCTGGATAAGGCAAAGAACCTGGTCAAAAAAGCGCTCGGCAAAGATGCCGGGGATATGCTCAGCATCCTCCAGCAGACGCTCGAAGCACTCCCCTTTGGCTTCTTGCACAAGGCCGATCCGCAGAACATTCTCTCCTTCTTGATTGACGAACATCCCCAGACGATCGCGATGGTCCTCAGCAGTATCCCTCCCGCCTTGGCGGCAGGGGTCCTGGCTGGACTTCCTCCCCTGCGGCAATTGGCGGTGATTCAGCGGATTGCCGAAATGGGGCAAACCAGTCCGGAGGCGATCGAGGAAGTCGAAAAGGCGCTGGCGACTCGCATGGCGCTGTTCATGACCCAGGCTTACCAAAAAGCGGGTGGTGTCCCCTCCGTGGCCGAAATGCTCAATGTGTCCGATCGGGCGACCGAACGGAATATCCTTGATGGCTTGGCAAAAGACAAACCGGAACTGGTCGACGAAATCCGACGGCTCATGTTTGTTTTCGAAGATGTGGTCAAGCTCAACGACAAAGACATTCAGTCGGTCCTCAAAAACGTCGAGAACACTCAATGGGCTTTGGCCCTCAAGGGTGCCAGCCAACCACTGCAGGACAAGATTTTGGGGAATATGTCGCAGCGCGCCGCCGACATGCTCCGCGAAGAAATGGACTTCTTGGGCAAAGTCCGCCTCAGCGAAGTCGAGGCGATGCAGCAAAAAATTGTCGACGTGGTCCGCGGCTTGGAAGATTCCGGACAACTCTCCCGTCCAAGCGGGGACGAGGAAGAAGAGTTCGTCGCGTAAGTCCAATCGCAAAACCAACGGCTCGTTCGCAAAGCACTAGACGACTCCGTAAACTTGGCTAGAACAGTAAGCATTAAGTGCCCCCAAGTGCCTCGGCGAAACTGCTGGTCATGAATTCTCCTCAAACCGACATCGCTCCTCAGCCAACGCATCCGAGCACCCCAGATACTTCCGGCACCCCCGCTCGTTCGTTCAAGAATTCAAGCAATTACTTTGTGGTCTTGTTCGGGATCATTATGCTGGTTGGCTTATTGTTCCTAGCGTGGATTGGCTCGCCACCGCAAGTCACGGGGGTCGGCGAGTCCTTGCCAGCGCTCGATCTGCAACCGCTGGTCGACACCGAGCAAGCACCCACCCGCGACAGTCTTAAAGGCAAGCTAGTCGTCTTCCATTTTTGGGGTGCCTGGTCGGAAGAAGCCTCCAATAGTTACGCGGCTTTTGCACAACTCGCCAAGCACTTCGCGGAACATCCCGAGGTTGAAATGGTGTCGGTGGTGAGTTCTGCTGGGCCCGACTACGACTTGGCGGAATTGCGTGCCAAGGCGGAGGAGTTCATGGAGCGAGTCGAATCGCGGCTGCCTACGTACGCCGACCCGGCTGCCATGACGCGCGGCAAGCTGGCGCTGCTGTTGCCGAACGGCACGTTCAGTTATCCCACCACGCTACTCGTCGATCGCGATGGAGTGATTGTTGAGACATTGACCTTGGATGCATTGAAGCGTGATGCGCAGCGATTGGTGCAGCAAATCGAATCGCGTTTGTGAAGTGATTGCATCTGTAAAGCGTTAATCATCTATGGGGTGTGCGTTTTATTGAGACGCTCGGCAAGTTGCTGGGCGGCGGCCACTGGTGACGGTTGTCGATGGATAGCACTGCTGACAGCGATCCGCTGGCAGCCAGCTGCGAGCACTTGACCCACGTTGGTGAGATCGATACCACCGATGGCAAAGGCTGGGATGTCGATCGCTGCCGCCACTTGCTTCAGAAAATCGACCCCTGCAAACGCGTTGAACTGTTTGGTGGTTGACGCAAACGTGGGTCCGCAACCGATATAGTCTGCCCCCCCGCGCTCGGCGGCGAGCGCTTGATCGATATCGTGTGTGGAGACCCCGATCCGTAGTTGACCGCGAGCCAGTCGCCGCGCATCGGCCAACGCTAAGTCATCCTGTCCTATATGAACTCCAGCCGCACCACTGGCCATCGCAATATCGACTCGGTCGTTGATGAACAGGGTGGCGGGGGGGGAAGTTTTCGAAGCGTCGGCTGCCAGCGTGGCCATTCCCGCTGTGGCGTAGCGCATGAGTTTCCCACCCTCGGCCGACTTGTCGCGCAGTTGGAAATGGTCAACGCCAGCGGCGGCCAGTTTCCGCAAGTAGATAACGAAGCTGTCCAGTTCGAGAGAGCAGTCGATGAGCAGCATGAGTCTGCCGATACTGGCAGGGAGTTGCTTATTCAATCGCAGTTCGATGGCGGCCAATGTGTCGTAGGCTGCGTAGCGAAGTTGCTTGCAGCGCGTGGAGAGTTCGCCCCCCGGCTGGAACTTAGAAAATTCCTCTAGATTCCGCAGCGACTGGGTAACACGTTCCGCAGCTGCGGCTACAACATCCTTCCAGCTGAGCCGGTTTTGTTCGCTTTCCAGCGTGGTGCGGGTGCCAGCGTCGGTAGCGGCCGAGCGGGCGGCCAGTCGTTCGATTCGCGGTAGGGTGTTGCACACGTCGGCCAGTTCATGACGCAGTTGTTTGCTCCACTGCGCGGCGGCACGATCTTCGTGAATTAGGCGGCAAATGTCTTCGACGGTCCGCAGCCCCTCGGCGGCACGATTGATATTAGCGTCAATCAGCCGCAGCATTCCCGTGGGATCTTGGAAGGGAGCCGAGTTCTCTAAGTTCTTGGTGGGGTTCAATCGATATTCCTTCTTGACGAGCGGCCACTGGGAGAATGCCTGGGGTTGGGAATCGATGCTATTTTTTTCCCCCTGCACTATGCTAAATGGTAGCCCTAACTTTCGAATAGCGAGAGGGTTAGGACGGAAGAGGAAGACTTCCAGACCGGGCTAGCGACAACGGACCGCCAATAGGACAATGAAGGCACTGAATCCCCTACTTTTGCAGCGTTTATGATCATGAACCACCCACACAGCTCTGCTCCGGAACCGGCTGACCCCCCCTTCACCATCGAATACGCTTCTCGCGTTTCGCGTTTACCCCCTTATCTGTTTGGCCGGATCAACAATACGCTTTACCAAAAGCGACGGGCGGGCAGTGACGTCATCGATCTCGGTATGGGGAATCCATCCGATCCACCGGAACGGATCGTCATGGATAAAATGGTGGAAGCCACTTTTGACGAGCGCAATCACGGATATAGCAAGTCCAACGGTTTGCTGAATCTGCGGCGCGAGCTGGCGAGCAAGTACTTTCGCAAATACGGTGTGCGACTCGATCCCGACACCGAGGCGATCGTTTGCTTGGGTAGCAAAGAGGGATTCAGCCATATGTGCCTGGCGCTGATGGGCCCCGGCGACACGGCGATGATTCCCGCCCCTTATTTCCCTGTGCATATGTACGGTGTGATTTTGGCGGCTGGCAATGTAGTCGCTTTGGAAGTTGCCGATAGCGATAAGTTTTTGTCGAACATCGCCTACACTTGCCAGCACTTTTATCCTCGCCCGAAGCTCTTGATTATCAACTACCCGCACAACCCATCGACGGTCACGGTGGAGCAAGGCTTCTTCACGGAAGTGGCGAAGTTGGCCAAGCGATATGGCTTCATGGTCATCAGCGATTTTGCCTACTCCGATGTGGCGTTCGACGGCTACACGCCACCGAGTTTCTTGGCCTCACCGGGGGCCAAGGATGTCGGGGTTGAGTTCACGACGATGAGCAAAGGCTACAACATGGCTGGCTGGCGGGTTGGCTTTTGCGCCGGCAACTCCGAGATGATACGCGGCTTGGCGACTATCAAGGGCTACTACGATTACGGCATGTTCCAAGCGATTCAGATCGCGGCCATCGTGGCCTTGCGCGATACAGAAGCCGCCGTCGAACGTCAGTCGGCCATTTATCAAAGTCGCCGTGATAGCCTGGTCGACGGGCTGCGACGCATCGGCTGGGCGGCCGAAGTTCCTAAGGCTGGCATGTTCGTGTGGGCCAAGGTTCCCGATAAGTGGCAAAAGCGGATGAGCACCCTCGACTTTGCCATGATGCTGCTCGAAGAGGGGGACGTGGCGGTCAGTCCAGGCAGTGGCTTTGGACCGGCCGGCGAAGGGTATTTGCGAATGGCGCTGGTTGAGAACGAGAGTCGTTTACGCCAAGCGGTGCGGCAAATCAGCCGTTGCCTGGAACGCATGGAGCAGAAGTACACCTCGGCTGCGCCTGCCTCCCAATCGGCGGGCTCTGCGTGAGAATCCGTTAATTTCTTTTTTTCTAAAAATTCCGGGAATAAGCGCGTTCCTTCGAGAATCTCTATTGTCGTGGAATCCAAAAACTGCTCACCGCTTGCGCAGAATTGGTCGAGTCGATCAAGTTTGCGTGACAAAAGTGACCTAAGAAGGGTGGGTGGTTGCTGCGACTCCACGGTCTTTCCGGAAAATAACTCGTTCTCCCAGGAGTAACAAACATGTTACGTAAATTCGCCCCGTTCTTCTGTGTTGCCGCACTTTCCGTTGCATTTGTTGGCTGCGAAGCCACAGAAGCGCCTGCGACAACACCCGCTACAACACCTGCTCCAGCAGCTGCTACCGATACCATGGGCGCTGATTCTACCGAAGTTGAAGCTCCACCAGCCGATGACGCTGCTCCCACGGAGTAGTTCGCATCAGCCGCCGTGGATGTTCAGCACTAGGACGCTAAGGTGTTCCGGCTAATAAAATCAAGAGCCCGAGGCTAGTGCCTCGGGCTTTTGCTTTTGCTTTTGCTTTGCTTTGCTTTGCTTTGATTTGCTTTGCTTTGATTTGCTTTTCGGGCCGGGCCGGGCCGGGCTCCTGCCGTGTCGCTTCGCATACTTGGGAGCGGCGTCATTCACATTGCTCGGCGACCGCTACTCAAGGCTCAGCAGGAGCTTCACTCTTCCGATGACTTTGCAATAGGCATCGCAAGCGGCGTATCAATCGGCTCCTGAATACCTGCTTAAGCACTGTGCGACTGGGTCGTGCGGAGAATGTCTAGCGCAAGTTGCATGTCCGCCGGAAGCGGGCTTTGCAACACCAACGGGGTCCCCAGCACGGGATGGGTGAAGGTGATTTGCCTCGCGTGCAGTGCTTGCCGCTCAATGATCACCTCATCGTCGTTGGCTGCCGGAGGCAGTTTGAGGGCCATCCGTCGGCTAATCTCCGAGCGAGTGATTCGGGCGTGTCCGGCATACAGTCGATCGCATAGAACGGGTGCACCTACGTGGTCGAGATGCACGCGAATTTGGTGGGTCCGCCCTGTCTTGGGCTCTACGCGTACCACACAAAAACCAGCGAATCGTTCCAGCACCTCGTAACGAGTTTCCGCATCGCGGCTGTCGGGATGATCCCGGCGAATGGCCATTTTGTCGCGTTGATACGGATGGGGACCAATCGGTTGGCGAATCACATCGCGATCGAATTCCAATTTTCCGATCACAATGGCGATGTACTCTTTTTGAACCGTTCGCTGCTCAAACTGCTCGGAGAGCTTAAGGTGTACGGCATTGGATTTGGCCACCAAGATGACGCCACTCGTGTCGCGGTCAAGCCGATGGATAATCCCTGGACGGGTCGGACCTCCCACGTCGCTCAGCTGTTGAAAGTGGAATGCCAAGGCGCTCGCCAGTGTTCCGCTCCAATTCCCTTTAGCCGGATGCACCACCATTCCCGGTGGCTTATCGATGGCAATCAACGACTCATCTTCAAAGATAATGTTGAGTGGAATATTCTCGGGACGTGGACCATCATCGGGCGGCGGAGGCAGCTGCAGCACGATATGTTGACCGGCGCGGACGCGGAAGCTCGGTTTGACGACTTCGCCGTTAACCGTTGCTCCCCGCTCGTGTACGACCTTACGTAGAAAAACACGGCTGTAGGCATCCAGTAGCAAGGCGCATACCGCGTCGATGCGCTGTCCGTTTTCGGCTTCAGTTACGGTATGCTCAAACTGCGTCGCGAGTGGGTTTGTCACAGAGAGTGGGTGATTTCTATTGATCCGAAACGCTAGCTGGCGTTTCGTCCGTCGCTGGTGTTTCGGTGGTGGCCGGGGGTTCAAGAATGTCGTTCGCAGGTGTTGGCTCCCCAAGATCGGGAAAGTCACCTTCGGTAGTTGTTGCAGGAGTCGCTGGTAGCTCGGTAGGCAATTCCGTCGTTGGTGGCACCGAATTAGGCGTCTCTAGGGTGGCGGGCAGCTCCGGCACGTTGTTGGGATCGACTTCAGTCGCTTGAGGCGGAGCGTTAGGATTCTCTTCGCTGGCTTGCGGAATTTGGAAACCGGCTCCGCCGGAAATCGGGTCGAACTTCAATTCGCCTGGAGTCGTGGGTGGCATCGAGAGGCTGTCGGGCAATTCGATCGGCGCATTGGGCTTGGGATCCAATTTGTTAAACCACGCGTAGAAGCTATTGCCTTCCTCGCTCGAGATAAACGCCAAGCGCTGTTTCGCGCTATCGATCATCGCTTGGTAAGTACTCGAGTCGACTACTTTTTCGAAGTGTTCGGTAGCTTCGTTGAGTTGACCGAGTGCCTCGTGGGCCTGACCCAAACCGTAGTGAGCTTTATTGGCCAACTCTGCTTCGCTGCTGGTGCTGGCCAGGTCAAAGGCCTCAATCGCTTGATTGAGCAGTTTCTCACCTTCGGCGCGATTGCGATAGAGAGCTTCGATGCCGCGTTCCAAAAAGGAGCTGCCTGCCGTTTGCTGAGCCCACAGGGCCGCTTTGCTGTTTGGGAACGTCTCGGCCACATCTACAAAGGCATCCGCATCGGTCGATGTCAGGTTGAAATAGTATTCGGTCCAAGCGATGGCGGCTTTGTTGCTCACGCTGGCGGAGTAGACTCCCCAGCCAATAAGACCCACGACAGCGATGGCCAGGGTGCCAAAGACAATCGGCAACACAGGTCGCGCCGCCTGTATCCCACCCCCTAGCCGATCCGCCAGGATGTTCTTTTCCAACTCGTGTCGGCGGTCGCTCTTCATCGTTCGTCCTTAAGTGTCGCTCGAAAGCGTCGTACAGAATTTTTTTGATGCAATGTTTTTTGGCGGAAGGAGGGTCAAGCGAATAATCAACGGCTCCCCGCGCACTAAAAGCTCAGTATAGGAGTCGACTCGATTCTCCTCAATATCGCTGGGACACGTGGCGCTGGGATTTGAGCCCCAGTTTTAGGGGATTTGAGCTAATTCCATGGGCTCGGACAGATCCTGGTCGCAATCTAGTTGTTATTGCGGCTGCCAGAATTCGTCAAAGAAGCCGGCCGCAGCAATTCGCCCCGGCAGCTCAGCGCTCGGAAGCTCGTCGAGGCCGATGAGCGCCCAGTCGGGCAGCTGGGGGTTTTGCAGCGAATTGGTTCGATCATGGGCCGCACGAAATGTGGGTCCGGAGTTGAGCACTATGTATTTTGTCGGCACCCATGGATTGGGGTAGATCGCCACCAGCACGTGCTCTGCGGCAGACCACTCGGCGTCCCCCACCTTCACGCAGTCCTCGGTCCAGGTCAGCGGCAAGTCGAAGGCCAGCGGCAACTGGGCCAAGTGCTCTACTACCGGCGCAGCGGCTGGCAGGCGCGGAGCATCCGCGGCGGCCAAGCGTTTTAAGTGGTTTGGTGCGTTCTCCTCGTCCGTCGCTTCCTTGAATTCCTGTCTGTGCTCCTCCCTGATGGGCTTGGCAAGCAGGCTGTGCAGCAAGCCATTGGTCGCCGGCTCCCCCCACAGCACCAAGTGGTAATCTTGCATATCCTGCCAAGTGACCTCAGCAACTCGTTTGATCCGCGGCTCTCCTCGGAAGACCATCCGCCACCGCTGTTTGAACTGAGAGAGCTCGCACTGGATCCAGCGCTCCACCTCGACGCGCGACGACCGGCCGTTTGGAATCACAACCAGAAAGGGATCGATGAAGGCATCGTCGATAGGGCCAGAGAGTCGCGGGTGTTTTCTGAGTGTTTCGAACCGCTCGGACTTTTTCCACTCACCGCTGGTCGACCTGCTCAGCAAAGCCTCGGTCGAGGGATCGATTGCCAACTCTGTACCATCGACAATCACCCGCTCGATGGGGGAAGCTACCGGCTGGCCGGTCCCCTTCCCTGCCGTCGAGATGGTGGGGGCGATCGCCAGCCGTGTGGCGTTCTGCGTTTCGATGTGCCACACGCCGGCCTCTGCCCGGGTTGCCGTGGCACGCGTGTCCTCATAGCCTACGGCGACGCCATCGATGCTTAGCCAACGATAACGTGCATACCTCGGATGTTTTGTGTGAATGGTGATCGCCTCAGGTTCCGCGGGTTGCCCAGCCTCCACAGCGGTCGACATCTGTTTCAGGATTTCAGCCAGCGCTTCAGGATGGTACTTGTGTCCCATGCCAGGGCCAATGATGTGATTCAACGTCCGCCCTTCTGCCTCGAATGCTTCTTCCATGACGCGAGCCGCTTGGATCTGTTTGTCCAACTCGCCGCTGTAGGCTACAACCGGAAGATTGAACAGCTGCCGTGTGTAGCCTGGCACATCGTAGATGCTCCACAGTCGCTGCACGTGGGGCGGCGGATATTGGTCGGGGCGCAGGTTCTGATAGCGGGCCGTCTCGGCAAAACCCGCTCCGGGGCTGACCGCTACAAACCACTCGGGATAGTGCGCCGCGAGGTGCCATGCGCCGGCGCCCCCCATCGAAAAGCCCATCAAGACGATCCGCTGCCGATCGATGGGATAATTCTCACAAGCGAATTCGATGGCCTCCAGTACGTCGGTTTCACCTGCGGATTTATAACCGATGCACTGCCGTCCAAACGGGTGAAGCACGATCGCTCCCTCCGGTACCACCTCACCCCAGTTATCCAACCGCTCGCAAATGAAATGTAGATCGGTCGTTTTGTCACCGCGGCCATGCAACCACACGTACAACGGTAGTGGGCTTGGTGACTGGGACCATTGCTGCGGCAGCACGAGGCCCACTGGCTGCACCGCTGCGTCAACTTGCGAGCGAAAGCCGCGGACCTGAAGACCTGCTCCCGTAATCCAACCCGGCTGCGACTGTTGCAATTCAGCGGCCCGCTGCTTGGCCAAATCAAGCAAGCGATCGACTTTGGCAAAGTCCTTTTCGTTGTAAAGCTCGCGGAATTCAAGCGCCATGCGGCAAGCCTTAAGCAGCACCTCCACGTCTGCATTCCGCGCCGCGCCGCTGGGGTCGGTCACCGCATCGATCGTAGCTTGAATGGCCTCGATTTGGTCCCACCACGCGGTCGCTTGTTCCGCTGCAATAGGTAGGCCTTCGGGTGGAAGCGTGCGCGGCATGGTGGGGCAACTCTCGGCCCATGTTGGCGGCGGGGGGGACTGTCCCATGTTGGGCCTGGCGAGGCACAGTTGGATCGCGAGGCTCACGAAAAGGAGTCCCGCGTGTGTGTAGCAAATTTTTGGCGTTATCATGGAAGTTGAACTCCTTAGAAAAGTACATCTGCGAAGTCTAGCACGCCTCAACCGTTTTATCGAAGCGATCATGTCTCAATCCAAGCCGAACCCACCGTCGCCCTTCGCGCTGAGTGAACGGATCACTTGCTTGCCCGTCGTGCATGGCAGTGGTAACTGCGCGCTGGCCGTGCGCCAATGGCTGCTCGATCATCCTTGCGACTGCCTGGCCGTTGCTTTGCCCGAATCCTTCAAAAGCCATGTGCTAGAGGCAGTCGAACAATTACCGGTGCCCGCAATCGTCGTGCAGCGACCTGGAAATGATTATCAAACCAAATGGGTGCCGCTTGAAGCGGGTGAGGGAGAGTCTGCGGGCGACGATACGGCGACCCAGGACTGGAGCTACGTCCCCATCGATCCCTGCCAACCCGTCATCATGGCACTAAGGATGGCGCTGGGAGAACATTGGCCGATCGCTTTTTGTGACTTGGAAACCAATGTGTACCAACCGGTCGCGGCCGTGATGCCCGATCCGTTTGCACTCAAGAACGTCTCGCTCGAACGCTTTGCAACCGCCATCCTGCCCAGCATCACCCGCCCCGATCAAGAACAGGTCAAGCAGCGTTTGCAATTCATGGCTTGGCGTTTAAAGCAGTTGGAGCTCGAGCACCAACAGATTGTATTCGTATGTTCGATCCTCGAATGGCCTTGGTTGCGCGAGGCCTATCAGGCGGCTCCGGCTGAATTGCCCTTGCACGATTCGGTGGAGCCACCCACCAGCTACCCGGTGAATCCCAATTCGTTGCTCTTTTTGTTTGGCGAACTTCCGTACATTACCGGCTTGTACGAGCAAGCCCGGATGGAGTTGGAGGACGACGAGAACTTAGCCATCGATGGCGTCAAGCAATTGTTGATGTCGGCTCGTGCAAGTTATCTGCAAGATCTCGGCAAGCGGGCTCGGCGGATCACTCCCTTGCTACTGACTCAATGCTTGAAGTACATCCGCAACTTGACCTTGCTCGAACATCGCATGTCTCCCGACTTGTACACCATGGCCATGGCGTCACAGCAGATTCTCGGCGATCAGTATGCGATTCACTTGATCGAAACCGCCCGTAATTATCCCTTCCAGCCTGAGATGGAGTTGCCCGCCGCCACGCTTGGGATCGATCAATTGCGTTTGCCCGGCGGCGAAACGGTGAGCGTCGTTAGTCGGTTGCCTGGTCAGCCGGTATCGTGGCGGAGTCTTGAGCTGCGGAAGAAACCAGAAAAAGCCGAGATCGATAAGTGGAAGACGCAATGGAATCCCTACGCGCAGTGCTCGTGGCCCCCTGAAGACAACATCATCGAGAGCTTTCGTACGCGCGTTTTTGATCGAGCCAAAGCGATGATGGGAGCCGATTTGGCGCGCAGTGAAAAGTTCTCGACCAGCATCATGGATGGGATCGATATCCGCGAAACACTGCGGCATTGGTACGACGGTGATATCTATGTCAAGGTCATGCCTCCGAGCATCGGGACACTCGACTGTTGCGTCATGTTGTTCGATACCCCTGCCGATCCTCGCGATTACGCTTGGCGCGCAACTTGGTTTGCCGAGCACAAAGAAGAGTCAACACTAGCCTTTTTCGCGACCGATTTTAGTCAAGAGGTGATTGGCCCCGGCATCGCGCTGGCCACCTACGGCGGCGCCATGTTTCTTTTCCCCCCGGTTCCGATTCCAGATATCTGGGACGATACCCGGCTCAGCTTTGCCCAGGACTTGGAGGAACGTTTACTTGCGGCGGCTTGTCTGCATTCGCGCGAACGCCAAATCGCCTTACTCAGTCCCAAAGCGCCTGGCGCCCGCTGGCGTCAGATCGCCAAACGCTATCATCGACAACTGGTGCACATCCCGCTGAGTCAATTCAACGATGCGATGGTCCAACAACTCCGCATGGTGCACGTCCTCAATGGTCGCGAAGTTCGCTCGTTCGCCGAGCACTTCATTCGCAAAGCCTGATCCTCCCGTAGTGGATCTTGCTAAAGATCCTACAGGTAGGGCGAAGCCAGTCGAGCGATTCCATCTCGAAGACGCCGCCACAGCGGTCGCTGCTGCAATTCGATTAAATTGAAGGGACGAGCTTGCTGTATTTTATCGCGGGCAATTGCGCTCAACAGTTTGTTCAGTTCGTGACCATAGCATTCAACGTTGAACTCAAAGTTCAGACGCAGGCTGCGGGCATCCCAATTGGTGGAACCGATCAGCGTCCATTCCTCGTCGACTTGAAACAGCTTGGTGTGGTCGAACGGTGGAGGAGTGGAGAACACTTCGCAACCACGTTCCAAGAGTTGGGGGAGTAACGCCAGCGATGCCCACTTGACTAGGCGGATGTTGTTCACTTCGGGAATTAAAATGCAAACCCGCACACCTCGCATGGCCGCCACATTCAAGGCGGCGACGATGGCTTCATCCGGCAAGAAGTAAGGGGTCATGATCACGATCGATTTTTGGGCCATTCCGATCCCGCCGAGGATCGTCATCTTGAGTTTCTCAAAATCCTCGTCGGGGCCATCGGGAATGCCGCGGCACCAAGTATTCCCAGCCGGTGCGGGTAAGGGAAACCAATGTTCTCCTGATAACACCTCGTTGGCCGCAAAACACCAGTCCATGGCGAATACTTCTTGCAGATGCAGAGCGATTGGTCCCTCGAACTCAAAATGCAGATCCTGGACTGGGTGCGGCGGATTCCAGTCCAAGCGGAGATTTTGGCGTATATTCATGCCGCCGGTAAAGCCGATGTGGCCATCGATGACCATCGATTTGCGATGGTTGCGGAGGTTGCTATAAAACGTCGATGAGGGTCCGATGGTTGGTAGGAAGGCGCGACAGTTCAAGCCCTCGCGGCGCATCAAACGAATGGCTGAACGCCACGAGTACTTGGCACCCACACCATCGATGAGGACCCGTACTTCGACACCCCGCGCTTGAGCGGCCTTCAAGGCATCGATGAACTCGTGTCCAGCCCGGTCGGGATCGAAAATATAGGACTGCAGTGAAATCGAAAACTGCGCCCCCTCGATGGCCGCAAGCATTCTGGGAAAGGCCACTTCGCCACCCACCAGCGGCACCACGCGGTTGCCGGGCAAAAGCGGTGCTCCGGTCAACTCGCCGACCAGTTCATGCATCTGACCAAAATGTGGAAACTGCAGTTTGGCTGCCTCGAGGAACGCCTGCGATTGCTGCGGCACAGAAGGACGAACCCGCCGCAACACCACTTCGAGTTCCTTCTGCAAGCGATTGCCCCGCCGCAGCAGTCGATTGACACCGAATACCCAATAAACGACCGAACCGGTGATCGGGGCCAACCAGATCAAGGCAACCCAGCCGATCGCCGATCGCGACTCGCGTTTGGTTAGGATCGCATGGGCAGAAACGCTGATGGCGACCAGCCGTTCAATGACCGCCAATACAATGGGCCAATATGTCATGCGTTAACCGTCATGCGTGTGGGCCCGCGCTGAGTTTGGGATGTTTCAGGACGCCGCGAATTTGTGAGATCGAAGGCGGTTTGACAAGGTGCTCATCGAAGCCCGCTTCTCGGGAGCGGAGACGATCCTCCGTTTGCCCGTAGCCGGTCAAGGCCATGCTGGCAAGTTCAGGGATGCTCAGGTCAAACACAAGAGTACTTTCATGTCATAGGTTCGGACTAAAAGACGCGAAACCCCTCGCCCCATGAAACTTCGGAGCGAAGGGTTGATGATCAGCATCGCGTCGAGTTGTCGGACTCTCACTCACGTCGGACTCTCACTGACGAGGTTGCTCATCTGGCTCCCGAAGTGAAAACGTGCCGTCTTCGACATGGACCGCTTCGCCACCGTTGCGAGTGAGCATGGCGGCGATCACGTCGGCCGAAGTATTCAATGGAACGAATTGTACACTGCCATCTGCGAATACAGCATGCCAGCCGGATCGCCAATGTATTGAATGGCGCGAGCGGTGGAAGCATGGCGTGGCGGGGGGCTTTAATCCGGTTTCTCACGAGATCGAGTGGCGAGTCAAATGGCATGGCGGGATTGCGGTTGTCTTCAATCCGAAGACTCAAGCGGTTGAATGGCGCGAAAGTTGGTACCATGGCGTGTGCGGAATCTATAATCCAGTGACAGAATCTGTGGAATGGATGGAGTCATGGAAAGCGGGTGTCGCGGGCGCTTGGTCCCCACAGACGAAGGACGTTCAATGGCACGAAGCGTGGCATCATGGCGTCGCCTGCATCTACGACGATGGGACAACCTACCGATCATCCGGCTCGTATTACGGCGACGAAGATGATGACTAGGATGCTGAGGTCTCCATACCGCTGCATTTTTTATGCGTTGGCAAATTGCCGAAGCTGGGCAATCCGTGGTATCCTGGCTATGTGGTCGAATCTTGTCGCTGTGATGTCGACCCCCTGCAGTTGCACTATCATTTCGACAGCGACGTTTTCGTCGAGCATTTTTTGTCCTTTCAGGCCCGCGTTTCGTGACCAAGGAGGGCGTGTCCTGGGTTAACATAGCTCATGCAAATGTCGGTTCGTCGTGGGGCAAGATCGAAGAATGCGGCCTGGCCTACCGTAGTAACCGACGGCAAAGCCACCGATGAGAAGATACTCAACCTTGTGGGAGTTCAACAACTTTAAGAACTCTCTGAAGTCGTCCGGAAGCTGCATCTCCATAATTCATCTTCCGTAATCGGAGCATGTGTTCGATCCGGGCTTCCGGGCTCTGTTGATGCCAATAGCTTCGCTCGTCGTCGGCCAAGCTTAGGTCGACAACCGAAAACGCGGAACGGTCAAGTTTTTGAGTTTTAGGATTAGGCATGCCATCATTCTACCAAATCAAGTATTTGATTTGGTAGTTCCCTGAGTACGCGACTATCCCAGATGTTCGTCTTACGGGCCATCACTTAGGCGGAAGGACCAAGCGGTTGCAGCCGACTCAATAACCGTTTTGTATCAGAACTCAGCCGCAAATCCATCAAACGGCTTATCCGTCTCTCCCCACTCCATAAGCGATCTGGATAATTTACAAAGAATGCTCGTCGCCGATTTGGGATTTGGCGAATCTGAAGGCAAACTAAGTAAACGAGTGTCCGCAAAGGACATCGTAGCGGAGGGACTGCAGTTGCGTAGCTATGAAGCCGATTCGCACAACGAGCTACGATGCTCATAAGTGTGCTGAGGCTCTGATGGTAGCAGACTCGGTGGTGCTCGACCTGGAGACCACCGGCATACGTCGCCACGACCAGATCGTGGCGACGGGTTTGCTCATCGACCGTGATGCACACATCCTGATCACCAACGAGCACCGTGATCTGAGCAGCACAAAGATCCGCATTACTTCGGAATCGTTATCTGCTGGGAGAAAAAGCGGATGACGATCAAGAGCCCCAAGACCGAACACCACGCGGGGCACGAGTCTCGCGTCGTTCCGCTCTTCCCCGATGTCGAACGCGAATTGCTGTCACTCCACCTTGAGGCGGCCGAAGGTGAGGACCGCGTCTTTCCGACGATCGACCCGTCTACGAACCTACGGACGACGTTCGAGAAGATCATCCGCCGGGCGGGAGTGCAACAATGGCCGAAGCTTTGGCAGAATTTGCGCGCGTCCGCGGCGACTGACCTCGCTCGGGCGTTTCCATCCCACATTGCCACGGCGATCTGTGGACACTCGGAAGAGGTGGCAATGGAGCATTACTGGACGGTGACCGACTCCGATTTCAGCGAGGCAATTAAGTCCACGAAGATCGGCGGTCTTATTGGCGGTCTTAAAAGCCGGCAAGTTGGGGCGACTAGGGGCGACTCAACCGAATCGGCCTCGCCTGCGAAAGACCCGATTAACCAAGGAAAACAAGGCAAAAAAGAACCCCAGGCGACTCACGGCAGCCTGGGGCAAATTGAAGTAAGTGGGCGAGGAGGGCTCCGAAATACCCACGTTTCGCTAAGTGGGTATGCATTTTTCCACCCGAACTGCCACTCGCTATCCCAACGGCTATCCCATGCCAATGTGCGGAATCCCGCCCTCGGGGAATGCTTGAAATTCAAGATTAGGGCAAGTGATCTAAGTCATCGAGATCCTAGTGGCGACCACTCGCTCGCTTGTTGATTTTGAGGTCGCTTAAGCTGATCATCTGGACCTCGACGCCGTCGAGCGTTACTTGGATACGAGCGGCATAGCACGATCCAAACGCAACCCCCGATATGCCGGTCAGCGCTTCCACCCGCATCGGAGGAACTCCCATGCGGACGATTTTGCCAGGT
>JBGSHW010000097.1:0-4853 GCA_041751975.1 Pirellulaceae bacterium
AACTTTTCGCGCGGCGCGTCGCCGAACATGGCGTCGAGGGCTGCGTTTGGATCCAACTCAGGCTCGTCGAATATGGATAGCTTTCTCTTTGGCGGGGTCGGGGTGACGGCCGCCGGGGCGGCAGGCGAGTCGTACGAAGGCTGTGGGTGACGCGGCTCGGGGCGACGGGGCTCGGGCTGCAACAGCTCGGTTTGACGCGGTTCGGGAGCCGTTGCCACAGGCTCGGGCTCGGGATCAGAGCGATCGATCGACACGTTGAACAAATTCGCCAGAGCTTCCCAAGACGACTTGCGTTTGGCCGGTTTGGCAGGCGGCGGCGGTTCGGCAGGTTGCAGCACAGTGGCGGGGCGATCCGTGGATGCCGATCCGCTCGGTATCTTTTCCATCGCAGGTTTGCTTTCTCGGTCAGCGTAGGGGGCTACAGTTGCTGACGATTGAGCTACCGGAGCAAGCTTTTCTTCCTTGACTTCCTCGACTTCAGGCTCATCAATGCCTGGCGTGCCGAGTCGATTTGCAAGTGTTTTCCAATGATCCGCCATCGCGCGAACTCTTCCTAAGCCAATTTTTACAAAAACAAACTGCCCATTATAGCCGTGCTGGGGCTTTCCGAAAGGTGAATCGCGTGTTTCGCGGCGGTTCTAGCTCAGCTTCTCCAGCTTGCTGATGCGCCCGGTGCTGACCCACTCGGCCACAAAGATGCTTCCGTCGGCTGCAAAACAGGCATCGTGCGGATGCACGAACTTGCCATCCAACCACTTGCTGGCATCATTGCGAATCGCCCCGTCGGCCGAAATACGCTCGATGTCCGCTCCCAATTGAGCGACGACTTGATTGTCCTTGCCAAGCAAGGAAACACGGGCCTTTAGCTCCGGCACGAGCATCAAATCCCCTTGCACATCGATGTTGGCTGGCAAGCCAAACCCTGCCAGAGTGTCGATGTAGGTGCCATCGAGTTCAAAACGCTGCAAGGTATCGTGCGCCCGATCGGTGACCACCACGATCGGTCGCTCGCCGCGCGAGTCCATCCACAATCCATGGGGCGTGTTGAAAGTGCCACTCCCGTCGCCTGGCCCACCAAAGCAGTTCAGCCACTTGCCATTGGCATCGTAGCGATGGATGTAGAAGGAACCGTAGCCATCGGCCAGTAGAAAACCACCATCCTCGAGAAAGGCAAAGTTGGTCGGCATAAAGCGATCACGGCCCCAAACCTTCTTCGGCTGCGCGGCTTCTCCCTCGGCGTATTTGTCGCTCACCATCGGTGCAAACTGTTGCCAGACGACTTCTCCCTTGAGCGTCAGCTTGGCAAACGACTTGACTTGCTGATAAGCGGCCACATACAGAAACTCTTCTCCCTGCTCCTGCCGGACTTCAATACCATGCCCACCACCCTGGAATTGTTCTCCAAAGGCGCGGATGAACTTCCCTTCGCTATCGAAGACGAAGATTGAGGGATGGTCGCGTTTGTCTTCATGCCCCTCATGAATGACATACAAGTTCGCCGACTTATCGACCGCCACATTATGTGTGGTTTGCCAAGTGTACTTGTCAGGCAGTTGCGGCCAGTTATGAACGCAGCTATAGCGGTACTCTCCCTCGCCGATAATGATCTCGGGACGCCTTGGCTGAGCCGAGAGGCTGCGTGGAGTAGCTAAGCAACTCCCCACGACAGCAGAGGCGGCCACGAACGAGCGGCGACTAAGGGACGACTGGAACAAGTTGGACTGGGGCTGTGAAGAGGTTGGGGTTGGCTGATTCATAAAGTCCCTCGGTTGGTTTTTGAGGCAGGGTTGGTTTTTGAGGCAGGCTGGGTGGGGCATTTTCGCAGCGACGGCTTATCGCCCCCTACCACAACTGATAGACGAGCGATAAAAACGGAGCCTAAAGTATAGTCGAATTAAAGAGAACATTCCCGTTTTTGCTGATGGCTGGCAGCTAAGTAGGTGATCGTTCCCATCTTCAGCGCACGACGCGCAGGCTCCACGTGAAAATCGAATCTGAAGAGAAAATCGAATCCGTATGAAAGCTCTTGTAAAAAGCCAAGCCGCACCCGGCCTGTGGATGGAAGATATTCCGGATCCGACCATTGGTATCAACGACTGCCTGATCAAGATTGATCGCACCGGCATCTGCGGAACCGACATGCACATTTTCAAGTGGGATAGCTGGGCTCAAAAGACAATTCCTGTCCCGATGGCGGTAGGCCATGAGTTTGTCGGGGAAATCGTCGAGGTCGGCGCAAACGTCAGCGACTTCCATCCGGGCGACATCGTGAGCGGCGAAGGGCATGTGGTGTGCGGCCGCTGCCGCAACTGCCTGGCAGGCCGCCGTCACTTGTGTGCCCACACCAAAGGGATCGGCGTTAATCGTCCCGGCGCATTCGCTGAGTACTTGTCGCTCCCGATGACCAATGTCTGGCACCATCACGATGGAATCGACAAAGATGTCGCCTCCATCTTCGATCCATTCGGCAATGCAGTCCACACGGCGTTAACTTTTCCCGTCCTGGGAGAGGATGTGTTGATCACTGGTGCCGGTCCCATCGGCTGTATGGCTGCTGCAGTTGTAAGACACGCGGGCGCACGCTTTGTGGTCGTGACCGATGTAAACCCCTGGCGGCTTGAATTGGCCCGACGCATGGGTGCCACCCGTACCGTTAATGTGTTGAAAGAAAATGTCTCGGACGTACAAAAAGAGCTGGGCATGACCGAGGGCTTTGACGTCGGCCTCGAGATGTCGGGCAATCCAGATGCATTCCGGAGTATGCTCGATAATATGGCGCATGGTGGCAAGATCGCCATGCTCGGTATCCCGACGGAACAGATTGCCATCGATTGGAATCAAGTCGTGTTCAATATGCTGACTATCAAAGGTATCTACGGCCGCGAAATGTACGAGACGTGGTACAAGATGACGGTCATGATCCAAGGTGGGCTGGATATCTATCCCGTGATTACCCATCGCTATCATTTCACGGACTTCCAAACCGCGTTTCAAGAGATGGCCACCGGGCAAACGGGCAAGTCGATCTTGTACTGGAACGAGCGTCCGTAGTGGCAGCCCGACTGCAGGCAGCGCGCGGTCTATCAGCCCGCCATACCACTCTCCCCTTCAGAAACTTGGGAAACCAGCATGTACGGAACATTCCAGGAACATCTGCAGCAACAACTGGCCGATATCAATAACGCAGGACTAACCAAACGCGAACGCATCATCACTTCGCCCCAAGCTGCCCACATCGAAGTGCAAGGGGGACGTAAAGTCCTCAACATGTGCGCGAACAACTACTTAGGACTGGCCGAACACCCAATCGTACGTCAAGCCGCCGCGGCAGCACTCGACACCTGGGGCTTTGGACTGGCCAGCGTACGTTTTATCTGCGGCACCCAAGCCCTGCACAAAGAGCTGGAAAGGAAGCTGAGCGAGTTCTTGGGTATGCAAGATACGATCCTGTACTCGTCGTGCTTCGATGCCAACGGCGGCCTGTTCGAAACGCTCCTGGGTCCCGAAGACGCGATCATCTCGGATGAACTGAACCACGCGAGCATCATCGATGGGATCCGCCTCTGCAAGGCCAAACGCTTCCGCTACAAAAACAACGACATGCACGACCTGGAGACACAACTCCAAGCCGCCTCCAACTGCCGCTTCAAACTGATCGCTACCGATGGCGTCTTCTCCATGGATGGCATCATCGCCGATTTGCCCAGCATTTGCGAACTGGCCGACAAACACCAGGCACTGCTGATGGTCGATGATTCGCATGCGGTTGGATTCATGGGACAACACGGCCGGGGGACACACGAACACCACGGAGTGATCGACCGTATCGACATCATGACCGGCACGCTGGGTAAAGCACTCGGCGGCGCCAGCGGCGGCTACACTTCCGGTCGCCAGGAAATCATCGATCTACTCCGCCAACGCTCGCGCCCCTACCTTTTCTCCAACTCGCTCGCCCCACCGATCGTGGCCGCGACTCTGGCCGCACTGAAGATGTTGCAGGCATCGACGGAACTCCGCGACCAGCTCGAGCACAACACACGCTACTTCCGCGATGCCGTGTCACAACTTGGTTTGACGATCGTCCCAGGTGAACATCCCATTGTCCCAATCATGCTGGGGGATGCCCGCCTGGCAAGTCAAATGGCAGACAACTTGCTGGACAAGGGAACCTATGTGGTCGGCTTTTCCTTCCCGGTCGTCCCGCAAGGCAAAGCCCGCATCCGTACCCAAATCTCAGCCGCCCACACGCAAGACGATTTAAGCTTTGCCGTCGAACAGTTCGCGCGGGCTAAAGCCGAAGTACTCGACTAGGCCTCGTCTCAAAATAAGTTACCGATTTAAATTCCCCTCACCCTGCCCTAGTATCTGTCGTACCGACCGATTTAGCAATTAGAGTTGACACTGCTAGAAGCCGGTTGCAACGGCATCTGGCGCAGCTGTGCAGGTCGTACGTGCCCCCAGAGTTTCGAGCTCGTGGGAGAGCATGACCGCGTAGCTGATTTTTATTATCCGAACGGTCGCTTGGGAGTTTCGACATCCCGCATTCACTAGGCTGGAACTAAAAATGACAAAGACAGGTTATGAACGCGTGATAGGTATCGATGTTTCGTCAAAGAAGCTGGATATCTCCGATTCCAAGGGCAAGCTGCCGACTGTGATCGAAAACACAATGGAGTCCATAGAGAGCGAGCTTGTGAAGAAGATCGGAACGTCAGAATCGACGCTAGTGGTGTGTGAGAGCAGCGGAGGCTACGAATCGGACATGGTTGAGCTACTACTGGACGCGAAGATAAACGTAGCAGTGGTTAACCCACGTCAGACCCATCACTACGGCATGGCGCTAGGCTATC
>JBGSHW010000098.1:0-43673 GCA_041751975.1 Pirellulaceae bacterium
TACGTCCGTGTTCGGCAATGGCGTTACGCTCGACCAAAACGACAACAGTTGCCAGTCGCCGAGCGCACAACTTAAATTCGGAATCATCCGAAAACTCGTTACAGACGTGCTTATCGGCAACGATTGTCCGAAAAGTTTGCCAGAACCCGAATAATCCGAACGATCGTTAAGTCATCCACTGGAGGTGATTGAAGATAGGTAGTTCGCGCGGAGATTAATGCCGTTTCCCTACAGATCTGCCGTCGACCATTCCAAATCGATCAATCGCCAGGTCCTCCCCGTTGGATTTGGATCTTGTAGCAATGAGGGCAAACGTTCGTGTCGAATGCTGTCATAGCACGTCAACTTGCCAAACCGGATCAGGCTGGCAGGGATCCCCACCGCCGTGAAGCCAGGGTGTCCAGTGGCTGGGTAGGGTCCACCATGATTCATGGCTGAGCTCACCGCCACCCCCGTGGGCATCTTGTCATTCATCAAACGGCCGACCCGGCGGGCCATCCGCGGTGCAAGCTCGCCATAAGCTGCTTCGTCGCTCCCGTCTTTGCCGGAGTAAATCGAGCCGGTCAAATTGCCTTCGAGTGCGTCGATCGTGAGGGCCATTTCGGCCACCGAATCGGCCACCACCACGAGGGAAGCATTGCCAAAAGCTTCGGTCTGAAAAATCTCAGGATCACTCAAGAATTTGGCCGCAGAGACTTTCAACAGCGTGTTGGCGACGCTGCACTTACCCGCTACGACTTGCCCCCCGCAGAGCAATTCCGCACCCGCTTCGGTCAGCGTTTTAATGGCCGAGGTCAATGATTTCTGCACGGCATTGGACAGCAGAGTCCCGGGGGCTGTGGCTTGGAACTTGGCCGTGACCCCTTCGATGAAGCTGTGCGTGGCCGGATCGTCGAGCATCAACAACAAGCCTGGATTGGTGCAGAACTGACCGGTTCCCATCAACACACTGGACACAAATTCGTCGACCATGCCAGCTCCGCGATCGGCCAAGGCACCTGGCAGAATGGCCACCGGATTGACGCTCGACAACTCGAGATAAATGGGCTTGCCCGCCCCATCGGCGGCCCGTTTCAGTTTTAGCCCCGCACTGCGGCTGCCGGTGTAACCGATTGCTCCGATGCGTGGATCTGAAACCAGTTTTTCTCCGTCGGCATGCGACAGGCGATAGATCAGTTGCACCGTTCCAGCTGGCATGCCGGTAGTATCAGCAGCTTCCTGCGCGAGTTCGGCGAGGCGTTGGGTAGTGCCTGGATGCGATGTATTGGCCTTGCCAATGACAGGGTTTCCAGCCCCAATCGCTGCAGCAAAATCGCCCCCTGCCACACTGTTGAAGGCAAACGGGAAATTGTTGGGGCCGAAGACGATCACCGGGCCGATGGGCTCCAAGCAGGACCGAATACTCAGCTTTGTGTCGATCGTTGGTTGGCTCCAAGAACCGGTAAGCGCGGCTGCAGCGGCCTGCCGTAATTGCCCCGAAGTGCGCGGAAGTTCAACATCGGCCAGCCGGGGTTTGACCGGCAACGCGGTCTCTAAGTTGGCCAGCTCAGCCAGTGCATCGCGGTTGGCGTCGAGCAAATCGGCGTATGCGTTGAGGAACTCAGCCAGTTTCGCTCGCGGCATTTCCCGCAATTGCTGCGCGGCGGCAACGGCCGCATCCAGAATAAGCTCGCAGTCGCTCCAGCTGCTGATCGGAAACTGAGCGGCGAGTTCCGTAACGGTGGCCGGGTTGGAAGCCTGAAAGTACTCGGTGGCCGTGGCGGCTTGCCAGCGTCCAGCTACTAAAATTGCGGCTGGCTTTTCGGCGGTGATCGACATGGTTGGGATTCCTGGGAGCGGTTGGAGGATGCGTTTGAGTTTCCGATGGGAGGTGACTTGAGCCTGCAGGCAGATGGCCTAGCAGCCTGCCGTCCGTTCTCGCTAGGCCGGCTTTGGCAGGCCCACGGCATGTGCCGGAAGAAGCGCAGGTCTAAGCCGAAATTGTAGCGAAATTGCTGCTTTTAACGAGGAGACAGTGTGGACACACCTAAATTGGACTGAATCGAAACAGAAATCGGCGAGAGAAGGACGCTGGAGGTCGCAAACTGACATAGCTTTCCAATAGACCAAAGGTGAGGCAATGGGTGCACGTCGACTTGTCCGCTCTCGTGACTCTACCGGCCACCGAGGATCGCTCCCCGAAGCTCCGACATAGAGGAAAAGCTAATGCGCCGCATATTGATGGTTGTGCTAGCCATATCGGCTGCCGGTTTTGTGCACCCCAGCCAGCAGGCGCGGGCTCAGGTCATTTCACCGGTTCAATCACCCGCTCGGCCTCTCGGACTGCCGCTGCATGGGCCAGTATACGAACGATCCAGCGATGCTCGGAGCGCTCACTTTTATAACAACGTAATGCCCGAATTCTTAACGATTATTCATTCAGAATTATCGGAAACAGTTGAGTTCGTTGGACGCTCGGGTTTTAAGCTCGACGCATCCAGGTTGCTGCTCCGCACGGCATCGGACTCTCCCATACGGATCTATTTTTTGTTTGAGGGGGCAGGCTACCACAACACGCTTGGCTACTGCTGGACGCCGGCTGGCGCACCAACTAAGGGGAGCAAGCTCATTTTGTTTCCGGATGCCTCGGTCAAGCCCTCAGGAGCGCGTACAACCTCGGAACCATTGCTGATCGGCGATTTTGTGGAGATCAGCACTGGCGGCAATGGCTGGCAACTCGACTTCTTTTTGATTTCCAATGGAGTCAACGGAGGGAAGACCTCGCTCTGGGCAGATCATACGCTTAACAGTGACGGACTACAGCACATGGTGGCGTTCATGATTCCTGACAGTCGTTTCATTCTGCTAGGTTTTGAAGACATCGTGGGTGGCGGTGACTTAGATTACAACGATGCTTTGTTCGTGGTTGATATCGGCCAGGAGAATGCCGAGAACCTTTACAACGAAGGTTCGCTGCCGCACTAATCTGCGGGCAGCGACACGTTTTCAAAAGACTATAACCATGACTACTTCAAGTTCGCGAAAGTACAACTCGAGACGATTGCCGTGTAAGCTGACCAAGCGGCGCACAGGTTCTGCGACGGTTGAGCTGGCCGTCGTCTTACCTGTGTTCATGGTAATGCTGTTCGGGTCTTTAGAAGTCTGTCACCGCCTGTTCATACGTCAATCCGTTGTCCTAGCTGCTTATGAAACTGCCAGAACGGCTTCGCGGCAGACGGCCAATACCGTGAGTGTCGCTGCCAAATGCAATCAGCTCTTGGAGCAAAACGAGCTCACGGGTGCCACCGTACAAATTCGTGATATGACCCGTGGCGTCGATAACCTCGATTCCGTTGTGACGGGCGATGAAATCAGGGTCCGCATTACCGTACCGTGGGGCGCCAACAGCATTTCCCGTTTCGTCGTCGCCGATCAGGGATCCGTAGTGGTCGATGCGGTCATGCTTCGCGAATAACATCCCCTCTCCCAGCCGAAGCATGCATATGTCCGCCAACACAGCACGTGATTTAAAGTCTCGCTCCGGCACGATCATTGTGCTGTCTGCATTTTTGCTGGCCGCCTTGAGCGTGGTCGTTGCACTCTGCATGAACGCTGCCTACATAGAGATGGCCAAATGCGAGATGCGGCTGGCAACCGATGCCGCGGCTAAGGCTGCATCGATCAACTTGGGTCAGACCGGCAGCGCCTCGGAGGCACGCACGCGGGCACGACAAATTTGTCAAAAGCACACCGTCGCAGGCTCACGCTTGCAAATTCGGAATATCGACGTCGAATTTGGTCAAGCTACGCTACAAGAAGATGGCTCGTACGATTTCTCAAAAGACAGTTCACCCTTCAATGCCGTGCGGGTGCATGCTTCGTTCGCCCGCCGCGCAGGCGAATCCGCCGCTTTGCCCGCCATGGGGGGCTTCTTGGGTCGAGATCGATTTGAGCTGTTTCAGGAATCAATCGCCACCCGTATCGATCACGATGTGTGTTTGGTTGTTGATCGTTCCGGCTCGATGGCTTGGGATCTTACCGACATCCCCTATTCGTATCCCGGCGAATTACATGGCAAGTCTTTGATTCAAAACTATTTTACCAAGCCGCATGCTTCGCTCAGTCGCTGGGCCGCCTTGGATAGCGCGATCGACGAGTTCCTCACCGTACTGGACAACAACCCTTACGAGCCGCGGGTTGGGCTAACCTCCTATTCCAGCAACTTTGATTTTGGAACCTACTCATCTACGGTTTCCACCATCAACCAACCATTGACGAATGATTTTGCCGCCATTCGCGGGTCGCTGACGGCAATCGGCAATAAACCGGTGATCGGCAACACCAACATTGCAGCCGGACTTCGAGATGGCATTGCCGTGTTGACCACCGCATCGGGTAGTCGCCCAAACGCTTCCCGGAGTATTGTGCTCATGACCGACGGCATTATGACGCAAGGGGATGATCCGATCGTCATTGCCCAAGCCGCGCTTGCGGACAACATCACGATTCATACGATCACATTCAGTTCCCAAGCTGACCAAACATTGATGGCTGCGGTTGCCGCAGCCGGCGGTGGCGAGCACTATCACGCTCCCGACGGCGCCACGCTGGGGGAGATTTTTCGCACCCTCGCGGAAACATTACCCGCCATGCTAGTTCAATAACTCCAGTACTTTGAGTCATTTACATGCCATCCGAAGCCATTGCTCAAACTCCTAACCGTTCCAATTCTCGCCGACTTAAAAGGCGTGGTGCCGTAACGGTTGAGTTCGCCATCTGCGCTTCGGTGTTCTTCATGGTGGTCTTCACGCTGTTGGAATTCTCAAGATTCATGTTCGTCAAGCATTCGGTGCAAATGGTCGCGTACGAAGCAGCCCGAATCGGAGTTGTACCTGGGGCAACGGCATCGCACATATCGAGTCGGGCTCAGGCGCTGTTAACCGCCAGTGGCATTCGTGATGCCACCGTAAACATCACACCACCGGTCATCAATAGCTTAACCGAGCAAGTCACGGTCACTGTCTCCTGCGAGTTTTCGAAAAACAGCTGGTTACCCCCAACCTACCTTGTCGGTCAGGCCTTATCTTCCACCATCTCGCTGGAGCATGAAAATAAGGCCTTTCTGCATTTGGAAGGGACGGACATCACCGAGATCGTCGGCAACAACGACAATGAGCCAACCGATCTATAAGGCCGCTGACCCTCTATCTCAGCACCAGCGATCGCGCAACGTGCGGCAATCAAGTGGTTCTGCTACGCAGCTTGCTGGCGAAACAACCGCTGAACGCGGTCAAGCAGGTTCCATTCAACGACCATCAATGCAACCGGCGCCACGAAAAAAAACATCTGGCCAATGCGCGCCGCGAGATCTTCACTTTGAACTCTTGGTAAGGCGGCATAAATCGTTAGGCAAAGAAATGTATTAACGAAGAGCATGCCGCCGCTGAGGACAATCACAAAAGTCGCGTACAGGCAGCCCGACAAGGCAGCTGTTGTCGGTTGTTGGATGTCCCCCTCCATCTGCAATTTTGTCGACTTAAAATCCATCGCTTCCTCCACCCAAAAACGTTTGCGCGTGCCTGCGGAGCACTCCCTGGCAAAATCGAATCCCTAGTGAACTCAACTTGCCGCCACCCTCTCAACCCACCATCGGGAAAACCGCCGCGTAGAGCAAAGTGATCAGGAAAGCAGACAGGCTGAGGATTCCCAACAAAACCGTCCAACTCCTCAACGTTTCGCTTTCTGTAAGCACCCCCATCCTAGCAAATACCCAGAAACCAGAATCGTTCATCCAACTCCCCATGAGCGACCCAGCCCCCAGAGCGGGTACAAAGTAGACGGGATTGAACCCCAGTTCGCCAGCCGCAGCTAATGGCAAAGCGATCGAGGCTATTAAGGATGAGGAGATGATCATCGCCACCGTACTCGAACCCTGGGCGACTTTTAAGATGGCAGCCAGTGCGTACCCAAGGACCAGCACCAGCAAACCGCTCCCCTCGGCACTGCTAAACAACGTCTGAACAACAACTTGGATTTGGGACATCCCGAGCAGCAACCCAAAGGCACCACCCGCCGCAGTGATCAGGATAATCACCCCTCCGCTGAGCAAGGCATCTTCCACATGCTCCGCCAGTTTGACCAATGTATGCCCCTGGACTTGCCAACATAAATAGATGGCGAAAATCGCCGCAAATATCATCGCTAAATTAGCGTCCCCCACCAGATCAAGAAACAGCTTGAGATCGCGAGCTTGCTGGCTTGAATCGGCTGTGATCAGCGTACCGTAAATGGTCTTGATCGTTATTAGAATGACAGGCAGTAAAACTGGCACCAGTGACAAGCCCAGCGAAGGCAAGCGAGTGAACTCAAGCTGCTCTGGATTCTCGGCTGAAGCTCCGGCCATGGGACGCATTTCGATGGGCATCGACCGATTAAGCCAAACCGCTGTCGCCAGGCCCACCAAGGCTGTGGGCATGCCCACAGCCAACCCCACCAGCATCACCAAACCAATATCGACTTGCAGCGTGTTCGCCACGAGGAGCGGCCCAGGAGTGGGTGGAACCAGCGTATGCGTGATCGCACCACCACCAGCAATCGCTGCCAAATAGAGCAAATAGTTCTTGCCAGTCCGCCGATAGAGACTCCGCGCCAACGGCACCAACAAGTAAAAAACCGTGTCAAAGAACACCGGGATGGCCAACACAAAACCACTGATCAACATGGCCCAGGCCGCCCGTTTCTCTCCCAGCGTTGCCAGCGTGGACTGAACGATGCGATCCGCGGCTCCACTGACCAACATGCACTTGCCGATAATCGCCGCCATGGCCACGAGAATGCCAATATCGGCCACCGAAATGCCAAACGAACTGGTCACTCGCTTCACAATTTGGATCGGCTCGGCGCTCTCGCCGCGAATAACTTGCGGTACAGGAGACTTTACGAAGCCCGTTACATCCAAGGGGACAAAACAGCTAATCACCAACGCTCCCAAGATCAGCGCAATGAACGCATGTGCCCGCAAACCAATCATCAACGATAGGACGACAAAGACCCCCAACCCCATCGCCAACAACGGTCGCCACAACGGAACTTCCAGTGTTGCTCCCGTCAGCCTGGGTGGGGCTGCAAGCTCTCCCCCCGCTCCGCTACCTGGCCCGGTTGGCAACTCGCTTGCATCCATCGCAGCAGGTAGCACCCCGGCTTGTCGCAACTCCGCGGGTGGTATCTCCTCCTCGGAACTGCCTTGCGTGGGACTACCACCTCGAAGTGGATTGTCCAAGTTGGTTTCTGCGGGGGGCACCTGCTGAGCGGCAAGTGCAAACGGGCCACAAATTTGGCTCAAGGAGAAACCAATCAACACGACCCACAAGGACCGTTGAACGTGGCTATGCATAAGGATTCTCAATGGAGGACCAGAGCTAAGTTGGAAAGCTCGAGTGGCAGGAGGAGGACGAGGGAGAAGCGAGTTGACAAGCTCTACTTACAAAAACCTTCATTTTCCAAACAACACACAGATGGGCGACGGTGTCGTTATGACGCTTCGATTGTAAGTCAGGTGTCCCGACTCCGGATCAACCACAAAAGCAGCCAACGTGTGCGAATCCTGCCCTGCGGCTAGTAGCCATTTTCCTGAAGGAGCGAGATTGAAATTGCGCGGTGTAGCGCCGCGCACGTGCACATTCTGCACCTCTGCCAGTTGCCCATTCTCGGAAATCGCAAAAACGGTAATGGAGTCGTGGCCGCGATTGGCGGTGTAAACGAATCTTCCATTGGGATGAATGCGGATCTCGGAACAACTCGTAAATTGTTCCTTGGCAAGCTCCGCTTTGGAAACGGTTGGAACAGTCTGCTTTAGTTGCATCGTGCCGGCCTCTGAGTCGTAGTCAAACACCGACACACTCAGTTCCAATTCGTTGAGCACATAAATCCACTTGCCATTGTTATGGAATTTCATATGGCGGGGTCCACCACCGGGCGGGACCGCGCCAAAGCCATGAGGCCGCAGCGTGGCTTGCTCAGCGTTCACCTGGTAGATCACCACCTGGTCCAATCCCAAGTCCGGAACAAAAGCAAATCGCTGATCGGGTGAAAAGCCGACGTAATGCGCATGCGAACTATCCTGTCGGCCAGCGACCACCCCCGAACCTCCCTGATGCTTGATCAAGCCGGTTCTTTCCTTAATCGCCCCGCTTTCATCGAGCGAGAAGGCAGCCACCGACCCACCACCATATTGCGCAGTAAGCAGCATCTTCCCGGCTTCATCGACAGCCACATGGGCGGCTCCGCCGTCGCCAATCTCCACCGCGTTGATAAGCTCCAAAGCGGCCGTATCACCCGTCCCGCTCATCTTGTAGGCGACAACCGACGCTTTACCGTCGAGCGTCCCGACTGCATAGAGATGCCCACCGCGAGGGTGAAGGGCCAGAAATCCTGGCCCCGATATCTCAGCCACCAGACGAGATTCCGAGAGCTTGCCCGACTCGGAATCGAGTGTGCAATGATAGACACCTTGGCTAGGACGACCGCCTGTGCCTAACCAAACGTCGAGTTGTTCGGCAGATAGCGGGGAGGGAAACATGGGCTGTAGTTGGGCACAACAAAAAACAACGAAAAGACGCAGCGCGCATTGACTGGGCAATCGCATAGAGCCGGCTCCGGTTGGCAGGGCGTGGTTGGAAGCCCGATTGTACCAGAGCGGCTTGGCCGGTTCTATGCGTGCCGCCACTTCGCTCCGCTCGATAAGGACGGTGATGGCGGTTGCTTGCAGGATTTCGAGTACCTGCGGGCTAAGCGTACCGACATGCCTTGCGTCAGAATCAACAAATGCCCGCAGCAAATTACTCAGCTTTCCGCATTGGCATAATCGGATATGCTTACGGATAGTTCTCAGTATCCGCTGGCCAACCATGGAAAGGTCACCTATGCCCTCCCGCAACTCAGGACAGAGGTCCGGCCGCCAGGCCTCATTTAGGAATTTGCCGAGCAATTTGCGGGCGCTACTCAATCGCAGGCGTTCCAACCCAACCGCCGCAGATCTCGCGCGTTTGGACCGCTGGGAGTCGGACTACGTCGACCTCTATCATGACCTTCCGGAGAGCCTGTTCGAAGCGGCTGATTCGCTGGATGCCTCTTTTGACTTCAAAATCGGCGGGGTTTTTGAAGATGGATTGATCACCGGGAGTTTTCTGGACAACGGCCAACGGCAGCATCTGTTCATTAATCTTCCCAGTTCGGGAAAGTCTCCGATGGGATGCACCTGTAGCGACTCGTGCGGCACGGCCCCCTGCATCCACCTCTGGTGTTTTCTTGACGAAGTTACGGACGAACTCGCAGACATGGACACCGCTTTAGCCCAAAGAGTTGTCGACCAACAATTCGATCGGAACCGCCCGGACATGAGCCAATACCGCCCCGACCCGAAGCAACAAATCCTGCAGCTCATCCAGCACCTGCTGCCTAGTGAGTTGCCTGCTTCCGAAGATGTCGGCTTGGCCCCCGCCAAGGACGAGCCCCAGCAACGCATCGCTTGGGCAATCGACACGCTGCATGGAACCGTAGAAGTGATCCCTTACGTCCAGCAAATGAAAAAGAGAGGAGGTTGGACGAAAGGGCGCAAAGTGTCCCTCGAGAACTTGCGAGATTTCGAGGATAACTTGACCCCGGTCGACGAGCGAATCCGCAACTTGGTGCGCATCGAGTCCGAGTACTACCGCGCCAGTTTTGAGCTCGACCCAATCGACGCCATTTGCGAGATGGTGGGTGCCAACAATATTTTGCTCAACGGAGCACCAGCGACCGTTGAACTGTTCGATGGGGCACTGCGTTTGTTCCGCAACGACGTTTCTGTGTGGCTACAAATCGACGCGGGAATGCACAATGTTAGCCGAGTCATCGTGGCGAACGAGCACTTCGTCCACTTCCGCAGCGATCTGGCCCTGGTTCAATTATGCAAGATGTCTCCTCAGCAGCTGAAGTGTTTGCAAGGCGCTCTCAAGCTTCCCAAGATCCCCATCGAGCATGAGCAAGTCCTGCTTGATGCCGTCACACGCATGCAAGAAGTGTTGACGATTCACTTGCCCGAAGAGCTCGCTGGTAAGGTCGTTGAAGAAGCATACCGCCCTGTCTTGATGCTGCGTTCACGCAGTGACGGTTCCCTCGACTACGGTATCCGCCTGCGATGTTCCAGCGGCTTGCTGGTCAAGCCCGGGATCGGGCGGATGCTGATGCCAGCCACACGCGATGGCAATTCCGTCCAAGTCAAACGCTCTGCCATGCGCGAAGCAACGCTTTGCCGCATGATCGCCCAACGTTTTGCCTTGCCAAGGGAAGACCCCGAAGGCTCCATTCAAGATTTCGAAGCGGCACTGAATCTTATCGACCGCCTGGAAAATCACCCCGCCGGAGAGGCCGCAGACAATGTGGAAGTCCTGTGGGACAAGACCTCGGAAAAGCCACTGAAAATGCTGGGCGCGCTCAGTAGCCAAAATGTAAGCGTCGGGATCAGCAGCAAACGGGACTGGTTTCAGCTCAGTGGTACCTGCAACTTTGCCAAAGAGTCGATCGACTTGAGCGAATTGCTCAGCGGCTTGCAAGCGGCCGGAGTCGATAGCATCCGCGGCGACTATGTGCGACTCGGTGACAAAGGTTGGGCCAAAGTATCCAAAGAATTGCGCGATCAATTTGCACATCTGAACGATTCCGTCAACCAGGAGCGCGGGAGCCTTAAGTTCGACGCAACCTCGGCGCCCGCCATCCGCGATTTGATGAACTCGCAGTTTGAGCTGCAGGCCACGCGCGCCTGGAGCGATTGCCTGTCGCGCCTCGAGCGCTCCGAGAAGCTTGAGCCGGAACTGCCAAAGTCGCTCAATGCGGAACTCCGCGACTACCAAGTCGAAGGCTTCAAGTGGCTGCGACGTCTCGCGGAATGGGGAGTCGGCGGCATCCTCGCCGATGACATGGGCTTGGGTAAGACCCTGCAAACACTGGCCGTCATCCTTGATCGCTCCCACCAAGGACCTACGCTGGTGATCGCCCCTACTTCCGTCGGCTTCAACTGGGTCCGCGAATCCGAGAAATTTGCTCCCGAACTCAAAGCCCATCTTTACCGCGAGACCGATCGAGCGGAATTTCTGCAGCAAATCGGCCCAGGCAGCTTAGTCGTCTGCAGCTATGGACTAGCCCTCCGCGATGCCCAACAACTGGCCAGCGTCAACTGGACCACCTTGGTCTTGGACGAAGCACAGGCCATCAAAAATAGTCGCAGCAAAACGTCGACCGCGATCGCCACCCTACCCGCCGACTGGAAAATAGCTCTAACCGGTACCCCGGTCGAAAACCACCTGGGGGAACTCTGGAGCCTGTTCCGCGTCGTAGCACCAGGCATCCTCGGCGGCTGGGATCAGTTCCGGCGCCGCTTCGCCGCCCCGATCGAAAAAGATAACGATCAGGACCGGCGCGACGCCTTACGCGAACGATTGAAGCCATTCCTCTTGCGGCGCACGAAAGAAGAAGTGCTGAAGGACCTTCCACCTCGCACAGAAATGAACTTGTACGTTGAACTGAGCCCGGCCGAACGGGCCATGTACGACCAAGTTCGACTATCGGCAGTAGGAGAAGTCGATCAAATCGCCAAACTGGCCGATGTGCAGGACCAGCGTTTCCGCATCCTGGCCCTCCTGACCCGTCTGCGACAGCTCGCCTGCAGTCCCAAACTGGTTCATGAAGGCTGGGCTGAACGCTCCTCAAAACTGGAACTGCTCTGCGAGACATTGCGTGAACTGCGCGACGAAGGACACCGCGTGCTGATCTTCAGCCAGTTTGTACAACACTTGACACTCATTCGAGAAATGCTCGAACAAGAGCAAATCACCTTTGAGTACCTCGATGGATCGACCTCACCTAAAGCCCGACAAGAACGGGTCGACAGCTTCCAGAACGGCGATGCCACGGCCTTCTTGATCTCACTCAAAGCCGGTGGGACCGGACTGAACCTAACTGCAGCCGACTACGTGATCCACATGGATCCCTGGTGGAATCCAGCGGTCGAAGACCAAGCCACCGACCGGGCACATCGCATGGGGCAAGAGAAACCAGTCATGGTCTATCGCCTCGTCGCCCAAGGCACCATCGAAGAAGAGATCTTGCGACTGCACGACACCAAACGCGACCTCGTTTCTGGCATCATGGATGGCAGCGCTGCCGCTGGTAAACTTTCGACCGACGATCTGTTGGCTTTACTCCGCAGCTAGAATCAGTCCTAACCGCTTCCAGTTTTGATTCCGCTTTGCGAACCCGTGACCATGTCGTTTGATACCGAACAACTCTGCGAGAAACTGGCAGACCACGCCAGCGAATTAGACCGCAGCGGTAAGTGGCCCTCGCGGCAACTCGAGTGGTGCGCCCAGGCTGGCGTGTTCCGCTGGTTCGTCCCCACCGAATTTGGTGGGGAGGGCTGGCACGAACAGCAACTGCTCAATGGCTATCTCCAGCTCAGCCAAAGTTGTCTGTCGACAACTTTCATCCTTACCCAGTGGCACGCCGCCTGCCGCCGCATTGTCGGTAGCTCAAACGTAGAGCTCAAGCGGGAACTGCTCCCGAAGCTCGCCAGAGGGGAACTCTTCGCGACCGTCGGCATCAGTCATTTGACGACCAGCCGCCAACATGTCGGACAGCCCGTGCTCTCCGCCACCGAACAAGCGGACGGCTCGTTCCTGCTCAACGGCTTCAGCCCCTGGGTTACCGGTGCTGCTCACGCCGAGCTCATTGTGGTGGGGGCAACGTTTGAAGATGGTCGACAACTCCTGGCCGCCATAACTACCCAACGGACCGGCGTGGTAGCTCACCCAGGCGCTGAGTTGGTCGCTTTATCATCGAGTTGCACCGACAAGATTGAGTTGCAAGAAGTGCGGGTCGAGCGAAGCGAACTCATCGCTGGCCCGATCTTGAATGTCATGCAAACCAACTCAGGAGGTGGGGCAGGCGGGCTACAAACATCGACACTGGCGGTGGGACTGGCCATCCGCGCGGTAGCGTTTCTCCGGGCTGAGGCGACGCAGCGGACTGAACTGTTGCCTGTGGCTGAAAAAATGGGGAGCGATTGCCAATTGCTACTGCTTGCGCTCCGGGATTTGACCGGCGGGGGTGATGCGATGACGGCGGGCGAGCTTCGGCAACAAGCCAATTCGCTTGTCTTGCGGTCCACTCAAGCTGCGTTGCAGGCGGCTAAAGGAGCGGGCTTCATGGCGGCACATCCCACCGGTCGCTGGGCCCGCGAGGCACTCTTCTTTTTGGTATGGAGCTGCCCGCAGGCCGTCGCCCAAGCCAATTTATGCGAACTAGCTCAATTGAACTGAAGTTGGATTTCAGCACAACATGGCGGATCGCTCCGTCGATCCGGCTTGCATTATGCGTTGAATTATGCGTTGAATTATGATTGAGCTTTACAAGGCTTTTTATATTTTCCGGGCGATGCTGCGGATGGGTCGTCGGAGCGATCCACGACGCTAACCATTCACGACGCTAACCATTCAAGACGCTAACCACACACAATATGCATCGGCTTAAGCGCTGGTATAGCCAGCCAGCTCGGTGGCTCGACGCACGCGATTGATGGCCAATACAAAGGCAGCCGTCCGTAAATCGATATCGCGGGTGATCGCCTCTTGCCAGACATGTTCGAATGCATCGCTCAGGGTTCGGTCGAGTTCCTGCCGAACGCGGTCCAGACTCCAACTGTAGTGCTGACGATTTTGAACCCATTCGAAGTAACTGACCGTCACACCACCTGCGTTCGCTAAGATGTCCGGCAGCACCGTGATGCCATTCTCGGCCAAGATCTTATCGGCCGCCGGAAGAGTCGGCCCGTTGGCACCTTCGATGATCAGTTTTGCTTTGATCTTATGAACGTTGGCCTCATGAATGACCCCGCCCAAAGCGGCTGGGATCAACAGATCGGTGTCGAGTGTTAGCAAATCATCTGCGGGCAAGACTTCCGCTTCTTTGTATCCAGCCAACGACTTGTGCTCGAGCATGTGCCGCAGCACATTGGGAATATCAAGCCCTTTGGGATTGTAGTAACAGCCCGAAACATCACTGACCGCAATGATCGGAAACTGAGCTTCGCAAAGGAACTTGGCGGCGTGCGAACCGACGTTACCGAACCCCTGAATCGCCGTGCGGCACGTTTCTGGCTTGAGCCCCATCCTCCGCAACGACTTGACCGCTAAAATCCCGACACCACGTCCCGTCGCTTCCTCTCGCCCTTTTGCGCCGTACTCTTCCACTGGTTTGCCGGTAATCACCGCTGGATTGAAACCATGGTACTTCTCCCATTGATTTCGAATCCAAGCCATTACTTCATGCGTCGTCCCCATATCAGGTGCTGGAATATCCGTGTCAGGGCCGATGATGTCATGGATGCCATCGACAAATGCTCGCGTCAATCGCTCGAGCTCTTTACGCGAGAGGGTCTTGGGATCGACTGCCACCCCCCCCTTCGCACCGCCATAAGGAATGTTCACCACGGCTGTTTTCCACGTCATCAAACTAGCCAGCGACCGAACTTCATCCAGGTCAACGTCGGGGTGATAACGCAAGCCACCTTTCATCGGCCCGCGTGCAGCATCATGTTGAACTCGGTAACCCAAATACGTATCGATCCGTCCATCATCCATTTCGCAGGCAATTTGCACGGTCACTTCGCGTTTGGGGGTGATCAACAACTTACGGAGCCAGTCGGGCAAGTTGAGCTGGTCGGCCGCGTTGGTGAAAAAGAGTGAGGTTGCTTCGTTAGCCTTCACAGATGAGACTCCACAGAGTTGGACGAATTTGGCAAGTGTTAGGTTGACCAAGGATTAGGCTTGGCATTATCTGGCATATCGTAAACAATGGTAGGAGCCTGGCTGCCGGTTGCTGACGTAATTCTTCACGCATGTCGAAAATTTGAAGTAAAATGAGGGTCTCGACGCTACGATTTAACGTTCCCTAAAATGGCCTTTCTTTCCGATGGTTTTGCTTACCGAGCAGCATCTGACACTTTTGAACCTACCCGCGAATGGTCTTATCTAGTACCGATCTTTGGCAACGCATTGCCGCCGAGGGCTTGGCGTCGCCCATGCAATGCCGAAGCTGGGCAGCCGAATTGGCAAAGGACCTTTCGGCGGCGGAAGGGACCGATGGTCTCAAATTGCTCCAGGCATTGATCGCCAGCGGTAAACTAACCAACTACCAAGCCAAGATTCTGGCCGGGCAATCGGACCAGCCGCTGCATCGCGGTCTCTGGACAATCTTGCAAAAGGTCAAGCAACCGTTGTGGACCGAGTGGCTGGAGGTGAGTGAAGTCGACTTAACCAAGGGGGAGCCGGCGCCCAGTTGGTGGGTCCGCTGGCTGACAGCCACCGAACTCGACCAGCTCCGCAGCTCTGCCCCCTCCCTCCCACGCGGACTGCAACTGGCCCGCCTCAACCACCCCGCACTTCAAGCAGTCGCCAGTCCGAGACTGCAAGACAGTGAATTGCAATTGCAGGTTGCCCCCCTACGCGGCAGATTGCTCAGCGAATTGTTCCAACGTGACCGCCCCGAGCCAGAGCTGACGCTGCGTATCATTAGCCAAGTGGTGGAGGCTCTAGCCACCTTGCACGCTGCCAAGCTGGTTCACGGTCGCATCTTGCCCGATCGAATCTATGTCGAGCATGATCGTGTGACGTTGGCCTGCGACCCGCTCGCAGGGCTGACTGCCACCCCCGACCCCACGGCGGTTGGTCTACTGGGAGAACGCCTCGGCGGCTTGCATTCGGCACAATTCATTGCACCCGAGTTCATGGCACCTGGTCAAGTCCCGACACTGGCTACCGACATCTATTCACTCGGCAGCACCTGGCTCTGGCTCTTGACCGGCGAGCCCCCCGCCTCAGGCGCTAGCTTGCAGCAGATCATGGCCAAGCAGACCGAACCGAATCCTCAACTACCTGGTGGACTAAAGTACCCCGAGCCATTGGCGCGCTGCCTGCAGCACTGCTTGGGGAAAAACATCGACGCTCGCTTCCCCGACGCCAAAGCCTTGACGCTGGCGTTGAACGCCGCACAGGCCTCCCTCGCGGCCGGTAAACAAAAAGCCATCCTAAATCAAACGGCACCACAGCCCTCTCCAACAACCGTTGTAAAAACTGACGAACAAAAGCCTGCCCTGCCGAAAGCAGCCCCGCAAAATCCGAGTGCAACAGACGCTGCTTCGCGACCAACGCGCGTTGCTGCGCCACCATCCAAGCTGGTGGCTGCGGAAGTCGTTCCCGTTGTCAATTCTTCGGTGACGACTCCAACTCCAACTCCAGCGAAAACAGAAGCAACACGAACAACCACATCTGCGGCGGCGATCGCGCCAACACAAGCAACGGCTACTCCCAAACCACCGGCCCCCGGACCACCGGCCCCCGAATTGTTAGCGTCCGAGCCACCAGCCCGCGAATTGTTAGCCCCCGAAGCATTAGCAGTTAACCCATTATCAACTCCAACCACCGGGCCCACACCCTCAACCAGTCCCACAGCAAGCCAAGCGGCTGTTAAGCCCCGGCAGAGCAAGCGACGGCAGCGTGCTTCGAACAGATGGCTGCTCCCGGTGGCCGGCGGGTGTGCTTTTGTGATGATCCTGCTGCTGTTGCTTAAACTCAGTGGCGCGCTCGAACCGCGAGAGACTCAAGCCGACGTGGGGCCTAAACCCAATTACACGCCACCGTCCAGCGACGCGCCGACCTTGGTGGAACGCGACCGGCGCTTGGATGCTTTTCAACTGGTTGCCCCGAGCGCAGACCGACTCTGGGCTCCTCCCGAATTGCCGCGCCCCATCCCCCTCGATTTATTGCCCCCGGGTGGTCAGTTCTTCATTTCCATTCGTCCCGCTGAACTGCTTAAGCAACCGCGACGCAAGGCACTGCTGGCAACACTGGACCAGCAGCTGACGCCGCTCCTGGCATGGGTTGCCCAGCAAGCTGGCGAGCCACTGGAAGGGATTGAACAGGCAACGATCGCCTTTTATAACGCCACCACCACAGGGGCCATCCCGCAAGCCGCCTTGCGAATCCAACTGACACAGCCAAAAACACTCGCTGACCTTAAAGTGGCCTGGCAAAATCCAGCTCCCGCCAAATATGGCAACCAGGAACTGCTGGTTGCCAACACAGAGGCATATTACATCACCGCTCAACCGTTAATCGACGGACAGGGTGTGACGGAATTCAGTCGCGGTCCACTCGAACTGATGACCGAGGTGGCCGAACTAGAAGGTGCGGCAGGCCCGTTGATTCCCCCGATGGAAACGCTGTGGCAACGCTCCGACCAACACTCCGATCTTTCGCTCCTCGTGTCCTCGCGTTACCTCTTCTCGGAGGGACGTGGACTACTCACGACTGCCCCACCACGTCTCACCGAACAACTCAAAGCTCTCTTAAGCTCCAATACGGTGGCCGTGCTCGCGCAGTCCCGCTTAGAACCAGACTGGTATCTCGAAGCCCAAGTAATCGGTAATGCGGATCGTGATGCCCCGCAGCTAGCGATTCGCCTACAAAAAGAACTATCAAATGCACCCGAGCGGATCGAAGCCTGGTTCATCGAACAAACACCTCATCCTTACTGGCGGGGCTTAGCGATTCGCTTTCCACAAATGCTGCGTAGGGTTGGGGAATACGCGCGGTTTGGCGTCGAGGATGGGGTGGCGATCATGAATGCCTACCTCCCTACCGAAGCGGCTTCGAACGTGCTGGTTTCCAGCTGGATCGCACTTCAACCCGGAGCTACGCTGACCGGTGATGCGGCCAGCTCATCCGTCGCCTCTCCAACCGCAGCCCCCCCGTTAACCATCGAACAATACTTGGGCCGTGAGATTCGATTGAGCTTTGACCAAGAGCCGATCGAAGTTGCCTTGCGGTTGATTGGTGACGAAGCCAACGCGGACTTGCCCTCCGGCACCCCCCCAATCCGCTTTGCCCTCGACGGCGGCGCTTTCGAACGCGCCGGAATCACTCGCAATCAACCTCTTCGCGATTTTAAGATGAATGACAAAACGGTGCGTGAAGCTCTGACGGAAGTCGCCAAGCGAGGCAATCCAGTGACCACGGTCAAAGACACCCGCGAAAACGACCAGAAGCTGCTGTGGGTCGTAACCGATGACCCCGAATCCCCAGGTAAATCAATGCTCTCTCTGACCACTCGCGAAGCGGCTATGGCTGCCGGAATCGTCTTACCTTCCGAGTTCGCTCCCTAGAGCTACAACGTTCTGCACCTGGAGCATGTGGCTCACTAGGACGTTGAACCGACGCTGCTAATCGCGGGCCATGATCAACCTCGCGGTTTGCGGCGCGGCCCGCGGCTACCACCGCAGGCTTGTCCTCATCACCCCACCCGTCCGCTCCCCGCACCTATATCCATACAAATTCGGGCGCGCTCCTCAAGGCGATTAAACTGGGTAATCACAATCGCTGCCGAATGCCTTGGCCCGCAGATGCTCATCCAACTTGCTTTGGAAGTCCGCTACGCGAGATATCAATTGCGGGAATTGTTCCGCACACCCTTCCAGTGCTTCGCTCAACCGATGACTGCTGGTTACCAACCCCGCTTCGCCACTCTGGCGAAAGCGGGTGAAACGCTCGTTCAGTTGCTGGATCTCCTCGCGCCCCATGGCTGCCGACTGAAGTAACGAAATAATCTCGGCAAGCAAGAAGGCGAACTTCAAGTGCCCCTGCGGATTTCCCGGCAGCGGATCGCTCCCCATCGAGTTTGACCACACGGGAGCGAACTCATCCTCCGGAGCCGCAGCCATGGCAACACCAACCAACCCGTTCGCTTGCACCAACTCGACGGCTCGCTCGAGCGCGCTCAGCATGTCCTGATGTTCCACATCGAAGTCGTCATCGTCTTTTTTGTTAGCACTAAGCTCCTTGAACGGCGAACTGTGGGATCCCTGGTTTCTCGAGTTGTCGAGGAGATCTATACCTAGCTCACTATCATCGCCCTGCTCCGCCTCCCAATCTTCGCGCGTCTCATGGGCTGAAAAGGCAAATTCGTCGTCGAGTTCCAGATGGTAACCGTCAAACACAATAAAGCTCGGCCCAAAGGCATTGTCAGCCATCAGATTGCAGATCGGGCAATCGCAATTCCCCACGTGCCTTTCGCCGCGCTGAGCTTCAAGGCCGAGGATTTCGATGCCACTGCCACACGGAACCCGCCCACGACTGCACTCAATGATGTAGGCCGGTGATAAACCATCCTCATCGGGTTCATGCATCCACTGAGATTGGATATCTCTCAGGAACTCCACCAATCGGCGATGGGCTTCTAGCGGAATACGCGACGTGCCCTTGTCGAGTCGCAAACCGACATTGCGGCACCAAATCCAACCCGCCGAGATCAACTCGCGGCACAAATCGAAGTAGATCACCAATTCCACAAAGTCCATCGGCGCCGTTTCGTAGCCGGTGATGTCGCTGGGAAGTGCGAAGAGAACGTTGCCTTGCACGCAACGCGTTTGCTGCGTGCTCACGATCTGCTCAAGCCAACGGTGAGCACCGTGCAACTGCTCGCGCGGCGTCTTCCCCCCCAGGTCCGGACGCGGCGTCATCAGCCAATCACGATGAACGCCGACGGTCATGTCGTATCGACTTCGAAGGTCTTCAAGCACCGACGAGTCGTTGGCCGAACGGGCGGCAAATCGACGAAGCATGCGCTCCGCCAAATCACGCAGCAACGGCTCCCCATACAACACTTGCCGCTTGCACGTAGAAACCACAATCTGCGTTTCACGCGTGCTGAACGCAAATCTTGAATCAGCGTTTTCGTGGTACTCCCACCATGGCGGCAAATGAACACCTAACGTGCAACGATTCAAACGACTCCCGCCGTCCACTATATCCAATTCCACATCGCGCCCCGCCATAGGGCTGTCGGGCCCAGCCACCACGCGCTTCTGAGCCAAATCGATCACAACCCACGCACCGTCGCAACTCACCGCCTGCAACGCAACGGCTAGTTCCACACGCTCGATTGCCATCCCACTGATAAACTCTGGAACGGCAGGCGAGCGATAGCGGGGCCAGGCCGCCTCCATGTCATCCCAGCACGCCGGGTCCTCGGACGCCAACGCCACCAGCGTCAGCATTCGATCCTCCCCTAACGACTCGCCCAAGCGATAGCCGTGCTCGTCGACGATTACGACTGACACCCGTTGTTCTTGACTTTCCATGCGATCACTTAGCCCTTTGCAGAAGTTGAAACATAGCCGTGACGTGCGCTGGTTTGCGCCGACCGTCGGAGGCTCGAATGAGAATTCCCTCTGTAGTGATTGACGGAGCAGAGGGGGTGCTCCTTACAAAAAAGTGGAAAGAATCTCCAAATAGTTCGTGAACTAACCGCTGACCACTTTGAACACGGCCCACCCGAACCTACCCCAATGCCCCATTTCCCCAAAACCCACTCTCCACACCACGGTTCCCCGCACCCACGTCCACAAATCTCCGCACGGGGACACACCCGAAACCTGCCAGCCCTCGCACGGGGACACACCCCAAAACTCCTTCGGCCGCGTCCAAGCAAACCCCCGCGTGGGGACACTCCCTAAACTTGCCAGGTTGCGCCCGCGACCAGGGTCTGTCCCCTTCCGCTGATCGTTAGCGCGCAGCTCCTGTCCTGCTGGGGCTTGATGAGAGTGGTTGTCAGAATACGCAGACTGGCGAGATTGCGGATAATGGCCACGAGGTACGTGAAGCCGATGGTTCGGTCCATGCGGGGACAGTCCCCAAATCTTCCAGGGGGTGTACTGAGGCGGCTAAACGGAGTGTTTTTCCGCAACCGCCAAAACGATTTGCTGCGCCTGTCCTTGCGATCCTGCGGCGCCTGTTCCTGCGATTCTTCCTGCAATTCAAGGGCGCGGGGCTACTGGCTGAGAGCCCGTTGGGGATGCAGAAGTTTCTAATGCAATCGTCGAAGAATGTAGCAGGAGACTGCTGGCTCAGATCTTACTCAAGCTACGCAAACAACGGCTCTTCACTAGACTCAACAACTCACATAGGCTCAGCAGCTCAGAAAGAAACTCTGGGCAAAGAACAACCCAATAACGAAAAAAGCCCGGACTGCGTGTCCAGGCTTTTTAATTGGAAGATGATTCTTGGGCGGTTGACGATCCGTTAAAGCGATTTTCGGTCGGCTGATCTTTGGTCAAACCAGCAGCAGACCGTAGTATCAGGAACCCAGGATCGGGAACGCATCAACACACCGGCAGCGAGAGCAAACCGTTCCGTCGAATGCTACTATATCAAACATGCGGTTAAATCAAGAATCCGGCAAAATCAAGAATCCGGCCATGCTGGCCAATCGAGCTCTAACGCTTGGTCTTCTTGCTCTTCGCACCACCCTGACGGACCTTGTAACGTGGATTGCTCTTGCAAATCACGTAGATCCGACCACGGCGCCGTACAACTTGACAATCCGGGTGCCGAAATTTCAACGCACCAATCGAGGATACAACTTTCATGGCTCTAAGCCTTCAAACTAGTCAAATTTAAGGTTTTATCGGTCAGTTTCATTTCCTTCGCCCCCTCCACAAGCACACCACACGCCAGCCGACGCGAGAAACCTGCCGAGAAAGGTCGACGTGCGAGCATTCTAGGGCAGCTACGCAATTCCGCAACACCAATTTCCGTCCCACATGCAATTCAGCGCCCCCCCCTGCTGCTCGCCCGCCCTGACTTGCCTTCGTCCTTGGCGACTTGCACTGATCAGCCCATGACGAAATCGATGCGGCTCGATACGATGCCAAGCATGTCACACGGCCTCAATCCAGAACAGCACGATGCTGTACAAACGCTCAGGGGTCCGATGCTGGTACTTGCCGGCGCCGGCTCTGGGAAGACGCGCGTCGTTACCTTTCGCATCGCTAACCTGATTCGCCACGGCACCCCCCCAGATCGCATTCTGGCAGTGACGTTCACCAACAAAGCAGCCAAGGAAATGCGCGAGCGAATCACGGCTATGTTGGGCCCTAAACGCCGAACCCGGCGCGGCGAACAACCGCCGCCTGCTCCCGTCGTGGGCACCTTTCACTCGAATTGCGTCAAGATCCTGCGGCGGCACGCCAAGCACCTGGGATACCCGAACAAATTTGCGATCTACGACCGGGGAGACCAGGAATCGATCGCCCGCGAAGTCCTCCGACAACTCCGCGTTCATACTGGGATGCTCAAGCCGGGGGATTTCCTGTCGCACATTAGCCGCTGGAAAAACGCAGGGGTTCGAGTCGAAGATGCTGGCGAATTGGCTCGCAGCGATGCAGAGCATGTCGCGGCCAGCGGCTACCGGCGTTACCAGCAGTCACTCAAGCTGGCCGGCGCGATGGACTTCGATGACCTACTCCTGATGACCGAACAGTTGTTCCGGGAATTCGAAGAGGTACGGCAAGAGGAGTCGGGTCGCTATGACCATGTCTTGGTGGACGAATACCAAGATACAAACCAATCGCAGTACTCAATCATCCGGCAACTGACCGGCAGCCATCGCAATCTGTGCGTAGTGGGGGATGACGACCAATCGATTTACGGCTGGCGCGGAGCGGAAGTCCAACACATCTTGAATTTTCGGCACGATTGGCCCGATGCCAAAGTCGTACGACTGGAAGCCAACTACCGCAGCACGTCGGCCATTCTCGAAGCGGCCAATCGCTTGATCGCCTTCAACAAGGTACGTCACGATAAAGTGCTCAAGCCTGCCCGCGGCGGAGGGCAAGCACCGCGCATTCTGCAATTCAAAGGGGAGGTCGAGGAGGCCCGGGGAATCACCGAAGAACTGAAACGCATCTTGGACACGCGCGCTCGCGAGCCCCGCGACTTCGCAATTCTGTTTCGCACCAACGAACAGCCCCGGGTTTTCGAAACCGAACTGCGCAAGGCACAGATCCCTTACTCGCTCGTCGGTAGCCAATCGTTCTTTGATCGCAAAGAAGTCCGCGATCTGCTGAGCTACTTCAAGTTCGTGGACAACCCGAAAGATGAAGTGGCACTGCTGCGCATCATCAACACTCCACAGCGTGGCATCGGTCCCAAAACAGTCGAGACCCTGCTGAACAAAGCTGTGTCCCAGGGCCACAGTATGTGGGAGACTATGCATGATCAAGCCCTCATCAGTTCTTTCCCCGAGCCCGCCCGACGCGGCATCGCCCGCCTCCAGCAACTGGTCAACCGGAATCAAGCTCGACTGGCAGAACCCAATGTCTCGCTGGCCACCGTGACCCGCGACTTGGTGGTCGATCTCGATTACACCGGAGCCATCGAGCGGATGTACCCGAACGCAGATGAAGCGGACGCGCGGAAGGACTCGGTTGAAGAAGTCATCAACGCCATTGCCGAATACGAAGCGGATAACCAAGCACCCTCGCTCGGCGGCTTCTTGGATGACATCGCACTGGCGGGCAAAGAGTTTGGAAGCCCCAAGGAAAAAGAGCGGCAACGCAACGCAGTTTCACTTATGACCTACCACAGTGCCAAAGGACTGGAATTTCCAATCGTGTACATGGTGGGCATGGAGGAAGGGATTCTGCCACATCGTCGGTCGTTGTCAGAAAACTACGACGATGTCGAGGAAGAGCGGCGATTGTGCTACGTGGGAATCACCCGGGCTCAAGACGAACTGACGCTGAGTTTACCGCTGCAACGCAAGAAGTGGGGCAAGGAGCGCCCAACCTTCGCCAGCCGTTTTCTCTACGAACTGACCGGACAAGCCGACAATCCCAATCGCGCCAAAGCGATCAACGGAGCGAGAAAAGATATCCTGCAAGGACAGCGAGCTGCGGCCCGCAAGAAAGCCGATGCGAAACGCAGTTGAGCTGCAGTGGCGCATGAGCGATCGGACCCAGGAGCGAACCGATCAGCCCTCCGCACGATTCAACATGGCCAGTACATCGCGCACTCGGAGCACTGTCTTGTAATAGATCATGTGTCGTAGTCGCTCGGGAACTTGTCCTGCGCACTCTCGGCCACCGCCAGCATGATGCGATGCTCCTTGAACAACTGCAGCGTCTCCACTTTAGCTTGCAGATACTCGGGGGTCCAGAAACCAACGATTTCGAGCAGATGTCTTCGGCCATCCGTGTGCGTGAACACGAAATCGGGAATAAACACCTTCTGACCGCAGTGCAGAATTTCGGATTCGCGCGACAGCGTCCAATCGTCATGCGTCTCGGCCTCCCAGCGCTGGGCAAAATTGGCTTCCAGCTGCGAATCAAATTCTTCCGGCGGGGGTAGATGACTGACCAAACCGTCCTGATCCGTAAGCGCTAAGTACACCATCCAGCCTACCCGTCGCGTCCGCAAGCGTGCATGCAGTTTCCAGCCTCGGCAGGCCAGCAGCGCTGGCAAAAACTTGGCCATGCTCACTCCGTAACGCCGAGTCTGTCGCAGCAGCGAGGCAGGGCCATCGAATTGCAGTTCATAGCACGCATCCGAAATGCGTCGGATGCGGTGCATCAACCTCGCCAACTTGGCGTATCGCAAGATGACTTTAAGGTCACTCGTCGTCTGAATCGTTATCTGCTCGGCGTCAAACAGTGCCACTTGGGTTTGAGCCACGTTGTAACGCGACAACAGGGCTTGCGGCGACGGATAGCCGCTAAAGGACTTCAAGCGATGGAACTCCATCACATCCGCGAAGAGCTCCGCATCGATCGCTTCCCAACTGCGACCCAACTGGGCTGCGATGTTCGCTTTGGTCTGCGCCTCGGACGACTCAAACAAGGAGTCGGTGTTGGTAACAAGTGGGTGATGCGCGGCCGCGAGACTAAACACTTGTTGCCGCAATTCAGCTGCCGCACCGCGTTGATCGTTATCAAACTCACTCTTTTCATCGAGTAGTTTACAAAAGGCTCCGATCCGTCGGACGGGACAGTCTACCTCGGCGGCAAAGATCCGCTCAACCGCTTGATGCAACTCGCGACGCGTCAAGCCTTGCCCATGCTCATACACCCGCAGCAGGCGCTCTGCATACGCGAGATAGTGTTTGTGAGTCGAACGCGACAAGCGATCGGGGAGCAGTTGTTGTCCCTGAAGTTGGGCGACCGATTGTTGGCGAGTCAACATGATGAAAGCTGTCGGTTAGCACCTTGGGTCAGAATCTGTTTATAAATGTAGCATGTAGTCCTATAAATGTAGCTGCTTGAGCAGGTCGCTAAGCATTGAGTTGCGCGTCAGAACTGAGCGCTAAAGCTTTATTCACTTAGAGTATTCACTCATTGCCGTTCGGAGGTCCGGCGGAGGAAGCGCGTTCCCTCAAAGGCATCGGAGGTTCGACGTTGCCGTGAACGCCCCGCTTCGGTGGTCTCCGCACACACCACTTCGTACAAAATCGCTTTGGCATTGCCCGACTTGCGCAGCACGCGTCCGAGCCGCTGCTTGGCTTGTTTGGTCGACGCTCGACCGCCGATGACCACGGCAATTTTAACACTCGGTAGATCAACTCCTTCGTCCAGAACTTGATTGGCCACCAAGGCAGGATAGCGTCCTGACTGCAAGCCATCCAACATTTCCAAACGCTCACGCTTGCCGCAATGACTGAGCAGGCAGGGGATCAAGAATCTTCGGGAGACATCGCGTGCCATCGCATTGGAGCCCGCAAAGATGATCACGGCTGAACCGACATGCAGTCGAAACAGATCCTCGAGCACCCGCAGTTTCTCGGCCGCCCGATCTTCCAACGACTGCTTCTCGCGGTAGGACTTCATGATCTGCCGAGCGGCCGGTTCGCTGGTGTAGTCGGCGCACAGATCTTCCCACGTAAAGTGCTTGTCCACTTCGCGACGCTGTTGCATGTAGGTGCGGATCTGCTGCGACAGTTCGTCGTACCGCTGCTGCTCTTTATCCTCCAGATGCACTGGGATGCGCAGCACTTCGTAGTCGGCGAGGGTCTTGCCACGCACGGCCGCCAATTCGAGTCGATAGACGGTAGGTCCAATCAGTTGTTCCAAATCTGCGTGGCGACCATCGCTCCGTTCTGGCGTGGCAGAAAGTCCCACCCGCCATGGTGCAGCACTCATCAACGCAGCTTCGCGACGCATGGCTCCTGGTAGGTGATGGCATTCGTCAAAGATCAGCATGCCAAATTGATTGCCCAGCCGCTCCATGTGAATGCATGCACTATCGTAGGTCGTTACACACACCGGCCGCACATTGAATAGACTGTCCCCGACGATCCCGGCATCGTAGCCCAACCCTTTCAAGATGCGGCGGTGCCACTGGTACATCAAATCTCTGACCGGCGCGACAATCAACGTCGATACGGGCGATTGCTGCATCATCGACAACGCCACCTCGGTCTTGCCCGTTCCCGTGGGCATGACCACCACACCCCGTCGCGTGGGCAACCAGGCAGCCACTGCGGCCTGCTGTTCGGGTCGCAACATGGGCAAGTCGACCGCAGGCCAAGCCACGCGTGTCCACTGGCGAACGTGGTTCTCAATCTGCTCGGCATGCTGGTCCAGCGTTTCCCGCACGGCAATGTAATCCGCAGCATTGCACCGCCAGTTACCGGCCCGCGCGTCCCACGTCCAGGGAGAAGCCTGACCAAAAAGACGCCGGATGAGTTCGGCGTCGGCATTTGCCAAGGTGAGCGTGCCCGAAGAGAATTCGACACTGGGTCGGCCGGAGGTGTTCAACTTAATCGTGACTTTATTCGTAGCGATGGGAACTCAATCAAACGCCACGTGCGGCCCGGTGTTGAATGCTCATAGGTGATCGAATCGACGGCCCGCATGGGGGACCTGGTGGTACAATGCGTACGTGCGGGCTCGCCGGACTGAGCGATCCAGTATGAAACAAGGAAGCGCGACAATCAGCCCCCCTTGCTCTTCAAAGAAAGCGGTTACCCCGTCAAAAGCAGGTTTTAAGTGGTCTCAGGCTGTTTCCGGGGCATTTTTGGGGTTGCTGATTGAGCTGTTCGCTGGGGGTTTTCCCAAGTGGGGACCCTCGCGTAAGGCAACGATCCTCGGTACGATTTTAGCTCTTCGAAGGCCGCGAAAATCATGCGTACGGGCAACTCGCCTCACAACGCCTTATTCGCGCCGCCCACCAACCATCGATGTGTCCGTTGAAACCACCTTAGTCGCCCCACTCCCCACCGGCTTGCCATGTCACTGCGAAACTGGATTAGTGGACGAGTTTTTAAATTCGTTCATGGAAATAACCTCGTCTACAACACCTGTTGGGAAGATCCGCGACTCGATCGGGAAGCGTTGCAATTGACTTCAGAGGACCGAGTGCTGGTCATTACATCGGCTGGCTGCAATGCCCTCGACTACGCGCTTACCGGACCGGCCCATGTGCATGCGGTCGACATGAACCCGCGGCAGAATGCCTTGCTGGAATTGAAACTGGCTGGCATACGCAAGCTGCAGTACGAGGATTTCTACGGATTGTTTGGCAACGGCCATCACCGCAAAGCCGCCTCCATTTATCAGTCCGCCCTGCGCTCCGAGCTGAGCCCTTGGTCGCAAACGTATTGGGACAAGTGGATTAAGTTCTTCGACAATCCTCGCCGTACGTTTTACTACCGCGGCACTTCCGGCGCCTTCGCGCGAATGATTCACTATTACATTGACCGGGCGGCCAAACTGCGGCCCGAGGTCAACGACATCATGGCTGCCAAATCGGTGGCTGAGCAGCAAGAGATTTACACACGGATCAAAGAGCGTTTTTGGAGTCGCAGTCTGCGATTTGCCCTCAACCGCGATACGACACTGTCGATGTTAGGTGTCCCCAAGGCCCAGCGGCAGCAGATCGAAAATCAGTACCCCGGTGGCATCCTCAGCTTTATCCAAGATTCGATGGAAGCGGTGTTCGCCAAGCTGCCGATGCACGACAACTATTTTTGGCGAGTCTATATCACAGGCAGCTACACACCCACTTGTTGCCCCGAGTACTTGAAGCCCGACAACTTCACCAAGTTGCAGCGGGATCAAGTCTCCAACGTGTCGGTCCACACCGATAGCGTTCAGGGCTTTTTGGAAAAAGGGACCGAGCCCATTTCGCGGTTCGTTTTGCTCGACCACATGGACTGGCTCTCCGATCACTTTTTTCCGTTGCTCGAGTCGGAATGGCAAGCGATTCTCAGTCGCGCGACCCCCAATGCCCGCGTGTTGTGGCGGAGTGGCGGCTTGAAGACCGACTTCATCGATCGCGTGCAGGTCACCCATCACGGCAAGCAGCTGTTGCTCCCGCAGCTCTTGACCTACCACGAGCAGCAAGCCGCCGCGCTACATGAGCTTGACCGCGTCCACACCTACGGCAGCTTTTACATCGCCGACCTCGCCGCATAGAGCATCATGGCATTCATTCAAGATCTCAAGATTCTCTACCATCTCGCCCTGCGGCCCGTTCGCGGTAAAGACCATGCCGAACGGATGGAGAGTTTTTACTCCGGTCAGGCCGATGCCTATGACGACTTTCGCAAACGGCTGCTGCATGGCCGCGAAGCGCTCTTTCAGCAGATCGAACTCCCAGCCGGGGGCACATGGGTCGACCTCGGCGGCGGCACGGGAGCGAACCTCGAGTTCATCGCCGACTCGGTTCCGCAGCTGGGCAACGCCTATGTGGTCGACTTGGCATCTTCCTTGCTCAAGGTGGCTAGCGAGAGATTCAAGAAAAATGGTTGGGCGGACGTGCACGCGATTGAAGCCGATGCGACCCAATGGCAACCGCCGCATGGCCAAGCCGATGTGGTCACCTTTTCTTACTCTCTAACGATGATTCCAGATTGGTTTGCGGCGATCGAAAATGCCATGCGGATGCTCAAGCCAGGTGGAGTCATCGGCGTGGTCGACTTTTATGTGGCCCGCAAGCATGCCTCCGAAGGACTCGCCAAACACGGTTGGTTCACGCGGAATTTTTGGCCTACTTGGTTTGCCAGCGACAATGTCTTCCCCTCCGCCGATCACTTGCCCTTCTTGCGCTCTCACTTTGATACCGTGTGGTGCCAAGAGTCGCGGTCTAAAGTTCCGTACATACCGTTGATCCGCACTCCGTTTTATCAATTCATCGGGCGAAAACGCTAGCTGCTCTGTATGAGCTTCATCAGAATAGAGCCCTCGGCGAAACGATTGCGGTGGCTGGGCTGCTGTTGTCATTTGCAACCATCTTTGCCGGAGTGCGTTGTTTCTATAAGCGATGCATAAACCGCATCGATTTTGTGGTACTTTCCAAACCGAACACGACTGGCCGAATGAAAGAGAAAAAGATGACCGTCGCGCGTGGCTTCATCATCACAATCATCAGTGGTCTAGCATTTGCTTCGCTGGGGGCTGGCGCGGGATATTTCCTCGGCCTGGTCGCTCCCGACTACTATCGCGTCGTTTTATCTATACCGCCGGATGCCTCGCTCGACACTACTCAAGCCGGATTGGGGCTAGGGCTCACCCAAGGACTTGCCGCAGGTTTAATTATCGGATTGGTGATCGTTGTCTCGGTGACTTGGTACAGTTCCGTCGCAATCGCATCAAAGCAACCATCCGGCATGTCCCCAGAAAAGTGATCCAGCCAACGGCTTGGTTTCCGAAAAGTCGGTTTGCCAAGGGCAATCGAACTATTGCAGCTTGAACCCTAATCGACCCAACCGCGGTCTATTGTTCGGCCTGCGATTTCAAATCGACTTCAAAGCTACAGCGAGGCAAAATTCTCTAACAGCTTCAAGCCATCTTGCTGGCTCTTCTCCGGGTGGAACTGCGTGGCAAATAAGTTGTCGCGGCGGACGGCGGCACAAAAGTTGACGCCATAGTCGCAATCCAGCCAACGCACGGCCGGATCCTCAGGCACGACATAGTAACTGTGCACAAAGTAGAAGTGAGCTGTGGCGGGAATCGACTTGAGCAAGGGACAATCGCTCTGCACGACCTGAACTTGATTCCAGCCCATGTGCGGGACTTTTAATGTGTGCGACGGAGGGAACCGTTCCACGCGACCTTTCAAGACCCCTAACCCAGCATGCTCGCCCCCCTCGAAACCCACCTCAAACAACAGCTGCAGTCCCAAACAGATTCCCAGAAACGGCTTTCCGGCGGCAATCGATTCGATAATCGGCTCGGTAAGATTGCGCGCGGAGAGTTCGCGAATCGCATCACCGAAAGCACCGACGCCGGGCAGGATCACGCGCCGAGCATTGGCCACTTCTTCTGGGTCGCTGGTAACGGTCGCGCGCGCGCCCACATGCTCGAGCGCCTTCTGCACACTCCTCAAATTGCCCATTTGGTAATCGACAATCGCAATATCAAGTTTCGTCATGGGAAGGTGTAAGGTGTAAGGTGTAAGGTGTAAGCCAATGCGCGTCTAAGCGGTTCGCCAAGTTTCATTGGGGTGAACCAGTTTCGTTGGTGGCAAAGCGCTACCGCTGAGGTCGGCCTCTCAGGGCCGGGGAGGGGCAGAGCAGTTATCCCCGATAACACCTGGTGACCTGCTTATCGCAACGCAACTAGAACAAGCGGTTGTACCCGTTCAGGGCGGCCACGCGGTAGGCTTCGGCCATGGTGGGATAGTTGAATGTCGTGTTGATAAAGTACTCGAGCGTATTGTGCGGAGCTGGTTGTTTCATAATGGCTTGACCGATATGGACGATCTCCGAGGCATTGGCACCAAAGCAGTGCACTCCCAGAATCTCCATCGTCTCGCGGTGGAACAACAACTTGAGCATGCCGATGGCGCGACCGGTGATTTGCGCGCGAGCCAGGCTCTTGAACTGCGAATGCCCCACTTCGTATGGAATCTTTTCGGCGGTCAGTTCTCGCTCGGTGCGGCCGATGCTGCTGATTTCGGGACTGGTATAGATTCCAGTCGGAATGTCGCTCAACTTCAGACAACGGTCGTGGTAGCCGGTCAGGTGCAACGTGGCCGCTCGACCTTGCATGTAGGCCGCGCTGGCCAACGCCGGAAAGCCGACGATATCGCCCACCGCATAAATATTGGGAGCGTCTGTCTGGTAGAACTCGTTGACCAACAAATGCCCTCGCTTCGAGGGAGTAATGTCGATGTTTTCCAAACCGAGATCTTCGCTATTGCCACTTCGTCCGTTGGCCCACAATACGATGTCAGTTTTGATCTGCTTGCCACTTTGCAGATACAACACGGCTCCATCGTCGTGCCCTTCGATTCGTTCAAAGGACTCGTTGTGGCGAATCAAAATACCTTGATCACGCAGGTGGTAGGACAGCGCATCGATAATCTCATCGTCGAGAAACTCGAGCAATTTCTCACGCGTATTGACCAAGTTGACCTTGATTCCCAAGTTGCGAAACATCGATGCGTATTCACAACCGATGACTCCCGCGCCGTAGACGGTGATCGACTGCGGTCGGTCGGTCATTTCAAGAATGGTATCGCTATCAAAAATCCGGGGATGATTGAAATCGACATTGTCGGGTCGAAACGGACGTGAACCGGAGGCGATGACAAAGTAATCGGCAGAGTAGCGCGTGCCATCTTCGGTCTCTACGGTGTGGCGGTCGACAAAGCGCGCGTGGGCATGGATGACCGGCACCTTATTGCGGTCGTAAAAAGTCTGCCGCATCGATTCCTGCTTGGCAATGATCGAGCGACCGCTCGCGCGGAGCTGTGCCAGCGTGGGATTGGCACGACCGGCGAGTTCCTTGACCACCGGGTTGTTCATAGCTTCCATGATCGAGTAGATCGAGAAGCGGAGGGCCTTGCTGGGAATCGTTCCCCAGTGCGTGCAACCCCCGCCGATCCGCGAGTAGCGTTCGAAGATTGCTACCCGCTTGCCTTCCTTGGCCGCTTGCATGGCAGCCCCTTCGCCGCCTGGGCCGGTACCAATGACAATCACATCAAATTTGTTAGCTTCCACGGTGGGTGATTCCTACGAATGAGATAAAATTTGCACCCCTCTCCGCCGAGCGGCGGTGATCAAACGCCAAACCGACCGAGTCGACTTAACTTCAAGACCGATAGCTACGGCGGAAGTTCACTCGCTGGTTAAGTTCAGTGTCTTGATATTCTTCGAAGCCAATGTTAGCTGCTCGATGATATGTTCGCTAGTGATGGAACGAAACGGAACGGCCCCGTCATAACGCGGTTTGATAAAATAACCGCGTTGACTCTCCAGCACATTATCGACCTCGTCTTCTAGAGCGGTCAACCATTGTGGGATATCCAAACCGACCCCTGTGGGTTGCTCCATCATCAGCTTGCACTCTTCGATTAGCAGTTCAAACAAATCGGAAGTACTCCCCGTCTCGCGGAATTCTCGGACCGCAGGGCCCACCAAGGCCCGCATGCGATCGACCGTCATCGGGCGGGTGAAACGTTCGCGGAGGCGATCGGCGACGGTTGGCATCCGCATCGCATATTTGTTTTGCAGTTCCACCAAGTGCTCTAGATACATCTCACTTTCGCGGCCAATCCGCTCGGCCAATGCGCGACGCCATTGCTGAGCCGTCTGATGGCAACCACCACGCACCAGGACTTCGTGCGTCCAGTAAATCGGCTTCAAATTCCAACTGACCCGATCGTAGCGCACCCGCAGTCTCAAGAAATCGAGCAGCATATACAACATCTCGCCCCGATCGGACTGCGTGGTGGTGCTGTTGTAGTCGCGGTATTCACTGTAGTGATCGATGACCGCTTCGAGGACCACACTCAGCATCTTCTCCACATCGCGTCGAGCAATTTGACCACTGTCGATCGCAGCAAACAGCTCCTCGAACTCTTCGAAGTCCCCTTCCTTGACCAATTTATCCAACCAGTGCGCGACCCCTTGGTGCAAGATGGCGCGGACATTGCCGAGCCTCAAAAATGACTGCGTAAAGATCGGCCCGCCATAGGTCTTGATGAAGTCGACCAAGCGTGTCCAACTGCGAGAATTGTCCACAGTCTCCAAGACGCTCAAACGCAAGGTGCGACTGTGCGACAACCAACTCCCGAGCATCACTTCAGTCAAGTGCTCGAGGACGGCGATCAGTTCTTCGCTTTGCGGTTCCAAGTCATGCAGTGCAGCCCCGTCGTGTTGATCCAAATCGACCGGTTGCAGTTCTTCCTCGCTCATGTGCGGAGTGGCGGCGGGCCGGAACGATTCAAGGCGTGGTGTTTTCTGCGTGGTCTGAGCAACTTCAATCGCTTCTGTGTTTTGAGGGTTTTCAGTATTTTCAGGGTTTTCAGCTGGCTCAGCCGTTGGAACGCCCGCGTCCCCCGCAGTCGTTGCGGGACTGGATGTTTCGGAAGCAGCTTGGGTGGCCCTTAACTCCTCAATTCGCCAATTGATCGAATTCTGTACGGCCGAACGGACCATCGACACAAAACACAACTTGAAGAGATCGTCGAACTCAGTCACCGCGCCGGGGCCAATCGGATTGTGATGCTCCATAAAGCGCGCGGTCTCAATCAGCTGGCAAGCCTGAAAGAAGAAGCCTTGCCGCGGCAGCCACACCAACAGATGCGACAGGATCCGTCGACGCACGCGGACCGAGTAGATCAAGGCCGGATCACCGCCTCGCGCCAGCGGGATGTAGAGCAGTTTCTTGGAGCGGAGGGCTGCCAGCAACCGCGGGAAACTCTCGAGCACCGCATTCTGTTCGCCGTCGAGCAGGGCCCCCACCACTTCGATCGCCAGCCGGTCGTCGTCGGAGAGTTTTTCGAGATCGCTGAGCAACGACGGACTGCAAGCACCGCAAGCATGCAGTTTGGCTAAGAGCAGTCGCCTGGCATCGGACGTTTCGACGGCCGTGGAAATAATGCGATCGAGCAATGATTCCTTGATCAAGCGTTGCCGGTCGTAGCGTGACATGGCATCGTGATCGGTGCCACCCCGCGGAATCGAATGCGCAGCGACATCTTGCAACAAGACCAATAGGCCGTGCCGATTTTGAGCCGCTTGTGCCGCCCAGGCTTCCATGGCCGCTAAACGGGCTTCGCGCGCCGACGCATCTCGCAAGATCTCCTGGTGCAGTTGGCGGCTGAGCGCTGCCCCTTTCCACATTTGAGCCAGCGCGGTCAAAAAGGTCAGATGCTGGTTGAGCCGATTCGACTCTTCCACCAGTGCGTTGCCCGAGTCCCCGCCGCCGCCTTCTTCCGGCGTGTCGCTGTCGATGCCATCATCGGTGGTGTCGTTGTAGACGACATCTTCGTAAGCCGCATCGAACAACCCGCGGTGCTCGTCTTCATCGATATCCAGATCGTCGCCCAAGGAGTCGGCCAGTTGGTTTCGCGGCGGACGCGTTCCTTTGCCCAGCGAGAACTCTGGGGGAAGCCAGAATTGCTCAGCATTGGCCTCCAGGTAGTCAAAGAACTTGTGCGCCACACTCCAGTTGGTCGGCGGCTCGGGGCTGCCGGACTGCAAATGATGTTCGAGCTTCTGCATCCACTGTCGGGCGAGGTCTGAGAAGGAGTCGTCCCCCTTCTGCAAGCCGACGCGGTCCGCTTGCCCCAACCAATGGACCAGCAGGGCCATCGAGGCCACAAAGTCATTGCGTTCCAACAGCGACTCGACCACCAACGCATACGCTTTCGGTGAATCGAACAGTTCTGCGTGTGGTGCCCAGAAGCGAATGTCACCCGTGGCCGCATCCCCTGCATGCCACAACTCAAGCGCCTTGGCTACCAACACGGCAGAGTCGAGCGTTTCCAGTGGATCGGTCGCATGCAGATCGCTCACCTCATGCGCGGCGAACTGTCGCCACCAAGTTGCCCCAGCCCGCAACTGCGTTTCGATGGCCAGGCAGAGGTCCGTGCGTCCTCCGGCAGCCGACTCACGCCAAATGCGCGACTGCAGCGCGAACACGTACTCCATCAACTGCACCAGATCTTCGACCCGATGGTCATGGACGGCCGAATCGGGTCCATCAAAACGTGAGAAATTTCCAGCAAACCCCAGGATATTCCAGGGGTCAACGATTGCCCCGCAGTGAATGCCGCGATGAACCAAGTCCATCACTTGGGGCGAGATCGCCGCCGCTTCGTCCAATCGCTCGGTCTGCAGATAATGATCGGCAGCCGTCATCAAGCAATCGATCCGCGAGACAATACGTGCCGAAGGAACGGGGACGAAGTCGGATTGCTCTTTGGCTGCTTGAGCATGCCCCATCCGCGCGAACAGTCGCGCCAATTGCACATGCTCGAGCTGACTGGCGCGATGCTTGGCGAGGTGCGTGTTGAGGTGCTGCCGTGCTCCACCGAGCGGTTGCCGCCGCAGCTTTTGCTCTTCCAACAATCGCTCGAGGTGCGGCCCTTGCAACCGTCCAAGTAGTTGTTCGTAAAACTCATCGCGGTAGCGGGCGATGGGACCTAACAAACTAGCCAGCGTCACCGTCGAAGAAAAGGCTCCTGGGCCAGGCCCACAGATGCCGGACGCCATCAGGATGGTCCCCGCCAGGACAGCCGCCGCTTCCGTCAACAATTCCTCCCGCGCGATATCGGGTTCTTCGCTGAGGCGCGCGAGCAGTGCGTCCAGCGTGACCTGCTGAACGACAAACCGTCGGTAGTTGCCTGAGTTGTCGATCCGATGTGGGTCCCATTGTCCAAAGTGATAATTGGGACGTTGATTGACCGGATGATCGAAATCATAAGCCCTGGGATCGATGGCCAACTCGTCGAGCAAATCCATATCAAAACTGGCTTGATGCAAGATATGCGAATCGGTGGCCCGCAGAATCTCGAGGCATTGATCGACGACATCCCGATAGATGCCAGCCGTGGTACCGACCCCAGCCAAATACAGCGGAATGGGCCGCACCCACTCATGCTCATATGGCTCCAGTCGCCGCCCCTCGAGCACGGCGACCGGTCGGTAGCCCACGAAATCGTTCAACAAGCGGATCGCACCGTTTACAATTCGATCGGCTTCGTCCCAGGGCCCCCCCTGGAGCAGCACCGCCTCCATCGCCTTGGCCAGAAAGAACCCGTTAAAGACCGCTTCGGGCTCCTGATGAAAGAGCAGGTCTTTGTGGAAGTCGAGGTAGGCTGGCAAGAAGTTGAGCCACAGCAACTCGACCAACGCTGCCGCTTGACTGTTGTCCTCGAAAGCCGGGTTGGACTGGGCAACTCGAGCCAAACTATCCTGTAGCCAAAGTTGAATCTGCAGCCAAGCCGGCATCCCCTCGAACGGACTCCCAGGCAGAGCTCGGGCGTATATTCGATTGAGCGCCGAGATGGTCTGGGTATCGATCCTGCCAGATGAGAAGTTCAAATAGCCCAAAATTTGGACTAAGTCCTCGTCAAATTGCTGTTCGTCTCCGCTCTTGCGCTCGTCCACATGCATCAACCAGTTGTCAAGCCCATGATATGCCCCCCTCACGCACGCGGCCTGAGTACGTCGTTGCTCAGCCGCTCGGAGCAACTTACGTGCATCCAATCAACGATGGTTTCCGCCACCTTTTCGTCGTTGACTTATCGTAAGAGCTGCTTGACAACGGGTCTAGGTTAAGTGACCTTGTGTACACTACTAAATCGAGTTTGCGATGGGTGATTGCCTGCAGTTCGCGGTGAGAGGTTGATACGGTTCGCGGAAGGCTATAATCGGGCCCTTGAATTGACGCGCACTTGGATTTCCACTGAACCGATCTAAAGCAGGCTTCGCCATGCACATTTTTGACGCCCATCTCGATTTGGCACTCAACGGCGTTGACTGGAACCGCGACTTGCGGCAGTCGGTCAATGACATTCGAGCTCAGGAGACCGCCTTGGGGATGCATTCACCTGGCCGCATGACCAACACGGTTTCGCTCCCCGAATTGCAGCTGGCGGGAGTTCGCACCTGCTTGGCCACACTTTTGGCTCGGCAGGAGATTCCGATCAACCATGACTTCGGCTGGACGACGCCACACGCTTGTTATGCCATGGCGCATGCGCATGCGGCCTATTACCGTGCCCTGGAGCGCGATGGTTGGCTGCGTCCAATCAAGACCCAATCCGATCTGAGATTCCATTTGGCCGAAGTCGAGTCGCAGGGGATCGCCAAGTCTGCCACGGCTCGACCGCAGGCGCTTGGCTATATCTTAACGATGGAGGGTGCCGACCCGATCTTGACCCCTGAGACGATTTGCGAGTTTCACGAGCTTGGACTCAGGGCGATTGGCTTGACCCATTACGGTACCAATCGATACGGCGGTGGGACGCGCAGCGAGGTGGGTTTGAGTCTCACGGCCATCCCTTTGTTGCAGCGGATCGAGTCGTTGGGGATGACTGTCGACGTGACTCATCTCTCGGACGTCGCTTTTTGGCAACTGCTCGATCACTTTTCCGGTCGCATCCACGCCAGCCACCAGAACTCGCGACGCATTTCCAATTGGCAGCGTCAATTTTCTGACGAGCAATACGTGGCGGTGATTGAGCGGAACGGCGTGGTGGGCATCGCCTTTGACATTATCATGCTGCAAGACGGTTACGTGCGGCAGCAATCGCCGCGAACAGCAACCTTGGAAACGGCGGTGGACAACATTGATATTGTCTGCCAGTTAGCGGGCAATGCACGGCATGTGGGGATCGGTAGCGACTTGGATGGCGGCTACGGTTGCGAGCAGACCCCGGCAGACCTCGATCGCATCAGCGATCTTCAGAAGCTCGTCGGGATGCTGGAGAATCGCGGTTATCCGAGCGAAGACATTGACGCCATCATGCATGGCAACTGGCTCCGCTTTTTTAGCGAAGTCCTACCAGCCTGAGTGTTGGTGCCAGCATAGGCGGCCGGGCCACAGCCCTGAGCAGAGCGGATACAGCCATGGCTCTTGCAAGCCATGGCCAACCAATGATCCGTGGACGATGTGCGGATAATCTAGAGGCCGCCCGTGAGTGCTCGCCCCTCGCCTTAGCCGCACTGTCAGCTTAGCGACCGATGCTCGGTGGATTGGCCGACAGAAAATCACGGGGACCACGCACGGTGTAGTACGGATACGCGACTTGAGCGGCTGGGGCGCCAGCCCCGGCACCCTGAGCGGCACCGGCGGAAGCATGGCTGCCGTTATGCCCCAGGAATCGCTGATAGTCCGTTCCGCCGCGCTGCCAGCCAAGGTTGCATGGTCGGCAGCCAAGATTGCCGTTGCAGTGATTGCAGTTATCGTGGCGATTGAGCAGGTTACAACCGGTGCTGGTGAGCAAACCGATAGCCAGAGTCAAACCTAAAACTACGCGTTTCATCGGAGTCATCCTTTGCGCACTCAGCCGACCGCATCGATGCAAGCCAGCTCTGATTGATTTGTGGTTACGAGCGAACGGGTGGCTATGCGGGAATCCAGCCGTTCGACACGTTCCGAATCGGAATGTTACTAGGCATTCAATCGGGAAAACCGGCAGGATTGGTTTACACGGACCAAGCCAAGCTGTGAAAAGCCACCCATCTTCACCAGACTACCCCGTAACCTCAAGCCATCGAGGGCTCGGTCGGTCGGCTAGTGAGTGCTGAACCGAACCAGTTGCCGGGCATTACTGAGAACTCGATGCGAACCCCGAGATCGCTGCAACTTACCTGTCCTCCTTGAAGACAAAAGCTTTAGCGCCACCACGATCTCCTCAGGGCTTTGCACACCGTCAGCCTCTACAGCAGTGACCTTCGACTGCCTTCAGGGTTTCTCGTCGGAATTTATCTTTTCTTTCAACGAGTCAACCAATTTTTGATCCACTGAACCTAATCGAGCATAGGGCACTTCCAACCGTTTCCCATCCTTGCGCAGCAAGATCACCGCTTCGCCCTCCACCCGCTGGAACTTTGCATCCACTTTGAAGGTACCAGTGGCGTCGCTCCATTGTCTCATTTGCGCTCCCGCTGCAAGACTCTTTTCTTCTGCCGTGGCAAATGGATTGTCCGCCGCAACTTCAGGTGTTGTACTGGCACCAACATTGGCTTCAATGACTTTTTCTAAACCTTCCCACAACTGCTTGGCCGGCAAACTCACTCCGACGACTTGGTGAGACCGCAACTCTTTGATCTTGAGGGCAACGTCAAAATCGTTCGGATGCGGCACGAAGCCATTCATCTTATGCAACCGATTAGAAACGTCTGGCCAGTGTCCGGAAGTGAGATCCGTCAAGATGTCCTCCTTCTCTTTCGCATCCAACTGCTTGCCCTCTCGCTCTTTCTTTTCAGCTGCTGCTTTAGCCATCCTTTCTTCTGCTTCCTTTCGCATCGCAGCCACTTTTTCTTTTTGCTCTTTGACAAGCGTGTCGTATTCTTCCTGCGGAATGCGTTTCCACGATCCATCGCGCCGATCTGGTGGCTGCCTTGGCTTCTCTCTTGCCCGCTGGTGTGGCTCATTATGGCCGCCACTGCGTAGAGGTCTCGCAGACGGACCGCCAAGCGGTGGCAAAGCTTGCGAATCGCGCGGCACTTGAGCCGCGCCGGATCGGTCACTCAGGCCTTGTAAGGTTTTGAAGCCGCGCGTTACACGCGAACCAAATCGATTGTGGTCGACTCGTATCGATTGGGTGTACTGGCTCAGCGACAAAGTTGGATCGGCGTGCAGCTACGCAATTGCATCCTTCGACTTTTACTGGCCACATAGGCAATCGCAGCATTCTCAAGCACATCAACCACGATGTCGGCCCGCTGCCAACCACGCTGTGAACTGGTCGCATAGGCTGAAGCTCACGGTGGGTCCAACGAATTGAAAGAGACGACGAATGTCAAGCGGGATTCAATGTCTACTGTTCCCATTCTTTGCTTGTGGACGTTAGACGGCAGCCCAGACGATGCTCCGCAGGAGCGTTGCACTCCCGTGACCGCGCCTACCTAAAGTCGTTTATTTCCTGGTTCAATGATGTTTGGAGCGGAGGTCTGGCAGTTTTTTGTCACGAACAAGGGAGGGAACGGTCAATAGCAGGCTCTTTATTCAACCGGCTTTGGACTATGCTATCGCGATTGGATGTCGTGCGTTATTCATCCGCAACGGTAGCTTTCAAGTGCCCAGGCGCTCGATCTTGATCTGCATGGCCTGCCAAGATGCATCTTGAATTTCCTGCGACATTTCGTTTTAGAACTAGGCAAGCCCCCATGACTCGAGGTGCGATTTGAGTCAATGTCACATTTGTCCACATTGCAACTATATAGATACTGGAGCAGATACCTTTATTGAGAGCTCCGCCTGCCCTCAATGTGGCGGTGCGATCGGGTTGGACGTATTGCAGGTTGTGTCGGCGCCCAACCGTGCCATATTACCGCAGGAACGCATCGGTAAATTCCGGTTGATTGAAACCGTGGGTGAAGGGGCCTATGGAATTGTTTGGAAAGGCGAGGACGTCGAGCTTGGGAGAACGGTCGCGGTAAAGCTCCTGCACTCGTCGTTGCTTGCTCGCAAGGCAGATGCCGAAAGGTTCTACCGCGAAGCGCGGGCCGCAGCTCAATTGCGTCATCCCGGTATCGTCGCGGTGCACGAAGTCGCAGAACTAGACGGTGTTCCAGCAATCATCTCTGAGTTTGTCGATGGCTTGACGTTGCGTCAGGTCATTTCGGAAAGGCAGTTGAATTTTCCGGAGACAGTTGTCCTGGTGGCTCAGGTAGCCGATGCACTCGACTACGCACACTCCTTAAAAGTCATTCACCGCGACGTCAAGCCGGGCAACATCATGGTTGCCCTACAAGCGGGCGAAGGAGCGAACACTCTGCTCGGTTCGGCGGGACCACTTTCCATCAACGCCTCAGCAGGTTCCGTTTCGCTGTCGTCCGTCCCGGCGTCGCCGCGGGCCCGCTTGCTCGACTTTGGGTTGGCGCTCCGCGAAGAAGCCGAAGCAACCATGACCAATGATGGGCAGGTCCTGGGGACTCCGTCGTACATGAGTCCAGAACAGGCCAGCGGGGACAGTCACCGTGTGGATCGACGAAGCGATGTCTATTCCCTGGGAGTAGTGCTCTACGAAATGCTGACCGGAGAAGTTCCGTTTAAAGGGCCTTCGATCGTCGTCTTGCGCAAAGTGATCGGCGACGAACCGCTTCGCCCGCGCGAGCTGCGGCCGAGTATCCCGCGCGATCTGGAAACTATCTGCCTCAAGGCGATGAGCAAGGTGCGTGAGTCGCGTTACCGGACGGCTGGAGATCTGGCGGCCGACCTGCGACGATATCTGGCCGGCGAGCCGATCGCGGCCCGACCGATCGGAGCTCTCGGAACCATCTGGCGCTTCTGCCGCCGCAATCCAGCCACCGCTGCGTCGATCGTCGCGATCAGTACGATCCTGCTGATCAGTTCGATCGTCTCCACTCGGTTTGCCTTCCAGGCGATCGAGGCCCGCCGTGAAGTTGAACAGACGCTGATTGACTCGTATGTCTCCAACGGAATTCAAGCGTCCGAATTGGGCCACCCAGCTGAGTCACTCGTTTGGTTCGCGGCGGCTCATGATCGAGCCAAAGACGAACAAATAGTTCAGCAGGAGAACGCAGCCCGCTTCTGGTCGTATGCCAGGAGTGCTCCGCTGCCGCAACGAGCCATCGCCGGGGTCAAAAACCCCAAGGCGATGACTGTCCATCCCTCGGGACAGTTTGCGATAGTGCGTGATTCGGACGGTTTTCTATTGCTGCTCGATTTCGACCAGGAGCAAATCGCGACGTTTCCTGATGGCTCACCAACTTGCGGTATGGCTGAATGGACTTCTGCCGGAGATCGAATCGCCATCGGTAGCCCTGGAGGCTGTTCGATTTTTGATTTCCCTTCGGGCAAGAATCAACTTCAATTGCCCAACGTCGGTGCGGTCACGGCATTCACGTTCGATCCGACTGGAAGATACTTGGCCGTGGCAGATGGAGAACTGAAAATCTGGGATTGTCAGGAGCAGAGATTTTCGCGAAAGCCGTTTCAACTTCGCTCCAAGGCCTTCGACTTGGCCTTCAGCCAAAATGGGAAGTTCCTGGCTGCGGCTTGCGATTTTGACTATAGCCGCGCATGGTCACTCGTCAGCGAAGACGATATTGAGTTAGTCTACTCGCCAGCCAAAGAACCCGGGCCGGAGTACGAGCTGTTTAATCCGAAGCAGAAGCGGCCTCAGTTTGTAGGCAACGACCGCTACCTGATCACCTGCCCAGACAAATACAAGCTCGAGTTGATTGACACAACCACGTGGCTTCCCACGCGATCCATCACGTTCCCGGAACAGCAGCAAAGGGTGATTGAGTGGTATTGCACCAACCGCGATCAACAGAAAATTGCTATAGGTTTTTTGGATCGGGTTTTGACATACGATGTCGAAACGGGTGCATTCATCGGCAATTCAGCCGTTCATGCGAACAACGCCACACCGGGTAGCTTTTCGGCCGATGGAAGATCGTTGCTGACATCCTGCGCGGATCGGACCTGCAGGTTCTGGTCGATTCCATCGGGCCTGCCACTGGCTAAGCCGCTGTTCCATCAGGATGAGGTCAGCATGGCCATGTTCCGGCCTGATAGCCGCTCATTCATCACCATTCAGCGCGACGGTTTGGCGCGAGTTTGGAGTTACGAACCTGCATTTCGCGAACTGCCCATCGGTGGACACGATAGCTTTCTCGCGATGAGCAACGATGGCAAGTACTGCATCGGGGCGGGGGTGAACCTAAGGCACGATCTACGAAACCCCCAACTTCATCATCTAGAAAGTTTCGAGTCCATCACCACGCTACCGCTGAACGTTGATCAGGCGCAACTTTACAACGCAGCCTTTTCGCCAGACAGCCAACACGTTGTACTCCTGACTACATTCCCCTCGGATCAGCCTAGCCCGCCCGCAGAATCGCCAGCTAACGCTGCTGGATTGATCATGTTCTTTGATGTTGCCGACGGTCACCGGTCAAAGCAGCCAATCGCGACATCGTCGAGGCCGATTGGCGCAGCCTTTTCCGATGATGGACATTGGCTCGTCGTGGTTTGCGCCGGCAACGAGATCTTGCTGATCGACAACAAACATTGGCGGGTTGAGCAGCGTCTGGTCAACGAAGGTGAATTCAATGGCAGCTTTATGTTGCGCGATTTCGTTAGTTTCTTTCCCAATGATTCCAAGTTCATTACCTGGGGCGCGGGCTTTAAGGCTCGAGTGTGGGACGCAAAGTCCGGCCAACAACTCTACGAAATCGATGCAAAAGAGATTTGGTTCTCGGATATTCAGTTTTCCCAGGGCGGCAAGATGTTCGCCGCTGCTTCGTATAACAAGACCGCGCGTGTCTATGACGCGCTCAGTGGTGAGCCAATCTCACCTGCTTTGGTGCATCCCGATTGGGTATTCACCTTGCGATTCAGCCCGGACGACAAGCATTTGTTGACTGCTTGCCGCGATGGCAAAGGCCGCCTTTGGGATTGGCGAGCCATGGAACTCGCATGCACGACTATGAATCACGACGATGAGCTATTCGATGTCTCGTTTGCCAATGCTGGGAAGTTGATACTGACCGCCTGCCGCGATGGTTCGGCGCGGGTCTGGAATGCTAGGAGCGGTAAACCGATCAGCCCGCCACTCGCTACCGAGGGGTATTGCTATCGGGCTAGAGGTACCCCGGACAACGAACTGCTCGTACTGGCCAGCCAGTCCGACAGCCTGAAAGTCTATTCCCTACCTCGCTTGGCTGAGCCAGAGGGAGCATCTGACGGAGCATCGGACGGAGCATCTGAGACTAGCCTGATGCGGAAGGCGGAGATTATCTCAGGAGCCAGGCTTGAGACGAACGGCGGGATCGAGAATCTGACCACTGCGGAGTGGTTCGATCGCTGGAGAGCCCAATGATCTGGATACCGTAGG
>JBGSHW010000099.1:0-9455 GCA_041751975.1 Pirellulaceae bacterium
CTCCGTAAGGTGTTCTCTATCAATATTTTACGAAGATATTGGTGATGCTCAAAACGACCTTATGCTAGCTTGACAGGGATGGTGACAAGTCCCCGCACTCCAAAGCGCCCCGCCGAATAGTTCTCTGCATCGCAAACAATCCGTTGGCATTCAACCGTGCTGAGCCATTACAATGGTCAGCATGGTTGCCTTTGCCGAAAACACTGAACACTACGTAAAAGCCTCGCCACGCGCGCGTGGGCAGGATCGTAGCTACACGCTGAGTGCTCTGCGTTGTTCTAAGATGAGCCCGCAGGCCGCTTTACGTGAAAGGGCTCCACAGAAGGATGCTCAGTTGGGGTCTTGTTCCAGTGGAATGCCGGTGATGTGGCTCTTGTTGGCGTTCTTCTTTGGCAACGGCTCGGAGTACTTCCGCTCGAGCAGCGCCTCCAGAGCGATAAGCTCCATCGGGTCATAGAGACCTTTGCCAAACAAATCGCGAACGATGGGAGGGAACTCACGCAGCACCAACCAGCCACTTCGCAATTGGATAAACAGACTGGCTAAGAACTCCAGCCGCAGTTCGGGCAAGGGTCCTTTAAAGGAAACTCAACGGCATCGCTCAATGCGATCATGGTGCGCGTTACGGTTCACAGGTTTTAAGGCCAGAGGCCGACACAATCCTTGCCGTGGCCGTGAGGCCACGGTGAAGCGTAGTGGACTAGAGCTCGGTCGCTTGTTTTTCGAGGTACTGGAGGGCTTTGTCGCTGATGTCCTTGCGGCACCATGAGCCGGACCAACGCACCTTTTGGACAGCCGTGTAGGCGGCGAGCTTGGCTTTGGAGATGCTGTCCCCCAACGCGGTGACGCCGAGCACGCGGCCGCCGTCGGTGACAACCGTATCCCCTTCCAAACGCGTGCCGGCGTGGAAGACTTTGACATCCTCCATTTCATCGGCCGCGTCGATGCCGACGATCGGACGTCCCTTCTCGTACTCGCCCGGATAACCTTGGCTGGCCATGACCACGCAGATCGCGGGACGCGGATCCCAGACCGGAGGGGCGATCTGATCAAGCGTCCGGTCCACCACCGCTTCCAGGATATCGACCAAGTCGCTCTTCAGTCGCATCAGCAGTGGTTGGCATTCCGGGTCACCGAAGCGGCAGTTGTACTCAAGTACCTTCAAACCGGTCTGAGGCGTGAGCATCAGGCCGGCATACAGCACACCGCGAAACGGCTTGCGGTTGCGTTTCATGGTATGCACGGTCGGTACGAGAACATGCTCTTCAATCCAGGCGAGCAAGGCGTCGTCAACGATTGGGGTAGGGCAGTAAGCCCCCATGCCGCCCGTGTTGGGGCCGGTATCGCCATCGAACGCCGGCTTGTGATCTTGGGCAGGGGGGAGTGGCAGGATGGTCCGTCCATCGGTGATCGCCAGCACGCTCGCCTCTTGGCCGTCGAGCCGCTCTTCGATGATCATTTGCATCCCCGCCGCGCCGAACTCCTTGCGTCGCGCGATGCGGTCGATAGCGTCCAGCGCATCGTCGCGGCGTTTGCAGACAATCACTCCTTTGCCGGAAGCCAGACCATCGGCTTTGACCACGACCGGGCAGCGATCGCGTTCACCAGGGAAGCGACCTTTGATAAATCGCATCGCATCATCGGGTTCCCGGAAAACCTGAAAATCCGCTGTGGGAACGTCCGCTTGCCGCAGCAGGTTTTTGCAAAACGCTTTGCTGCTTTCCAGTTGTGCAGCCGCCCGAGTGGGACCAAAAATTCGCAACTTTTCCGACTCAAAGGCATCCACCACACCCAGTGCCAGCGAAGCTTCAGGGCCGACCACGGTCAAGTCGATTTTCTCGGCTTTGGCAAATTTCACCAAACCCGCGATGTCATCGACGGCGATCGGCACATTCACCCCCTCGCGGGCCGTGCCAGCATTCCCAGGTGCGATAAAGATATCGGTCACCCGTGGAGATTGTTTGATTTTCCAAGCGAGAGCGTGTTCGCGTCCGCCGTTGCCGATGATTAAAATTTTCATAGTCTGATTTTGGCGTTACGCCGAGACAAAGGGTACTCTGAAGATCGGGATGCTTGTCAGCCGCAGGGCTGCCGATTGAATCCCAACCCGAAGCGTGAGCGAGGGACCCGTCATCCCCTCGCTCACGCTTCGGGTTGTGGACAGACCGCTAGCAGCGAGTTATTGATGAAATCCATAGCCGGCTAACACCGACCCTCGTCGAACCGGCTACGGCGAGGCAGAATTGTAAATCAAATCGAGCCAATCGTAACCCATCGCAACCCACTTTGACTTCCGGTCCCCCGTTCGCCCATAATGGACTGAACGCTTCGGGCGAGTTATTTTGCTAACGCCCTGAGAATACCAATGGCCTGAGAATACGAACGGCCTGAGACTTCAGCCAAGCGGTGTCCGCTGGCCCCTCCCCTCACGAAGAGCTAGTTATGCGACGAGTCAACAATGGTGGCGGCTGGGCAGCCATGCGCTACACGTTCAAAAAGGCCAAGGAAGCGGGGGGCGTTTGGAAGCTCTACAAAGCGCTCCGCAGCAAAAATACCTGCAAGACCTGCGCCCTTGGGATGGGGGGACAGCGAGGTGGCATGGTCAACGAACGTGGCTCGTTCCCCGAAGTCTGCAAGAAGTCGGTCCAGGCGATGGTCTCCGACATGCAACCCGCCATCACGGCCGATTTTTGGACGAAACATAGTATTGCCGAGTTGCAGCAGTGGACTCCTCGGCAACTGGAGATTTCCGGACGGTTGATTCAGCCCGTGTTGGCCACCCGCGGCAGCAGCCACTTCAAAACCACGACCTGGGCCGACGCCTACGAGCGAATTGCGAAAAAACTCAATGCCCTGACACCCGACGAAACGTTCTGGTACTTCAGCGGCCGCAGCAGCAATGAAGCTGCGTTTCTACTGCAGCTCGCCGCCCGCCTGTACGGCACCAACAATGTCAACAACTGCAGCTACTACTGCCATCAAGCCAGCGGCGTGGGGCTGAATAAATCGCTGGGCACGGGGACGGCCACCGTCACCCTGGATGACATCGAAAAGTCCGATTTGGTGTTTGTCATCGGTGGCAACCCAGCCAGCAATCACCCGCGGCTCATGACCTCTTTGACCCATTTGCGGCGTCGTGGTGGGCATGTTGTCGTCATCAATCCAGTCCGTGAACTGGGGCTTATGAAATTCCGCATCCCGAGCGATGTGCGGAGCATGCTCTTCAAGGCCAACATTGCCAGCCATGTCATCCAACCGCACATTGGCGGCGACTTGGCGCTCTTGACTGGGATTGCCAAGGTGGTCGTCGAGACCGGGCATGTCGATGCGCCGTTTGTTCACGCCCATTGCCGCGACGCCGAGGCCTACATGGATCAGTTGAAGGCGCTCGATTGGCCCGAGTTGGAAGCTAAGAGTGGAGTGTCGCAAGCCGAGATGCGCGACATCGCGGCACTTTACTCACGCTCGCAAGCGGCCATCTTCAGTTGGACTATGGGGATCACCCATCATGTGCACGGTGTCGAAAATGTAGAAGCCATCGTGAACCTGGCGTTGTTGCGCGGGATGGTCGGTCGCGAAGGAGCCGGGATGATGCCCATTCGCGGGCACTCCAATGTTCAAGGGATCGGGTCGGTAGGGGTCACCCCGAAACTCAAGGATGAGATCTTCAACGGGCTCCAAACGCACTTTGGAGTGCAACTTCCAACCACCCCGGGCTTGGACACGATGGCCTGCATGGAAGCCGCGCAGACAGGGCGGTTGAAGGCGGGGATCTGCTTGGGAGGCAACTTGTTTGGTTCCAATCCCGATGCCACCTACGCCCGCGAAGCACTCAATAAGCTGGATTTGTTGGTCACACTCAGTACCACCCTCAACACGGGCCATGTGCAGACGCTCGCCGAAGAAACGTTGATTCTCCCGGTGTTGGCTCGCGACGAAGAGCCGCAGCCGACCACCCAAGAATCGATGTTCAACTTTGTCCGTTTGAGTGACGGTGGAGAACCTCGCGTCCCTGGTCCGCGTAGTGAGATTCATGTGATCGCCGAGATCGCCAAGCGGATCGTCGGTGATTCGGACGCGATCAAGTGGAAAGAGATGGAGCAGGCCGATACGATTCGCCACTGGATCAGCAAAGTCGTGCCGGGCTACTCACCGGTCAGCGACATCGGACAGACAAAACAAGAGTTCCAGATTGCAGGACGGACGTTTCATAAGCCTCCGTTTGCGACGGCCGATGGCAAAGCCGTCTTGCATCGCCATGCACTCCCCAACTTGATCGCCACCGATACGGGCGAACTGCGGATGATGACCATCCGTAGCGAGGGCCAGTTCAACACGGTCGTTTATGAAGAAGAAGACCTTTACCGAGGGCAAGAACGCCGCGATCTCGTGCTCATGCATCCCGATGACATCCGACGTTTGGGGCTAAGCAAAGATCAGCCCATTGTGGTTCGTAGCCAAGTCGGTGAAATTCGTGGTTATTTGGCGCGGGCCTACGATGCGATCAAACCGGGCAATGTGATGATGTATTACCCCGAAGCCAATGTGCTCGTCCCGCGGACCCTCGACCCGCAATCCAAAACCCCAGCCTTCAAAGCGGTACCCGTGACAATTGCAGGGGCTTAGTTTTGAAGTCTGAAGTCTGAAGTCTGAAGTCTGAAGTCTGAAGTCTGAAGTCTGAAGTTTGAAGTCTGAAGTCTGAAGTCGAACCAACGTAGACGGACAATCTGGATTGCCCGAAAGGCTCGATGCACCGCTGTAGTTCTTGATCTGTTGATAGCCTAATGAGTTTTCAACGCTTTATCGCCCTTTGGATCTGAAAGACGCAGATGACTAAGACAATGTACAGCCGTGGGCTGTTTGGTGCTTTGCTTGGCTGGAGCGCGCTGGTCGCAGTCCTAACAACCGTTGCCCAAGGCGAAGAGACCGCAATTCTACGTTTGAAACTGGTGTATGACGGCGACGTGCCTGTGCCGAAAGCGATCGACGGGTCTCGGGATCCGTTCTGCGCCACACTGGAGCTGGTCGAAGATAGATTAATCGTATCTAAGGATGGGGGCATTCGCGATGTTGCCTTGATGTACGACGAGAAGAAGAGCGAGGCGAAGCCAACTGCCACTGCCACGGAACCCCCGGAGTCCGTTCATCAGTTGAGGATTACCAACTGCCTGTTCGAGCCTAAAGTGCTGGTCGCTCGACCTGGTCAGCCAATTGAAGTGTCCAATAACGACGATACTGGCCATGCCTTTCAATTCGCCTCTCTCGATTCGTTTGCAGCCCCAGTGGAGATATTGACTCCCCAAGGGAAAAGCAAGCGAATTCAGATCGAAAGTGGGATTGAAGGACCAGCGGTAATTTCCGTGTCTTGTTTTGTCCATTCATGGATGAAAGCCTACCTGATTGTGCTGGAGCATCCCTATGTTGGACTATCGGACGAGTCGGGTTTGATTGAGATCAAGGATCTACCGGTGGGCATCGTCGCATTTCGAATCTGGCATGGGGAAGCCAGACGCGGTATCGACCAAGTTACCGTCGCCGGGAAGACGCAACGCTGGGAGCGTGGTCGCGTGGAACTCACTCTCAAAGCGGGCGTGAACGATCTCGGGGTTGTAAAGCTGGCTCCAGAGATATTCAATCCGTAAAGCCTCCTCGTACCTCTTGCCGTTTGGCATTTGAAGGGGGTGCTTGTATAATGGGGGACCTGCCGCGACTTACAGACCAAGTCGCCAATGCCCCCAATTTGTTTATTGTCGCCTCGCGAACGGAGTCACCGAATTTGCCGCTGTAGCCGAGACAGGCTCGATGGCTGCAGGTTGTCGGCACGATCTCCTCCGGCCAAAACGCGAGTGCGTTCGTATAGAAACCCCCTTTAGAGAAATCTCGGAGAATTTGATGAAAAAAACGATATGGTCCGGCTGCCTAGTTGGTTTGTTGAGCTTGGTCGCTGCCGCCCCATCTGCCGCGCAGGCTGAAGAAACCGCCACTCTTCGCCTGAAATTGGTCTGCGACGGGAAAGCCCCGGCTCCCAAGCCCATCGACGGTAGCCGCGATGCCTTTTGCGCTCCGCTCAAAATTTTCGAAGACAAGCTTATCGTCGGCGCCGACGGTGGAATCAAAAACATCGTGTTGATGTACGACGAGAAGAAGAGCGAGGCCAAGCCGATCGCTGCCGTTAAAGAGGCTCCAGCAGCGATTCATAAGCTGGACAACAAGAACTGCATGTTCGAACCGAAGGTGTTGGTTACCCGCCCCGGGCAGACGATCGAAGTTTTCAATAGCGACCAAACCGGTCACAACGCCAACTTCAATTTCTTCAATCAACCCGTCAACGTGCTGATCCCGGTTGGTGGTTCCAAGAAGATCGAGCTCAAGAAGGGTGTTGAAGAGCCATCGGCCATGCCGGTCGAATGCAACGTCCATCCCTGGATGAAGGCGCATGTGATCGTTCTCGACCACCCCTACGTCGGTGTTTCCGATGCAGAGGGTGTGATTGAAATCAAAGATCTACCTGTGGGTCAAGTGACCTTCCGCGTCTGGCACGAGTCGGCTGCGGGTGCTATCGATGACGTCACCGTCGACGGCAAGAAGCAAAAGTGGGGCCGTGGCCGGATGGAGATCACTCTCAAGTCTGGCGTAAACGACCTCGGGGTTGTCAAGATTCCAGCCGCCAAGTTCAAGCCCTAAGCGGGTCGCCTCCTGCCGTTCACAAGCCGTCCTGCCGTTCACAAGCAAGAGACACTGCTCTCTTGGCTTGTGGATGCTATGCGGCGGAACCCCAAAAAGCTCGGCCGGAACCTCCCGCTCCCGGCTGCATATTCCACAAGGCCTCATTCTTCATACTTCACCTACTCTCACGAATCGAGCCGGTGAACTGCTCCCATGCCTGCTGCAGTTCGGCAGCCTTCTCCGGCAGACCAGTGATCAAGTTCTGCTCTTCCATGCGATCGTTGGTCAGGTCATACAATTGCCATGCTTCATCGTGGGCGGCCACCAGCTTGTAGTTGCCTTTGCGCAACGCACGGTTTCCCTCGTGGTACCACCAGATTACCCGCTCTGTTTGGCTATCCTGAGCGAATGCAGGAACAAGGCTTTGCCCGGGAGGTGCAGGTGGTGCAGGAGCGGCTGGTGGTGCAGGAGCAGTGGCGGCTTGGTCGGCTTCCGCAGCAGCCACCGGCCACTGTCCGCCGGCCAGCTCCATGATGGTGGGAGCCAAGTCGATCGCATGACCGACTTGATGTCGCAACGCACCTTGAGGGTTGGTGTTTTTTGGATCTACCTCTGCTGAAGGATCGCGCGGAATCCCAGCCGGCCAGTGGGCGATCAGCGGGGTCGACGTACCACCCTCGTGGACCCACGTCTTATGACGGCGAAACGGCGTGTTCGCGGCGCTGGACCAACCGGGGCCCAGGCACAGATAGGTGTCGGCCGAGCCAGGAGACGCGTCGGGCTGATGTCCATCGCCGCGGACCATGATCTCGGCACTGGCACCGTTATCGGAGAGGAACAGAATCAAGGTGTTCTCGTACGCATTCATAGCCTTTAGCTGCGCGATGACTCGACCAATCTCCTGGTCCATGCGATCGACCATGGCGGCATGCACTTCCATCTTGGCCGCTTGAAATGTCCGTTGTTCGGCGCTCAACGCGCTCCACGCAAGCTCGCGGTTGACTTCGCCAGGGCCCAGTTTTTCAAGGGCATCGGGAAAGTGATAAGGTGGTCCTACCTCTGGTTCGAGCGCCGAGAGCCTGCCTTGGACCAGTCCCATGGCGGACATCCGTTCCCAGCGCTGCTCTCGCATCGTGTCCCAGCCGGCATCGTACCGACCGCGGTACTTGGCGATATCTGCGGCTGGGGCATGAAGTGGAAAGTGCGGGGCGGTGAAGGCTAAGTAGTGAAAGAACGGTTGTTCAGCGTGCTCGGACGCGTGTTCCTGCAAGCACTCGATGGCATGGTCGGCAATAGCCGTTGTGGCATAGTAGTCGCTCCCGGGGGGAATTGCCGGTTGGGGTTGATCGTCGCGCGTGGTGTTTTGGGGATAGAAGAAACGATCGTGGTCGTCCATGGTGAAGGCGCGATCAAAGCCACCTTGGACCGGTTTGCCATCGACGTGCCATTTGCCTGAGTGGTAGGCGCGATAGCCAAGGGGCTTGAGCATCGTCGGCAAGAGCTTAGCCCAGGCAGGACGACCGTTCCTGGCGCCACCGCCACTTCTGCCTGCACCAGATACATCGGGTAAGGCGTCGCGTCCAACTTGTTGTGCATAATAACCAGTCAGAATGGCGGCACGCGTGGGCCAGCAGCGGGCCGTGTTGTAGAACTGCGTAAAACGCAAGCCATCCGTTGCCAATGCATCTAGATGGGGCGTGTCAATTTCACTCCCATAGCACCCCAGGTCGGAGTAGCCAAGGTCATCGGCGAGGATCAACAGCACGTTGGGCTTGTCAGCCACCGCGACGTTGAAGAAGGAAGTCATGCTGAATGCGAGGGTGATGAGTGCGGCCGTCACCTGTCCGCGCACAATGGGGAAGGTCATTATAGTTTGCAAGGTCACTTGATTCACTCGAGGTTGGGATTTTGCATGGGGTCGGCCTATCAGGGCCGGGGAGGGGCCGCAGCAGTTATCGCCGATAACACCTGACGACCAGCGTATACCGAATAACTCTGGATACCCCGTTTACTCAAACGCTTCTTTTTGGCTGGGGAAGTTCCCCTGGCGTACGGCGGTGTTGTACTCGGCGGCGGCTTGCTGGATCTGCAGAGCCAAGTTGGCGAGCGGACGGACGAACTTGGGGACACGCCCCAATGTCAGCCCGAGCAGGTCGTGAGTGACCAGCACTTGACCATCGCAGTCGGCGCCGGCACCAATACCGATCGTAGGTACACTTAACTTATCGGTAAGCGATTTAGCAAGTCCTTGCGGCACACACTCCATCAAGACACAAAAAGCACCCGCGTCTTGCGCAGCCAAGGCATCGCGCTCGATTCGAGGCTCATCGCGCTGCACCCGATAACCTCCCACCGCATGCACGCTCTGCGGACGCAAGCCGACGTGCGCGATCACGGGAATGCCTGCTGCGACGAGCGCGTGAATGGTCTCGGCTTGCTCGGCCCCACCCTCCAGCTTAACCGCTTGGCAGCCGGTCTCTTTCATGATGCGGGCCGAAACACGGAGCGTCGCGTTAATTCCCAGCTGGCCATGCGGAAATGGCAAGTCGACGACCACCATCGCTCGCTTCGCCGCACGGGCTACCATCTCGCCATGATAGATCATCTGCCTAAGCGTAACGGGAATGGTGGTGCTGCGTCCCTGTACGACCATCCCCAGGCTGTCGCCGACCAAGAGCATGTCGACCCCAGCTTGGTCAAGCAGCGCGGCCATGGTGAAATCGTAGGCGGTGAGCATGCTAATCCGCTCACCACGCTGCTTCATCTGCAGCAAACTGGCCGTGGTGATC
>JBGSHW010000100.1:0-13326 GCA_041751975.1 Pirellulaceae bacterium
ATGCTTGGGTACGCCCGTCATGGGCATAAGTTTAGGGGGTGCCATCTTTCGGGATTAGTCCCCTGTGCGAGACTGGGAGTCTCAAGGAGCTCAGTATACCAAATGACAACTCCGATTGGCAAAGCACTAGGCGAAGGCAACCGCGTACGGGCGACCGTTGGGTGGGAAGGAAGCCTTAGCCAAAACTGCGAGGTTACGAACAGAAACATCATACAAGGCCGGATCGGTCGGGCGAGTGAGCCCAACATCACAAAGCCGTTCCCAGTTGATCGATCAGGTAAATGGCGAGCTTGCGCAGCGAAAATTTATGTTCTTATCCGGGGAGACCTGCATTGGCGACATTAGTGTCGCCGTTGCTCCAGGGAGTATGGCTTGCCAGAACGCCTGGAACAGACCAGCGGAAGCTGGCTTGGGCGATGCAGAAGTCAGCAGAGGTCGTAGTACTGACCCTTGGCATCCAGTCGAGACAGGAAGGACCGAACGATGAAGCAGGAGGAGCCATGGATTTGCTTGGTGCGAGGGAACCCCTCTTCGCTTGAAGAGACCATAGGTTCGTTGTCCCGACCGGGACATACCGCATTGGCGCGGATCGAGAAGCCAGCCTTGAGTTTGACCCAAGAGTATCTGATGGAGCCAGTAGTCGATGCGCCCAGCACTGAAACTGTACTCCCGATGCTACTCCGAATTCGGGCTTAAGTCCTTCGTCGAACCGCCGTATGCGGAGCCGCATGTACGGTGGTGTGGGGGCTGCCGTCAGCAATGGCGGCGGCTACCCGATTTATCCGGTATTGAGCGGCGCGGAATCAGGCAGCGGTAGCGCGCCATGTATCACGGCAAGGACGTATATCGATTCGTTCTCCACCAAGTAGATCAAACGATAAGAGTATTCGATTATTTCACGGATTTTTTCTGTGTTGTACTCGGGTACCATTTCCCCAGAGAAAGGAAATACAGAAATCTGCTTGGTTCTGTTGGTCAACCGATCAACGACAGAAATTGCGTAACGAGGAGAGTCTTGAGCTATGTGAGCGTGGATTCCAGCGAGATCCTGGATCGCACTACGAGTCCATTTGACACTCATCATTCTGGCAGGCCGAAACGTTTTCTGACATCCGAAACCGTGACGGTATTGCCATCTGTCACGTCCTTAAGTCCGTTTTCGATCTTTTGTCGGACGTAGATTCGATACATGACATCGTCCCACGACGCATCGTCGGGAAGCGTCTTTATGGTTTCCGTCACTTTGTCTCGTATGCTTGTGTCTGGTGGACTACTCATTTTGTTTGCTCCGGTTTGCCAATTATCGCCAAAGAGGAGCCCCGAAGCAATAGCGGATGATTCTGTGAAGAACCGAAGAACGAATAGCGATAACCCAGTTCGAGGAGAAAAACATGTATTCACAAAAAGACGCGACCGAGAACAGGGGTGCATCGCGTTGTTCTAAGCTCGTTCCTCTGAATGACGAAACGCGATGGATTCTTGGGAGGCCCAATTTTTGGTGCTATTCGGTCGCCCAAGTGTTGCGTGAGGATGGGCATGAAATTCAAACGAAGGCCGAGGAAGAACAAGCGGCAGTCATTCACTGGTTGCTGAATCTCTATTTGGAGCATGGCGACCAGTGGCGACACGTTGCACAGCAAGAAACAGAACGCATTAAGTCCAAGGTGAACGCCAAGGTAGATGCGTAGAACGATTAATGATCCTCGGACTTACCTTAGATAATCTGATTTTTAGAGTTTATTCCACGGACGACCCGTGAAATGACTTCCTTCCCCCAAAGCTAGCGATTGCCTGATTCCAAAGCAATACGAAGGCCGTTTTTATCTAGAAAATTCTCTGCGGCTTATGTTTCGGTCGTCGCCGATGATCGTTCCGTAAGGGACGTTGATGCAACCTTGTGACAGGAGGGGTCACGATGACTGTGGCACGTTTTCGAAGGTGTGTGGCGTTGAAAACACTCAAGGACGGCGTGCGGGATTGGCTACCCAAGTGGCTTTCTGGTTACGCCAAATTCCATGGAGTGGAAGGTGAAGACAATGCGGGAAAGATCAAGCAAACCGATTTGGAGCCGATTCAGGAAATGCAACGACGCTTGCGGTTCCTGCACCATCCCATATTTACGGAAAAGGCTTACTTGGGTTGGATGGGTCGTTTTCAAAAGCATGTCGGAAGTAAAAAACTGGAGGATTGTGGCGAGCGCGAGATCACTGAATTCCTGACCGACTTGGCTGTGGAGAAGGAGGTTTCGGCTGGAACTCAGAACCAAGCGACGCTTGCCAACCATTTTGGTCGAGCGTTGGCATTGTCAAACATTGACAAGCCTGCGGTACCACACACCTTACGCCACAGTTTTGCGACTCATATGCTGGAGGACGGTGCAGATATTCGAACCGTGCAAGAACTGTTGGGACACAAGGATGTTAAGACCACCATGATCTATACGCACGTCATGAACCGACCAGGACTCGCCATCACCAGTCCATCCGACCGACTCGCGTTGGGATGAACGCGTGCGAACCGCACGAGGCGATCCAGCAACAGTCAACTCGGAGCCAAAGGGCCTTAGTTCCGGAGGGAGAGGATTAAGATCAACTAGATGCACATGAAAGATTCGGGATCAGCGCTATCATTTCGAGACATTCTTGGGGCCGCACCATTGAGCGTTGCCGTCTTGCGGGAGTGGCGGAGGTTTTCGACCGTTTTGCCATTGGAGGGCGTCAGGAACCAAGGATCTCTGGTTACTGATGATTGGAGTATAGCCGATGGCTACGGGTGCATACAATGTTTTGGTCGGCCTGAACGGGTTCTGGAGTTTTTTTCGTGGGTGATGCGGGCGAACACGGGGCTGTCGCGGGGTGGAGTTGTTGTGGAAAACCGCAGCGGAGCGATGGGAGTGTTTGGAAGCCTGTGCCCCATGCCAGCTAGCCGGGCACGAGCTAACCGTTTTGATTGTTAGGATGGCGCGAAGCAACGCACCTCCCCTGCCGCTCGCCGCCCTTAACGGCGAGCGGCAGGGAAAGGTTGGGAGTTGGGGGAAGACGGGCTAACTTCAAAACTCATTCACCCATGAGGCAAGCTCACGGGGTTCTTGGAGAAGTTGTGGGGTATGAAGAGGGGAGAGCCGGGGAGCGAGGGAGCTGGAGGCGGGAGCCTCCGGGCAGGCATTCCCAGGCAGAGCCTGGGAACGAGGCATTCCCAGGCAGAGCCTGGGAACGATCGTTGCGATCGCTATTATCGATATGTCAATCTGAGGTTTCTAGCAACACACGGGGCTGGCGACGCGCTCTTGGTCTCGCGTGAGCTAGCGTTGCATGCTGCCACAAATCCCATAAGAATTCATCCGTCCGAACGTTCGTTTCGAGTACTCACTATTGGGTACGGAGGAGCAGATGCCAGCCGCTAGCCAGCACACCACGACTGATCGACGCGTCGCCGTCGCCGATCTCGAGGCAGGTTACGTGTGCACGCAGGACGTGTTCGACCACGCTGGACGGGTCTTGTTGGCGGCCGGAACGCCATTGACCGGCAGCTTCATCGAGCGGCTCAAGGTCCGAGGTATCGGACATATCCAGGTAGGTGTCCGCGATTATGCGAGACTGAACCGTCCGTCCTCAAGCCTTGACATGGCGCCGCGGACAGCTATGGCCAAGCACGCGCAGCGTGTCGATCGCTCTAAAGAACCGCATTCGTCGGTGCGCGCAGCCCGCTTTACTGCCCAGTTAGACCATGCGCTCAACTTGCTCGATGGCGTTGAATCTGACGCGCTCGACATGTCTGCCGCTCCGATGGCCGAACTGTGCCGCGTACCCGAAGCCATTGCGGCCATGCTGATTGAGGACTCCGATCAAGCGATTCTTGCGTCCCATCGCGATGAACATGCGCTGAAGCTCTCAGCTCGATCTGCGCAGTTGTCCGTGTTGGCGAGCGCGATCGCGATGGAGCTGCGATTGTCAGATAGCGATGTGGAACTGGTAGGGCTGGCCGGTTTACTGCACGACCTGGGACTGTTTCTCCTGCCGCTTGAGTTGCGTGATGGCAGCCGTGCGCTGAATTCCGGAGAGGCCGAACTCTACCGTTCGCACCCCAAGCTTACCGTCAATCTGCTGAGCGATTGCTATTCCATTTCCGAGCCGGTCAAGCAGCTGATTTTGCAGGTCCACGAATTGCCGGATGGGAGCGGATTTCCACGCGGATTGAAAAAGCATCGGCTGCACCCATTAACGAGCATACTCAATGCGGCGGACATTTTCCTGTCATTGATTTCGCCTAGTCCAGGGCGTCCTGCCATTATTCCGCATGACGCGATTCGCATTTTACTTCATCAATGCCGGGCAGGCACGATTCAGGCAGACGTGATGCGGGCCATGATCAATCAACTGACTCTATTCCCGCTCGGCAGTCGCGTGGAACTCGACGATCATTCGGTGGCTTTGATCGCCCGCCGCGACGGGGAGCATTATGACTCGCCGATTGTAGCAATGGAGGGAGCCCAAGAAGGGGCGCTCATTTCACTGCGGGGGTGCGAGCGAAAGATCCTAAGCCCGCACTATAACCCGGAGCATGAGATGCGGATTGGCCGCGAGCTGCTCGATGGCCTTACGCTCGACAGCTTGATGATGTGCTGAGGGTTGATTGTTTTGGGCCAGAGCCCCTATGTGTGGCAGGTTTCAGCATGCGGGTACTCACGCGGCACGGTCGCCTATGTTGAGGAGCTCTGCAGGACCCCCTGGTCTTCTTCAACCTCCGTGGCATAACTCGAAACCGGTGCGCAGGAGCAGACGAGATTGCGATCTCCATAGACGTTGTCGACGCGGCCAACGGGGGGCCAATACTTCACACGGTAGTCGACCGTTGGATCGGGGCAGGCGGCGGTCTTTCGTGAATAAGCCGGGTTCGGCGATTCGTGCAGCACCGCATCGATGGTGTGCGGCGCGTTGTGCAACGGATTGTCTTCCGCCGGCCAAGCGCCACTGCGAACTTTCTCATACTCTGCATGAATCAAGTTCATTGCGCGGCAGAAGCGGTCGAGCTCGGCCAGCGACTCGCTTTCCGTCGGCTCGATCATCAATGTGCCAGCCACTGGGAAGGACATGGTGGGTGCATGGAAGCCATAGTCGATTAAGCGCTTGGCGATATCATCGACCGATACATGCGTCGCTTCGTTCATCGGACGAGTATCGATGATGCACTCGTGCGCCACCAACCCGCGATTGCCGGTGTAGAGAATCGAGTAGTTGGCCTGCAACTGATTGGCAATGTAGTTGGCATTGAGGATCGCTACTTGGGTGGCGCGTCGTAGACCAGCCGATCCCATCATGCGAATGTACATCCACGAGATCGGCAAAATGCTACCGCTGCCGAAGGGGGCCGAGCTAACGATCGGTCCACGGCGCGAAGCATGTTCACCATCCTTCGGTAAGAATGGGGCCAAGTGACTGCGGACTCCGACAGGACCCACCCCAGGCCCTCCTCCGCCGTGAGGGATGCAGAAGGTCTTGTGCAGATTCAGATGCGAGACATCGCCACCGAACTTGCCCGGCTTGGCTACGCCGACGAGTGCATTCAGGTTGGCACCATCGATGTAGACTTGTCCCCCTGCAGCGTGCACTTTTTCGCAAACGGCCGTGACCCCCGCCTCAAAGACACCGTGAGTTGAAGGATAAGTGATCATAATTGCCGCAACACGTTGGGGATACGCGGCGATCTTAGCGTCCAAGTCGGACAAGTCGACGTTACCCGCCTCATCGCACTTGATCACCACGACCTGCATGTTGGCCATCTGCGCGCTGGCTGGATTGGTACCGTGGGCGCTGCTCGGGATCAAGCAGATATCGCGGCGCATGTCACCGCGTGACTCATGGTATTGCTTGATTGCCAGCAAGCCCGCGTATTCACCCTGCGATCCCGCGTTGGGTTGCAATGAGATCGCATCGTAGCCGGTGACGGCACACAACATCGCTTCCAGTTGATCGATCATCTCGCGATACCCTTGCGATTGCTCAGGTGGGGCGAAGGGATGGATGGAGCTGAATTCGGGCCAAGTCACCGGAGTCATTTCACTCGCTGCGTTCAGTTTCATGGTGCATGATCCGAGTGGGATCATGGAACGATCGAGAGCAATATCCATTTCGGAGAGACGCCGCAGATAACGCATCATCTCGGTTTCGCTGCGGTATTGATGAAACACCGCCTGCGAAAGGTACGTATCGTTGCGTAGGCAATCGGCGGGCAACGTCGTTGAATCGTCCTCCGCTACCGCGCCTTGACCACCCAACAGCTGCACGAGGTTTTGAACATCGGCTTCGGTCGTGGTCTCGTCGAAGGCCACTCCAATTTTTGTCTTGCTTACATGTCGCAGGTTGTAACCCGCTTCGACAGCCCGCTTCAGCAGTTCCGTGGTCTTATCGCCCGTGACGAAGGTCAGCGTGTCAAAGACGCGGTCGGATTCAAGTTGCAGTCCGAGTTTTTGCAGAGAGCGAGCGAAACGCATGGTCAAGCCGTGGACGCGAGCTGCGATTGCCCGCAGTCCCTCGGGACCGTGGTAACAAGCGTAAAGCGTGGCCATGATAGCCAGCAGCGCCTGAGCGGTGCAGATATTCGATGTCGCTTTCTCGCGTCGAATGTGTTGTTCTCGCGTTTGCAGAGCCAAGCGAAAAGCCGGGTTGCCATGCGAGTCGACCGATTGCCCAACCAAACGGCCTGGCAAAGTCCGCTTAAAAACATCTTTCGTGGCTAGGAAGGCAGCGTGAGGGCCGCCAAAGCCGAGCGGAACTCCGAACCGCTGTGTATTGCCTACGACCACATCCGCACCCAGTTCGCCGGGAGCCTTCAACAACGTCAACGCGAGCAGGTCGGTCGCCATCACCACCATCGCCTTGTGGGCGTGTGCGTCAGCAATCAAATCAGCGAAATCACCCACCGATCCGTCGGTTGCAGGATACTGAACGATCACCGCAAACACGTCGTTCCAGTCGGCCACAGCCACTCGTTGATCAAACGTGACGATTTCAATACCGAGCGGAGCGGCCCGCGTCTCAAGCAACTCGATCGTCTGGGGATGGCACAAGGTCGACACCAAAAAACGTTTAGCGCTGGTCTTGCTCGAGCGCTGGCACAAGGTCATGGCCTCAGCCGCCGCCGTCCCTTCGTCCAGTAGCGATGCGCCGGAGATATCCATGCCGGTCAGTTCGCAGACGAGCGTCTGGAAGTAGAACAGCACTTCCAAGCGGCCTTGCGAAATCTCCGGTTGGTAAGGGGTGTAGGCGGTGTACCAGGCTGGATTCTCCAGCACATTGCGCTGCAGCACTTTGGGAGTGTGGGTGCCGTAGTAGCCTTGCCCAATAAAGCTGCGAAGTACCTGGTTCTTGCTCGCCAGTTGCTTGAGCTCTGCGAGTGCTTCTTCCTCGGTTACACCCGGCAGCAGATCCATCGGGGAGTCGTCGGCGATGTTGGCAGGGACCACCGCCCGCGTTAAATCGTCCAGCGATTCGTAACCCAACTGCGAGAGCATCGTTTGGATCTCATGATCGCGCGGACCAATGTGTCGTGAGACGAATGGAGACAGCGCGGCGGCAGGGAATGGCACGGGTTTACGAACGTTCGGCATGGCAGACCTGGACTTTCAAAGAGCAAACGAAGTGGGAGTCGGGAGGTGGGTGCGTGTCGCGATCCCACATCTCAACTTGTTTGCCCCTCTGTCCTTGATACCTGAGAGATCTCGGCCTGAGCCTTTCCCCTTCGGTGGATTCCGTCGCGACCGGGCCAGGCGGCTTGCGGCTTGCAAGTTGCGGCTTGACTAGATCACTGAATCGCTCTCCAGAGACGATTTGTTTTGCAGCGGTTCTTGGTGCCTGAGCGGTTCAGGGCCTCTTTGCGCCTTCGGCGTTCCGCGTCTTGGCAAGCATTTTGCCTATGATTCTTCCGAGGCACATTGCCTACGGCGTCTTCCCAGGCAATCTGGCTGCGACCACGCGCGGAATCTCTCCCACTGTTTCCTATCGCGTTTACAGTATATTCACCCGTCCAGGATTGGTCCAACCCGCTCGGGAGATTCCGCAGTCGGGGGGGCTAAGGTTTTTTTGGGATTTCTGTTGACTGTGACCAAAGTTGTCACGGGGCAGGCTGATACTTAATCCTGTTGGGACGCGGCAGACCAACAACAACATTTCGCCGCTGCAATCGAACTCAAGGAAGAATCCAAATGCTCGTTCTAAGTCGCAAAGTGGGTGAGAAGCTGGTTATCGATGGCAACATCACCGTCGAAATCGTCAAAATCAAAGGCAATCGTATCACTCTTGGGCTGCTCGCTCCCGCCGACGTCAAGATTTTGCGTGGCGAACTGCAAGCGCACTCCGCTAAGCCGAGCAAGGTGGATGAAACCAAGAGTGGAAAAACGAGCTCGGCCGGTTTGCTGCAGCACGCCTCCTAGCAGCTCTGGCAGCCGGCCGCTCCTGACGCGGCCGGCGCATCTCCTTTGCTCAATCCACTTCAGCTCTTAAGCAATTCTTCACTCGGGGACCTTTGGCAACGACTGCCCACACGGCTACACTGGCCACACACCAAGGTTGTGTGGTCAGTACGTTTACAGGATCAGGCCCTATGTTCTTCGAAGTTCTCCATCCAAAGCTCGCCCAGCGAAAGCTCACTCAGCGAAAACTCTCTCAGGGGATCCGTTACGCCTTGAGCGTTCACTGCATGCTGTGGCTGCTGGCAAGTTCCATGGCGGTAGCCCATCCGACAACGCACGATGGTCCCCATGATGGCCCGCACGATGGCCACGCGCACGACGCGGATGAGAAAAAGGGTCCGGAGATTGGAACCGGTTTGTTGCTCCCCGAGATCGACGGTCCCAAGCCTTGGTCGAATAAGCCCGCCTTGACCGATCCCAACCGCTTTTCGATTGCCATTATGACCGACCGCACCGGTGGCCACCGGCCAGGAATTTGGATGCAAGCGGTTGAACGCATCAATTGGCTTCGTCCTGACTTCGTGGTCTCGGTCGGAGACTTGATCGAAGGTTACACCGAAGACGATGTTGAAATTGAACGGCAGTGGGCTGAGTTCCTTGGCTTCATCGATCAGATGCAAATGAAGTTCTTCTTCGTGCCGGGCAACCATGATGTTACGAATCCCAAAATGCATCGCATTTGGCGTGAGAAGTTTGGTCGTGAATGGTATTCGTTTGATTACAAAGGAGTCCACTTTGTCTGCCTCAACAGCGAAGATCCCTCCGCGCACATCGGCGACGAGCAATTGAAATGGTTGGAAGCGGACTTGCGCGACAACGCCGAAGCCCGCTGGACGCTGTTGTTTCTGCACAAACCCATTTGGACATTCAGCGAGCGCGATCAGCTTGCCGGCAATCCCGATTCGACGAATTGGTCCAAGGTGAGCGAGTTGTTAGGGGAGCGGCCGCACACCGTCTTCGCCGGGCATGTTCATCACTACGTTCAGTACGAGCGCAAGGGACATCAGTACTATTCGCTGGCAACGACCGGCGGGGGTTCGCAATTGCGTGGCATTCCGTACGGAGAGTTCGATCACATTACTTGGTTGACGATGGAAGAGGATGGTCCGCGTGTAGCCAATTTGATGCTCGATGGCATCTTGCCAGCCAACGTGGTGACAGAAAGCAGTATCGAGCGGTTCCGCGGCTTCTTGCAAGCCACGCAAATTGCGGTTGAACCCATTCTCATCTCTGGTGATGACATCCAAGTGGGTGAACTGCGAATCGCTTTGAAGAACGACTTCTCGGTGCCAGTGACCATTCAAGGCAAGATCGAGGGTTTGCCGTTGGTTGGGCTGTCGATGGAAAGCCAGTCGATCGAGCTGCGTGCCGAAAGCGGTCAAGCGATTCAAAAGATCGTCCGTTTTGAAATGAAAGAACCGGTCGACTTGGAACGCTTTCAAGCGACAACGATGCTCATCAAAGTCTCCTCCCATGAAGCGGCCCCGTTGCGGGCCGAATGGTCGATTCCCGTGGTTATCGACAAAGAATACGAGTTGGCGCCACAAACGATCACCGTCGATGGGAACTTGAACGAGTGGACCGATCCCTGGTGGTCAACGGGAGCCGCACCCGATCTGTCGGGAGCGATTGGGCAATGGAACGGAGTCGAAGATTGCTCGTACAGTCTGACGCTACGCCACGACGAGAGCTCGATTTACTTTGCCACCAAAGTCATCGATGACTTGGTCATGGAAGGGGACAGCGTCACGCTGGTCATCGATCCTCGTTTGCAACTCGCCAGACTGCAGGCGACCCAGCTCGGCCGTGAAACGCTGGCGGTGATCGTGGCCGCACCAGCCGGAAACGAGTGGGTAGAATGCACGTTAACCGGGGTCGTGGGTCGACCCGTCGTCGGCGCTCGGGCGATGGGCCGCCGGGTCGAAGGTGGTTACGAAGTCGAGCTTTCGCTCCCCATCAACAAAGTGCTCGAACTGCAAGGGGAAGATTGGCCCAGCATTCAAGCCGGGGTCCGCGTGCGCGACGTCGATGCAAGCCAAGATGAGCCGCTCGAAGTGCTGTGGCGAACCACTAGCGAGCTCCGCGCCAATCGTCCCTTGGCCCACCTGATTCGCAAGTAATTCTTCGTAGTGGATCTTGCTAAAGATCCCGTATTCGATTCCCCACCTCTCCTCGTACTGGCTTTGCCAAAGATCCCACCCTCTCCGGTCCCAACGCGACTTAAATGCAGCTACAATTTCGGCAGGAAGCGCGTCGCCCGGCGCGTGCCAGCCGAGTTTCTTACCGCTTTTGAACTTCAGACTGCAAGCAACGAATGCATCCTGCTTTATGGCAACTGCTGTGGTTCGACCTGCGTGGCGGGTTGCGTGGGTTGGCGGACATCCGTCGCAGTTGGCGCAGGTTAGCCTTGCTTGTTTTGATGCTGCTGTTTGTCGGCTTGTTTGTCCTCAGTCAACGCTTTGGGGCGGCGGAGGTGGCATCGCTCAGGTTCGGCACGGCGATGCCTTTCTGGGCTTTTATTTATCTGCTGGCGACCTGGTTGACCGCCTCAGCCGACCGAGGCTTGGTGATGCGTCCGGCCGAAATTCACTTTGTCGCGGGAGGCCCCTTTCGTTCGCGTGATGTTCTGACCCTGAACTTGGTGCGGCTCGCGTACCGATCGCTGATCAGCGCCACGGTGCTGGCGTTAATCGCAGCGACCTACGTCAGTAGTTTTCTGTCCGCCATGATCGGCATGTGGATGTTGATTAGCGTGTCGTTGTTGGTGGGGATGATCGTCTCGCTGTCCGCCCGCAGTTCGCATCCGGGGTTGGTCAAAAAGTTGCGTCGCGTATTCACGCTGGTCGGCGTGGCAACCTTGCTGCTGTTGATCGTGCAGTCGATGAACTTGGTGCGAACGCGCGGAGAGGCTCCGCAATTGTCAAAGATCGCTGCGGCAGCGCTTGAGACGGAGATTGGCCAGTACGTGCTGCCACCGTTGAAATGGATGTTCCAGCCGATCTCCGCTGAACGATTCTTTCCGGATACTTTGCAGTTACTTCCACCGCGGATCGGCGTGCTTGCATTGATGGTGTTGCTGGTCTTCTTGCTGGGTGGAGACTATCTGGAAGCTTCGACGGCGCGGACTGATCATTCGATCGCAAGACGGCAGTCTGCGTTGCGGAGTGGTGCGTCGGTTGGAACGGGGTGGATGAGTCGCGTCAGCTTGCCGCCGTTCCCAAGTCTGGGAGGGATGGGTGGTGTGGCCTGGATGCAGATGATTCACTCGTTACGGATTTTGCCCCGGTTTTTGTTGTTCACGGCGGTGATCGTGGGAGTCATTCTGGTCGTGCCGCTGATGGTCGATAGCTCGCGACTTTCGGGCTCTAGCGCGATCCTATGGATGGCTGGGCTGACGGCCTATGCTGACTTTCTGCTCCTGCTGCAACTGCCGGTCGGGTTTCTCGGTCCGGTCGCACAGCGTGAGATGCTCAAATCGCTACCGATGGCAGCTTGGCGTGTCGTCATTGGTCAATTGGCTGGACCGATCTTGCCAGTGGCCAGCTTGCATGTTTTGGTGACCGGATTGTTTCTCTATTTGGTGCCCGACAATCGTTGGCTGGTTATACAAACCGCCGTGGCATTGATCCCGGCAGCGATTGTAGTGATCGCCAACATCAACTTGCTGGGTGCTTGGAACATCATTCGCCCGCGGGCCCTGCAGCAGCGCGATGCGTTGGCAGCAGGCCGTGCGATGCTGAGTGTCTGGATTTTTTTCGCTATGCTTACACCCGCTATCGTTGTAGCTGCCTGCTCGGCTCTGCTCGCCACACTCATGTTGGGAAACGCTCCGGTCGTGTATCTGAGCGGTGCGGCTCTGGGGTGTCTCGTGTCCAGTGGGTTGTACATCGCCTTGCTCGCCCGCGCGTTTGAGCGTTGGGAGCCAGCCGCCGGTGAAGGGGGTTCCGAAGAGGTTGAACTCGATCGCTGATCGCTGGTTGCTAATCACTCAGCAGGTCACACTTAGGTAATAGGGCTTGTCCCGGCGGAAGCATGACTGCTGGCTACCAACGCGGCATGGTAGCCGTCAGTCATCCTCCCGCCCGGATAAACTCGGACGGAGAGGTGGTCAATTGTTCGTGCGGCGTCTTTGGTTGGCACAGCAGCCGAGCAGCCTAAGGGCTACAATCAGTACTTTCATTCCCTCGCCGCATCACTGCTTGGCCCCACCAATGCCACTCGGAATCAAACTCACTGTTGACTTTGCGTTCAAAAAGGTCTTCGGCTCGCCAGAAAATACTACACCACTGATTGGGCTTCTAAACGCAATTCTCAACTTTCCCTGTCCGATCATGGCCGTCGAGATCCTCAATCCCTTTAGCTATCAAGAATTCGCCGAGAGCAAGCTGATTGTGCTAGACGTTCGTTGCCGAGACTCCAAAGGTCGCTGGTTGAACGTGGAAATGCAGGTCTCGGTTTATGCAGGTCTCATTGAGCGACTCATTCATTATGCCTGTAGCATGTATGTGGACCAATTGTCCAAGGGGAGCAATTATGCCTTGGCTGATCCGTCGCTGTCGATTTGCCTGCTGAATCATGTGTTGTTCCGTGGCACTCGCCAAGCCCACCATCGTTTTCAGATGATGGACCGGGAAAGCGGCCGTGAGTTGGAAAACGCGATCGAAGTGCACACGGTCGAATTAACCAAGAATAATCTGCAAGAGGCGACGATTTCCCAGGCCAGCAAGCTTGAGCAATGGGCCTTTCTGCTACTTCGAGCTCAGGATTACTCAGCCGACGACTTGCGGCGACTTTTACCGGGTATCGAATTCGAGACGGCCATCAACACCATTGAGATCATCTCTGAAAAGACGGAGGAC
>JBGSHW010000101.1:0-9767 GCA_041751975.1 Pirellulaceae bacterium
AACTGAATCTCGGACATCATAGCGGACTTTGCGCAAGCGACTGGAAGCGTGTAAAAGCTGCCAACAATCATCGCTTAAAAGCCCCGCGGGCGCAACTCTACCCATATTGCCTATCTATCTCAAAGTGCGCGTTGGCCCTGGCCCAACACGAGTCTTTAGGTATGACGTTCTACACGATGTCGTTTTAAGCCCGATCAGTGTCTTGGCCTAACCGCGATCGATGGCGAACAATGTTTAATTCTTAAAACACAGAGACACGGAGTTCACAGAGCCCGCCGCGCGGAAACTCAGTGTCCTCTGTGTCTCTGTGTTTCTGTATTTGTTCGTTTGCGACCGTACATCCGATCGACTTCCCTACCTTTCCGTCCGTGCTAGCGAAGAATCTTTGTTAAGCTGGTTGCCACGACACTTTGGCCAGTCCGTGCCCCGACGCCATGAAGACAGCTTGTTATCCCTGAAGAAACATGGCGAACTGCTTATGCTCTTAAAACTACCCGCTTAGAACGACTTCAAGCGATTTAAAATGTCTTCCAGGATGGCGACATCCGCTTCGGGACGAGTCGGACTGCCGGGGTAGGTGAGCGAGGTCTGAATCCAACCGCGCAACTTTAAGAACTGAGCTGCGTTGTGTTTGTAGGCTGGAACCGGGTTGCGAAATGCCAGGAAACCCAAGTACTGCAGCAAATCATTGAGCTCATAGAAATCGCTGTCGCCAGCGGCCCATAAATTGTCGCGGCGCACAAACTCTTCGGGTGCAAAGGTACTGAGCCCGAGTAGGTAGTCGCTGCCGTACATGACCATATCAATAGCCAAATCGTTACCAGTCAGAACAAGAAAATCAGGGCGCACCGCGTCACGCAATTCTAAACGCTGCCACTCGAGCTGTCGCTTGAGCGAGGAGTGTTTGGCTCCGAGGCATTGCGGAATCTGCAACAAACGCTGGTAGGTTTCCAAGTCATAAATGGCTCCAAAGGGAGCGAACATCTTTCCCAACTCGAAGGCATAAAATGCCCCGGCATGTTGTCCGATCCGCGCGTAGGCCTCAATCAATCCATCGGCTGACTGCTGAGTCAATCCGTAGCTTTGGAAAATGATCGGTGTACCACCGTGTTCCAGGATCTCATCGATGCGTAGCCGATAAGTGTCCCAGTCGAAGGGGGCGCCCGGCTGGTCGCGCACAAAGGCACCCGCGATAAAAGGCCCCCCCTGACAGACCGCTTGCGTTTCACGCAGCACGGTCGCCCGCTGCTCCGCGTCGATCAAGTTGCCGTAGCCCATATCCATGTTGACTGCAGGCACAAGGCCTACGGCGGCCGTGCGGGCGACGTGGTCTCGCAGACCAACCCAATCGATCTCCGTTTCGCTCAATAGAGGAAGCAGAATTGCGGACATGCCAGTGATCTTCCGCCGATAGCGGATGGGGGGAGTGTTGATGTTCATGCCGATCAGAATAAAGGATTACCTTCGCGCTGGCCACCATGCCTCAGCTTTCCGCTCCGAGGCCGCAGCAACTTTCACTTGTGGGTAGAATTACGCTTCCCCTGTCGCATGTCTCAGCTTCCCTTCGAGCAAAATTGATGAAATCCGCGAGTTATCCCTTTACTGGTCTGCTACTGGTTGTCTGTTTCTCTGTGGTTTCCGTCCAGGCGCAGACGCTGGAAGAGGAACTCAAGCAACTTCCGCCCGCCACTCTCGCGGACTTGGCGCAACGCGATGGCGATGCGGCCCGCGGCGCCGTCCTCTTCTTTCAGCCGTCGCTGGCCTGCTCCAAGTGCCATGCGACGGATGGCAATCCATCCGCGGGGCTTGGTCCCAGCTTAGTCCAAATGAGTGATGCCCAGGCTGCGTTCCCCGCGCCAGCCGACTCCGCTCCCGCTTCGACACTCATCGATAAAGCGCTCACCGATAAAGCGATCATCGAGGCCATCTTGGAGCCCTCTCGCTCGATCCGGCCCGGCTTCGAAGCGGTGTCGGTGCTGACGCAGGATGGACTTGTGATGACCGGACTGCTCGTCGAACGGACCGAAGCCGAAGTCGTATTGCGCGATAGTAGCGGCATCGTCTCACGTCTGGCCATGGCAGATGTCGAACAAGTTTCGGTGCAGCCACAATCGATCATGCCTGCCGGCCAAGTGAATCAATTGACAAGTCGCCAACAGTTCTTGGACATGTTGAAGTACTTGTACGAGATTCGCGATGGCGGACCGCAGCGCGCTCGTGAATTGCAACCCGCTGAATCGCTGTTGGCTCTACAGCTGCCCGATTACGAAGCCCGCATCGACCATGCGGGTTTCATGCAAGACTGGAACGAAGAGTCGTTGCAGCGTGGGGAAGCGATCTATCAGCGCGTGTGTGCCAACTGCCATGGAACGCACGAGCAACCCGGTTCGCTACCCACCTCCCTCCGCTTTGGCGAAGGTAAGTTCAAAAACGGCAGCGATCCACTGTCGATGTATGGCACCCTCACCCGCGGCTTTGGTTTCATGGCCGCTCAAACCTGGATGGTTCCCTCGCAAAAATACGATGTGATTCACTACATTCGGGAGGCTTACCTCAAGCCCCATAATGCAGCCCAATTAACCGAAGTGACGACCGACTACCTCGCCTCACTTCCCAGCGGCGACGCGCGCGGCCCCGAGCCGAGCAACATCGAGGTGTGGAGTGCCATGGACTACGGCACCCATCTCACGCATTGTTACGAAGTGCCCGGTGAGTCGCTCAACATCGCGTACAAAGGTATCGCCATCCGGCTCGATCCGGGTGCCGGAGGTGTCGCCCGCGGCGCGCAGTGGATGCTGTTCGATACCGACACGCTACGGGCCGCCGCTGGCTGGCACACGCGCGACACAGTAGAGTCCGAGTCCGTAGAGTCCGAGTCGGCCAAGCCTACCGAGCGTTTTATCGATTGGCGCGATATTCAAATGAATGGCGAACATGGTATTCATCCGCGGATCGTGGGAGATATCGTCTTTCGCAATGGAAATGGTCCCGGTTGGGCCGAGCCAAACAGCGGTAACTGGAGCGATGATCAACGGGTGCAGGGACGCGACGGCCGGCGCTATGGACCTCTGCCACGCCCGTGGGGTCGCTTCCGCGGACTCTATCATCACGGGAACAAAGTGTTGTTGTCCTACCAAGTGGGTACGACCGATGTTTTGGAGCTGCCCAACCAAGTAACATTCAGCTCAGTAACTTCCAACCAAGTGTTATCCAGCCCAGTAATAAACAACTTAGCACCCGCCAGTGATGGCAGCACAACCGCCGCCCTGGTACGTACCTTCCGTGTCGGACCGCGCGACCAGGCACTCCAGCTGCAAGTTGCCGAGCTCGATTCCGACAGCATCGCGATTGCTAGTGACAGTCGCGGACTCCAGGGCTGGGATTACTCGGCCGTGGCCACGCGGGCGTTGATGGCGGGCGTGTTGACGAAGTCCCCCTTAGCGAAGTCATCCTTAACAACATCCCCACTGACGTGGTCGGAGCAAGCGGGACGATTGTGTATCACCCTGCCCGCAGGCCCGGAACCGCTGGAGTTCAATCTGTGGCTGACTAAAAACGTGAGCGAAGAGGCCACGCAAGCCGACTTGCTTAAGCTCAGTCAACGCATCGAAGCCGAGTTAGCGGCTGAGCCCCGCGACCTGCAACGTTTCACGCAAGGAGGACCCGCGCGGTGGGTACAGCGTTTGGAAACGCCGCTTGTGCGTGTAGCTACAGAAGGGCCATTCGAGATCGAACGGCTCACCGCGCCTGAAGCGAACCCTTGGTTGGCTCAACTCCGTTTCTCAGGACTTGATTTTTTTGCCGATGGAAGTCTTGCTGCCTGCACGTGGGATGGCGATGTCTGGCACGTGCGGATCGATGAGCCGCGCGCGGTCGCCTCGTGGCAGCGGATTGCATCCGGCCTCTACCAACCGCTGGGATTAAAGATCATCGACGAAAAAGTGCATCTCACTTGCCGAGATCAACTAACGGTCCTGCATGATCTCAACGGCGACGGTGAGACGGACTACTACGAGTGCTTGAACAATGACCATCAAGTCACCGAGCACTTCCACGAGTTCGCGATGGGCTTGCAAGTCGGTGAAGCGGGTGATTTTTATTATGCCAAGTCGGGACGTCACGCGCTGGAGGCTGTCGTGCCGCATCATGGCACCTTGCTTCGCGTCAGTCGCGACGGTTCAAAAACAGACATTCTCGCCACAGGCTTTCGTGCGGCCAACGGCGTGTGCTTGAACCCGGATGGTTCGTTTCTGGTGACCGATCAAGAGGGTTTCTGGAATCCGAAAAATCGCATCAATTGGGTAAAGCTCAATCCCGACGGCGCCCCCAAGTTTTACGGCAACATGTTCGGCTATCACGACGTGACCGACAGCTCCGATGCGGCGATGGAGCCTCCGCTGTGCTGGATTACCAACCAATTCGATCGTTCCCCGGGAGAGTTGTTGTGGATCGACAGCCCAAGTTGGCGAGCGCTCGACGGTGGTCTGCTCAATCTCTCGTATGGGACCGGCAAGGTGTTCCTGGTACTGCATGAAGAGGTGCAAGGGGTGCGGCAAGGAGGGATGATTGAGTTGCCAATTCCGACCTTTCCAACCGGCGTGATGCGCGGCCGGTTTTCACCCATCGATCAAGACTTGTGGCTGTGCGGCATGTTCGCTTGGGCCGGCGATGCAACGCAGCCCGGCGGCTTATATCGCATGCGAGCTACCGATCGCCCCATGAACTTGCCGATCCAGTTGCAGGCCACGACAGCCGGACTGTATCTGACCTTTGCCGAAACGCTCGACCCGCAGTGGATTTCGCCGGCGCAGGTGGCCATCAAGACTTGGGATTTAAAGCGAACGCGGAATTATGGATCGCAGCACTACAACGAGCGGCCGTTAGCGGTTAGAACGGTGGAGCTGTTGGCCGACGGGCGAACCGTACGCATACAAGCCGATGAACTGCAGCCCACGTGGTGCATGGAAATACAGTTCGATTTCAAGACGCAAGCGGGTGAGCCAGCACGCGGCGTGATTCACAACACCATTCATCAACTGGGAGTTGAGGTTGGAACTGGAGCCAAAGTTGGACTTAAAGCCGTGCCAGCGAGTGGCGAGTGACCTGTAGCGGACGCAGCAACGACTCCTTGGCGGAGTTTCGAAGGTGATCCTCTCTTTTTAATGGACTTTGATGGCATCCCAGATTCCTTCCACTGAGCCGCTCGATCTCGCGCGCATGTCACCCGCCGAGCAGCGGGCGCTGTTGACCCGCTTGCTGCAAGAAAAGGCGCGGCTCAACAAGCGGTTCCCCATGTCGGCAGGCCAGCAGGGGCTGTGGCATGCCTTTCGACGCGACCCATCCGCGACTCCCTTCAATGTGTTTTTGCCCAGTCGCTACCGGGACGTTTTGAAGGTGCAGGCGTTGCAGCAAGCGATTGAATGGGTGGCCCGCCGTCATCCATGCCTGCGGACGGTCTTCTCCGACGCTGGCGGCGAACTCACGCAGGAAGTGCGAGACGAGTTGCTGCCGGAGTTCACTGTGCAGCCGTTGCTGGGGGTGTCGGATGACGAAGCCCGAGCGACGATCGTGGCAGAAACCGTCCGACCGTTTGACTTGGAAACCGGACCACTGCTCCGCTTGAAACTTTATCAGCTCGCCAGCGATGATTGGATCGTGTTGGCCTGCACGCATCATATCATCGTCGATTTTTGGTCGTTGGTGATCATCTTGCAAGAACTGCGTCAGGCGCTCGCGCACTTCAGCCGCGAGCCACAGGCAAGAGAGGGCGGGGTGCCGAATGAGATGCCCAGCGGGGCGAGTTACGCCGACTTTGTCCGCGAGCAAGGGGAGTTGCTGCGGAGTCCTCGCGGTCAGGCGATGCAAAGCTATTGGCTCGAGCAAACGCAGCGCGCCTCCCCAGTGCTCGACTTGCCGCTCGATCGCATGCGACCGAGCGTTTTCACCGGGCGGGCGGCGAGTGTCCCACTTCCATTCGGAGCAACCACTGGAGCTCAGGTGAGTCGTTTGGCCCATCGCATCAAAGCCACTAACTTTGCGGTTGTACATGCCAGCTTGCAGGTGTTTCTCGGTCGCCTCAGTCAGCAGTCGTCGTTCTATATCGGCAGTCCTTTTTCGGGGCGAATGAATGCGAAATTCGAACGCACCGTGGGGTTCTTCGTAAACATGCTGCCGTTGCAAGTTGAATTGGATGAGCGATCGTCCTTCGTCGATTTAATCCAACACACCAGTCGTACGTTGCTGGCGGCACTCGAAAACGAAATGGTGCCGATCGCAGACATCGTGCACGCGGCCCGCATTCCGCGCGATCCCAGTCGCAGTCCGTTGTTCCAAGTTTCCTGCACTTATGAAAAATCGCATGTCAAAGAGGAAGCAGGTCGCGCCGGATTCTTGTTTCCCACCAAAACGATCGAGTGGGAATTTGGTGGGCTGAAGCAAGAGAGCTTCTATGTTCCGCATTCGACTTGCCACTACGATCTGGAGTTTGTGTTTGAGCAAACCGGTGAAGAACTGCAGGGGCTAATGCTTTATTGCACCGATTTGTGGGAGCCCGAGACAGCTACGCACTTGGCGGCGCACTTCTGTCAACTCGTTGAGTGTTTATTGAACAACGCCAACCGGCCGCTGAGCGGAGTCGCTTGGCCGGCCACAGTGGAGCCGACGGAAATAACAAGTCGATGGACTGATTCAAGTAGCAACCTAGAGCCCCAAGCAGAGACCCTCTGCGATCTGTTTTATACTGCAGCACAAGACCAACCGACCGCAATCGCTCTGCAAATCGACCAGCACGGTTTGTCCTACGCAGAGTGGATGGGGGCTGCCGAGCGAGTTGCTAACGTGCTGAGGGATCTTTCGATCGGCCCCGGGGACATAGTTCCGGTCATTGCTGAACGTGGTCCACTCGCTTTCCTGGCGATCATGGCGGTGCAGTTGTGCGGTGCGGCGGCGGTGCCGGTCGATGCCAGCCAACCGGCCATCGCTTGGCCGCAACTGGCCACCGATACAGGTTGCAAACTACTGCTTGCCGACGAACTGCAATACGCTTCGTTGATGACGACATTTGCTGAAACGAGCCCGACGGTACTGCGCATGGAATCGCTTTTCGGAAGTAACTTGGAGGAGGCGCGCGGGGTAGGGGTGACGAAGGTCGCAACCGCTCTCCCCGTTACGCGCCCAGTCGTTGCAGACATTGATAATCGGCATGCGGCCTATGTCGTGTACACGTCGGGGTCCACTGGGAAGCCGAAGGGGGTGATCATCGAGCATGCGGCGGTCGTCAATACCATGCGTTGGCGTCAGCATGCCGTCCCGCTGATTTCGAGCGATCGCGTGCTGATGTTGCTGTCGCATCAATTCGACGCCGGCTTGGGAATGGCCTGGACGACATTGACGCAAGGCGCCACGCTGGTTTGGCCAGACACGGCACTTCCGCCGGCTGGCCTGCTCGCACTGAACGGCACGCTCGCGTCCGAAAATAATGGAGAGCCACGGCGCGTGGCCGTCTTCGATCCCCAGCAATGGATCGATCAAATCCAGCGGGATGGGATCACGGTGTTACCGGCGATCCCGAGTCTCATGAAAGTGTTGGTGCAACATCCCGATTTTGTTCGCTGCCGCACATTGCGATACCTGTGGACCGGTGGGGAAGCGATGCCCAGCGACTTGCCGGCACAGGTGCGTCGCGTGACCCAGGCACGGCTGTGGAATTTCTACGGCCCCACGGAAGCGGCCATCGAAGCGACCGCTGCGGATGTGACCGACCATCCAAAGAATCGTCAGCCACCGATCGGCTGGCCCATCGCTGGGGCCGAAGTGATCATCGTGGATGCACATCAGCGGCCCGTGCCTGCGACGCTACCGGGTGAAATTGCCATCGCCGGAGCGGGACTCGCCCGCGGCTATCTCAACGCTCCCGAGCTAACCGACCGCAAGTTCATTCCGCATCCGTGCGAGCCGCAGAGTGGTCGTCGCGCGTACTTGACGGGGGATCGTGGACGCCAGCGAAGCGATGGGCAAATCGAATTCCTGGGACGCAGCGACTTTCAGGTCAAGCTGCGGGGCTACCGCATCGAGTTGGGAGAAATCGAAGCGGTGCTCGAGGCGCATCCCCTTGTTCGACGAGCGGCGGTGACGGTGATGGAAGCGAACACCCCCGCGGCCAGCTTGGCTGCATTCCTCGAAATCGACTTAAGTGCCATCCCCTCAGCCGCTGGATGCCTCGATGAGCCACTCGATAAACGGATCGATAAACGACTTGACGAACGACTTGACGAGCACACGCAACCGACTGGGGTGGTCCAGGCGACTGGGGCGGTCGAGGCGGCTTTAGCGGAAGTGCGTGCCGCTGCTCGCGAGCAACTTGCTCCCTACAAAGTCCCCACCGCCTGGCAGGTGCTTCCACGACTGCCGCTGAACACAAGTGGCAAAGTCGATCGCAAGCGGTTGCCCAGCCATGTCGCAGCGAGTGCTACCACCACCTCCGGCACACCTCCTCGAACCCCTCTCGAAGCGCACCTTGAACAGCTCTGGTGCAGCGTGTTGACTTCGGATTCGATCGGTGTCGATCGCAACTTCTTTGATGCCGGCGGAAGCTCACTGCAAGCGGCCATCGTCACCAGCCGCATCAGCGTCGACCTGGGAGTGAGTGTGCCGACGTCGTTGCTCTTTGATCTGGCCGACATCGCTCAGCTCGCCATGCACTTGGTGGTCAATCATCCGGAGGCCATGGCACAACGTTTCGGCGCAGCCTGCGTCGCGCAGCAGCTGCAGCTCAAGAGCCGAGTCACCGCCGCCAGAAGCGGTCCGCCGTCGGTGGAGCATCCGTTGATCGCTGGCTTGAAGACAACAGGTAGTCACAGGCCGATCTTCATGGTCCACCCTCCGGGAGGCATTGTGGTCTGCTACCGCGAGCTGGCCGGGGCGCTGGCTGCCGATCAACCGCTCTACGCCATTCGCTCGCGTGGGCTGCATGCGGCCGAAACCTTGCCGCAATCGCTGCGCGCGATGGCCGCAGATTACCTGGCTGCCATGAAAACCGTTCAGCCTGTGGGACCGTATGTGGTGGGTGGCTGGTCGCTGGGTGGGCTGGTGGCTTATGAAATTGCGCAGCTGCTGCTCGAGCAAGGAGAGCAAGTTAGCAAGTTGATCTTGCTCGACACCACCATCCCCGTGGGCTCGACCGAGCTGGTCCCCGCCAGCGAGCAGGTCAACGTCGGTCTGGAGTACGGTATCGACTTGAGCCTGGAGGAGTTGGCCGGCTTGGCACCTGAGGAGCAGTTGCCATTCTTGTGGCAACATGCGCAGCAGTTGGGGGTCTTGTCGGACGACGCGCCGCCGGAAGTGGTCGAGCAAGCGTTGCGAGAATTGCAAGGTTTGTTCCATCACCATGTACAGCTCGCCCGCCGTTATCGCCCTTTGCCGTTGGCGGCCGATGTGTTGTTGATTCGGCCGCGCGAGGTTCCCTTTGAGCTGCAGGTCCGCGAGGATCGCGGCTGGCGTTTTCTGGCGCGGTCGGTCGAAGTTCGCTTTGTAGCCGGCCATCACCACAGCATGGTGCAACAACCCCATGTCCAAGAACTAGCAGCAGCGGTGGGAGGTTGGGCGGGGGAACGCGAGCTAACTTCAAAACTCATTCCCCCATGAGGCAAGCTCATGAGGGTCTTGAAAAAGATGTGGGGTATGAAGAGGCCTCCATTCTCTAGTCTCCATTCTCTAGTCTCCATTCTCTAGTCTCTAGTCTCTAGTCTCTAGTCTCTAGTCTCTAGTCT
>JBGSHW010000102.1:0-18272 GCA_041751975.1 Pirellulaceae bacterium
AAAGCAATTTCGCGCGATCTCTGGCCGACGAGTGCAGGTCATAACGATCATTAACCAGGAGGAGAATCGAAAGATCTTATGCCGCGATAAGGTGAGCTGTGAGTTTATCGATGAGAGCCTGGAAATGCTGAAAAAGCAGCTTAAATCGCTCGATCAGTTGCTTAAGAAGTACATCACAGAGCTCTCTAAAGACACCCCCAGTGTGCAAATCATCGCCAGTGTACCTGGCGTTGATTGCTTGCATGCGCAAACTGCTGCTGCTCATTCACGACATGGTACGCAATGGTCAGATGTGGGATCCACTAAGCAGAAAGGCCCGTGGCCAAGCTGTTGCCAGCTTGGCCACGGGCACAACGTGCTCGATGGGTCATTGACTCACCGGCGACTAAGTTATCCCTCACAAAGTTGCGTCCCCGCAGAGCTTTGCTAAGTTTCACTTAGCACTGCTCAGCATAACGCTGCGCACGTCGAAAATCAAACCATTGAGTTACCGGCGCCATGCCTTAAAAAATCCAGGGGGTGATTAAAACGAAGGAAGAGATTTTGACTCTTCCACTTGACTTATTATTAGACGGTCTTTCTCCCCCGCAATTCTCGCTGCGCGAGGCAGGGGCGAGGGACTTGGAACCGGCAACTTATTTTGAGACGAGGCCTTACTCTTTCCATAGCACAGGGCAGGGGACGCACCGCGACAATTGCTCCGCCTCGCAACGCGTGCGGACAAAAGCCAGCAGCCCACCGGCCGGCAAGCGGTCGAGTGCCAAGTCGCCGAGCAAGCGCCACTCGAGCTCCTCAGACCAGCTCAGGTAGGGCGACGGCTCGGCCCCACGCTTGACGCGGCTGGCTGGCTGAAAGTACGGCCTCAAATTGACTGGTAACGCCTCGTAGTCCCCCTCGCTACCGTAGCACACCGGTCGCGCCCCGAGTTGCTCCAAGGCGTCCCGTCGGACCAACAGACCATAAGGCTCCCAGTCCCAACGCGACAAGTGCGATCGAAAAGTTCGCCGCTTGAGCAACTCGCGCACCGGCACCGCGGAGAAACTGACGCAGCGCTCTTCCGTGCGCGTGATGCGCGACGTCCCTGTCAGATAGCCCTCGCGGCAAATACGCATGAGGGTGAGCAAGGGATGCGGCTGCGCTTGCACACCAGCCAACCAAGCCCTTTGTCGAAAGCTGGGCTCGCTCTCGTCGGGCCACGGCCCCGCATTGCCCCGCGTGCAATGGGCCAACCACTCCACCGCTTCCGTCCCCGACTCGTGAGAAAACATACATTCCAGTGACGCAATCAACTGTTGCACGGGTGGCGGCCGCAACTGACGGCAGGACAGCCACTCCGCAGCCAGCCGAGGCGAGGGGGACAACACGTACCAACCCACCGCACCGCGGCGGAGCCACGCGTCGCTCGCGCTACAACCGCGGCGACTCTTGTGCGCTGCATCACTACCTTGGGCTGGCAATGCAACAAACACGGTTCCCAGCGGAAACTCACTCTCGGCCAAACGCATTTGCAACAGCCGATCGAGCTTGCCAGCCGGACGGACCGCCAAGGCGACGATCGAATCGCTCACGACGATTGAAAACTGATCCTGCAGCGGAAGATCTGTCGCCGCGTTACCAGGCGATACCAACACCCGTTGCCGCAGTGGCTGTGGATCGTGCTCAGCCAACAATCGCAGAAGGCTTTCGCTCAACCACTCAGCCATCGACGAAGTACGCGCGATCTCCAGTTCAAGGCACGGCAGCTCCGCCCGCCTTGCAAACTCCTGTGCCCAAGCATAAGTCGTCGTGTGGGGAACCAACAACAACTGCGACCCCTGCCTGGCCATGTGCTGCAAGGCCAGATCGAGCAACATAGGCCACTGCGGCAATTTCTGGCCGTCGCGTCCCAAGGCCGAACAAACGATGCTCGTGCAATGCAACGTTGGACTGAAGTTACCTGCAAAGGACAAGTACAACCGTTTGCCTAGCTGACGTTCAATAGCTGCTGACCAGCTGCGTGGCCAGCTCGCGCGGAGGGTCAGCCCAGCCTCGACCAGATGCGTGACTTGCTCCCGCCCGCGCTCGTTCAGCACCCACGGGCTATCCCGATCGGCCCTCAGCCAAAGCCGCAACCCGCAGGCTGCGGGAGAGATTTCCTCAGCCAATCCCAGGATCGAGCTTTCGTCTAAGGGCTTAACAAACACGCTCATGCAACTCACAGCACAGGCAACTCACAGCACAGGCAAGGCAGCTCCCGTCGGCGCAGCGGCCGCTTGATCATTGATGCGGTGCACCATCGCCCGCACAATTTTGTCGATAGCACTCTTGCAGATCGGATCCTGCAATGCACCACCCAGATCTCCCGTGTCGGAGTTCTGGCGCAACTGCATGTTCAATGGCACTTCGCCCAAAAACGGCACAGCCATCTCTTCCGCTTTTTCACGAGCACCACCATGACCAAAGATATCATAGCGGATGCCATTGTCCGGGCAGATAAAGCCGCTCATGTTCTCCACCATGCCCAACACGGGAATCTTGACCTTGCGGAACATGGCAATTGCCTTGACCGCATCGATCAAGGCCACTTGCTGCGGCGTACAGACGACGACCGCACCGGCCAGTGGAATCATCTGCGACAGGGTGAGAGCGATATCACCGGTCCCCGGGGGCATATCGATGATCAAATAGTCCAGCGGCCCCCAATAGGTATCGCGGAGAAACTGCGTGATCGATCCGTGCAGCATGGGTCCCCGCCAGATCACCGCCTGGTCCGGGTCAACTAAAAATCCCATCGACATCACTGGGATCTGCTGAAAATAAATCGGCTGGATCTTACCGTTGACCACTTCCGGCCGTCCGGAAAGTCCGAGCAAGTGCGGAACGCTCGGGCCATAGACATCCGCATCCATCAATCCGACCTTGGCACCGGCCGCCGAAAGTGTCAAGGCAATCGAGGCAGCGATGGTACTTTTACCAACCCCCCCTTTGCCCGAGCCAACCGCAATCACACTTTTGACCGTCAGCCCCACTTGGCCCAGTGGCACCGGCGGTCGCTCGAGCACTTCCAACTTAACTTCAACGGCACCCACGCCGGGAACCTTGGTGATGATCGCTTCTTTGACCCGTTCGACAAATTCATCCCGCAGCGGCCAGCTGTGGGTCGTGAGCTTCAACTCACAATGCACCGTGTCCCCTTGTACATCGACGCGACTGATTTGTTGAGCCTTGGCTAAACTGCGTCCCGTCTCTGGATCGCGCAAACCGGACAAGACTTGTTGAATGGATTCGGTTGATATCGACATCGAAGCTCTTTAATAGTGCTATTGAGAATCAAACAGAGTTACAGGTCATCCACTTCAGACCATGGCAACCGTTCCCAAAGTCCACCGGTTAACGGGTGAAAGCCATGGTTGGATAGCCTTACCCCTGGCAGGGCCTTGGCTAGGGCGGATTCTAGTGATGGTAACTGGCTGATGACAATCTGGGCACCCGCCTCGCACAAGATCGCGATGCACTGCGCCAGCTCAGGCGCCACGTAGCAAACGCACAGCGGCGGATGGGGGGGTTCGCGGGCCGCAGCCAACGAGAGACAGAGCGGTTCCAACGCTTCATCGCTCCACAACGCCCAAGCGGCCAAGCCGACGGGCTGCTTGGCCAGAGCCAGCCCATAATCTTCCAACTTGTCGACTCGGTTTAGGCGAGCTTTGACCGCTTGCCCAGCGGCCCATGCGACCAGCACCGCATTGAGCTGCGTGGTCAACACCTGACGGTTGTCCCAACAAGTCCAATTCAGGGCTTTTCCAAACAACAGTTCCGACATGGGTTATGGCAAGGTGCGCAGGAGTTTGGCATCGTCGAGCTGCCACGCCCAGATTTGGCCCGTTTGACCTCCCGAGTACACCTGCTTGCTCTCCGCAGATAGGGCGACGGCATACAAGGCATTGGAGGCACCTCCAAAGGCGCGCACTTGTTGGCCATTATCGGCATTGTATAGCCGGGCATTGCCATCGGTCGAAGCCAGCACAAATTCGCTCGTCTGCCCCACGAACTTCACCGCAGCGATCTCCTTGCTAAAGCCGGCGATGGTTCGCAGTTGCGTCCCGCTCTCCACCTCCCAGACTTTCAACGTGGCATCGGCACTGGCGGTGATCAATGTCCGAGCATCATCCTTCCACGCGACCCCCAACACATGATGCGTGTGACCTTCGAGTGCCCGCTGCAGTTCACCACTCGCCACATCAAAGACGCGGCACAGCTTGTCCGCTCCGCCCGAAGCCAGTTGCCGACCGTCGGGGGAAAATTGCAAGCTGAGGACCGTATCGCTGTGGGCTTCACCCAAATCGCGGGCCATCGCTCCGGTCTCCACGTCGATCAACTTGATATCTCCAAAGCGGCTCGGCGGACCACTGCCAACCGCCAACAACTTGCCATCGGGACTGAAGTCGAGCGCCGTAATGCGATCGCTGAAAGGAGATTCGCTCGAACTCCCCAACGTCCGTTCCAGTTCCCAAGGCAAATTCAGATCCCATGCCTGAACCGACCCCGTTTCGGTCAAGCAGACCACTTCGTTGCTTGACGTTGTTCGCAAAGCCACGACTCGCGCAGCGGTCTGCGGATTTCCCTCGGGCATTCCCGTTCGAGTCGAAAACAGACGCAGGCGCTGATCGGCATGCGACACCACCAAACGGGTACCATCATGCGTGAAGGCGAGTGCCGTGGGTTGATCGGTGGCCACCGGCAGCGATTGGGTCTCAGTGTGCTTGGCTTCCAGCGCCGTGAGCTGCGTCTTCTCTTGCTCAACCAATTGTTCTATCTCAGGAACCTTGGACGCAGCTCGCTGGGAGCTATCGTTGGCAGTTGCTAGGGCTTGCTCGCGTTTGGCCAGCTCCTGTTCGGCCGCTACCTTCTGCTGCTCGATCTCGGTAACGGCTTTCTGCTTGGCGTCGAGTTCCGCCGTCTTGGCTTCGACCATTTTCATCGCCTCCGTCACGGCGGCTTGCGCCGCAGCCAACGCCTGCTCGGCCTCACTCACACCGGTGGCAGCGGTCGTTACCTCAGCTACTTTGGCCGTTAATGCTTCAGCCGCTTTGTCGCGGGCTTCCTGCACTTTCTTGGTTGCCTCGACCTCTTGCTCGATTACTTTTTGAAGCTCGGGAACCTTCGCCGCCAATCGCTCAATCAACGCTCGTTGACGGACCAAGTTGCGATCGCTGCTCCGCACCAACTGACTCTTGCTGTAGTCCTGTTCCAACTTCGCAAACAGTTCACCTGTTTCAAGTTTCCAGACATGCACTGGACCCGTTTGGGGCAGGGCGGCCAACAAGTTTCCGGCGGGATCGACCGCAAGCGCACGCACGTTGGTCTGAGCATCGATCTCTTTCAACAGTTCCATCCCCGGCAGAGCCACAAGCTTTAGCTTTCCATCGGCCGTGGCCAACACGGCCCGCAGCGTTTCCGGTCCGGTCACAGCCGCAGCCATCACCGCTTCAAAACCCTCGAGCGCTCGAGCGGTCATTGTTTTGGCTGCCGTCGCCCCTTCATCTGCCAAGGTAGCCAATGTGCCAAAGTGCAGTCGTTGCTGCTCATCAATGATCAACCATTGCGTGTCGTCGATGCGTTCCAGCGTGGTGCCGACCAAGGGTGTTGCCAATGCGATCGGCTCGACCGCATACGTGTCGACACGAGTCAGAGCCATTCCGCCAGCTGCATCGCAACTGAGCAGTTGCCGCGAATCGCTCAACCACGCTAAGGCCGTCACTTTGGACGCATGCGTTTTTAAGAAGCGATGCGATTGTCCCGACTGACAATCGGTGATCTCTATGACCTGCTCACCCGACGCCTGAGCAATCCAGCGACCGTCGGGGGAGACCGTGCTCAGCCCGGTAGCGGGCGAAAGACCAGCCAGCTCGCGCGTCGGCTCGGTCTTGCGACGCCAAATCTTGACCGTCCGGTATCCGCCCGTTGCCAAGCGCTGGCTGTCAGCACTGAAGGCAAGCGATTGAACCATGTCGAGGTGAGTGGCGGGGGCTAGCGGTCCTGCGGGCCCAACCGTCTGTGCAATGGCAGGATCGATCAAACGCTGCATGGGCAACTCGCCCACCTCAGCCACAAGCTGCCGCGTGATGCTGACCGTACTGCCACGTCCGAAAGACAAATAGTTCCCGTCCGGTGAAGCCGCCAATGCATAGACCGGCTGCAGCCCCTCGGGAACGGCTTGCCACTGCAACGTCCGCATCACGGCAGCCGTTGGTGCCAGCGCTCCCGCCGCAATCCACTGCCGCAACAACTCCACCTCTTCGGCCGTTAGCCGCTTGGCTCCAACCGAGTTGTCATCCGGTGGCATCGGATCATCCTCACTGAGGACTCGCTCCACCAAAGAACTCTCACTTGCATTGCCCGCCACCACCGCGGCACCACTATCGCCACCGGCCAGCAACGCCACGTGGGACTCGAGATTCAAGCCCCCTTCGGCCTTCTTCGCGTTATGGCAAGCAACGCAGTTCTTGGACAGGACCGGAGCCAAATCGCGATTAAAATCGAGCGCTGCGGCTTCATCAGCAAAAGAGGCTTCATCAACGAAAGTTGAAAAGGAGATCAACGCTGCGACAGCCAACGCGAGAACGGATGATGTCTTCATGAGAATCTATCAGCAAGGGGAATGGTGTTGTGTTGCCTAACGTGGCCAAGTTGGCTGGCACGTTCCGTGTGCGGCCGGTGGGTTGAGCAATCGACGTGAATCGGACGGGGCAGGGGAGCGGGAGTCGAGGAACTGGTGTGAGGCTCATTATAAATCAACTGAACGCCATTTCGAGCGTTGAGCTGATCGTTACGTGTCTTTGGGTGTAAGTAGTAACCTACCCTCCCAGGTGGGATTCAGGGCAATCGGCAACTTACCCTCCCTGGGAGACTAGGACCCTTTCGGTCCGAGTTTACGCTTGTTGGATCGCGTCGCAGCGCACTGACTTTGGTTACGTCGACCGATTCTTCGTCCAGCCAATAAACATTGGATGAACACCCCTTTCGCCCTATCAAACGCTGCGTTGGCACGGGCCGGGCCAGCGGCACCCGACCAACAGCCATGTGGCACTCTTATTTTGCTTTCCCCGAAATACTCGTGGGGAGCTGCTTAAGGCTTGGCAAGGATACGAACGCGGTGCGGGGTGGTTGGCAGCCATACCGTAAACTCTTGCTCAGCCGTCTGTTTTTTCAGCTCTTCAACCGCTGCGGTCACTGCCGTGATCGCCTCGCTCAATTTCTGTTTCTCTGGATCTGTCGTTGTAGCCGCCAAGGCCGCTTGCAACTGCGCTAAATAGGCCTCTTCGCGAACCAGCGCTTGCGGATTCGGCTTCAACTTGACCTTCGTTTCATTCTGCATCCACCACGTGTACTCGCCGACCGCAGCATCGGCGGCAATGGCCAACTCCGTAGTCAGCTCACTCTGATCCGCAGCGATCTTAAGTTCACCCAGCGCTAGACCTGGCGGCAGCTGTTGCGGCCGGAGCAGGCATTCCGCCTGACCACCTTCCCGCCGTGTGGCCTTTATAAGCAAAGGTTTTTTATCCCCTTGAGTGATCTCAGTCAGCGTGCCATCCCCCAACTCAACCAACAATGGAGCGAGATCCAGCGCATTGACCGCTACCATCAAGTTTTCGGAACGGCGATGCTGCACGGCATTCTTGGTGGGAATGGCCGACCACACGATCGTCGCATACTGCGCTCGGCTCTCAAGCGTTTGCTCTCCCATCTGGGCACGACCTACGATCGCCAACTCACCGTGCCAGGAGCCCATATCCTCTGCCACCCGAAGTATCAACGCCGTCTCGTTCTGATTGGCAGGAATGATCATCGGCGCGGATGTTAACCCAGGGGGTAGATTCTCGACCTGTACTTCGATCGGCCCCGCATAGCCATCGTCACGCATAGCCAACACGCGCAACTCTGCGGTCCCTCCACGCAGCAGACTCGCACCGGCGGGACGCGCGGCGGCGAGGTTGTTGGTGGGCAATGGATGGTAGGCCAGCAACCTAAAACCGGGTTTGAGTTGATCAACGGCAAGTGCAAACTGCTGCGCATCGCCGGGTCGCTCGCCCGCTTGATTGTCGAGCACCACAGCGCGATAAGTCGCCTCCTCGGGGGCAGTCCAGACCAACGCCGGATCCGCCTGTCGCTCTCGCAGGTCAGGCCGCCCAACAGTTGGCGCATCGTCTTGCTCTGCCAATTGCGAGAGTTTAACTTGATTGGCCGCAGCTCCCTCCACGCCAGGCAGCGAATCCACTTTATAGATGATCAGCCGTGGGTCGGTGAGTTGTCCTATGGCCGAGGACGACACGCGGAGACTTAACGTTTGCTGGGCCTTGGCCGTAAAGTCAAAACCGCTTTGAGATTGACTGAAGTTACCCGTTACCGCAAACGGTGGTGCGGCAACGGCGTGAGGTGCATCGTTCGTTTCTCCAACGGGCGGCCTGAACTTGGGACGCAAAAGTTGATCGAGCTCGAGCAGCTGAGGCGCTGCCGCGTCTGCGTTAATCACCACTTCCAATACAAAGGGATACTCCGCACCACCTTGATAAAGCAAATCGTGGAGGACGATGAGCACTTCCGTTGCTTCTTCCGCAGTGGTTTCGAGCTCGGCTGGCCAACTCCCTAGTGCCCGACTGCGTGTTAGCTCTTTACCATCTGCGTCCAGCAAGCGGGCGACCAAGGCTGCCCGAGAATCCAGCGGCTGTGCGTAGGCCACAGCTTTTAAGTTGGCACCGGCTGGCAACGCTACATGAAAATAACTGAGCTTCTGCGGCGCACAACGGTCAAAGACAATCTCGTTCCCCTGGAGAATCTGAGAGGTGGTCTGACTGCTGCGTTCACTGGTCGGAATCAGGATCGGCTTGGCGGTGACCAGCAAGCGTCGCGGGTTGCTTAAGCCAAACCGCCCCAAGCCTCGAACATCGACTAGGCCGGGAACAGCCGTCTCGCCAATCTGCACATTAAAGCTATTCGTTGGCGTCGGTTGCTCGCTCAATAACCGTGGCGAAGTCGTCCGCATTTCACTGGTAATCTTGGCCGTAGGATTAGGGTCCTTATTAGTATCCTCCGTGCGATTAGAAATCGTCAGCGACTGGAGTTCGTCGAGCCGGCTGCCGCTTAGCTGCAATTCGAACGTCGAGCCGACTTGCCCCGCCGCTCGCGATAATGAGGTCAACTCAGTCGTGGGTAACTGAGCCAAAGCCCCCTGGCTCAACAACATGCAAATGATGCATAGTCCATGGATTGGCAGGCGGCGCACCTGCAGGCATCGGCCTGGTAGCCGTCGGATACTGTGTGGAGCTCGTGCGTTGAGGGCTGTTTCAATATGCATGGGGAGACGTTTTTGATTGAGCCGAAAGCTGTAACCGGTCGGCAGACTTTACAAAGTACGGATGTTCCTCCGGGGGCTCCTGCCGCAATGAGGATCTATGACGGATACAATATGGATAGGTTGGGTCCGCGCATTCCGCGCGGGGAAACGCTTCCATGGAGGCTCCGACCTCCCGTTAAGCGAGCTTTTACTAGAGAGCTTGTTCGCCCGATCAGTGATTGAACAAGAACTCTTTGCTGTTGATGATGGCCCATACGAGGTCTTCGTACGCCTCACGTTTGCGATCCGCTCGCTCGGCGACATACTTGACCGCCGTCTCGAGCTCTTGGGTGGTGGGATGACGGCTCAGGGCCGACAAGTAAAGCTCTTCGAGGAGCTCGGTAGGTGTTTGGGAACTGGCTGCCATGGCGGCCGGACGACCGACATCGGAAGCCAACTTGGCTTGTACTTCTTTCGAGTTGAGTAAATGCAAGCTCTGCGCCAACGTGGCCTCTTGCGAACGCTCACATTCACACGCTGTGGTCCCGTCTGGACGTCCGAAGACATCCAAGAAATAACTGGCAAAACCGGTGTCGGGCAAACTCATCGCCCGCGTGCCCGCTGGCATGCCACTGAACGAGGTCTCCGTCAGCGTGACTTGGTCGATCGCATCGAGCAACATCTCGGCAGGTAGCCGTTTAGGATAATACCGCGAGTAACTGTGCTGATCACCGAGGTTGTGGGTGTTAGCATCCGAGCTTAGTCGATAAACGCTCGATGTACAAATGAGTCGCGTTAAAGCTTTCAGATCGTACTTCGTTTCAATCAAGTACTCACCCAAACTATCCAACAACTCTGGATTCGTAGCTGGGTTGGTCACTCGCATATCGTCTTCGGGTTCAACCAAGCCGGTGGCAAAGAAATGCTTCCAGTAACGATTGGCCAACGAACGAGCAAAGAAGGGATTGCCCGGCGCTACCATCCAATCCACCAAGTCTTCACGAGGATCATCGATGGCCTCCAGCTCAAGAGGCTCCGCGTCCAATCCGGCTGGCTTCAACGATTGTCCCGACTTGGGATGCTGAGCACTCGCCCCACCCACTCGCGATACGAAAACCGGCTCATCCGGAGTCGGGCCTTCCTTCGTCGTCACTTTGGAGAAGAAGGCCGACATGTGGTAATAATCGGCTTGGCTCCATTTCTCAAACGGATGATGATGGCACCGCGCGCATTGAATCCGCTGCCCCAAGAACAATTGCGCCGCATCCTCCACCCGCGACTCGGTATTGTTAACCTCGCGGAACCAAGCAACCGGCGGATTCGTTTCGACCGAGCCCGACGCCGTCAGTAGTTCGCGGACAATTTGATCGTAGGGTTTATTCTCGTGAAAACTGGTGCGGAGCCAATCGTAAAACGCAAAGGTACCCGACTGTTGGCCCACTGCCGCACGACGATTGCGGAGAATCATGCTCCACTTCTTGGCAAAGTGTTCAGCGTAGTCGGTTGATTCCAGCAGTTGATCCACCAGCTCCGCATGTTTGCTTGGACTGGTCGCGGCCAAGAAGTTGCGGGTCTCATCGCTGGTCGGTAGTCGACCGCAAAGATCGAGGGTGACACGTCGCACAAAAGTTGCGTCATCGCATAGAGCCGATGGTGGAATGCCAAGCGTAGCCAACTTGGCAAACACCCGCTCGTCGACCACATTTTGTGTCGGCGGCCATTGCGTCTCCCCTTCGGCGAACTGGACACCCAGCGGAATGCTCGAGCGAAACACCGCCACCTGTCCCTGGTAACGGGCCATGATGGCCACGTCGCCTGGCTGATCCGCCAATGTGACTAAGCCTTGCGTATTGACATCTGCCAAGTCCTTGTTGTTGGATTCAAACTGCGCCGTGCGCGTGATATCTTCGACCGAACCGTCGGAATAAGTTGCCACGACGGCGATTTGTTGGACAGCGCCGCGGGCCAAGCGACGTTGCTCGGGAACCACTTGGATCGCCGTCACCACCGGATCGTTGTCGCTACCATAAGGCATGCCGTTGGCGACCCATCGCTCTATCAAACGGTACTCGTACGAATCCACTTCCAGTCGCTGCCCACCACCGTGCGGCGATTCGTTCACCGCCTTTTGCAACAGTAGGCTTTGCGAGGGTACCGCAGGGAAAAGCCGCCGACCACGCGACTCATTCACCAAGTGCTCGTAGTCCTCGCGCGGCTCAAAGCCGAGTAGCGAAAGCTTAAAACCCGCTTGCCCAGCCGCCTTGCCATGGCACCCACCGCCATTGCAACCCAGCTTGGTAAAGATCGGAACCACTTGATGTGGAAAGTTAACCGGTTGGACCGACTCAAGACCTGTAACTACCAATTCGGTCTGCGCAGCCAACTCGCCGCGCCGAACCGTAATGATGGCAGTGCCATTGGCCTCCGGCTTGACGTAGCCCGCCGAATCGATGATCGCGATCGGCGGTTCCACGCTGTAGCTCACCTCGCGCGTCGCATCCCGCTCATCATCCAACGACTTGGCGGTGACAATTAACTGCAGCCGAGCATCACTGCCACGCAATGTTAAATGACCGGTTGGGGCTGAGACGTTGGAGAACAACAACTCTTCGCCCCAGGCCAACGAGTTGCTGTCGAGCGGGCTGCTGTTTGCCGGAATGAACCAGATGGCCAGAACATACAGTACGGCCAAACGCACGGTGCAAGGTGGGAATAGTTTCACGGCAGACTCGGAGTTATTTGCGCGGTGTTAGTTGCTCGGTGACATGAACGTTGGATAAAGCCGACCGTCGACTCCACAATGCGCCAGTGCGATGATCGCGATAACGCGGATGGACAACAACGACCCGCAAGACGTAGTGGACAGAGGAGTTAAGGAATGGACAATCAGATCAGTTCCGCGATCGGGTTCTTCTCTACCAAATATTGCGGTCGACCGGTAGGATCGATCAACGACTGCGTAGCGGTGTCGATTCCCAAGTTGTGATAAAGCGTTGCAATGACTTCCTGCACATCGACCGGACGCTCGGTGGCATATTCACCCAAGCGATTCGTCGCGCCGATAGCTTGCCCAGCGCGAATGCCGCCACCGGCGATGTAGGCACAGCTGACTTGCGACCAGTGATCGCGCCCGGCGCCTGGATTGATCTTAGGCGTGCGACCGAATTCACCCCACACGACGACCGTTACATCGTCCAAAATCCCGCGCGAGTCTAGATCTTCGATCAGCGCACTCAAGCACTGGTCGAGCTTCGCGCCGTGATCGCGCACGAGATCGAAGTTCTCGCCGTGGCTATCCCAGCGACCATAGCTGAGGCTCACGCAGCGAACCCCTGCCTCAACCAACCGCCTTGCGATGAGTAAATGATCATTACAAGTCGGTGCGCCGTCGTATTGGTACTTATAAGGTTTGCCATCGCCGTAGCGTTCGACCAGTTTCGGATCCTCTTTAGATAAATCGAGCGCGTCGAGCAGTTTACTGCTGGTCAAGACATCGAGCGCTTGCTGTCCGAAGACATCCATGCCATCCATGTTGCCACTGGTATCGATATCGCGCCGCAAGTTGTCGAGACTGGTCAATAATCGCCGGCGGTCTTGCAGACGCTCAAGCGAGATATCGTTCAGCTTCATGTTCTCCATCCCTTGGCCATCCGGCTTGAAGGCGGAGTAGCTGGTGCCCAAAAATCCAGATGTACCCGAATCGGACCAAGGCCCATGCTGCGTGCGTGCGGCCAGGCCAACGAAGGCTGGCACCGCCGGATCAACTTGGCCATGCAACTTAGCCACCGCAGCGCCGATGCTCGGACGACCACCCAAGTTGCTCAGGTCGGTGGGAATCCAACCGCTTAAGCACTGCGCCGACTCGTGACGATCTTTGCAACCGACAACCGAACGAATGACGGCCGCCTTATCCATTAACTGCGCGAGTTTCGGGAAGACTTCGCAAATCTGAATGCCCGGCACGTTGGTAGGAATCGGCCGGAATTCGCCACGGATCTCCGAGGGCGCCTCGGTCTTGATCTCCCACATGTCTTGGTGCGGCGGACCGCCCCCAAGAAAGACATTGATGACTGCTTTGTGCCCTAGTCCAGTCCGTTGTTTCGACTGGCTAGATTCCGTACGCAAGATTTCCGCAAGTCCAAGTCCTGGAAAACCAAATGTACCGGCACCGAATGTTAAGCCACCGATCGAAAGAAAACTGCGGCGTGAAATTCCATCGCAGTATCGACCAGCCTTACCAAATATGGTCAGCATGGCAATTACCTTAGGCGGGAGGGACTAAATCAAAGGCGGGAATGGTAGGCTCTGTTTCTAAACACGGAGTCGCGTCTCTCCGAGACGCGAATCAATTAAGTCTCGGAGCGATGTAACTACATGAAAATCGGTTCAGAAACAGAACCTGGGCCGAAAGCACGCTCCATTGTGACCTAAAACCGCCCCAAAAAGCAAGCCGAGTGCACAAACAGCCCGTCAGAGGGGGCTGGCGAGTCGCCCTAACGCTATCACGTAGGCGAGTCTATCCCAGACTCGCAAATCTGTCGAAGACTTAAAAATCGAGCAGGAAGCTCGCTAATCGCGTCTCCGTAGAGACGCGGCTACCTGGCTTCCCCGCAAGGCAATACGCTACTTCGCAGACGGCTTGGAGGGCTCAGAGGGAGCTGGCGTCACTTCACAAATCACGCCACCTTTCTTAACTCGAGCGTTCAGTTTGATTCCGTTCCTATCGTCCACCAAAGTGCTATTGCTTAGGCATTGCTTCGTTCCCCCGGGCGCGAAGTGACTTGTGGGGAGAGAATGAGAGTGTTGTGCAGAGAACAACCGCACCCGCTCCATGCTCGGGTCGCGTTTTCTATAACATTAACCTTAGCCTAACGATACCAAAACGCAGAACGACGGTTTAATTCGGGCGCTTGGATGGGGGGCTATGAACCCTATCATTTATTGCTCACACTACGATCACTCCCGTTCACTCCCAACCACAACCGAAAGGCCACGTCGCATGCAAGCCATCACACGTAATCTCACCTTCGTTTTCGCGTTAGGGCTCAGCTCGCTGATTTATGCCCAAAAGCCCAACTCTACGGTCGACCTGGTCGGTGCGTGGAAAGTGACGGCGTCTTCAGATGAAGGTTCCCGTGAACTGACTTGGACCTTTTCGAACGATGGCGACAAGCTCACCGGCGACAGCCTCGATAACGGCAATTCCGAAAAACGCGCTCTCGATCGCATCACGGTGAAGGGCAACTATGTCAAGTTGGAGGTTGACATCAATCAAGACGGTAACCAAGGAACCATCGAAGTCGAAGCGGAAGAAGAATCGCCGGGCAAATTGGTGGGTAAATGGGCGATCGTTGGCGCTGACGGAACGAAGTACATGAGCGGTAAAGTGTCGGCTGTTAAAGAAACCAAGTTCGAAGGTGAGTGGGTTGCCACCGCGACACTCCCCGACGGACAAAAGATGGAATCCCAAATGAAGTTAGCTGGCGCGAATTCCGCGCTCAAGGGATCGGTTAACGGTCAAGCGGGCCAAGTCGAACTCGATCAACTGACCGTCAAGGATCGCCAGTTGCAATTGGCATTCGATTTCGAAATGGATGGCAACACAATCCATTGTGTCATCAAAGCCGAAGCCAAAGACGCCACGAACTTGGTTGGTAAGTGGTCGGTCGTTGGCGAAGATGGGGCAGAGTTGGCCGCGGGCGAATGGACTGCCGTGCGGAAAACTGCGGGACTGGCGGGTGTTTGGGATGTGGTCGCGGCGGTTCCCGACGGAGCCGACTACGCCGGAACATTGACGCTCACTGAATCCAATGGCAAGTACGCTGGCGAGACAAAGAGCAGCTCTGGCGAAGCCAAGTCGCTCAGCACGGTCGATGTCAATGACAAAAGCGTCAAGATCACCGTTCCCTTTGAGTATCAAGGCAACACAGGCACGATCACCATCAATGCCAAACAAACTCAAGACGGCAGTCTCAAGGGGGAGTGGGTGTTGACCGGTGAAGATGGCAGCGAGTACGCTCGGGAATCCTGGACGGCAGTCCGAAGCAAATAAGTTGCCGCGATTGAGGTTTTTTCGTCATGACTCATTGGACACGTCGAACGTTCATTGCTTCTGCCTCTGGGGCTGGGTCTGGAATTTTGCTGATGAAGCCACTCATTGCTGCCGTGCGAAACTCAAGCCTCGACGAAGCAGCAACGCTTCGGGGAAAATTCTGATATCTCGAGGGGAGGAAAAGGGGGGGGGAGGAAAATTCAGCGGAGACGCATGCCAGAGGAAAATCTCGTTGCCCTCAGGGATTACGTACCGGTGCGAAACGGATGATATCATCGGCCACTTCGAAACGATAAGCTCCGTTCAACTGCTTGAGTTGTTCGCCAAATCGTTCCAGCGTCGGATAGTCCCCCGTTCCATCAAACAAGCGTGCGTCATCCACTAAGATCACATGGCCTTGAACCGGATGCCGTAAGATCCATTCCACTTCAGTCTGAATGGGTGTATCCAAGTCCCCTTTACCCGTTTCTCCCCCTGAATAATGACCATCCAACCAGAAAACTGCAGGACGCGTCAACTCCTTTAGAATCTTCGGCAGTTCACGAGCTGAATCGCCTAAGACCACGGTCACGGCGGGATCAGCACTGAAACGTAGGGAGGCCTTTGCGTGCAACTGCGGATCGACTTCGATCGTATACAAGCGGTCAAAAAGATGCCGCGTCCGCGCGATCATGTGACCGAGATAGGTGCCAGTCTCCACCAACGTCTTGCAGCCAAACTGACGGGCCGCCTGAGAGATCACCTCCACCTTTACAGCATGCGGTGGTGGCAGCGGCTTTCCACGCAGATGCCACTTCAACACTTCGGCTTGCCCCTTAACCTTATCGAACACACTCCGACGCCTCACTTGAACTCGATCCAATACGCTTGCACTCATGCTTAGACTCCGCTTATTCTTCGACCAACATGGATGCGGAAAGTATCACGATTTGGGCAAGCTGCAGCAAGGTCAATGCTGGCACGGTTCGTCTTGCTAGCAAGCCACAGGCTGGTCGCCTCAACCAACTGCTGGCCTGCCAGCTCAAGCCTTAGGGAGCAAACATATACTGCTGAAGGTAGCTGTCAAATTCGCACGCGTCGCTCTCGTCCACTTTTTCGCTGGCGACATAGTCCTCCGGCGAGTAAAGCGACAAGTTGACATCTAGAGTCACCCCCTCTGAATCGTCTTCGTCAGCACTCGCAGCTGCCTCGCCAGGCTCGGAGTGAACTTCTGCGGAAGGCAACTGAGCCGCTGACTCAACCTGCTTTCCCTTGGCCAACAATTCGGAACGCAAGACGTGCACCTCCTTGGGAGCCTGGATCCCCAACTGCACGGTGTTTCCTCGCACGCGAACGACGCTAATGGTAATGCTATCGCCAATTCGAATGCTTTGATTGAGCTTGCGAGTGAGAACGAGCATGGTCGCTTTTCCTTCATGGAGTTGAGTGCGGTTGGTTAAGTTTCCAACGCCTGAATCCATTTGCGAACTGCGTGCCAAGCAACCGGCTAACTCCGAAAAATCGCACCTTACGTGAAGCAAACCACAGAAATCGTGCGAAAACTACTTCAGAATGGGCTCCGCTAGCCTACAAGGCAGCCCATTCCGCCGCCGAAATCGTTCCGAGTTGTGGAGCTTTTTACAATCGTTGGCACAAAGTTCTAAAGTTAAATCGCGCCGTGCGTTACCGATCGCACCCAAGACTAGGAATCGCTCAATGAACTTACGTTTTGTTTTGATTGCTCACGCACTCCTGTTCTCCCTCTTGCAACATCGCTCCTCAGCTCAGGCTGGCGAACACGATTTGCTCATCCCGCAGAACCTACTAGGACTGGTCCACGCTCCCGAAGTGCACGTGGAGTTACGACTGTCCGACGAGCAGCAGCAACAGCTTGAAACGCTGTTTGGGGAGATCGACGGCGATTGGTTTCGCGCTCGAATCCTCCCGCCAGAGCAACAAATCACAGCCAAAGCCGCGTTGGAGAAACGAGTCCTCGAGTGGTTTCAAAAACAGGGGACGGCCGAGCAACAAACGCGACTCAAGCAACTCGAGCTGCAATCGCTAGGCACAAGACTTCTGCTGCGCCCCGAAGTGATGCGCGATCTGCAGCTCGATAGCAGTCAGCAGTTACAACTGGTGGGTTTGGCCAAAGCGGCCGACTTAGCCAATCTCCAACTGCAACAAGCCACGCTCAAGAGTGAGAATACATCGGCACTCAAAACAACTGCCGCCGATGCCATGGCCGCCGAACAAAAATCACCGCAGGCCGTGCTGACGCCAACCCAACAAAAGAAGCTCTCGCAGCTTATCGGCAAGCCTTTCGATACAGCCCAGTTGAAGCGGATCTACCCCATGGCTCCGGAGCTCGTGCCCACCGAAGATTGGATCAACTCGCCACCCCTGACGCTCAAACAACTGCGCGGCAAAGTCGTCATCCTGCATTATTACGCCTTTCAATGCCACAATTGCCACGCCAATTTCGAACACTACAGCGCATGGCACAAGCGGTTTTCAAACGACGATGTCGTAGTGATTGGCATCCAACGCCCCGAGACGTCGGCAGAACACGACCCAGCCGCCGTTCGCGCTGCGGCAAAAGAACGGAAAATGGAGTATCCGATTTTGATCGATCTCGAGTCGAAAAATTGGGACGCTTGGGCCAATACCATGTGGCCCACCGTTTATATCATCGACCAGCAGGGCTACATTCGGCATTGGTGGCAAGGAGAACTGAACTGGCAAGGAGCAACTGGGGACAAGACGCTCACCGACTTGGTTAACAGTTTGATCAAGGAGTGATAAAACTTTCTTCTTCCCTGCTCCGGCCTCCCAAGTAAGCCAGGAGTGCTTGCTCATGGGTGAATGAGTTTTGAAGTTAGATCGTTTTATCGCGTAAAAACCGACCTCCCCTGCCGCTCGCCGCCAAAGGCG
>JBGSHW010000103.1:0-18035 GCA_041751975.1 Pirellulaceae bacterium
CGGGATCTTTAGCAAGATCCACTACGTACAACCCTAATTTTTAGCTATCACAAAGCACGAGCCGCCGAGTGCCGTACTCCCGAGAGCCTCATTAGCCGCTTGGCACTCAGCCTGCTTGCCTGACCTGCAATACTTGCCAACCGTAGGACCAATGTTCAACGAGGGGGATTTCGCATAGCTTGGATATCTAAACTGCCTGTAGCCGAGCTGACAGGAGCTGCCCCTCAAGCCACTCACTTTGAACGACTGGAAGCAATGTCCGACGATGAAACTTTACCGCTGTTCCCTGACGAACCGCCTGAGCCTCCGTACGTAACGGTGGCGCAGGTGGGTGAACTCGCCGAGGGGCAAGGACGCGCCTTTGCGGTCGGCAAACGCATGGTGGCAGTTTTTCTGCACGACGGGCGCTATTGGGCCATCGATGATTTCTGTCCTCATCAAGGTGCCTCGTTGGCCGAAGGTTATATCGACGGTTGTGCCGTCTCCTGCCCCTGGCATCATTGGCGATTCTCGCTCGAGGATGGCAGTTGGCTGGACAATCCCAAGGTCGGCGTCGATCGCTTCAAGGTGCGTGTGGTTGGCCAGAACATTCAAGTTCAGGTTCCCGCATGAAATGCTTCGACCAAACGACAAGCTGGCTCTCAGGCGAGGCAGGCGGCCAAATAGGGATCGGATGTAAGCAGCTGGTGCCCCCGTGCGATTGCATCGGGGGCTGAGAGGATCGTATAGAACGACTCTTTCTGCTCAGGTGCCATCGACAGCGCCTCATGCCATTCCGCGCGACAGAACGGATCCTCGCGGATCGCATCCCAGAAGCCGGTGGTTTCGAACAGGCGGCAGATCCGCGCGGAGTTTTCGCCTTGGAGTAGGCTGATCAAGTAGCTGGCCACGCCGACTTGCAAACCATGCAAGCGAGGCTCGGCTGAGATCAGGTCGAGGCGATGTGAAATCAAGTGTTCGCTGCCGCTGGCGGGACGCGATGAACCGCTCATGACCATCGCCAGTCCGTTCATCATGAGGGCCGTTGCCAACAACTGCATGCCATCGGTGTCCAATTGAGGGTGACTTAAGTAAGCATGGACCGAGCCATCTGATAACAGGGCCGCAAAATCATTCACCGGTTCACCGACGGCATGGAAGGCGAGCTTCCAGTCGCGGACGGCAGTGAACTTGGCCACCAAATCCCCGACACCGGAAAGTGTCAAGATGCGCGGTGCGGCTCGGCAGACATCGGTGTCAACGACCAAGCCATAGGGGATTGAGGCAGGCAAGGACCTGCGTTTCCCCGCCACGGTCAGACTGGACTGCGGGCTGCAGAAGCCATCGTTTGATAAAGACGTAGGGATCGCAAAGTAGGGTAGTCGGGCGAGCGTGGCGACGTACTTGGCCACGTCCAGTGCCTTGCCTCCCCCTAAGCCGACAATGGCCGAAGCTTGGGGTGGTAATTGGGCGAACAAGGGCACGACCGACTCGATCGAGATATCTGCCACTTCCAGCCAAGCCACCGTGGCGATCTCATGCTCTCCAAGACTCACCGCACAACGCTGTGGCAGCGGCGCGGCGAGCGCCTGACTCTGTAACACGGCTACCTTTTTGAGTCCACAACGGCGGAGGTAGAGCCCCACGCGGTCGAGTGCTCCAGCTTTCACGCGGACCACGGTGGGCAAGTCGATTTGCGTCTTCTGAAACATCCGCTTATTCCCTGTTCAACAATGCTTGGGCAACCTCCGACCAAACCTCAAAGCCCTGAAACGCGAGCCCTCGATCCCGCAAAGCATGCGCCAAGTCGCCGCGGGCAAATCTCAAGTCGTCAGGCACCCGCCGGGCTGCATCGATATCCGGAAAACCATCTCCGGCAAAGGCGACTCGCGCGCCGCTCGCCTGCCAGTGCTGCACCACCGCTTGCTTATCAATGCCTATGGTGGGCGACAAGAACGGTGACGCGGTGGGAAGCTCCATCCGCAAGCCATGCCCGGCCTCAAAAATTCCCGGATTGGCATGCACCTCCAAGCTCACTTGGGCTTGCTCGAGCAAACGCTGGATGTACCAATCGCAACCCGCCGATGTAATCACCACTTCCCAGTCGGCGGCCCGCAAAGCATCGACCGAGTGACGCAAACTGGGATCGAGCTGCATGTGCGAGACGCACTCCATGACCTGCTCCTCGCTGGCTTCGATCGCCAAAAAGTAACTCCGCAGGGCTTCGAAGTGCGTCATCTGCCCCCGCCGATACTCGGCCCAATAATCGGGACAAGTGGCCGGTATCAGCGACTGAATAGCCAAACGATAAAAATCGAAGTGCGTCATCGTTCCATCAAAATCGCTCACCAACACCGAAGATTTCGGCGGCTCTGAATCCGAAGCCATAGTGGAACCATCCTGTTCAAATTGAAAGTGCCCAGCCGCTTTGAGCCTAATTTCTCAACCCGCGCCCCGCTGCAATTCGCTGGGGAGCGCGGCATTGACCAAGCCTTGCGGCAGATGCTCTTGTTCGAGTCGGACGCATTGGTCACGGCAGAGGCAAAACGCCTCCGCTTCCTGCGCGCCCAGCTCTATTGGAACAACTTGATGGGGATCAGTCGACTCCTCGGTCCACAACTCCCGATGCGATACAAGTGTCGCGGCATCCATCAGAAAACTGACCACATGCGGCAGTTTGTGTCGCAAACGGGCCAGGATGGTCAGGCCAGCCACGTCGATATCTCCCCAGTAGTAGACCGGAACACGGGCCAGCCACGGGATCTGCTCAAACTCGTTTAAGTTGTTTCCCAGTCCCCCGAGCGCCAGCGTGCGTTCCCGGCTAGGGAGTGTCAGTAGGTTGATCTTGTTCTCCACAATAATGACCTGCAGGTCGCTTACCGGCAACCGCGCGAGTTCCTCGGCAGGCAGCGATAGTTCATTGCATGGCAGCCCCAGTTCAGACTGCAATTGTGGATCGAGCATACGGACCAACAAGTGTTGCCGTGGATAACGAAAACCGTAGCGGCGCTCGAACTGCTTCGGAGCCACCCCGTGATCAATCGCATGCGGTGGCAGCACCATGTCAAACCACTCACGGAGCAGCGATTTGTTCTTTTCAATCAGCTTGCTTGAAACCGCCAGTGGAAGTTCACGCAGGTAGCAGTCGGGACGCGGTCGCCCTTTGACGTAGAGTGTGACTTGGATCAGATCGTCGAGCGCATCGGCCACTGCCGGCAATCGCTTCCAATGCACGAGCCACCAACTTTCCAAGGCCGGTAAATGGTGGCGGAGCTTCTCGACGGCTAATTCCAGTTGTTTGAATTCCGACCGCTTGCCGGTTAGTTTCAGCAGATCTTCCAATGTTTCGAATTCGATGGCCGCTGGATAGCGATTTTCCCCATGCGCCCGTTTGTTGACTTGTTCGTATCGCACGCTGTAGCCACTTCCCACCGCCTCTTTCGACTTGCCGCGCAGTCGCGTTACCTGTGCAATCAAATCCGCCTGCGAAATTCCTTTGGCAATCCGCAGGTCGGTTCGTACGCGCCGCGGAAAGTAACCGGTATCAGCGGCCAGCCAAGCTGCGATGGCACCCGGGTACAGGAGCGTAGCTTTACGAACAATCTCCTCGGGGGTAATCAAACCTGTCAGGCTCCAAAGTGGTTTGGGGGTCGTGCGGGCTCAGAGCCCTCGCGGTTTCGCTCAAGCGTTTTCGGCCCGCGTGCTGTGGTCATTCAACTCTTCGGCAGTGATCGACAGCAGTTGGCTGCGATGCGTTTCCTTATCTTTTACCACGTGGATGTAAGTGCCAACATACGGCTCGGTCACGCGGGCCTTGGCATCGAGTGGGGCCACGATCAACAATTGCAAACCAAAGCGATCAAACAGATCGAGCGCGTATTCCGCATGTTGATCGTCGCTGCGCGAGAACATTTCGTCCACCATCACAAAATGGAAGCGATCGCTCTGCTTGGCATCGGGATCCAAGTCGTACTGGTAGGCAATGGCGGCGACCAAAACGAGGAAGGCCAGTTTTCCTTTTTCGCCCCCCGACTGTCCAGTGCCACCATCGTAGTAGCTGCGCGCCTCGCCGGTTTCGACCACAAACTCGCGAGCGGCAAAGTTAAACCAGTTTCGTACATCGATTACTTTTTGTCGCCAGCGATCGTTCCCTTCATCGCGGAACTTGGTTACCAATTTTTCGATGCGCACGAAGGTCGCCTCATTGGCTTCGGGAGTACCATCGAGTGTGTTGTTTAGGCAACTGGCCAGCTCGCGACGAAAGTCTTGGATTTCACGATCGGCCACGTCGCTGGGTTCTAGCCGCATGTAGGTGCCGGGTTTCCATTCGAGTAAACCCAGGGCTGTGTTAAGTTGTTCGATCTTGTCGCGAATCTCTTGGCGATCGTTTTCCAAGCTGCCGTGGAGCAAGCCAACTTCGTGCAATACTTTTTCGTTCAACCGTTTTTTGAAGCGCGCTTCGTGCTTGGGCAGATCGTCAACTGCGATGTGCGTGTAAAGCGCCTGGAAGCTGGAAAGGGCAGCCACGTCGGCATCCAAGTCGGTTTGCTCGTCAGGGAATTTTTTAAGAAAACGAGTCATTGCACTGGTCACTTCTTTGGCCAATGGAACGAGCCGTTCTTGCAGTTTCTCGAACTGAGTCCGCAGGCGCTTAGAGGACTCCTGTGGCAAGACGCCGATGTTGTCGATCGTCAATTTCTCGGAGAGGAGTGTGGCCAAAGCATCGAATTCTTGCTCCATTTCTCTGCGTCGACCATTGATCTCAGCCTGCTCGAGCGTCCGCCGCGCGTTGCCCAGCATGACTTGCCCACCGCGCAGTTCATTTTCGCGCAGCGTCCGATCGGCGATGTAGCGGTCGCGATCGGCCTTGTAGCCGGCCACTTCGGCTTCCAGCTTCTTGCGATTGGCCTTCAACTCCTGGATCAAGTCGTTGGATTCCTCGAGGCGCTGTTTTTCCAATCGCATCTGCGAGGCTTCGAATTCATGTTTCTCGAAATCGATGTTATCGAAGTTGTCTACGGCCAGAGCTTGGTCGAGCGCCTCGATGGCCGCCGATGCCCGATCGATCTCCGTGGCGATCTGCTGAGCGCGGGTAGTCAGTTGCTCGAGCGCCGCTTCGGTCTCGCGAATCGCCTCCGCTAGGGCTTGGCGCTTGGCGCGATTGTCCCAACCGAGCACAAAGTGTCGGCGATCGTCGGGGAGGCTGCGGTCATCTTTGGAGTGCTTGAAGCTGCTCGATTTCAAGTGCCGATTTTGAGTCATGGCGGCCCCCCGAGCCCGCTGAAACTCTTCAATCGTGTCGCAGGCTTGGTAATCAAAATGAGCGGCAATCTCGGCCCTGACCCAGGCAGACAGCGGATGGTCCTCGCGGATCAGCAACTTATCAACTAACGAATCTCCACTGAATTTTAGCGAGCGCAGGTTCTCCGCGAGGCGACCAACCTTGAGATACACCAACCGCTGGCCTTGTCCGCGGCCATCCTGAAGGCGTGTCCGATCGACGTAACCGGAAACGCGTGGATAGACATCGTCGGGCACCAGCAGACTCCGCGCGAAGCCGTGCAGCACTTGTTCGATCGACGATTCCCAATCCCGTTGCTCGGGGGCAACTGCCACCAACTCGGCCGCGTAAGGAAGGTCCGAGGGGGCGAGCTTAAGGTCGTTGCACATCTTATCCCGCAGCCCGATCAACGATTCGGGCATATTGTTCTTGCGCTTCAACAACGCTTCCAATTCGGTGCGGTCATCGCCACGTTGTTTGATCAACGAGCCGATCTCGAACTGTAGCCCGCTATCGCTTTCGCGTAGTTTCTGGCGTTCGCTGACCAGCTTGCCGCGACGCTCATGCATCAACTGCCGCGCCTTGTGGAATTGTTCCGGCGAGGTGATGCGGGGCTGCATTCCGGCCGATCGCAATTGGGATTCGAAGCGAGTGCGCGTGGCCAGCTTGACCGCAGAAATTTGTTCCGCCTGCGCAATAAGATTGGGAAGTTGTCGAAGCCGGTCGCCACCAGCTTGTTCGATCTCGATGTTCAGTCGGGCGATGAGATCGCGCTGCCGATCCTGCAGTTCATCCAGGCGACTGATTTCGCCGGTTAAAAAGTCAATTTGCGTATGCCACTTATCGCACAACGGTTCCAGCAACAATTGACTTTGAACAGCAAAGTAAAGTTCGCAGGCGTCCAATCGTCGCCGGGCGGCGGAGAGTTCGTCCAGTTTTTCCAAGTAGCGCTGGCCGGTTTCGCAAATCGGTTGCAACAATTCCGCTTGCTGCCGCACCCGAACCAACGTCCGATGGGCTTCGCTCAGCTCGCTGAAGTGGTTGAGCAATCGGTCGACTTTTTCCTTCCAAGGTTTGGATTCCAGCATGTGTTGGCGAATGAATAGATCGAGTCGTTGGACATCTTTGACCGCCACGGTTTGATTGAAGATATCCATTGCCTTAGCGCGGAAGCTGGTCTTGCGTTGGATCCAACCAGCGTATTGTTTGTAGCTGCTGGTGGTGTTGAAGCCACGCTCGCGGAGATGTCGCGCAACCGCACTGGCCGATGTGATGCTCGATAGATCTTCGACGATGCCGCGCTCCCCTTCGCAGAATGCGTACACTTTTTCCACGGCATTGTCGTTGGTCAGATACAGCACTTGGCAGATCGTAAAGGCGGACTTGGTTGCTTGATTGGCGAAGCAGGCGAGGAGGGCCGTGTAATGACCTGCACCACTTCTCAAGTACTGAATCTGCGGCCGTCCACCTTCGCCGATGGTGCGGTCGTAGGCGCCACGAATGTAAGTTCGCTCGTCGCGTTCGTTCTTGGTCGCTCCCGCGGCCACGTTGTAGTTGCGAGTTTGGGGGCGGACGAGCAGCGTCAACAGCGCATCGACGAGCGTTGATTTGCCGGAGCCGTTTTCGCCAACGAGCAGCGTCGTTTGGCCGTGAGGGCAGACAGAATAAACGGCCGCATCAAAGGTTCCCCAATTGTATATCTCGAGCTTCGACAGTCGATATCCTGGCAGTGGCGGAGCTTCTTCGACGGGCTCATTGGCGGAATCGAATAGGTCTGGCATGTGGCGATGGGTAACGCTTGTGTGTCGGGGATTTTGGGTACAGGTGTTTGTTTGTCAGACGGCTTGTGTATCAGGCGGCTTGTGTGTCGGAGAGCTTGTGTGTCGGGATGTTTGGCTTTCGGTGTATTCGCTCGTACTCCTACTCGTACTCCTACTCGTACTCCTACTCGTACTCCTACTCGAGACCCATCGGCCGAGTACGGGCTCACCGCGCGGTCACTGAGTGACAAGTGGTCCGTTATTGCGTCGGATTTCGATCGATGGTTTCACTTACAAGGGGATCACTATCAGCGTGCTCGGAATCTAGGTGGCCGGTTGTTCTTAACTTGGCAGCTTCGACCAAGCTCTGGCGGAGGCGTTCTAGATCGGCCAGCGGCAGTCGGGCCTTGATGATGCGGCGGACTTCCCAGCTCGGAGGCTCTTTTTCGAACTGCCGTACAAACTTCAGTTCTTCCAGCTTCCGCAAGGCGGCTTGCAGGGCCCGATTGAGTTTAACTCCATCTCCTTGTTCCGGAAAAAATGCTTCCCAGACCGCCAGTAACTCGCTTTGCGCCACGACACACCGTTCGTTCTGCACATCCTCTTCCTCAAACTGGCGAAGTTCATCGCGGAGCAAGACGCACAGCAGCGTCGCGTCGTAGCTGAGTTGCGTGCGGCGGAACAATCGTGGAATGGCGTCGAATTCTGGAGGGATCTCTTCGTCTTCGGGTTGTTGCAGATAAGCCATCGCATCCGCTTCGTTGACCACCAGCAGCAGTCCCAGTTTGGCGAAGTAGTCGGTTAAGGGAGATATGTTGGCTAGTAACAGTTCCCAAACTTCGCGATTGTCGTCATTGTAGACCACCCCTTGCAGCAGCCGTACCGCCACGGCACTCCACACCGCTGGGGGCGAGAGTTCAGGGCGGGAGGTCAACAGGTATTCGGTATCCGTCGATGATTCAAACATCATTTAGGTCTCCGGCCGGGATTCGCCGTTTTGGCCTTGGGGTGGAATCGCACATGCGGGATCCGCACTTGCAGTGGTCGCTCGCGATGCAACGGCTCGTGAACGAACACGGTTTCAAAGAGGCTGCTATCAATCTCATGTCCATCGTCGTGTGCAATTTGCATATAGCCCAATAGTTCCACCACGCCACTTTTTAAGGGGGCGTTGGCAATAAGCTGAGCCAGGGTGGTTGAGTGCCCTTGATAGGTCGCTTCGCGGATGGCATGCCGCAGTTTGCGAAAGTCGAGGCGTTGCAGTTTGGCAAAGGCTTCGGCGATCTTAGTGACTTCGGCCAAGTCGATGACGTGCTCGGTGGGGCCAGTATCGTCAAAGGCCGTGCTGGGCTTCCAAAACGTTCGCGCTAAAGGGGAAGCGATGTCGGCATCGGTCACCACCGACAGACTGGCGGCGGAAGGTGGATCCCCCTTTAATTCCATCGCGGCTTGCTTGATATCGCGGAGCACGGTTGCCAGTCGCACACGGTGAGCGGCGGCTTGGCTGTCGAGCAGGCGGCGGAGGGTGGATGAAAGTCGGGCGGTGGTCTTCATGACTTTCTCGGCCTCACCCAGCAGGGCAGGGACCATCCTGCGGACCCGGAGCAACGCATCGTGCTGATCGGACAAGGCGACCAACTGCTGCACTTCTTCGATATTCTTCCGTAAAGCCGCTTGTTGGGTGGGTGAAAACAAAAAAGCCACAAAGGCGAAGAAACTGATCCCTTCGTCTTGTTGCTTCAGCAGATCCTCCGCATCGAGTGCAAAGCCTAGGATGCCACCACGTGTCTTATCCCCCGTGGCTTGTTGTTGCTGCACGTCGCGGGTGATTAATTGGAATCGTTCCTCAACGGCACGGAAGTCAGACTGCAAGGCTTTGAGTAGTTCAACGGCGGTTTGAAATCGCTCACGGATTTGTGCCGGGCGATAAACTTGGATCGACTTGCCCGACTCGATCGCCTCGATTTCTGCGTCGATCAAGGACCGCTGCTCGCGCAGGTACTCCAGCCGCCGCTGGGGGTCGGCTGAGGCTCCGCGGACGATATCCTCGAGTGTCTCGATCACCAATCTCAGCCGGCTTTCGGTCCCCACCAAACTATTGCTGCGCGACAGCACCGAGTCGACGAAGCGAATCGCCTCCTCCGCAAAGCGGGTCAGTTGGTATTGGGGTTCGACCGAACTCGCTTCGAGAAAACGTTGCAACCAACCGGCATCGGACCATTTCACCAGATACTGTTCGGCGGGACCGACCATCACGTTGGGCTCGGTCTCATGCAATTCTTCCTGGTAGTTCGCTAGGGAGCTTCGCAATTCCAGTTGTCCGACCGAGATCGCTTCGCCCGCTTTGAATGTCCGGTGCAAGAAGTCGATGACGAGGGGGGCATGGTCCGACCGCAATAATTTAGCGGTTGGAGACGCATCAAAGAACGTTCGTAGGGTTTCACGGCGCATCGATGTCAGGAAGCTGTTGGAGGCCATGCATATAGAATACGGCGGGACGCAGGGGGTTGACACTTAAACTAGTCCTTCATGGTGACACGTTTGGTCCCAGAAACAAGCAAAGCGGCAGAATTTGCAGTTTTTTACCCAAAGTGGTTGATCGCTCCGCCGATCAAAATCAGCTCATTCTTGGATAACCCTCCCCACCATCCCAGACCGAGCCACTCCGGCAGAACGGAAATCGTGACTCCGGTGGAAGTTTGACGGTTTCGGTTGGAGCATCTATCCTACAATAGGCTGACCAAGTTCCTGCGGACGTTTGAGAATCGCTCGAATTTCCTTTTGCACGACCCAATCTCCTCTTTGGCTGAGCATGGATGAAGAATGCTCTCAACAGCAGCAGCGGCTCGGACTCTCCGTCGGGCGATAACCTATTACCGGCTTCCTTGAGTGGGCATTCAGGGGATTCGCGGACGGTTTCGTTTGTGTCGGAGCTCAAGGATCGCGAACCTTCCGAGCCGGTTAGCGAAGGGGACAAGACGGTCATCAGTCAGCGGCCCATTGCGCCTCCCGAAGAATTTTATCGCTCCATGCCACTCGCCGAGCTCGCCTCGACGCTCGAGGGCAAGCAACTCGATCACTTCTCCGTCGACACCATGATTGGTGGTGGCGGGATGGGAGCCGTCTTCCGTGGCGTTGACCTCCGCTTGGATCGGGTCGTCGCAGTCAAAGTCATCCCCTCGTCGAAACGAGACGCGGATACGTTGCGACGATTTCGCTTGGAAGCACAAGCCGCAGCCCGTCTGGACCATCCCAACATTGCACGCGTCTACTACGTCGGTGAAGCGGAGCAATGGAATTACATTGTCTTCGAGTTCATTGATGGGATCAATATTCGCGATTTGGTCGAGATGGAGGGGCCGCTCAGTATCGATGATGCCGTCTTCTATACGCGTCAGGTGGCGGAGGCCTTGCAGCATGCCCATGAGCGCGACGTGGTGCATCGCGACGTCAAGCCATCAAACGTTCTGGTAACTGCCAATGGCGTTGCCAAGTTGGTCGACATGGGCTTGGCCCGCGATACATCGATCGACAAGTCGACCGCCGATGCGACGGCCAGCGGTGTGACTTTGGGGACGTTTGACTATATCTCGCCAGAGCAAGCGCGGAACCCGCGTGATGCCGATGTCCGTAGCGATTTGTATTCGCTAGGTTGCACACTATTTTATATGCTGACAGGGAGCCCTCCCTTTCCAGAGGGAACTGCCTTGCAGAAACTGCTCAACCATGGCAGCGTGCCTCCCCCCGATCCACGCAGTTGGCGAGATGATGTGAGTGATCAGCTTTACGAAGTGATCATGAAGTTGATGGCCAAGCGGCCCGCCGATCGCTACCAAAAGCCAGCCGAGTTGGTTAACGATTTACTTCTTTTGGCTGAGCTCGAGAACCTGCCTCGCAGTCAAGCTCCCACGACGCTGATGCTCAGCCCAACGATCGCTCAGCGAACCCTGCTTGAGACTAACTTACCGTGGTTGGTCGCGTTTGCATTTCTACTTGGAAGCGCGCTCTGGTTGCAGAGTGTCCAGTCGTTGCCAACTGGAGTGACGCTGCCAGGGCTCAATTTCACTGCCGAGCCGGTCGAGGTGCTGACACCCGCGGATGGGCCGCGTCCGCAAAGCCTCACTCCTCGTGATGGGGTAGAGCCAGCCGAATCGACATCCAGCCGTAACACGAACTCCGCGCTCGACCCCCAAAGCGCTCCGCAGGGGCGATTGCCGTTGGGGGTGCCGATGCGACCAACAGCAACGGTGGGTGATGATTCATCAAGCAAGTCAGGAGAGAAGGGCGACCAGCTCATGAGCCCGCCCTACACCAATGCGCCTGCTAACAATGTATTACCCACTGGTTTACCTTTGACTCAATCACCGCTGGGTAATGCACCACTGGGTAGCACACCGCTGGATAATGCAACTCGGTCAACCGATCCCATCAATACGGCCCGCAGGAGCGGCAGCTCATCGACGATTGACCTCCCAAAACTCGATGCGGTTGAGACGTTGGGGGAATCCCAAGTGGTCGCGGCTGGGTCGAATGAAGCGGCCGCCACTGATCGGAATGAAAAAGCCAACGCCCCCACAGCTGACGAGTTAGCGAAGAGTACCTCGACTGCGAACCTAAGCGGTGGGGATGGCACTGCTGATGCTAGCGGCCTGCGCAGAGCGGACTTGATTGTTTCGCCCAAGCGACCTGAAGGGATCGCGCTGGAACGTTGGGAGCCTTCGCTACTACAGGCTATGCAACGCGTACTTGGAAAGCCAGCGATCATTGAGATTCATGGCCGCATACTGCTCGACCGGCCCCTTGTGCTCGACGGCCAAGATGTCGAGCTGCGCGCGGGTACGGCATCTGCCACGATCGACGTTCCTCCGAGCGCAGGCGCGGCCGGGGATGCGGCCACGGCTTTTGTCGTAAACCACTGCAAACTTAAGCTCAAAGGCCTTAACCTTAGCACCAATCGTTCGGTTGCGGGGGCCACTCCTTCGACACTCATTCACGTCGACGGGAACAGCTCGCTGCTCATCGAAGACTGCTCATTCACCGTGGACGGCCAGTTCCCGAGCCTGCATTCAATCATCTCGTTGGGGGCAGCCCGCGCAGCCACCTCCCTCAACGCATCGGCCAGTAGCGTGATGAGCCCGGCGATGGTGGTCGCGATTAGCAACAGCCAGTTCCGCGGAGCTACCTCACTGCTCCGGATCCAGCAGTTGAGTCAGGTTGGGCGGCCACGCCAGGAAATCAGCATTGAGAATTCACTGGTGACCATCGATGGAGTGGCCGTTGAGTTGGAAACGACAACCGGCACATTGGAAACGGAACGCATCATTCGCTTGTTTTGCAGACAGAGCACCTTTGTGACGGGTGATGGATTTGCCCTCATGAACTATCAGGGGAGCGCCCAGCCCTTAGTTGGTCTTAGTCGGACCAGTCGGGGGTGCGTCTTCTGGTCGCGGCCGGGAGTGCCGCATATTGCCATTCATGCAGAATCGGCTGGGCTAATGGAGAATCCCAATTTGCTGTTGCTTCAGGGCTTTGACAACGCCTACGACGAGAACATCCAAAACATTTGCCAAACCTTCGCCAAAGGCACCCGGATCTTCGACCTCGATTTTTCCGATGGCCAACAAGAAGGCTGGTTTAACGAGAAAAGTTACGAGCGCGAGGTCCGTTGGGAGACAGGAGTTTCGCGCACGCAACCGTTTGCAAGATCCTCCGCAGTCGACTTTCAACTGAAACCAGCCATGTTTGTGCCCGGCTATCCAATCGATTTCTTGTCACCCCCAAACTAGCGTGGTGGGGCTGATTGTCGCGACCATGACCCTTGATTTTACCTGACTCCCCGCGCACACTTGTGATTCCCATTTCGATCGTTCTGCGAATTCATGGCTCATCACGTGACAGGGGCCAGCATCGCAGACAATTTGGTAGTCGCTGGAACTCGTCCCATCGACCCATTTAACCGACACGCTCAACAGACCTAAATAGACCTTAATAGACACCGAGGAGAGTTTGGATGAAGAAGATTTTGTTTGTGGTTGCTTGTGCTGGATTGGTAATGTCGACGGTTTCCCCCGCCTTTGCCATCAAGCAACTCAACGATCAATTTAAGAAGGTTTATGCGGATGATAAGGCAGACGAGGGCTTCAAGGCGTTAGTGGCCGAGGCCAAGTGCAACGTCTGCCACGTCGAAAAAGAAAATAAGAAGGAAGTTCACAATCCCTTTGGCGAGGCGTTTCGGGCGGCTCTCAAAGAAGATGAATTTCCCCTAGCGGAATTCAAGAAAGATCAAGATAAGTTCGCAGACCGTTTAAAGGACCTCTTCAAGAAAGTTGAAGGGAAGGAAAGCGGAGACGCCGAGCACAAGACGTTTGGCAAGCGAATCGAAGCTAATTTGCTGCCAGGAGGCGATAAGGACGGCAAAGGCTTGGGCAAATAGTCCTAGCCTCTGTTTCTAAACACATAGTCGCGTCTCTCCGAGACGCGAAATGACTGCGTCTCGGAGGAGACGCAGTGCGTGGAGAACCGATTAGAACAGAGCCTATTTCCCGAGCAATACAGCTCCCGAGCAATACAGTCCGCTAGTCCGTAAATTGTCCTGCGAGGCTTTGTCCGCAGCCCGCCCTCAACCACCTTACGTTATGCTTACGGTCTGGGTACCTGTTGCCCGCCACGCATGTCAGGTCAAGTGTCTACCATTGGGCAAACACTTGGCCTTTTTTCTTGCTGGAGGTTCCTCGCGGATCGCTCCGCTGGTCAGCTATCCCGCTTGACCAAGAAACCAATCGCCCTCCCGGCAGAACGTTCGTCCGCCGGGATTCGTATAACAATTGCAAACCCCCTCCAACTCCAAGGTCCCACTGATGAACCAACGCTTGATTTTGTCACTATCAGCCCTTTGCGCACTCACCCTTGCGCTGCCGTCTTCGCGCGGTCAAGAAGCAACTGCCAGCGTCGAGGGTGACTCACAAGATTGGACCGTCATGTTCGACGGCAAGTCGCTCGACGGCTGGAAAGTCAACGAGAGCCCCGAGAGTTGGTCGGTAAAGGACGGCTTGCTAACGTGCCATGGCCCTCGCTCCCACCTGTTCTACGTTGCGGACGATAAGCCGATGAAGAACTTTCATTTTTCGGCACAAGTCAAGACCACCAAAGGAAGCAACTCGGGGATTTATTTCCACACGAAATTTCAAGAAGAAGGTTGGCCCAAGTATGGATACGAATGTCAGGTCAACGTGACGCACACAGACCCCAAGAAGTCGAGTGGTTTGTACGCCGTGGAGGATATCGCTGATCCGGGCATCAAGGATGACGCATGGTATACACAGGAGATTATTGTTCAGGGACGAAACATCAAACTAAAGATCAATGGCAAGACCATGGTTGACTACACGGAACCAGAAAATAAGCCATCCTCGGGAGATTTCGAGCGGCGTCTGGGTGAGGGGACAATTGCTCTGCAGGCACACGATCCTGAGAGTGTCGTTTATTTCAAAGATCTCAAGTTCAAGCGGTTACCCGAATAGGTTGCTGCTTGCGACGTTTTTTGCTTTTCAGTGGCTTCTGATGTTTCAGAAGCCATCTTTTCTATCAGCTTCATTGTGGAATGTTTCATGCCGTGCTGGTGCCCTGCAGTCCGCTTGATCTATCTGGCTTGGGTGCTCTCTTGGGTAAGCCTGACAAGTCTTTGTGGGTATGCTCAGGCAGCATTTCCGGTGACGGTTGGCTTTGGTGGTACTTGGAAACTCGGACAGCCATGTCCAGTGCGGGTGAGCATTCCTGAAGCGTTCCTCGCCGAGGTAACTCGGATTGAAATCGACTCAGTGGATGGTGATGGTGTCCCTGTCACGTATCGGCAGATGGTCGCGGGGAACAACGCGGACCCTGCAAATCCTCAGCAGGTGTGGCTGCGGGTTCAGATCGGTCGCTCGCAGACCTCGCTAACGGTGCGATTGTTGAGCGATACGCGACTGCTTGCCGAGCGCGTGCTCGATCCGGCGATCGAGTCAATTCCACTGGCTTCGTCGCAGCCGCTGATCGTTGCCATTGGCTCTTCGATGGGAGTCGAGGCACTTTCACTTAAAAGCGCAAAGAATTCAGCGTCAACGCTGACGACTGTCGTGCTGGATTCTGCCGCTCAGCTTCCGCTAGATTCAATCGGTTATTCGCCCTGCGACCTCCTACTGATCTCAACTCGCAATATCGAATTGTTGAAAGCAATCACCCCTCAGCAGTGGTCCGCCCTCGACGGTTGGATCCGTTCAGGTGGGGGATGTATTGTCTCGTTGGGGAGTTCTGCAGAAGAGCTAGCCAGTGTACCTGAGTTAATGAGCTTGTTGCCCGGCAAAGTGATCGATCAGGGAATGGTAACGAATCCTGGTGGTCTAGAATCGCTGGTAGGTGTTACCGAAGATCCGCTCAAGCCCTTTCCGGCCTCCTTGCTAGAGCTTGCCGAAGGAGAGGTGAAGTTGATGTTGACCGATTCTTTGGCGAGGCGTTTACCTTGGTGGACTGTACATGCCCGCGGCCAAGGAACTGTCAGGGTTGTCGCTTCGGATATGGATGCAACTGCGCTAGCCAATTGGAAAGATCGACGGATCTTGTGGGATCGCTTAATTGAACCGTACTTCTCAACCTCCATGATTGACAATTCCGGAGCGTCTGAAGAGATGCTGGCTGGCTCATCGTCCTATCTGGGATACGACGACTTAGTGGGCCAATTGCGGGCGACGCTCGATGTTTTTTCGTCCGTGCGGGGAGTCTCATTCGGGCAAGTCGCGGCCGTACTGATTGCAATTCTGATCTTGATTGGACCCCTCGATTACTTTGTTTCGGTGAAGTGGCTAAAACGACCGGCGACCAGCTGGTTCTTTGCCGGTACTCTGTTGGTCGCCATTTCAACAGGGCTGACTTGGTGGTACTTTGCCATTCGTCCCGACGCGGTCTTGGTCAATACGGCACAAATTGTGGATGTCGATCTAGAAACGGGCCGCATCGATGGTCGGCTTTGGAGCCATGTTTATTCGGGAGCAGCGCGGCGCGCCGACATCGTGGTGCAAGGGCCCCGGGAGGTAGCTGTCGCCTTGGATTGGCAGGGACTTCCTGGGCCAGGACTTGGTGGATTAACCTCGCAATTAATCACTGATCGGGGGATGCCTGCGTACACCATCGAGCACTCATTGAAGGCCGGTTCGCAAATTCTTGGGGTCGGAATTCCCTCGGCCGGCACCAAATGTCTGAACGGTCGGTGGACGTCTACTTTAGCCGCAACGGAACTCGGAACGGCTTCCCCCGGGGAGTTGCAGGAGATGGTCGGAGTCGATCAACTGCAGGGAGTATTCAGCAATCCTTTGTCTGTGGATTTGCGAGATGCAATCCTGTTTTATCACGATTGGTACTATGTTTTGAACAGTCGTATCGCGGCAGGCGAACAAGTAGTCATTTCTTCGGAACAAATCCCGAAAGATCTGAAGCGGCGTTTGAACTTGCAGCGGAGTGTTGATGGTAACGTTCGGATTACTCGCTGGGATCCGGCCGAACGAGGCGAACTGGATCGACTGCTGGAGTTGATGATGTTTTATAAAGCCGCCTCGGGATCGAACTATGCCTCGCTCTCTCATCGTTACCAACCCCAGGTTGACCATAGCAACCTGTTGGAGTTGGATAAGGCAGTCTTAATTGGCCGCGCTGACGTTTCCCCGACGATTGTGCAAGTTAAGCCCGCAGGAGCCAGCCAGGCGAGCGAAGATCTTGTTAACGAAGGTGGCACCGAACGAGTCTGGTATCGCCTCGTCTTTCCGGTCGCAGCTCGGCGCAAATAGCCCCGTGGCCCACCCGCCGACTGCCCTTTTTTTAGAATCTTATACGTCCATTTAATAGCAGGGCAACGAATGTGATCAAAACCACGAATTTGACAAAGAAATACGGAGATATGTACGCCATTCGTGGCATCAACCTAGAGTTGGAACAAGGAGATCTGTTTGGGTTTATTGGTCCCAACGGTGCGGGTAAAACCACGACCATGCGGATCATCGCCACCCTGCTAACACCAACTTATGGAGAAGCCTATGTCTGTGAGAATTCGATATACACTAACCCCAAAGAGATCCGCCGCTTGGTCGGTTACATGCCCGACTTCTTTGGTGTGTACGACGACATGACGGTGATTGAGTACCTCGAGTTCTTCGCGGCCGCTTACCGCATTCAAGGTCCAGCCCGCCGCAAACGCTGCGACGAAATGCTCGATGTCGTCGATCTAGATTTCAAACGAGATGCTTACGCCAATACGCTTTCCCGAGGCCAGACACAGAGATTGGGGCTCGCCCGCGTCCTGCTTCACGATCCGCAAGTTTTACTCCTCGATGAACCGCTCAGCGGACTGGATCCTCGAGCTCGTATAGAGATGCGAAATTTGCTTCGCAAACTTGGGCAACTGGGCAAGACGATCATCGTCAGCAGTCACATTCTCCCAGAGCTAGCCGATATCTGTAACAAGGTTGGTATCATCAATCGCGGCGAAATGGGCTTCAACGGTTCCATCACGGAGTTGATCAAAGCGGTCTCTCCTTACATGGTTCTTGAAGTGGTCCTGGTGCAGCCCGACCGCACCGCTGCGGCTTCGAAACTGTTGCAAACGAACTCGATAGTTCAAGCAGTAACTGAAGATGGCGGCGGCAGGCTTGAGGTCGCGTTGCGTGAGGGAGTAGATGACTACAGTGAGTTGGCCAGTCAGTTGTTGGCTAATGGCTTCAACTTTAAAAAGTTCGCCCAAAAGGAAACCAACCTCGAATCCGCCTTCATGGCCCTCACCCGAGGTTCTGGCGCTAAGATATAAACGATTTCCGAACTTAGCTGGATAGCGCCATGTTTGTGAGCGGCTAAGCGCTAGCCCTTAGGTTTAGTCGCATTTTCGAAGCTAGTGTCCGATGTGTATTGAAAAGTTTTTGGTTGGGGGATGTTAAGCATGGACGAGTTTAAGCTGCGAGGTTTGTAAGTTGGATGGGGTTTGGATATTTGTAAGG
>JBGSHW010000104.1:0-34403 GCA_041751975.1 Pirellulaceae bacterium
CCTTACAAATATCCAAACCCCATCCAACTTACAAACCTCGCAGCTTAAACTCGTCCATGCTTAACATCCCCCAACCAAAAACTTTTCAATACACATCGGACACTAGCTTCGAAAATGCGACTAAACCTAAGGGCTAACGGCAATCAACACGAGCGCAGAAACGGAAAAGGCCCAGATCGAAAAATAGAGGAAAGGCTCTTGGATTTTGAACAGTGGCTGCAGGCCCAGTGCTGCGGTCACGCTGGGCTGATTGAGAGTGTACAGCGAGATCGAGGTAGCGATACCGCATAGCAGCGCGATGACTGCGGCCGTTCCCGTGGCGCGGCGCCACAGGATACCGATCAGCAGAATCGCAAACGCGGGTCCTTGGAAGAACGCCATCAAGGTCTGAAAGATCGCATAGATGCCGGAACTTTCACTCATGCGGGTCAACCAGAAGGCGAAGAACACAGCCCACAAAACGAGTAGCACCGTGGTGATCCGTCCGATCGTTAGCAGCCGTTCCTCCGAAATGTTCGGGCTGATAAAACGTCGCACAAAATCGTTGGAGACAATCGTCGACGCTGAGTTCAGGTACGAATCAACACTCGACATCAACGCCGCCAGGAAGGCAGCTACAAACAAGCCTCGCAAGCCAGCGGGCAATAGGGTACCAATCAAGCTCGGGATGGCTGCATCGCCATCCTTTAGATCGGGAAGAATGGCCACCGCGATCAAGCCGGGCACGGCCACAATCAGCGGAATAATATTCTTCAGCAAGGCTCCCCACACATAGGCCGCCTTGGCTTCAAACTCACTCTTGGCTCCCAGCGAACGCTGTACAATCGCTTGATTGCCAATCCAATACGCAGGGCTGAGGATCAGAGCCAATCCGAAGTAGATGCCAGGCCAGGGAAAAGGAGTTTGGGTGTCGACCGGCAGAATCAACGCTGTTTGGTTCAATTCAGCCGACTCAGGTGATACCGCGGGCTGTTGGTCGGCGGAGGTAACGCCAGCGGCTGCGAGTTCCAATCGCTCGGCAGCGGCCCGTTGCTCTACCTCTGCCAGACGCTCACGCAGACCGCTAATCCCGCCGACTTCAATCAGCCCCAGAACCAGGATCATCAAACAGCCGCCGATCATCACGGCGCATTGAATCACGTCGGTGTACACCACCGCAGCCAAGCCACCGACCATCGTGTAACCGCCGACAAGTACGGCCGTAGCCACAATGCATATCGATTCATCCCAGCCAAAAACTGCCGACATCATTTTGGCAGAGGCGAGCAACATAATCCCCAGGTTGCAAGCCATAAACAGCAGCCAGCAGACAGCGGTGATGGAACGCACACCAGCGTTATAGCGGCGTTCGAGAAACTCGGGGATCGTATAGACCCCCGATCGATAGAAAAATGGAATGAACACAAAAGCCCCGACGATCATCGCCGGCACGCAACCGATCCATTCAAAGTTGGCCACCGCCATTCCATGTTTATAAGCCGCTCCGCCGACGCCGATGATGTCAGTCCCGCCGATGTCGGTCGCAACCAAGGACATCCCAATCGCCCACCAGGGCAACTGCCGACCACCCAAGAAATAATCCTTGCCGGTCTTTACGGAGTAACCAATTTTCACTCCGATAAAGATGGTGATCGCCAGGTAGAGTGCGATCACCAAATAATCGGGAAGCGTGAGTATGTTCGTAGCGGCCAGCAGCACGATGATGGACTTCGATAAGGGAGATTTTGATCTTTAGTATTTAGCAGGAATCAAATCGCGACCCCTGATGATACAAAGATTTTTTTCCTCCGCAAATCGAGCCCACTCATCTTCCGCAGCAATACTAGACCAATTGTTTGGCCGCCAGTCGCGTTTCGTTGCTCGCAGCCGGTTCCTTGACCAATGCTGGATCGGTCCCCAGCGTACCTTGAATACGCTCCAGGTACTCTTCGGTCTTAAAGAATTCGAGTCGCTCCTGCGCCTGCTTGATGCGGGCTTCGAGCCCCATCCGCGCGGTGACTACCTGATGGGTCGCCTTGTTGCAGTAGTGCTTCAAGTACTCTTCGTGGCGTTCCCAGAGTCGAATGTCCGCGCGGCGTTTGGCATCGAGTCGCTCGCGATACCAAGCCGACGCCAACATCGACTCGCGCGTGAACATGGCCCGCACCTCGGGATCATCCAACGAACGCGTGTCCCCTTTCCCGCCTGCCATGGTCGAGAGCACCACTTTGAGCGGCGGGCAAGCCAGCTCATAGCTTCCGTCGATGAAGTACTGCTGTGCGACCCGCGATTGAGCCTCAACAATATGATCGATTCCGTCCGCGTAACCATCTTGATCTTGCGTCTCGGGGCACAGAATCCGCTCATCAAACACCTTGTCGGGATTGTCAAACATCCTACCGAAGTAACGACGTACAAACCGCGAGGTGATGCGATAGCCAAGCCGGCTCTGCAGGATCACCCGGCCGTCGTACTCGTAGTCGCTGAGCTTCTCGAGCATTCCTTCGCTGATCAAGAACTGAGGATCGCGCTCTCCCGCGGACAGTCGACACCAGAGCTCGGGAACTAGGTAACTCACATCGTGGCCAACCTCGACATGACTGCCAATCGAGCCAGCCGCCGTGGAGAAGCCACCGAGCTGTGTCAGGATGAAGCTGACCAAGGCAGTGTTCAAATCGTGGATGGGAAGCAACGCGTTGAACGGACCTTTCGTCAAGGCACCTTCGCTGCCAGCCCCTGTGGTCGAAGGGCTCTTGCCGGTCAAAGAACAAACGTAGTCCATGAACAATTCAGGGAGCTCTTGATAATGGATCGGGTTGTAAACCGCCAATGAGCGAATCCCTGCGGCTTTGTCGGGCGGATTGTTGCGTCGCCCGGAGAGCACCGCTGCCACGGGTTGATGCACCGGAGCATGTGCTGGTAACCCACGGAACAAACGGACCGCGCGATTGGCAATGTAACTCTCGTCTGGAGCCGAGAGGTCAGGCCGATTCTGCAAGTAACGCGGATTTTTGGTCGGCTTGCCATCGACGATCCGTGGGTGTGCTGAGCTGACCACGTACTCCGACTTGGCGTCCAGCGCGGCCTTAAGCATGTCTTGCATCGGTTGCGTGTAGCTATCGAAGTGCATGACGTCCACGACCAACGCTTCAGCCTGAGCGCGATCGAGCGGTTCGAAGTTACAGAAGAAGTTCGTGAGCTGCGCCATGTCCTTCTCGGTCTGTTTGTCCAGGCCACGGTGGATCGCGTCGTCGGGACGCTGGAACAAGCGGTATTCGCAGTTCGCCACAAACTTGTAGCTGTCCTGCTCATCCACTTGACCACCCAGATAACGTCCGGGAACGACGACCGAGGCCGTGATGTCGTCTTCGAGTTGGATTTTCTGCGCGGCGGCGAAATCTTGTCGTAGCTTGTAGGTCTGCCAACGATTTTCATTGTCGAGCCCAACCCGCAAGTACATCCCGACCAACTTGCGGTTTTTGTACTTCAGCTCATGACCGGGCTCACCGTTGACCACATCGACCGTGAAATGCTTTTTCCAGTTCCCGTCCCACTCCGGTTTGCTGAAGCGTTTTATAATGAAGGCCATCGCATACATGTACCCTGGGATCGTCTTCAACCAGTTGTTGTACTCTGCGGTGTACTCGCGCGATGGAGTCAGCAGCTTGATCACGCTTCCCAGGGTACGCCGCGGATCGAGCAACGAGCGGCTCGCGCGCTGCGCATAATCGGGCCTTTCGTTGGATGCCTCCAACCAACGCTTGGAGTAATCTTGTGAGAACAATTCATCGAGCTTGGCAAAGTCACTCTCGAGATCGTTGACGAAGATTGGACCACTAAGCATGTAATCCCGTAACGATTTGCTAATCTCACTCTTGCCACCGCCACTGACCGTACACGGTTTGTGGCACACGATCCCCTCGCCGCTCGTCCCAATCAACCGCCACGAGCGAGCCGAGGGATGCTTCTCCATCCGCAGCTTGTAACCGCTGGGGGCCATGTAGACTTTGTCCGGTTCGAGCCGAATGGAGCATTCGTTATCGCCCTTTTGCCAACGTATTTGCTGATCGTGCAAACTGGCTCGCGCATTCTCGGGAATGTAAACCAACTTGTCGCACAGCTTATCGACCCCATAACCATCTTCATGAACGTCGATAAAATCGCTGTAGTCGCGGGCCACATCGGAAAAAGTGCGGCCGTTGTATCGCACGCTGTTGACTTGAAATTCATCCCCCAGTGCCCAACTTGGAAAAGCCAGCGTGCCGCCGGCGTGCTCTTCCTCAACGTTCCCCATCAAGTTGGCTGCATAACTGATTTGCGTCTTGACCTCTTTCTTGCAGTAGCCGAAGTAGTTGTCGGCGATCAAGGTCACGATCGTTCCCGATTCGGTGCGGCAGGTAACCTTGAACGCATTTCCATCGTTGTACTTCTCGGCCGGGTCCCGATAACACATCGCATCGCGTTGCTGTCGCTCGGTCGCTTTATCCCAAGCGGGCAAACCGAGCTCGAGCTTCGTCAAGTGGCACAAGTGAGGCGCTAGGATAACGCAGCCAGTATGTCCGGACCAATGCAGCACATCCAAGCCCGCATCGTTCTCCGGCAGCAGTGGATCCCCGGCGTTGCCAAAGATCGACTCAACAAAGTCCAAATTGCTAATCAGACCACCCGGCGCAAAGAAGCGAACTTCCATCGTTTTGTGGCGGCAGAAGCCGGGCACGGCCGGACAAACCAGCGGGCGGACCAGCAATGAAACGAAGGTCCGCGATTCGCCGTCCAAGTGGGCCGAGTAAGGGAGACGCAGCATATCATCCGGCGGATTCATGGCCGCGTGGAATAGCTTTGCAAAGACCGCTTTGGGAACCGCCCGCTTGTCACCCGGGATGGGCAAGCCACCGCGACAAACATGGAATGTCCCTTGTGTCGTGCGACGGTCAGCTCGCGGGTTGTGGATGGCTCCGTTGTAAACACGGTAGCTGGAGAGGAGGTCGTTGGAGAACTTGTTGCCATCTGCCGGCAAGCTCAACAAGCGTCCCATGCCGTGGCGATCCAAACAAAGGGTCGGATGGGGCAGTTGCAGTGGAGCGGTGATCGGCTCGTCCGCAAAGTGACCTGAAAGAAAATCCTCGATGCGCTGGTCAACCGCCGGGCGATGTTCGGACAGCAATCGATTTTTTTCACGCAGACTGGAGAGCAGCCCGCCACTCCATGCGGATTGCTGTGAAGCACCTAGGGGAACGGCCAAACCGGCGACGGCAAGTTGCATGTGAAGATAATCTCGCAACTGAGCACAAGCGGTATCACTGGCAGCGTCAGAAGCGGCAGTCGGCCAACTCAAGGCCACGTGGGGATCTTCCACCAACCATGCGTTACCGAGATCTTTCCAACCAATCGTCATCGTAACCTCCTGAATGCCACATCAAATAAAGGAACCGAAAGCGTCGTAGCCGATTATAGACGACTCCTCATTTTCAGCGAACAGCTCGCACTTTGCTCCTCTTCGTGCGATAATACAGCAGGTGCAAAAAACGCACACAACAAGCTTGCACAACGGTCTGCTTTCTTGCATAGTAAGCCCCCTCGGACCCTTAAGCCACCACAATTAGCCACCCCCGCACTCGGAAAAACTTATGCGACGATTGAAGAATTCTTGGATGTTTGGACTGCTTTCCGTCTTCGGAGCGTTAACCTGCGTTGGGCACCTGTCAGCCGCTGACGATTCACCCGCCGGAGAGTTTCGGACGCTTGAAGGTTTCACCGTCGAAATGGTTTACAAAGTACCCATGGATTCGCAAGGTTCCTGGGTCGCCTTGTGCGTCGACAACAAAGGGCGGATCATCGCCAGCGATCAATATGGCAAGCTGTATCGGATGCGGGTCGACGGGACGGAACCGCAAGTCGAGCAACTGGAGATCAACATCGGCATGGCCCAGGGACTGCTCTACGCATTTGATTCGCTGTACATCAACATCAATGCCAATCGCGAGAGCCTCAAGGAGTCCGCAGCCGCCGAGGGACCGGGCGTCTATCGCTTGACCGATACCACCGGTGACGACCAATTTGATAAGGTCGAATACATTGTCCCCATGTCCGACCAAGCCGGCGAGCACGGTCCGCATGCATTGATCCTAAGTCCCGATGGTCAGCGGATTTTCTTCTGCAGTGGAAATCAAACTGATGTACCCGAGTCGGCCAAGAATGGGGCAGTGCCGCGCACTTGGTCGGAAGATCATTTGCTCGGACGTATGCCCGATGGCCGCGGCTTCATGGCCGACCGCCTCGCTCCCGGTGGCTGGATCTGCAGCATGAATCCCGATGGCTCGAACGTGGAACTGCTGGCAACCGGCTTCCGCAACGAATACGACATCGCCTTTAATCAAGCCGGTGACTTGTTCACCTTCGATGCCGACATGGAATGGGATATCGGCACCCCCTGGTATCGCCCCACCCGCGTCAATCATGTGATCAGCGGCGCCGAGTTCGGTTGGCGCAATGGAACCGGCAAGTGGCCTGACTACTACGGAGATAGCTTTGGAGCGGTCGTCAACATCGGCCCCGGTTCACCGACAGGCATTGCCTTCGGTACTCAGGCTAAGTTCCCTGCCAAGTACCAGCGGGCGCTGTTCATCAGCGATTGGAGCTACGGAGTGATCTATGCCGTGCACATGGAACCCAGTGGCGCGACCTACAGCGGTGATTTCGAACCGTTTTTGACGGCGGCCCCCATGGCGGTCACCGATATGGTCGTCCACCCCGACGGAAACTTGTACTTTGCAGTCGGTGGCCGGCGGACCTCTTCGGCACTTTATAGAGTGCGTTACGAAGGCCCCGAGTCGACTGCTCCGGCCATGCTGGAAGAATCTGCAGAAACAACCGCTGCTCGCGAACTGCGCCGCTCACTGGAAACCATGCACGGCTCCGAAGCCCAAGCCGACCTCCCGCTAGTACTCGAGCAATTGGCAAGTCCCGATCGATCGCTTCGCTTCGCGGCGCGGATCGCCTTGGAGCATCAACCGCCTGAGAGCTGGCGTGCTGCAGCGCTGGAACTGAAAGAGCCGCAAGCGCTCATCACGGCCGCCTACGCACTGGCGCGATCGGGTGCGAAAGAAGATCAAGCGGCGATTGCCGCATTGCTGACGCGCATTGACCTGGCTGCGTTGCCGATCGCAACACGGCTTGAGTTGCTGCGAGCACATCAACTGGTGTGGCTCCGTCTCGGTGGGCCCGACGAATCGCAACGCCTGGCCGCACTCAAGCAACTCGACAGTCAATATCCCGGCACAAACGCTCTCGTGAATCGCGAACTGGCTGCCACGTTGGTGTATCTCAAGGCGCCTCAGGTGATCGAGCGGACCGTGCAGCAACTGACCAGCGCGAGTTCCCAGGAAGATCAAATCCATTACGCTTTTGTGCTCCGCGATGTCAAACAAGGGTGGGACGAAAAACTCCGCCAACAATATTTTCAATGGTTCTTTGATGTAGCCACGGCTCGCGGTGGTGCTTCGTTCGGCGGATTTTTGTCGAACATCCGCAGTGCCGCGTTGAGCAAGTTGAACGAAGAGCAGATCGCAGCCCTCGGTGAGCTCGCGGGCAATATGCCAGCTCCTCGCGATCCGTTGGCCGATCTCGCGCCGCGCCAGCAAGTGGCCGAGTGGACCGTCGAGCAACTGCAGGCAGAATTGTCGAAGATCAAAACCAAGCCGGACTTCGAGCAAGGGAGGCAGCTGACCGCCGTCGCGCAGTGCTTCAAATGCCATCGCTTCGACGGCCAAGGCGGCATCCAAGGTCCTGACCTGACCGCCTCCAGCGGGCGGTTCAACGAAAAAGATATGCTGACCGCGATCGTCGAACCCGACAAAGAGATCAGCGATCAGTACCAAGCGACGCAGTTTCTTACCGACAATGGCTTGGTCGTCGGTCGCGTGGCCAACTTAAATGGCAATGATCTGATGATCGTGACCAACATGCTGGCTCCCGGCGATTTCACCAATTTGAAAGTGGACGAGATTGTCGAACGCCGTGCCTCGCCGGTCTCCATGATGCCCCGCGGCTTGTTGGACACGTTCTCCCCGGAAGAAATCGCCCATCTACTGGCCTACCTGCGTAGCGGCGGTGATGCAGCCCACGAGGTTTACCAGCCTTAGAACAATTTGCTGGTAAACAGGCGAAACAGCCCGCACCCGCGCGACTGAAGAAACGCAAAACTCGGTCGTTTTCGCACTCGTACTCAGCTCCCAGGGTACTCCTACTCGACGAATGCGTCTCGAGTAGGAGTACGAGTACCATTTCATTGATTAGGAGCGCCAGTACAAGTGCGATTGGCCCCCAATTCGCGCAACTTCCGCAATAGCCAAGAAACGGGAGATCCGTACAATCTGAGGCTATCAAGTCTGTCGTCTGTACAGGATCAAATTTGGCTGTGCGAACCACCGTGGAATGGATATGAGCGACCTAGCAGAGAAGATCCCCAATCGATTCGAGTTTCAAACCGCCTGCCGCGAGATCTACCAGCAATGGGAAGAAGACGGCTGCTTCGAGGCCAAGGTCAATCCGGATCGCCCTCCTTTCACGATCGTTATTCCCCCTCCCAATGTGACCGGCGCACTCCACCTCGGGCATGCGCTCAACAATACGCTGCAGGATATCCGCGTGCGCTGGCACCGCATGCGCGGCTTCGAGGCCCTGTGGATGCCTGGAACCGACCATGCCGGCATCGCCACCCAAGCAGTGGTGGAACGCAGACTCAAAGAAGTCGAAAATAAAACGCGGCACGACCTCGGGCGCGAACAACTCGTTGAACGTATCTGGCAATGGAAGGCCGAATACGAAACACGGATCCTCAACCAATTGCGGAGCATGGGCTGCTCATGCGATTGGAAACGAACCCGTTTCACGTTGGATGAGATCTGTGCGCGGGCCGTTCGGACCACCTTTTTTGATCTGTTCGGCAAGGGCTTGATCTTCCGAGGCAAGCGTCTGGTCAACTGGGATACCTATTTGCAAACGGCCGTCAGCGATGACGAAGTGTTTCATGAAGAAGTCAAGGGACACTTCTGGCACTTTAAATACCCAGTCATCGCTCCCAAAGCAGGCGAACCCACGCATGTGACCATCGCGACCACCCGTCCGGAAACCATGCTGGCAGATACGGCCGTTGCCGTGCATCCCGATCCGTCGGCCGCTCTCGATGCACTCGAACAACAACTGAAAGATAAGTTAGTCGCCGCTTCGGCCAAAGAGAAAGAGGCGGTCCAAGAGCAGCTCGACCAGTTAGCCACGCGACGCCAAACCCACCTCCCACTCCTGCTTACACTGGCCGAGATGGCCCGCCGCGGCACCAAGCTAATGCTCCCCTTGGTCAACCGCGAGATTCCGTTGGTGGTCGACCGCTGGGCCAAACCGGAACTGGGAAGTGGTTGCGTGAAGATCACACCCGCCCACGACGCCAATGATTACGAAGTGGGTCTGCGCTGCAGCTTGCCTATGATCAATATCCTCAATACCGATGGTACGCTCAATGCGGACGCTGGCAAGTACGCCGGGCTATCGATGAAGAAGGCGCGGGTAGCGGTAGTTGAAGACCTGGAGGCGCTCGAACTGGTGGTTGAGATCGAAGACCGCAACATCGAGCTCGCACATAGCGATCGCAGCAAGACCCCCATCGAACCGTTTCTGGCCGATCAATGGTTCGTCAAAATGGAGCAACTCGCGCAAAACGCCATGGACGCCGTGATCGATGGCCGTGTGAAGATTATTCCCGAACGCTACGGCAAGGGATACTTGGATTGGCTCGGGGAAAAGCGGGATTGGCCGGTCGGACGGCAATTGTGGTGGGGGCATCAAATTCCCATCTGGACCAAAGCCTGCGACTCGGCTGCGGAAGCCGAAGCCGAACTAGCACGCGTGACCTTGCTCCCTGCGGATGCGGCTGGCCAGTTGACCGCCTCGATCGAAGCCCCCGACATTGTGCATGTGTGCATTCGGGACGAACACGATGTGCACGAGGCCCAGTTGGAGGCGAGCGGTTATGTGCGACAAGCCGATGTGCTCGACACTTGGTTTAGCTCGGCCCTGTGGCCCCACTCAACGCTGGGCTGGCCCGATGCGACTCCCGAGCTCAAGTACTTCTATCCGACCAGTACGCTGATCACCAGTCGCGACATTATTACTTTGTGGGTAGCCCGCATGGTACTTATGGGCTTGAACAACGTCGGGGAAGTGCCGTTCAAGGAGGTCTTCATTCACCCGAAAATCCTCGACGGCTATGGTGAAACCATGTCCAAGAGTAAAGGGAACGGTGTCGATCCGATCGATGTGATCGACAAGTTTGGACCGGATGCACTCCGTTTTGGTTTGACTTGGCTGGCAACCGAAACGCAAGACGTGCGGATGCCGGTTCAATTTGAGTGCCCACACTGTGAAGTTGCGGTCAATCAGACGAAGCAGAACCGCGAGCGGCCGACCATCGAGTGCCCGAGCTGCAAGCAGACCTTCTCCACGCAATGGGCCAAGTCCCCTGCGGATACGGCACACAAGAAGGGAGCGGTCACCAGCGAACGCTTCGAAGCGGCCAGAAACTTTTGCAACAAGTTATGGAACGCGGCACGCTTTGTCATGATTAACCTCGAAGGCTTCGCCCCGCAGACGCTCGATGTGCAACAACTGCCGCTAGAAGATCGCTGGATCTTGTCGCGTCTGGCAACCACGATTGAGCGGACCAATGCCGCCCTGGATGGTTATCACCACAGCGAAGCGGCGCGGGCGGTGTACGACTTTGCGTGGGATGAGTTCTGCTCGTACTATGTCGAAATGGCCAAGCCGCGTTTGCAAGATCCTGAGTATCGCGCCGCCACGCAGCAAGTCTTAGCGCATGTGCTCGATCAATTGTTACGATTGCTGCACCCGATGATCCCTTTCATTACCGAAGCGATTTGGCAGGAGTTGGCTGTCTTCGGCCCTGTCCGCACGCTGGGCGGTCAACGCGAAGAACAACCCTGGCTGATGCGTTCGTCATGGCCTGAGGTAGATTCCAAGCTGCAAGACCCGCGCATCGAAAATCAGTTCGCCAAGTTTGCTGCCGCCTTGGGGGCGCTCCGCGAAATCCGCTCGCGGCAGAATCTTGGGCCCAAGGACGAGGTCACGTTCACGGTCGGCTGCGATCCCGAAACAGTCAAACTGTTGGAGCCCATGAAACCATTTTTTAGTGCCCTGGCGAACGCCACCCTGCTGGGACTCGGGACCGGTTTGACGCAGCCCGACATGCCAGCTTCGATCAGTGTGGAAGGGATGGAAGTCACGGTCGACTTGGGCAAGTTCATCGATGTCGCAGCGGAGATCGCGCGCAACGAAAAACTGCTTGAGAATGCCGTCAAGCAGGTCGCCGGCAAGCAAGCAAAACTGTCCAACGAAAGCTTTGTGAGCCGTGCCCCGGCGGACGTGGTCGACAAGGAACGTCAAAGCCTGAATGAACTGCAGCAACAAGTTGAGTCGCTCACCACCACGCTCGACAAATTGCGGAAGGCTCTCGGCTCCTGAGCTTATCGCCAAGTGTCTTGGGGGATTAAGCGGTTTCGCCCACGCGCAGCACGGGCTACTTAGCGGATCGATATTTCTCAATCGCCTCTTTGATCAACACTTTGGCGTCTGCCGCGTCGCGGAAGCCATCCAGTTCGATTGCCTTGCGTCCCTCAGGCAGTTGTTTGTAAACCCGGAAGAAGGCTTCAATACGCTGCACCTCGATCGGTGGTAGGTCGGCGATGGATTGGATGGAGTCGTACGTTGGGTCCACTTTGGAAGTCGGCACGGCGATTACTTTGTCATCTTCCTCACCACCGTCGAGCATCTTCAGAACACCCACGGGACGCACTTGGATCAGCGCCCCTGGAACAATCGGCTCGCGACTGAGAACCAAGATATCTAAGTTGTCACCATCGCCTGCAAGAGACGACGTGATCACTCCATAGTTTGCGGGGTAGACCACGGGCATGGACTGAAAGCGGTCCACAGCCACGATGCCCGAAGCGGGATCGATTTCGTACTTGGTGAAACTTCCCTGAGAAATTTCGATGACCGCCACGATCTCATCGGGAAACGACTTGGTTTGCGGGATATCGAACGGATGCACCCATTGCTTAGTCGACTGAGCTGCCGCCGGAGTGTTGGGGGCGGACGCGCTCTTCGGCTTTTCCAGTTGGTAGGCACTTACCGCCAACAAAAGAATCCCCGCTCCAACACCACCCATCCACTGCGTTACGTTCGTCATATCGCTTACTTTCAACTGAAATCTCAAGGGTTCACACGGGGCACCGCACAGGTCATCACAAAGCTTATCGTGTCGGGGCGACCCCCCGTTTATCTTACAGATCGCTTCTGAAGGGCGGCCCCTCGCTTCGGGTTGGGATTACAGCGTTCCATCGCTAACGCTTCGGGTTGGGATTAAATCAACAGCCCGCAAGCTCATGGGGGCTTGTGAAAAATGTGTAGGTTAAAGATGGGGACGCCCAAAGAGCCGAATCCTCTTCGACCCGAGCCTGTTTGCCAAGGTGCCCTGTCAAACGTATTCGATGGAACCGGTTCTTTCGAGGGGGTGGTTTTGGGGCTTCGGGCGGGTAGTGAACGACTTGCGGTGGCCGACTGAAGTAACGGGGGCCAGGAAACCAACAAAAACTTGACTTCCCGCAGGTTTTGAAACACTGACAAAAACTTGTTAAAGCGGCTCAGCATTGGCGAACGCGAAAGTCTTAACCATTTCTTAGCAATCCCTTAACGAAAACTAAACAGGATCTTGTTAAAACTTGGCCCATAAAAGTGTAGGGCTGCTGAGATCGCTCGTGAGGCGGTGAAACGGGGCCAAAGTGGTTTTTTACTTGGTCTCTGGAGAATTTTAAATGCGTAAGTCGATTTCTCGCCCGGGTTTTACTTTGGTCGAGTTGCTGGTTGTGATTGCGATCATTGGCATATTGGTGGGGTTATTGCTCCCCGCAGTTCAAAGCGCTCGCGAGGCAGCTCGCCGCATGCAGTGCATGAACAACATGCGGCAGTTCGGTTTAGCCATGCACAACCATGAGAGCACCTATAAAGTGTTCCCCCAATCTCGGCCATTGGATTTGGCAGGGAACCGGATGAGCTGGTGCGTTGTTGTGCTCGATTTCATCGAGCAAGGTAACTTGGCTAATATTTATGACAAGAACGTTCGTTGGAACACCGGTGCGAATGTCATTGCCGGACAGAACAACATACCGATTTTCATTTGTCCCTCGACGGCTGCTGGATCAGTTCGATTGCCAGCCAATGGCACCGGTTCGCCCATCGATGGTGTCGTGATGGGGCCCTCGGATTACATCGTCATGCACCGCTTGCGAAACCGCTTTTACACAGCCAACGGCATCGTCAATCCTTTAGGGACAGCCGATCACGATGGAGTCCTGGTTCAGAATAGAAAGACAAAAATCGGTGAGATCACCGATGGCACGAGCAACACGATTCTGATCATGGAAGATTCCGGGCGACCGAACTGGAGCATTCTCCGTCGGGACCAGGGGACGATCCTTCCACGGCCTGAAGGTTTTGGCTGGACCGACCCAGATGGCGGCGCTGGCTCGATGGACGGTACCGATCGCATCACCGGTGCCATCAATGGTGGCAGCGGCACTGGAACTTGCATTATGAATTGCAACAATGACAGCGAACCTTACAGCTTCCACCCCGGTGGTATGAACGTGAGCATCGCAGATGGATCGGTCAGATTTCTTGCGGAGACTGTCGACGCGGCCACTTTCGCCGCCCTTGTGACACCTCGCGGAGGTGAAGTCGTCGGTGACTTCTAGTTGATTTTTCCTTGCCGCGGGGTAGTTTCGCCCCGCGGCTTTTGAACTGCTACGCCCGCCAGCGTTCTAATGACTTTCGGACTGCAACTCATGATCGCCAAGCCTTTTCTATCAGCCACTGTTTTGTTCCTCTTGGCCTTGGTGGGTTGCGGGCCCGGTGGACCGCTTCCCCGACCTGAAGGTGTGCAGGTGAGTGGCAAGGTTCTGCTACCCAACGGCTCGCCGCTTGCCAGCGGTACGCTGATCCTTCGACCCGACGCAGGCATCTACGGTGCCACCGCGATCATTCAAGACGACGGCAGTTTCACCCTCATGGACACATCGGGCACGCCAGATATCGTCACGGGTAAGTATCAAGTGTTCGTGAGCTTTCCTAATCCCAGCGATGCATCGCTCGCGACGAGCGTTAACAAACGCTATCAGGAAAGCGATGACGGCGACTCGGACGTGTTCGTCGACCTCCAGCAACCGACCAAGGAGTTGGTCATCAAGTTGAAACGTTAAGCCGTTCGCCAAGTGCTCTCGGCCTGTAAATCGCTGCCAAGCAGGTTTGGCGTCGCCATTTACTCTCCTACTCTCAGGAGATTTTTTCGATGGAGTAGCAACCACTGCACCTACTTGCGAAAAGGCTGCGTCCAGGCTTCCTGCAGCTGGCCTTCCAGTGAAGGATCCACGTGCGGTTGTGTACTGGTGATACGGGCCCGTACGTAAAGCTCCGCGCCGGTCATGGTGTACGAGGCGACCGGGCCTTGAACCGTTGCGACGGTCTTGCCAATATCGGAGGGCGCCGATAACTCACCCTCGACCTGCGGTCTTAACGTCGCAATGAACTGAGTGGTGAACTGCTGACCTTCGACTGCAGGAATCGAGATGACCAACGTGCCCGCGTCGCGATCGAACTCAATCGCGTCGAGTACCACGCCACTGGACGCGTAAAAGTCTGCTGACTTGAGAGCACGAATCAAGTGCTCGGGGGTCAAGTACTGCGACTTGACCATCACCCACCCGCGGCCTGGGCGTGGGCCGGGTTGCCCGTGATATTCGTGGGAATCATCGGTTGCTATGCCCAGCAACAGGTCGGCATCCAGTTGGCACAGCCGAATTGCATTGGCCACGTCCCACATGCGTTCGATGGACATGTGGGTTTCATCACCCAGTTGGTTCACTCCCGGGTGGCCGTTGTAGACTTCGAAAAATTGCTCTTGCACGACGTTGGCGATATCCTCTGCTGTTACTGCGTAATGAAAGTTCGGGTGATTGAGATGGGCCAACAACTCGCGACCCGTCGCCGATTCTTGCTCAAAGATCAGACGAAGATTGTTCCGCATTGCCTCGCGAACGGTTGCTCCACCTACCGGCTTGATCAACGCCTGGAGATTGGCCACGTTCATATGCACCGGCTTCCCCTCAGCGCTGTCGCTGATTTCCTCCGCTTGAAGCATGATGAACTTAGCCGCTTGTTCGACCAGGCAACGAAACTCATCCAAGGGCTTAAGACGAACTTCCAAAACGTCGGGCTCACCAGCCTTGGGGCCAGGTCGCATCCGCGTCTCAACCCAGGCGTTGCCGAAACGATGACGATATCGTTGCAGGATCCCTTCATCCGCTCGGGCCATGATTGCCGAAAAGGGCATCCAACGCTGGCCGGAACTCAAGACATTGTGATCTGAAAGTGCAAGGAAATGGTAATCGTGCTCGACATACCAGGCCGCAATCATCTCAGGAAAGTCATCGCCATCACTCCACAGCGAGTGGGTGTGCAAATTGCCTTTCCACCAACGAGCTGGTGGCGAAGTATCCTCGACGGTTCGCGCTGGCAATTTCTCAGCTATTGCCGTTTCTGCTTCAGCCTGCGCCCATACGTTAGCACTCGAGAGCAATAGGCAATAGACACTCAGCAAAGTCACTTGGAGCAGTTGTTTCATGGCAGTTTTCTCTGACTACGCGGTACGTGAATTAGCCCAACCGTGTCCGTGGGCTAATACGAATCTCTCAGGCGGCCGGGGTGGCTACTTGGTTCTCATATTTGCGTGGTTTGGCTACCGGTCGCTGGAACAACCTGCTAATCGCCAACTTCGAATCGAGCGTCAGCACAAACGCAGCTGGGACCATAAAGAGTGTGAAAGCCGTGGAGAGCATCAGCCCCCCTAGGACTACGGCGCCCAAGCCTCGATACAACTCGCTCCCCGCACCCGGAAAGAGAACGAGTGGCAAAAGACCCAGTACCGTCGTGGTCGTAGTAACAAAGATAGGTCGTATGCGAGTGCGGACGCTCTCCGTAACTGCAGCGCGTGAGTCCATACCTTCGCGAATATAGTTTAGCGATTGATGGACGATCAAGATTGGATTATTGACGACCGTCCCGATCAAGATGATGAACCCGAGCATGGTGAGCACATCCAACGCTTGGAAGACAAATAGGTTCAGGAATGACAAGCCTAGGATTCCTCCGACGGCACCCAAGGGAACCGTGAAGATAATGACCAATGGAAACAACCAGGACTCGAACAAGGCAGCCATCAGCAAATAGGTAATGGTTAGTGCCAAGATAAGATTCCAGCGGAGCGCTTTCCAAGCTTCGCGCAGTTTATCGGCGGTACCAGACAACGTGATCAGGGTTTCGTTATCGATGTCACCGCTGTCTCGCAATTTGCTGATGACATCGGTTTCGATCCTACGCATGGCTTCTTCGAGCGGTAAAGTTGGCGAAGGTGTAACCGATATGGTGATGGCTCGTATCCGTTCGCGCCGCATAATCGACTCAGGACCGCTGGTATATTCCACTTCTGCTAAAGCCTCCAGTGGAACTATTTTTCCATCACGGGTGGCGATTGGCAACGCTCTAATATCCTGCGTGCGGAGCGAGAAGCCCTCTGCACCCTTGATCGTCAAGTCAATCTTTTCGCCGTCGACGAAATAGTCACCCGCGTAGGCGCCGTCAATAAGCGCATCGATAGCATAGCCCAGGTCGGTCGCATTGACTCCCATCTCGGCATCTTTGAACAAATAGGGATGCAAGTGAATTTCGGGGCTAACCAAGTCCAAGCTGGGTTGCGGCGAGGCTTGTGCGTCGGGCATGACTGCGGCTACCTCATCCATGACTTTCTGCCCTATGTCGGTCAAATTGCTCAGATCACCTCCGGTAATTTCGATATCAATTGTGCGGCCTCCTGTCATCCCCCGTTCAAACAAACTGGATTGCTTGACGATTGCGCGCGTGCCTGCGAACTGCGATGCAAAATCTCTAATCACCGGAATGAGCTCAGCCACCCGCGATTCATCCGCACAGCGAAAGCCCATGAAAACAGAAGTTCCGCGAACGAAGTAGAAGTAATAGTCGATGACTGGATACTCCAGCAATTCCGCTTCAGGGCTACCTGGATCCGCATCCCAATACGGTCGCAAATCGTTCTCTAGGACCTTCCCCATGGCGGTCAAATAATCGATGTTGTAGCCGGGTGGAGGTGACAAACTACAAATTACGAAGTTGCGATTGCCCGTTGGCAGGTATTCGACTTTGGGCCAAAGTTGATAACTCACCGCAAACGAAGCGAGCGTCATCAACAGCACCACCGCCGCCGAGCGTATTCGGCTCGCCAGAAGCCAGCGGTTGGCCCTGGTCACCGCCTGTACAAACAAAGAGGCAAGCTTGTTGATCACGAGGATCAACTGACCGGGGTTTTGCTCGTGCAGTACGGCATCTCCCGTGCGAGCATTCTTGGTGGCTTGAAACAAGCGGGCTGCTGCAGTAGGGATCATCGTAAAGGAGACGATCATCGAAAGCCCCACGGCGCAACTGACGGCAATCGCAATGTCGCGAAAAAGTTGCCCAGAGGTCTCCTGCACAAATAACACGGGCAAGAAAACTGCAATGGTTGTCAAGGTGGACGCGACCACCGCACCGGCGACTTCGGAGGTTCCATGAATGGCAGCTGCCAATGCGGATTCACCATTTTCACGGCGACGATAAATATTCTCCAGCACCACCACCGCATTGTCGACCAACATGCCCACCGCGAAAGCCAAGCCCGCCAAACTGATGACATTAAGCGAACGCCCCATCAAACTCATCATCAGGAACGTCCCAATCACACTCACGGGAATCGCCAAGCCCACCACCAGTGCGCCACGACCAAACCAGAGCCCCGCAACCACAGTCAGGAGTATGGTAACGACGAAGAACCAGGGCGAGACATAGACGGACGCGACGGCAGAGGCGGCGATCCATGGTACCGTTAACAAGGTCATGCGCCCAAGATGCAGGAAGAGCATCAAGACGATGATCGTCAGTGCCCCCCCGACGAAAATATTCTCTTGAACCAGAGAGATAGCTGACTTGATGTACTCGGTTTCATCATAATACTGGAACAACTCCAGCCCCTCCTGCTTGAGAACCCCCGCGTTGAGCGCGGCGGCGGCGGCCTGCACACCGGCCATCACTTCCAACACATTGGAATCAGACGAACGCCGGATATTGATGCCATTACTGCTCAATCCGTAGCGCCGCGAGAGACTATCTGCCTTTTTATAATCGACCCGTACTTCGGCCACGTCTCCTACATAGATCGGCGTTCCGGACTCATTGGAAAGCAATTGTCCACGCACATGCTCGGGATCGGTGAACTGGCCAAGCGTTCGGATCAACCAACGCCGCTTATCTTCAGGGATATCCCCCGCCGTAATATCCTTGTTTTGACCAGCCAAAGCATCGCGTACGTTGGCAATGGTCAACTGGCGAGCAGCCAGTTTTTCCGGATCCACGATAACCTGCAACTCCTCCTCTTGACCCCCCGACGTTTCAACTTCCGAGACACCTGGAACGCGCTCCAACTGTGGCTCGACAATCTTCTCAGATATCTTCCGCACTGCTTGTAGATCGATCCGAGGAGGCTGCAACGCCAAGATCTCAGGACATTGATCGCCAAGCGATTCAATGACTTGCATCAAGCGAAATGTTCTCAAACCCGTATGCATCGCTTTGCGGGCCGGCTCGAGCGCCTCAGCGACGTCGGGGTGGCTTGCCTGAAATGCAACAATTTCTTCTGCGCTGGGAGGTCTAGCCGTCAGCGCGAATCTCGCAATCGGACTATCCGATAGGTCAGATGCCTTGATGACCGGTTCGGAAGCGCTAACCGGATACTCGCGGACCTGCTGCAATCGTGTATTGACCAGCATCATGGCTTGTTCAATATTGGTCCCGACGGCAAACTCGAGCGTAATGGCGCCGGAGCCGACACGGCACTGAGATGTCATCCGCACGAGCCCTTCGACAGCGGATAGCTGCTCTTCCTGCTCTTGTACGATTTCGCGTTCGATCTCTTGCGGACTCGCCCCCGGCCAAACTGTTTCGATGGTTAGAATCGGGTTCTGGACTTCGGGTATCAACTGCTTGGGCATGGTGACCAAGGAGATGCCACCGAAGAGCACAACCACCAGGACTCCAACAGAAACCTTCACTGGATTGCGGATAAACCATTCAAACAAATTCATGGCGCGTCGACTTCCCTTTTGGCGGGACGGACTTCCATGAGTTCCACCTGCCTTTTGGGGACCAGCCGCTCATTGCCTACGGTGACCACATATTCGCCATCCTTGATGTCGCCAATCACTTGAATCGCTTCTTCGACTTCCACGCCGAGTTGCACGGGCACTTTGCGCACTTTGCGGACGTCTCCAAGCTTGGGTGGCCCGCCTGGAGAGTTGGCGTCAGGCTCGACGACAAACACAGAACGCAGCGTTTCCTTCTTCTCATTCCTCTCCAACACCAGTGCATCCTTCGGAACCATTGGTCCCGTCACCGGTTCTCCCACCGATAAAATGACCTGAGCCAACATGCCAGGCAATAGCTTGTTGGAAATGTTCTTTAAGCGAATCGTTACTGGATAAGTTCGTGCCCTTGCATCGGCAACAGGTACAACGCGATACACGACTCCGCTCCACACCTCGCCAGGGAGGTCTGGAAACTCGACGCTCACCGAGTCTCCTCGCTTAAGCTTGACCGCGACATCCGCCATCGTCGGTGCCAGAATCTCCACCTCGTCCAACTCGATGATCTGTACGACAGGATCGCCGATATTGATCCAGGCCCCAACCTCAGTAAACTTTGCCGCTACAAAGCCCTTAAATGGACTGACGACTTTCAGTTTATCAATGCGGTCGTCGATGAGCGCTAAGTTTTGCACCTGGAGATCAAGCCGCGCCTTGGCTTGCTCAATCAGCTCGACGCGCGGCCCTTGTGTCGTTCTCTTGCGCACCGCTTCCGCGGCTTTAAAAGCATATTCGGTAATAGACGCCTGCTCCTCAGCCGCTTCGATGTCCGCCACGGTTGCCGCCCCCGTCGTGATCAGCGCACGCAACCGACGCAGCGACGTGGCCGAATTTTGCATCGACGATTTTGCTCCGAGTGCCCGTGCCTCCGCTTCCGCCACATCTTCAGGTAGTGGACCATTTTCGAGCTCGGCAAGCTGTTGGACGGCGAGATCGCGCTCCGCTGCAGCTGCCGCCCGTTCGAGTTGCATCGTCGCGTCGCGCAGGCTAGAGACCACATCGTCCGCGTCAACCGCGTCGCCGACCTCGAACAAAAGTGCTTCCACCCGGCCCGCGACCGCGCTCCCAAGAATGCTCGTTCGCACCGGATTCACCGTTCCGACAACGCGGTGCGTCCGCCTGACCTCGGACACAACGACCTCAGCCACGACAACACGCTGCAAGGGGGTCGTTGGCGGCGATTGCGCATGGGTCATCGCGCTTGCCCAAACCGCCATTAATGCAACGACTGCTTTCAATGAGTGCGTTCGAAGATGCGTGCATCGGTGGGGCAAAGGGGGAGCAATAGAGATGCTATCGATGATCATGTTGAGGTGGGTAGATTGCGGTGGGGAGTACGATCGGCTTCACAGTCTGTGATCCGGCATTGCACACTATATTATGCTCGACGAACACCTCGATTGCACCCATGCCCAAGAACTTTCCTCAATCTATAACAAATGCCCGGGGTTTGGTTCCAAAAACGCCGGGCATGCAGCGAGCACTTCAATCAACGACCCTGGCTAATCTAGCCGCTTACCGGAGTTCACACCACTCGCTCGAGCCCTAAGAAATCCACTTGGCAACTTTCAAGAAGATGTCCGGGCTGCAAGTGCTTCGTACCCGTTCGCGAATAAGTTAGCGGTTCTAATTTCCAGCGCCGCGCCCACCAATTATACTCGGCACTCCTCAGGAGATCCGACATGCCTTCAGCCGCTCGTTTTTCGGCCTGCGTTCTGGCCGTTTGCATTCTCACCAAATCTGTAACCAACGCAGTCCAGGCTCAAACGCCTGAAAAGGGAGCAATGAGCGTCGTCATTGACGCTCGAGACCTGCCGCGCAGTTTATTGCACGCTACCCTCCGCATCCCGCTCGACGCCTCGTCGGAAGCACAGAAAATTCCGCTGTGGTATCCCAAATGGGTTCCGGGATCCCACGGCCCCGGCGGACCGATCTCGAATGTGGCAGGCGTGCGCATCACCGATCCAGCGGGGACATCGCTGGATTGGGCACGAACGCCCGGCGAAGTCTATCGCTTGGAAGTGGATGTACCGGCCGAGACCGCATACCTGCAGATCGAAGTCCGCTACATCGCCAATCAACCCACCACCAACTCCATGGGGCATGACGTTTTCAGCGGCTCCAAAGTGGGAGTGATCAGCCCAGGGGCGGTCCTGTTCTATCGCGAAGGAGTCAACATCGACGAGGCCAAGATCGACACAGAACTTTTGCTACCGGCCGGTTGGCAGGTCTCGAGCGCTCTCCAAACGGTCGACTCGCCCGACGGCAATACCACGCGATATGCATCTTCCACGTTGCGCACTTATGTCGACAGTCCCATCATGTGCGGCCTCCATCGCCGCGTTTATTCACTGATCGAACCGGCAGAAGAGGGCAAGATCGCGCCGCACCGCCTGCACGTCTTCAGTGAATCGGCCGCAGGGGTCGATATGAACGAAGAAGTCGTCGATCGGCTGCGCCACATGGTCACCCAAACCGCCCGCTTAATTGGGTCGCAACCTTTCGATCAGTTCGAAGTCCTCTTGGCTGCTACCGATCAGATCCCAGCCAACGGCCTGGAGCACTCAAGATCTACGCTCAATGTCCTACCACTTCGCGACCTGTCCTCGCTGTCAGGACTCAAAGGCTGGTCGCGTCTGCTGATCCCCCACGAGTACCTGCATGCTTGGTGCGGCAAGTATCGGCGGCCTGCCGAGATGGCGACGACTGACTTCCACTCGCCCAAGGGCACTGACTTGTTATGGGTCTACGAAGGACTGACGCAGTACCTGGGCGAATTGATTGAAGCCCGCTGCGGACTGATGAACAAGGATGAGTTCCGGCACCGGCTGGCAGTGGAACTTCGCAATGCCACCCATCAGCACAATCGCCAGTGGCGCTCCTTGGCCGATACGGCCGCCGCCTCACACGTCCTGCGGGACGGTAGTCCTTCCTGGTCGCGGCTCCGCGGAGGTCAAGACTATTACATGGAAGGGATGCTCTTCTGGCTCGAAGTCGACGCGCGGTTGCGAGCGGAAACCCAAGGTCAAAAGTCGATCGATGATTTCTGCCAGCTCTTTTTTCAAGCGGACATGCCAAAATACACGGCTGTGGCCAGCCCACCCAAGCCGTTCGATCGGGCCGAAGTCGTCGCCATCCTGGCGGGCTTGGCCGATTATGACTGGGACAGTTTGATTCGCCGACGGGTCGAGTCGCCACAACAAGTCTTCCAGTCCGACCTGCCTGAACTGCTCGGCTATCGCTTGGAACTGTCCAAACAAACCCCGCAGATTCCACCCACCACGTTCCGCTTCCCCGGCGGAATCGACCTTTACGATTCGCTGGGTATGACCCTGTCCGGTGACGGCCGCGTCCGGGACGTCATGCTGGGCAGTCCCGCCGACGATGCCAAGTTGAGCCCTGGTCTAAAAGTAGTCGGCGTCAATAACCTCGAATGGAGCAGCTCCGGAATGCTCGAGGCTTTACGGCAAGCCGAAAATTCACCGCAGACCATCGAACTGTTGGTCAGTGAAGATGGCGTACTGCGAACAATACAACTGCACTATCACGACGGACCAAAGTACCTCACTCTGCTGCGTGATGACACCCGTCCCGACGTACTGGAACAGATTCTGGAAAAACGCTAGAGCCAACTCTGCCTCCTGGGTTACCTGCCGAATCGTTAGGGCGCTAACGATTTTAACCAGTGACAATCGCCAAACGACCCATGCTTCAACTGGAAACAAGACGTTTGATTCGCCACAGGATCTGGCGAATTGCTTCCACTGATTTCGGAGCTGTGTAGTTCAGAACATGGCCTGAGAGCAGCCAGAGTTTCGACTTCGGTGAGGATTCTTCGGATGTGGATATGGGTTGCACATTTTTCAACATGCACGAGAGCCGTTCGCCCAGAGGCTTGACCGCAGGCTGAGTCGCAAGTTTCCGAATGCGCGGATGTCCTGCATTGCTTGCGATCTCCCGCAGTTCCGCCCAGCCACTCAAACGTTGCAGGGCGCGGACGCATTCCTTTTGAAGTTGATATTCCGGTGCATGCGCGAACGAAGCGATCGTCGCTGTTCCCAGGTACCCGCCACAACGCCCGCGCAGCCAAATCGCTAAGATACGCATCCGTACGTCGGGAGTTTTTTCGATCACATGCACAATTACAGCGCGCGCGTTCAAAAGTTCGATGCGGCGGATTTGCGGACGCATCCGCACAGCCCAATACCGATTATCGGCGGCAAGACGAGCTTCGTAGATTTGCTGCAGCAATGTCAGTACCTCGGTATCACTGCAGCTAACACAATACCTGCGATTGCCGATGTAAAAGGAAGATAGCTCCCCTTTGGCGAATCCAAATGGTTCCATCGACTAAGACTCGACTTTCTGTAAATGGCTGAGAACTCGTTCGCGGATAGGTTACTTGCTCAACGCTTCCTTGCGCCAGCCAAGCTGCTCGATGCGGGTGAACTCGGCCCGCACATCCTCTCCTTCGTAAAACGATAACCAACCGTGCAGTCGCACCGTCTCACCCGGTGGACAGTCGGCGAATTGAGGATCGGAGTGCATGCAGGGACACTGCTCGTTGCCCCAACAACGCTGCAATGGATCCCAGGCGGTGATGATCCATTGCTGACCGGCAGCATCCCTCGTTGCGGCATAGGAATCGTGAAAAATTTTGTTGTCATTGGTTTGCTCAGCGAACCCTCGCGCTGCAGCCAGCATTACGCAGTTCTGCACCCGCAAGCCGGTGAGCTTAGCGGCCGTTCCATTCCGTAGCCACAGCTCCATCCGCACTTCCGTGGGTGAGGGCACAACACGCGAACCAAAGACGATCCCGTTGGGCAACTCGCGCTCCAGCGTCAGACTGCCATCGGGATGGCGACTCCACTCCAACCGGGGCAAGCGGATTCCTTGCTCATCCCAGATGGTCGGAATGTGCGTGTGAGCCAAATAGGTTAACCCCAAGTGGGAGAAGATCGCCTCTGGGACATCGACCACCACATAGCTGGCTTCGTCCCAAGGAGTAAAGACACTGACCTTGGTCTCGCGCTGGGGCATCAACGCTCCATCGAGAAAGCCAATTCGCGGATGCCGACCGCCGGGATATGGCAAGACGCGTAGCGGGTCATTCACGCCGCGTGGTTTGGGCCGCTGATCGACCAATCCCAAACACTCCGTTGCCTCGCGAATTTCAGCGAGTGTCAAACCGGTCGCAGCACGGACCTCGTCGTGCGTGAAGCGATGGTAAACGAGCATGTTTTCGAGCCACTCGCGAAGTTGCGAGTCATCGGCGGGAAGACGGAAGTCCTCCTCGGCAGATCCGTCCTGATAGACGGGCACGGGGATGGGGTGCGGGGGAGTTACGCCGCGGGCAAGGGAGGCAGATAAGCTGAAGATTGCCAGGAGCGATGCGAAGTGAACCAGAGTGCGAAGCATGATGTAGCGTGTCCTTTGGGTAGTAGGTGGGATTAGGACTCGGTCTTTTTGGTGCGGAGGCTGCTTCCGCGGCTGAGCGCAAGTTTACCGAATTTGTCGCGGATCTCGTCCAAGGCCTTATCAATTCGTTTGGATTTCTCGGTGGCGGGTTGATCGAACAAACTAAGTTGTACGGGACCTTTGGTTCCCAGCTGCGCAACACCAACACCAATCAAACGGATTCCACGCCGGATATCGTGCGAGTTGGCCAGGAAGAGTTCGCTGGCCACACGCGCGATAACTTCAGTAACATGCGTAGGCTCCGCCAGGGTACGACTGCGGGTGATCGTCTCGAAGTTCGAGTAACGGAGTTTAAGTTGCACGGTTCGTCCAACCAGTTGATATTGTCGCAGGCGACGAGCCACGTCGTCGGTCAAGTCGAGCAGCCACGCGCGGAGCGCTTCGGGATCGCTGATGTCGATGGAGAATGTGGTCTCATGTGAAATTGAGTGGGCGTCGCGATCTGGAACCACGGGGCGGGTGTCGAGTCCCCGTGCCAAACGCCAAAAGTGCTCGCTGTTAACTCCAAAACTGAGCTTGAGGATCTCCTTGGGCAACGCCCGCAGCTGTCCGATGGTGTGCGCGCCGAGCGCCTCCAACTTCTTTTGCGTCTGCGCCCCGACACCCCACACGCGTGACACGGGAAGTGGATCGAGAAAGGGGTGAATCGCGTCGGGATCCACGACAACCAAGCCGTCGGGCTTTTCAAGATCGCTGGCAACTTTCGCCAAATACTTATTCGGGGCCACACCGGCAGAGGCGGTCAAACCCACTTCGTCACGAATCCGCTGCTTGATGCAACGGGCAATGCTAACCGCATCGCCAAACAACGCTTGACTACCAGTGACATCGATGAAGGCTTCGTCCAGCGACAGCGGTTCAACCAAATCGGTAAAACTGTGAAAAATCGCGCGAATCTCTTGGCTGACCGCTGCGTAATGCGCCATACGGGGGCGAATGAAAATAGCCTGTGGGCAAAGTCGTTTGGCCTGGGCAGCCGGCATAGCGCTATGTATACCAAACTTGCGAGCCAGATAATTTGCCGTGGAGACGACACCGCGGCCATCGGCCGAGCCACCAATCACCACCGGCAATGCTGCCAGTCGCGGGTTGTCCCGAATTTCAATCGACGCGTAAAAGGCGTCCATGTCGATGTGGAGGATCATGTGCTATCCAGTTGCGTTGTGTCCTATACGGTCGCCACCATGACCACACTCAACCATCGAACGATACGTTTACCAGCGAATCTTTTCTGGGAAATACTCCGCGATCAGTTCTTGGTAGAAGGGCTTCAACCCCGCCACATCCATCCGCTCGTCCCGTTTTGTATAAAGATCGTATTGATTGAAGTCTTCGACCCACTTGAACATTTCCCGATCCTGCGCGTTCATCAAGTGCTGGTACTCCCCTTCGCGGTGAATTGGGTAACAGGAATGGTAGCGGATCATGTACAGTCCCGGCAGCGGAATGTAATCTTTGACAACATGATACAGGTACTCGTCGTGCCCCCACGACATCATCACTTGGTCAAGCCCACAATTGGGCTGATAAATACCCAGTTCCGTTCCGTAGACTGCGTGTTGACGATCGGGATTCTCCGAGAACGCTTCATGGAAGACGATTTTGTCCGAATAGCGGCAACCGACCGGAAAGGTGTCACCCACCACGGCCCACTGCGGTTCGTCCCACAAGCAGAGGATTTTACCTAGATCGTGAATTAACCCCGTTAAAATGTACCAGCGTGGGCGGCCCGCAGCCCGAATCGCCTCGGCGGTTTGCAGCAGGTGCTCGATTTGCGGTAAATCAATGTCGGGGTCACTGTCATCGATCAACGTGTTGAGGAATTCCATCGCCTCCCACACACTCATCTGCACTTTGTTCAGTCCAAGGTATTGTTCGCGTTTGCTTTTGACAAAGTCGAAGGTTTGGAAGCGGTGGTTTAAGTGGTAGAATGTCTTGACGCTCTCGCGAGCCTCCGCCTTGTAATCCCGAAAGGACTTGTCTTGCGACTGGCCATCTGGCTTCTCGGGATATCGTCGTAGCAAGTCGTCTTCCCATTCGTCGAGTGACGCCAAAGGGTAGGAGTCATGGCTCATGCTGTGCTCGCTGCAAAAAAAAAGGTTGTGACGAGTGATTTGTTATGGATGAAAGATTGGGTGAGTGGAGATCTTTGGCAAGATCCACTACGGGGACATGCGGGATCTTTAGCAAGATCCACTACGGGGATTCTTGCCGGCGACGGCGGAGTTGGTCAAGGGTCACGGCCGCTATGATGATGACTCCAATCATTATATCTTGCATCGAGTTGGAGATTTCGAGCAGGTCGCAGCCACTGGCAATGACACCCATAATGGCCGCCCCCGCCAGCGTGCCGAGTACGGTTCCGCGACCCCCACTCAAACTGCCTCCACCAATCACGACCGCAGCGATGAACTTCAACTCTTTGCCGATGCCATCCATCGGGTTGGCTATCTTGACCAGAGAAAATGAATAAATTCCTGCCAGGGCGATCAACAAGCCCGCAATGGCGTAGACGAGCAGTTTCGTCTTGAGCACATTGACGCCGCACAAGCGGGCGGTCGGCTCACTCGAACCGATCGCGAACAAATGCCGACCAAACACGGTGTACTGCAGCAAGCCGCCAATGAGAAAGGCGACTCCCAACGCGACCCACACCCCCAGCGCGATATTGGGAACCCAGCCATACCAGTGAGGCGGCATGGTCGAAGTTAAATTGAGTAGCCAACCGGGGATAGAGGCCCGATCCACAAACACGCTCGAGCCCCCTGCAAGCTGCTTGGCAAGCCCTAAGTAAATCGTCATCGACCCTAACGTTACGATGAACGGAGCAATGCGCAGCAAGCCAATCAAGAGACCATTGATTAGCCCACACGTTAACCCGACAAGTAAAGCGAGCGCCAGCGCCACAACCACGGGGATGCCCACATTGATGGAAGTCGCCAATACCGTCGCGCACAAAATCGACGCGGTCCCAGCGGATAAATCAATCCCGCCAATAATAATGACCAGCGTCATGCCAAGTGCCGCGATGGCGACCGGCGCGGTGAGAACAAGGATCACTCGCAGGTTGCGCATTTCAGTGAACCTACCCGACCCCCACACGCCATCTGCGATAGCAAACCCGATAGTGACTAAGGCGAGCGCCAACAGGGGACCAAAGGTATCCAAGAGGCGCAGCACCCGACGCAATTTCCCTCCGCCGGGTGCAACCGGCGGCGGAGCAATGGATTCACTCATGTTCGTCACGTTGCACACCTAAGCATAGCTATTTCTCACCACCACCAAGAGTTGTTCATCGGAAGATTTACGGAATGGATCGATCGTACTCGGAAGCGATAGCCACTTGGAGAATCTCGTGTTCTGTCCACGCCCCCGTGGGGCGGACCTCGCGCAAGACACCTCGCGCCATGACACCAATCGTATCGCAGATCGCGACCAATTCTGGAAGATACGAGCTGACCAATACGATCGACCTGCCTCCCGCTGCCAGTTCGCCGATCAGCCGATAGATCTCTGCCTTGGTCCCGACGTCGATGCCACGGGTGGGTTCGTCGAGCAGCAGGAGACTCGCGGATTGATGCAAGATACGGGCAATGGCTACCTTCTGTTGATTGCCGCCTGAGAGATGGCTGATCGTTTGTTCGGGACCACGGGCGCGTACCGACAACTTTTGCAACCAGTATTCTACCGCTTGTCGCCGCTTGCCCAACTGCAGGACGCCGAACTTGGTATACGGACTCAGGTCACTCAGCGTGAGATTATCGGCGATCGATAGGATCTGCGCCAGACCTTCTCTTTTGCGATCTTCGGATACAAAGCCCATACCGGCTTTGATGCGTCGTCTGGGGGTGGGGCGCTGGACCCGCTCCTGCAGCTGGACGTTATCCTGCAGTTGGACGTTATCCTGCAGTTGGGCGTTCTGGTGCAGTTGGACTACACCTCCGCTGGCAGACTCCAGACCAAACAAATGCCGCAGCGTTTCAGTCCGTCCGGCACCGACAAGTCCGAAGAGTCCGAAGATCTCCCCGCGGCGGACGTCAAACGAGACCTCTTTGGGAAGCGGAGTGCCAGATAGTCGTTTTACTTCCAGTACGGTTTCACCCAGCGCGTGCGGCACGGTGGGAAAAAGGGTATCGACACTGCGTCCAGCCATCCGGGCGATGATATCTTGGTCGGACGTTTCGTGCAGAGTGCCCGCTCCGGCGAGTTGACCATCGCGCAGTACCACGAACCGCTCAGCGACTCGGCGAATCTCCTCAAGAAAGTGGCTGATGTAGATCATCGCCATGCCTTGTTGTTGCAGACGTTCCATGATGGTGAACAAGCGCTCGACATCTTGCTTGGGGAGCGAACTGGTGGGTTCGTCGAAGATCATGACCTGCGCGTTGGAGACCAAACCGCGGGCGATCTCGACAAGTTGCTGCGCGCCGATGGAGAGTGAACCGACGAGTCGCTGGGGCTCGAGCTCGGGATGGCCCAGTAACTCGAGCGCTTCGGCCACTTTCCGCCGCTGCTTCTTGCGATTGAGCCAGCCCGCACGAGCGCACTCTTGCCCGAGCATGATGTTGTCTTCAACCGACAGGTCGGCCGCCAAACTCAACTCTTGGTAAATCATGGCCACCCCCGCACGGCGCGCTGCGTGTGGACCACTCGGCCGAAACGGTTTACCGGCGATATGCATGTCCCCCTGATCGGGCGGATGCGCGCCGCTCAAGACTTTCATCAGCGTGCTTTTGCCTGCCCCATTCTCACCGATCAAGGCCACGGTCTCGCCGGCAGACACCTCCAGTGAAACGTCTTGCAAAGCGCGCGTCGCTCCGAACCGCTTGCCAATCCGCTCCATGACCAAGAGCGGCGACTGGCGGTGCAAATGGGTAGCCCGGTCAGATAAAAGCATATTGGGCGACACGTTTCGCATCACTGACCGAAGAGCGCAGGGCGGAGGAGGCGATTGTACGGTTCAGTCTCCTGATTCTCGGCCGTCGCCACATACTCGCCGGTATTGATGTTGGGTTCGACCGGTTCGCCGCGGACATGGGCCACTATACTCAGCACCGATTTGCGTCCCATTTCGAAGGGGTCTTGCAGTACGATACCCGCGACCGTGTTCTCGCTCAGTCCTTTGATCAAGCTGTCGCTGGCATCAAAGCCGACGAATTTGACTTTGCCAGCCAAGCCGGTTTGTACGAGCGCTTCGAACGTCCCATTGCAACTCGATTCGTTCACGGCGAAGATCCCGGTGACTTGGTCGCGATACTTATTGAGCAGGTTGGTCGCCACTGCCATCGACTCTTCGGTGGAGGTACCGCCGTATTGATCGGACGATAGAATTTTGATGTTCGGCCTTTGAGCCATCGCTTCGAGGAAGCCCTGCTCGCGTTGCTCGGTGCTTTCGCTACCTGCCTTGTAGCGGATCAGGATGACGGCTCCTTGCTCATTCATGGCCGCCGCCAAGGTTTCCGCCGCCAGTTGCCCACCCCGCAAGTTATCGGTGGCAACATAGCTCACCAGTTCCGCGCCGGCAGCCAGCCCGCTATCGAATACGACAACTGGAATCTCTTCAGCCACCGCCTCGGTGACCACATCCACCAGCGCTTGAGAGTGATTGGGAGCCAGCACAATCCCGTCCACGCGACTGGTGATAAAGTTCTTGACCACCGAAATCTGCCCCGCCGTATCCGCTTCGGTCTCAGGCCCTTTCCAGATCACTTCGACGTTCCCCAACTCCTTGGCCCCGGCTACCGCACCGGCATGAACCGAACGCCAGAATTGATGACTGGTCCCCTTGGGCACCACCGCGATTCTCAGCGTTTTACTTCCCCCACCCGCTTCGCGATTCTGGCCGTCGGAATCGCCGGAAGATGATGCGCTCGGCTGAGAACTGCAACCCAGTAGCGCGCACGTGGACAGTAACAACAACGGACTCCAACGCAAGTTCGCGCGATGGCGACCACTCAGCATGAACATGATTGAGGACTTTCTGGCGAAGAGAATGTCGGGGGGAAGAGTTGGAAGAGGTGCAAAGATAGAGGGAGACCACGACGCACCGATAAATTAACGCGAACCAAGGGCCTTTACTCGCGAAAACCGAAATCTTCGGCGGATTTTTTCAGTGCAACCAGCTGACGCGCCTCGCGGAGGAGCTGGTTGGCAACGTTGCGTGCTCGGCTATCGGTGATCTTTTTCGAGTCAGCGGACCGCGCTTTTCCGTTGGAATAATGCAGGACTAGACTCGGACGCAAACTCGGAGAGGCGATGTCGAGAATCTCTTCGGTGTCATCACCTGTTATGGTTCGAAAGAGCATCACGCAATCGCTTTCGGCCTTCAGCCAGCCGACGAGACCTGGGTCCTCGCGAGTGGCTTCGTGAATACCATCCGCCTCGTGGAAGCGGGAGGTGCGCACAATTTCGAGGGCTACGTCAATTCGATCGCGGAGGGGCATCCCCAGAAAGATATTCCCCAGGACGATCAAAGCAATTAACACTACCGCCAGTATCCACCACATTTGCCGCTCCTTTCGTAAGCCATCTTCTTCAGGCGCTCATTTGCCAGTGGAACTCCGCCATTCCACCGTTTTCAACACGCCACCTGTAAGGCCGACCCACCTCTTTAGTGTAGCCGATTTGCTGCTGGCTTGTTCGCCTAGGATGCGAGCGTCTAGAGTCCGCTAGCCGTTGCACGAAACTCTGCAAGGCAAGCGAGCGGCAACGCTTTCACACGCAACCATTCAATTCCATTAGGATATAGGGGTCGCTCGCCGAAACGTCTGCCGCTCGACCCGCCTGCCCATCATCTCTACCCCAGAGGAACCAACCCCATGTCGCGCCTCCCACAGGTTTCGAAACTCATTCTGCTCCTCAGCCTCGCCTGCGCTGGGCATCCTTCCCCAACGATCGCTCAAGACGAAAAACCCTGGCAAGCCAATCCTGAGATCGTCAAAAAGATGTCGGGCAACAGCAGGCAATTCAATTATGTGGAATCGCAAGTTCCCGAGTACACCCTGCCTGATCCGTTGTTGTTGGCCAGTGGCGAAGTGGTGGCATCGGCAGAGGACTGGGAGAGCCGACGTCGTCCGGAGTTGCTTGAGATTTTTCGCAGTCAGGTTTATGGTCGACGACCCGATACCGCGTATGAAATCAAGTTCGAGCAACTGGAAAAAGTCGAGTCGCTCTTCGCTGGCCAAGCGACCGGCTTGAGTCTGAAAGCGATCGTGACGATTGCAGATCGCAAATTTGAATTTCCGTTTGTGGTGTTCCTGCCCAATCAACGTGAACGCAAATCGCCGGCGATCATTCTGATCAACAACCGTTACTTCACCACGCTTGAGGAAGCGACCGAGAAGGTCGATGAATTCTGGCCGGTCAAGAAGATGATCGAGCGGGGCTATGCGACCGCCTCGTTCCTTACCGGTGATGTGGACCCCGACCGGGCTGATGGCTACGCCGCTGGCATACGCTCCTTCTTCGCAGCGGGGGCGCCCGCCGAGGATGACGCTTGGCGAAGTCTCTCGGCTTGGGGTTGGGCCGCCAGTCGCGTGCTCGATTACATGGAGACGATCGATTCGATTGACGCTTCACGCGTGGCGGTGGTGGGGCATTCGCGAGGTGGCAAGACCGCCTTGTGGGCGGCCAGCGAAGACACCCGCTTTGCCATTGGCTACAGCAACAACTCGGGCTGCGGCGGCGCGGCCCTCTCGCGCCGCAGCTACGGAGAAACGGTCGAACGGATCACCACCGCCTTTCCGCATTGGTTCACTCCCAACTTCAATGCCTACGCTGGCAAAGAGGACGAGTTGCCGATTGACCAACATGAGCTCATCGCACTGCTGGCTCCGCGTGGTGTCTATGTGACTAGCGCCGACGAGGACTTGTGGGCTGATCCCCAAGGAGAATATGCCTCGCTCGTAGCGGCCTCCCCCGTCTTTAAACGACTGGGGGTCAAGTCGATTGAGCAACCGGAGATGCCGCCACTCAACCAACAGCGTATCGTCGGTCAAACGGGCTATCACATTCGCAGCGGCGGCCACGGCCTCGAAGCCCTCGACTGGGACTTGTTCCTCGACTTCGCGGACCGCTCCTTTTCCCCGTAGTCTCCCCGTAGTGGAGCTTGCTAAAGCTCTCGGAGGAGCGAATCGAGTACGAGTACCGCGATGCTGAGTACGAGCACGAACCCAACCACCAATCCTTAAACCCTAAATCCTGACGAACCAAGCGGTCAAAATTTTTAGCGCTTGCACTCTGTTCCTGGCGTTTAAAGTCAATACCGTTGAACGAAGCTCGCATTCACGTAGGCGTGTCTGTCCCAGACTCGCAAAATAGAACATTAAGCTCAATCATCGCGTCTCGGAGGAGACGCGACTACGTCCTTCGTTGAACGGCCTTGGGCTTAAAGTCATTGCGTGGGCGCTGGGGTGTGGGCAAGGCCACAAAATAGGGGAGCCATTTGAAGGAATACCCGATGCCTTCATCAAACGGTTTAGCGACGGGAATGGGATCTTTAGCAAGATCCACTACGGTACCATCGAGCACTGGCTGCTGGGGCAGCTTGGGGATTTATCCCCGTAACGGCTTGCTAATGCCGCCGCGGATTTTTCCTTCTTCATCTTCTTGCGGTGTCTTGCCTAAAACAAGGTCGAAGTTAGCCGACAGCTCGCCCAGCTTCGAATCGGGGATCGGTTGGAAGTCGGTCATCACGAGCTCGCGGAGCTTCGGATCGCGAATTTGCTTGAAGACCCCATCTTGTTCGTTCTGCGGATGCCCTTTGATGAGCACTTGAGTGGTCAACAGTCGCTCGCCATTTTGACTGATCGCAAAGTGAATGTGGGGTGTGCGGCCAGGATAAGGAACCGGCTTGATGGTCCGGAAGTAGTACTGCCCCTTGGCATCGGTCAAGAAACGTCCGTAGCCTTGGAAGTTCGTGTCGTACTTATCGCGGTTGCTGCTACCGGGATGAAGGTAAGAGCCGTTGTTGTCGCATTGCCAAATTTCGACAAACGCATTGCGCAACGGTTGGCCACTCTCGGTCAAGATGCGTCCGGACAAGTGCGTGATCTCACCCACGCCCGGCGTAATGCCATCGTTGATGATCAACAAATCATTGTCGGTATCGAGCGGTAGTTTATCGGGGTAGAAAGGGCCTTCGGTCATCCTTGGGGTCTGCAGCAGTTCATCGGCGAAAGCGCCCGAGCAGGTGAGCATGGCCGCACCCAACGATAAGTACTTGGCAAACTGTCGCCGCGTGTGCCCACCTACAAAACTGTTATGCGGTAGGACGAGTTCTTGGCGAATCAATTCGAGCTGACGTCGAGACATGACAGGATCCTGTTGGGTTGCGATAAGTTACAAAAAAAAGGCAAGTATCAAAGGGACAGCCCCAGTGAACCTATTTGTGAGCGGCAAGGCGCTAGCCGCCGGTAAATGTTTGTTAAGTAAGTGCGAAGAACCGGCGGCTAGCGCTTAGGTTTAGTCGCATTTTCGAAGCTAGTGTCCGATGTGTATTGAAAAGTTTTTGGTTGGGGGATGTTAAGCATGGACGAGTTTAAGCTGCGAGGTTTGTAAGTTGGATGGGGTTTGGAT
>JBGSHW010000105.1:0-17290 GCA_041751975.1 Pirellulaceae bacterium
AGGAGTAGGAGTAGGAGTAGGAGTAGGAGTAGGAGTAGGAGTAGGAGTAGGAGTAGGAGTAGGAGTAGGAGTAGGAGTAGGAGTAGGAGTAGGAGTAGGAGTAGGAGTAGGAGTGTGGATGCGAATGGGGGTTACTTAAAATTTGTGGTTGGGCGGAGGGAGACCGAGGTAGTCGGCCAGTTCGAGTGACAGGCGTTCTAGTGGGGACCATTGCCCGCGCTCCTGTAGAACTTGGCGCGCCAATGCGCGATAGTCGGTGGTGAGGTTGTCCACGCCACGGCTATACCTGACCGACATGGTTTGCGCGTCATTGACGGTCCAGGCGGCGACACTCTTGGAACGTAGGTGGGCTGAATTGATAAATTGCCGAGTGGCGAGCGAACGGTTGACGGCTAAGAAATCTGCCTTGGCCCGCGTCAAGTCGTCTGCCGAGACGGCGGTCAGGAGTCCACAGGTCCACGTCGGTCGCAGGCGTTTGACTTTGGCAATCCCGGTCGCTTCCAATGACATGAAGACAACCTGCTCCTGCATGTCGTACTTTTCAACCAAAGCGATCGTGCGTTGTTCCAGGTCTTGGTCATGACCGTAGTATTTGAGTTGGATGTTCACACCGATCTTGAGCGGCTGTCGAGCCACTTTCATCAGATCACTATCGTGTGCCACCATCACCACTCCATCGCTCGATTCTTGGACATCGATTTCGATCCAGTCAGCTTGAGCTTGGATGGCTTGCCGAAAACCGGCGGGAGTGTTTTCGGGGGCGACCCGGGCACCACCGCGGTGGGCGGTGATCTCCACGTCATCTTCCAGGCTCAGGCGCTGCAGGAGCATGGTTCGTCCAGAAGCTTGTAGGAAAAGCTGGAACAGCAGACTCACTGCGGAGGCCAGGAGGATCACGGTTACAGCTTTGGAGATCAAGTCGGCAATCAGCAGGCAATTCCAACTGGCGACTAAGTTGCGGGAGATGGCAGCGAACATGCTCGTCGTTTATAAGTGCTTGGCGGCGAGTTCGGGTCATCCGCAGGATGTTAGCTTTGGGGGGCGGACTTATTCACTCGGTTGAACTGGCAGCCGCTTTAGTTTGATGTCATCCATGTTCAAGCCAATGACGGTCACGATGGCCACAAGATCCGCTTGGCCGTGGGCTCCAAGTTTTTGGCTGATAGAAGCTTTGTGACGCTGGATTGTTTTAGGACTGCGATACAACACAGCTGCCGCTTCGGGGACATTCATTCCATGTCCAAGCAATACAAGAACTTCTAGTTCGCGGTATGTGAGCACGTTGAGCGGACCCAGGTCGATAAAGGCGCTCGATATCGTTTCGCATTGATCAGCCAATTCGGAGCCAAGGGGGTCATGGCTGCGTTCGTGGGTGACCACGATCACGCGACCGTAGGGAGGGCGATGATCGCGGATAGGCCAGATGGTCGACTGGATGCGCCGCCCGTGATAGATGTGGCTGATCGACAAGGGCTTACCGTCCTCCAGCACTCGCTTGATCATAGCTAGCCGTTCTTCAGTAAATTCGCGAGGATGAAAATCGGAAATGAATTTTCCACGGTAGTCGGTCTCGATCGATTCCGAAAACAGCAGCTTGGCCGTATCGTTGACGAACAGCAGTCGCCCGTCTTTGTCGGTGATGCTGACCCCAATTCCCGGGGTTTTAGCCAATGCGTTCCACAAGGAGAGCTTGTCGAGTTCGGGTCCTTCCGTCCGGAGGACATCGTTCAAAGCGTTGGTTTTGTCAAGTGAAGTGGACTGATTCATGCTGGGGAACTAGCTTGAGTAACAAAGGCGAAGCGTAGGTGCGAAAGAAGCTTGGAGCCACCAAGGGGCTGTGTTCCTATTGACAATTGGAGGTACCGCGTCCACTCCCCAAACCCGCATTGGAACTAAAACGATGGCAAGTTTTTTTCTACCGGGAATGGATGGATTGCCCCATAGTTTAAATACTTAACTGGCGTCGATACTAGTGGTAGAACGCTCAGTTGATCAGTAACTGGGGCAACCTCGACTTGAAAGCGAACGACGAATTCCGTTTTTGCGGCTTGCCCGCAAACGGGTTGCGCGAGGTGAGAGGGACTGTGGGGCAACAGGCCCTCTCGCCAAACCGCACTGCAGAGGATGCTACAAGAGGATACTGCACCGGAGATTGCCACTCCCTAGCGGAACGGTGGAGTTCTGAGTAAGATTTGGGGACTGTCAATCACGCGACCCGTCGAGACGACGCTTAGCGTGCCACTGGATATCTTTGTTTTTCCAGTGGTTTACCCCTTATCGGCCGAGTCAGGTCGATAGAACTTCAGAAACGGTTTGAGCATGGCGATCAAGAAGTCTTTACCCAAGCGGGCCAGTTCGCGTCCAGCGGATGGCAAGAAACCATTTCGGCGGCGTGGGCCGAAAAACAAAGGGGTGCGCCCCTCCGACCCCAACGCCCAACGGCTGAACAAGATTCTGGCCTCGGCTGGTTTAGGTAGTCGCCGCGATGTGGAAGAGTTGATTCTGCAGGGGCGAGTTGAAATCGACCGCGAAGTGATCACCGACTTGAGTTGCAAAGTCGATCCGCGGGCAGTGGTCATCAAGGTGGATGGAAGTGTGCTTAAAAAAGAGCAGTTGATCTACTACGCATTGAACAAGCCCAGCGGCGTGTTGTCGACCAACCGCGATCCCGACGGACGGATGCGCGTCATCGACCTCGTGCCCGATAAGCATCGGGTCTTTTCGGTCGGAAGGCTCGACCGGAGCAGCGAAGGATTGATTCTATTGACCAATGATGGTGAGTTGGCGCAGCGGTTGGCGCACCCCAAGTTCGCCGTTCAGAAAGCCTACTTTGTGGTCGTCTCCGGGGTGATGACGCAGGAAGACTTGGACAAACTCCGCAAGGGAGTGCACCTGGCCGAAGGTTTCGCGCGGATTGATGGTGCGAGTATTCGCCGGCAACGCAAGGGTTGCACCGAAATCGAAATCGTGTTGTCCGAGGGGAAGAACCGCGAGATTCGTCGGATCTTAGCGCGTGCCGGTCACAAAGTGGTCGTGCTCAGGCGGATCGCTATTGGACCACTGCGTTTGGGCCAATTGCCGGTAGGTGCGTCGCGGATCCTGCTGCCTTCCGAAGTCCGCGCCTTGTACGCGGCTACTGAGCACAAGCCAGTCAGGTCCAAGAAAGCGGTGCCTGCTCCAGCCAAAGCCAGCCTTAAGAAACCGATCAAAGCCAGTCGACCGCTGGCCGACATGGATGACGATGCCTTGGTGCCAAGCCAACGCGCGGGAGCGGCTGCGCGGGCCCGGCCGATGTTTGATGATGAAGACGATGACGATGACGATCTGTTGCCACTGGGGATGGCCAGCAGCCGCCCCGATCAACTGGGCGATGATTGGGAGGGAGACGACTTTGGAGGTGGCGACGTCAGCGACGATGCCTTCGACAATGATTTCGACGATGCTTTCGATGACGATGATTTTGTGGGGCACTTCAGTAGCACGACGACCGGTGCGGTGTTGGGGTATGACGACGACGCCCCGCCAGACTCGTCCAAGCCAAAGAGGCAGAGCAAGAAGGTAGCGGCCAAGCGTTCTGCCGATAGCCGCTCAGCCCAATCCGCGCCACAGCGCGGTGCTGCGCGGGAAAATCTCGCAGCCGAGCGCGGACTTAGCAAGCACGAATCGAACCGTGCTGCTGGCCCAAGTCGGAAGTCAGCCAAAGGTGGAAAGCGAGGTAGTGCCGCTGCGAGTGGTGCAGCTGGCGGAGGACGGGATGTAGCCGGGAGAACTCCAGCCGGAAGAACTCCAGCCGGTCGGGCTGGGGCTGGCAAAAAACGAGCTCAGCCATCAAAATCTCAGGCTCCCAAATCGCAGGGACCCAAATCTCGGGGCAACAGAGGACGCAAGTAAACCAACGGATCCTTGAATGACATGTTTTGCCGATCGCGCAGTGTCGGTGGTAACCCCGATCCTCAGTAACGCCTTGATTGCCAAGGACACTCGCTGCTTGCGTGTGTGCGTGCCGGAAATGGCTAGGGAGGTCACGCCGGGACAGTTCTTCATGGTCCGCAATCCGGGCGGCAATGATCCATTGATCGGCCGCGCCTTTGCGCTCTACGACGTTGATCCTGGCTTAGGTGAACTCGAGTTGGTGTATCTCGTCAAAGGAAAACTGACATCGAGCATCTCGCATTTGGGTGTCGGGGATGCGATCGCTCTGTGGGGGCCACTTGGAAATGGTTTTCCTGCGGTTCCTGTACAGCATTTGGTGATGGTAGCTGGCGGCATTGGGCAGACACCCTTCTTGGCACTCGCCAAGGAGGCGTTGGGACGGCAAGCATTTGGGCAACCGACAAGCCGCCTGGTTGAAAACGGACTGCAACGCCCGGTAGCCTCCGCTTGGGTGGAACGCGTTAGTCTGTGTTACGGTGTTCGCAGCGCCGACTATTTCGCCGGGGTTGACCAGTTCCGCGCAGCGGGCGTCGATGTTCTACTGGCTACGGAGGACGGTTCTATCGGTCCAGCTCAGCGGGTGAACAAAGTGCTGGAGCAACTACTTGACCGGGCTGCGCCAGGGGAGTCGCTGCGCATCGTGTGCTGCGGGCCGGAGCCGATGATGGAAACGATTGCTGGCGTGGCGCGGGAGCGAAGTATTGCCTGTCAAGTCTCGCTCGAAACGCCCATGGCGTGCGGGATTGGCATTTGCTTTACCTGCGTCGCCAAAGTGGGTTCGCCCAACGATTGGGATTACAAGCGAACTTGTGTCGAAGGTCCCGTGTTCGATGCCAGCGAAATCGTATGGCATTAGTGCTTCGCGCAGGGCAGGATGCTTTTAACGGTAGCCTGCCAGTCAGGGCTCCACCGGCACGAGACTAGTTATACCAAATGACTCCCGCACACCTACTTAGAAGCGAGGTGGCTGCGCAGTGGGGAGTGTGGCTGTGTTGGGTGGTAAGCTGCTACTCGGGGGCACCAGCGAATTGTGGCCTGCAGCGGAGTTACCACTCTGGGTGCCGCTGAAATTATAAGTGGTTGAGCGGCCCGTGGTGCCCGGTGCAAAGCCTTGAGTGGTTGCACCCTGGTAGGCTGAGGAGGGTGGATTGGATGTGCTGGCGAGACCTGCGGTTGTGCTGGGTCCGCCCAATGTATAGGAACCTGCCGCCATTGCTCGCGAGGGCTCGACTGAGCCCATGGTGCCGGTTGGAGGTGGCAGGGATGGGAGGCTAGTAGGCAACGGTGGTAGGCCTGCCTGGGGCATCATACCTGGTGCGGGATTAATGTTCGCCGCGTAACTTGCCGAGCTCGTATCGGGGAGTGCTGGGAGGGTTGTCGCGGTAGGGGATCCGAAGGAGTTGTTCCCGGTCATTGTTCTGGCTGCACCGCTGGCGCCCGCGTAAGTGCCGCCGTAGGGGCTCGGCAGTCCGTTAGGGCCGCTGGCAAGAGCGCCGGTAGTAGCCCCGGTCGCTAAGCCGCCGTTGCTTCCGACTTGATAGGGTCCAGTCTGATAGCCGTTGCCCAGTGCAGCCAAACCCGTTGGCGGCGTGGTCTTTGCCAGTCCGGCTGTTGGCGATGTGGTCGATGGCGATGTGGTCGTTGGCAGTGTGGTCGTTGGCAGTGTGGTCGTTGGCTGTGTGGTCGTTGGACCGGGGTAGCCGTAGTTCGTAGCACCAGCCAAGCTTGAATTCGTGCCGTTGGTGGTGCCGCCGCTGGTACCCGTAGTTGCCGTGGTTGCCGCCGGTTTTCCGGCCGAGGCGATATTGCTGGCTGTGTATTTGGTGGCAGGGCTTTCGGGAAGTTCGGGGACGCCGCTTCTGCCAGCCAGAGTGGCGGGATCGGGGTCACCACTGGAAAAGAACTTACTGCCGGGCATCTTCCAGCTCGGCATTTTCCACGAGGAACTACGGCAGCCTGTGGTTGCGCAACTAAAGGTCAGGATCAGGGCGAGCCCTAATCGGAAGTTCACGTAGCTGCTTAACTTCATTGCATCGATCCTTCGACGACTGAACGGAACATCGCCACCCGTGCCAACGTAGGGACTAGCTAGGTTGTTTCTCGGCTGGGGGCGATTGAAAAATTGAATTAATCCATAAACTTTATCTAGAACACCAAGCGGTAGTCACACTAGAAAAGTCTCCGTGGAGATGCAAGTCCAACTAGACGTTCACCGATTCGCGGATGGCTACTTGCAGGGTCTGCAATTGGGACCGCATGAGAGCGATCGACATATCGTGCATGCTTTGGTTCTTGCTGAGTTGGGTGACTTGTTGTTCATAGCTTACGTCGCTGCCGTCGTGGTAGAGGATTTGATTGCTAACGTCACGAGCACGTTCTATGGCGTCTGGCTGGAGGCTAGTGTGTTGCGAGCCAAACGAGCTGACGGGTGGCTTCGTAACGGCTTCGTGCAGTGCATCCTGAAATGCATCGACGTCCAAATCGCGCGTCTTGTAGCCGGGGACGTCGCGATTGGCGATATTTCCGGCCAGCACCATGTGCCGCTTCTGCGCGAAGGCAGCCGATTGCTCGAGCGCCGGTAAGGTTGAATTCTGGAGCCAAGTATCCCACATGGTTGGTGTTAGGCTGCTCGTGCTAAGGCTTGTTGTGGTTTGATGACAATGGTCCAAGCCATCCCACCTTGCGGACACTGGGCACCATAGTAGCTCACACCAGGACGATTCGGTGGTGCCGAAATCAATTGACAGCAGTCACGATAGTTGAACGCATTGAGGCGCGGATAGCTCGACTCATCACCGGCATCGGCAATTTCGATTTCCAGCCCCCGTTCGGTTGCGCAGCCCATGATTTGCAGTTCGCCCCGTTTGGGACTGCGATCCACTGCCAAACCCAACACGGTTTCAATGGCGATAAGTATGGAGTCGGTGCAAGGGGTTGCGCCGACGTCGTTGGCCAAATCGACATCGACAATTATACCTTTGGCGTGCAGACGGGGTTGCTGCGTTTCAAGTTCAAAACGGATCGCATCACGTACGGTGAGCCTACGAGGTGCGGCGTGCCGCCAGTCAGCTAAACGAACCATCTTAAATCCTCATTAAAGATTGCTAAGATCTAGGGAACTAGCGTGCAACCGATCTCCGGCGGTATAGGCGTTGCTCGCCAAGACAGAGTCGGTGCCATTTTGCAGTTGGGCGGCCACAGCCTCGCGGTGCGTGGCAATTGCATCAACGGTGGCTTGTTCCATATCGATGATCTCGCGCAGCAATTGCTGGCCTTCGTCGGCGAGCTGTTGACAGAGTTGTCGTTGCGTTGGGAGGGACCAGTGTCGTTGCTCTGGATCGTCGAAATGGAAGGGTTGCAATTGCTGGTGGATGCCGGTCAAATCGTCTAGCAAGTTTGACTTGCGGGCCAGGATACCGAGCGTTACGGTGGGATCGCTAGCGAGTGAAGATTCGCGTTGAGCGGTCGTTAGACTGCGAAGTGCTAGCAGAACATCCCGCCGTTGACGCATGCACTGCAGCAATAGCTCCGTCCCCTCTGGTGGGCTGTCGCTGTCCATCTTCAGCTTCCTCTGGGTTGCCTTGGTTCGCCGACTCTAGGCAACTTTTAGCAAACCGGTTCAGCAGCAGCAAGGGGGACTTTGGGGAAGTGAAATGAGCGCGGCTGGTTGCTTGAGTCGCGCTTGAGGCAGCGATTTGAAGTGCTGTCTTGCGAGCGCTACGGGGCAATAAATCGAACGTCGAACAAGCCGATCGGTGTTTTATTGAAAACCATTGCAAACACCGTTGGTCGCGCGCCCTGACGCTACCCATTGGAATCAAAATGAGCGCCATTAGTCGTCAGTCCCAGGTGCGAAGCCAACCGATCAATTCACCCCATTCCTGGCGATTGGCGCGTGTAGATGAGACGAAGCGTGCATCGTAATCAGCAGGGATGCGGCGGAGCACCTGTTCCGCTTGGGCCAGAGCTTTCTTCGCTTCGAACTCGCGTCCCAGCTTGCGATGGCAAACCGCCAGTTGCACCAGCGCTTCGAGTGACTCAGGTTGATTTAAGAAGCGACTGGCGGCGTTGCGATAAGCGAGGATAGCTTCTTCGAATCTCCCCAGGCGGAACAGCATATCGGCTTCACCAAAATAACAATTGCGGACGATGGCCAGCGTGTTTTCCGGTGGGCTACCCGACTCCGCTTGGCTATTGATGGTTTGGTGCAGGCCTCGAAAGGCTGCCAGGGATTTCTCTAATAACTGCCGCCTCAGTTGGCTTTGTTCGCGTCGGGCCGTGTCGATCAAGTTGGGATTGGATTCGAGTATATGCTCAGGAAGTTGAGCCGCCAGGCCGTACGACTTGGCCAGTAGATAGCGTGTGTCGTAATAGCGCGGATCCGCTGGGTAGCGCGAGACGGCTTCGTTGAGTCGTTGGATGGCGTTTAGGAAATCGGTATGGCTGCTCTGCAGGCTATCGATAACGGTAGCTTCCTCCGCTGGCGTTCGATCTTGACTGACCAGGAGCGAAAGTTGATCTCCTTTTAGAAACATGGTTTGACCAAGTTCAAACAAGGAGTCCTGCCAAACAGGGCTTTCCGGATCGAGTTGGAAATCGCTCAAGTTGCTTTCGAGTAATTCGATGGCGGCTTCCATTTGCCCCAATTCGTTTTTGGCGCGGGCGGCCAGCAAACGGGCTTCGTAGCTGACCGGGTTGGTTGGGTATTCAACCAAGCAGCGTTCGAGTGGCTCGAGGGCTTTGGTCCATTCACCTGCATGGACGTAGTTGCGTCCCAGGGCAACAAAGCCGCGGGCCCGTTTGACGCGATCTTCGAACCGAATGTATTCCGTCAGAAAACTATTGGCTTTACGCAAATCATTTGCCTGCCGGTAGCTCTCCGCAGCGGACCAAAGGATCTCCGGGTAGTCGCTTGACCGCAGTTCGAGTCTTGAGAGCTCCTCAAACTTTTGCCCCGCGAAATGATAGTGTCGATTAAGTTGTTTTCGACGTTCGGCCTGCGCATCGAATGTTGGGGGGACGGGAGTGGCCGCTAGATCGTCGCCCCACTGTTGATACGTCTCTGCTTGCAAACGCATCGTGTCATTCATGGGAAAGGCTAGGGATAGGTAATCGGCCAGTTGAATGACCCGTTCATATTCTTGACGATTGCGGAGGTTGCGGGCGATATCGAGCAAACGGGTCCGCAGCTGATCGATGGGTACCCAATAGCCGTTGTACAACGTGATGTCTTCAATATTGCGGAGCAGATGGTGAATGGTCGTGACAACCCCCTCCAGGTGTCCTGTTTCGACCAGGATCTCGGCCTCCTCGATACCGGCTGCGATGGCTTCGGCCGAATGTGGGTTGCGTTGTCGGACTCCATTGAGCGTGCCCAAGGCCTCGCGCGTGCGTCCTTGTTGTCGTAGATTGATACCGGATAAGTAGGCGGCTTGGCGTCGCATGCCGTTGGGTGTGTTGGCTGCAACAATGACTTCGCGGAGCACTTCGCTGGCTTCTTGCGCAAGGCGGGAGAGTTCGGCCGCCGGCCGTCGCTTGTCGTTGGCCGCTTTAAGACGCCAGCGGCCGCGCCACAGCATCGCTTCAAAGTACTCGGGGAGTTCCGGGTCGATGCTCTTCAGCAGCTCCTCGCAGGTCTGCAAGTCATTGTTGACAAAGGCTAGCTGAGCGGTGGCCAGCTTGAGTCCCGCTAACTCACGACTCGACATGCCGGGAATCGCCTTCCACTGCTTGAGGGTTGCGCTGGCAGCCGTCGTATCACTCGGTTTTCTGGTCAAATGCGCATCGATAGTCATGCGATAGGCATCGCTGCGACGATTGGGCCAGAGCACGGCTACATCCTTCAATCGCTGTACGGCATCGTCCCAATGGTAGGTGTGAAACAAGCACGAGCCCAGATAGAAGTTGCCTTTGCCCTGATAGCCGAGCGGGAAGCCAAGTTCCTCAGACTTCTGAAGATGCTCGGAGGCTTCTAGTAGGATCTTGCGATTTTTTGGAGTATCCAGCTCCTCGACGACCGACTGGAGTTTCGAGACCCCTTGCACATACTGCCACGCCGCATCGGTCTCTGGAGCAATCTTTCCCGCGTCATTCAAGTCGCGAGCCAACCGTCCGGCCACATCCCATCGCCCTTCATCGAGCAGTGTCATGGCGAAGGAAAGTTTTTCGGACGTGTCGAGGCCCTGGCCCCCTAAGATGAGCGTGAACAGCGCGCTAAAGGCGAGCAAGGCGGCTGCACTACCTCCAGCCGCAATCAACAACTTTTTTCGGGACATGGTTTAGCCGGCTCCACGCGCGTCGTCGCCGCCACGGTGCGCCAAGTTGCAATAAAGATACGAAATCCAGTGTTACCTTTCGGCCACTTAGAAATCTGCCACCAGTCAACCTGCGAGGTATGCGGCAAAACGCACACAATGTCAATTCAAGAGGGCTTTCAAGAACAATACGTCGTCTTGCAACGATTGTAAGGCGGATACCAAGCGTGACATCTAGCCAAGAGATACCGCATGGCTAGCCAAGCCCGAGTGGAGTAAGGCACTTCGCGACAAACATTCCGTCAGTTACGCGAAAAATTCTCTACTGGCAAATTGGCGAATGCCGCTGGCTGATTGGTGACTTGCTCCATCAGCCATCCATTCGTATCGAGCAACATGTTGGTTAGCAACTCATCACCACCAGGATACTGGCGGATATCCACGGACAGACGGGCGGCGTGCATCAGCGGTAGGGAATCGCACACTTGGCTGATGCCACATACCTCCGACTCAGCGCCATACATCCAGAGTGTGGGCAGCGCGCGCGCGGCATCTAAGTTGGCCAGCGACTGATGGTCGAGCGGATAGTTGCCGCACAGCGACACCACCCCCGCAAAGCGTTGGGAGTAACGCAGGGCGATTCGCCAGGCCATCGAGCCCCCTCCGCCGAAGCCCGCTAGGAAAATCCGATCGGGGGCCACTGAAAACTGCGAGCTCGCAAGCTCAATCGCTTCGAAGACAACCTCCTCTGCAATCGCGGCGGAGGTTGCCGACTGACCCCAACGAAACAAGCCAGCGTCTCCAGCGCACGCCAATGTGCCGCGCGGCGCACATGCGACATAATTCTGCATACTCAGCTTGCGCATCACATATTCGAGCTCATGCTCCGAACTGCGACAACTGTGCAACCACACAATCAATGGGTAGTTGTAGCGAGGTTCGTATCGCTCGGGGCCAAACAGACAAATCGGATGTGCCAAGTCGGCATGCTCAGGACCTGAGCATGCGTCGGGGAGCGAGGAGTATTCGGTAACATCTTGCAACTTGTCGAATCGGCCGGTCAACTCCGAAGAGCCATTGATACGGTTCCGCATTAGTCGCCAATCGTGTTAAGTGAAATGATGGAGAAGCTTGAAGGGGTGTGCAAGCACGGTTCGCCTTCACTGGCGGGCATAAGCATCTCTGCTCTTCAGCGCTGCTGTTCCATGGTTTTTAAGCATCTGCGCCGACGAAGTCAACGTCAGCGTTGCTACTTCTCAACGTCGGCGCAGAAAACAGTCTCACCCTGGGTAGGCGAATCGTTAGGCGAACACCCTTTGATAGCTAAACCTTAGCAAAACATGTACCGCGAAGTTGCCGACAATTCGCCCCTCTTCGACAACTCATTGGCAATTAATTAGCAACCAATTTGTCCATAGCTGCTATCAATTCCTTGACAGCCTCCACGCTCTTTGTAAACGCAGCTTGCTCGGTGTCGGTCAACTCGAGCTCAATAATTTTTTCTACGCCACCGGTTCCAAGAATGACAGGCACACCGACATAAAAACCACCCACGCCGTACTCCTTGTCGCAGTAGGCTGCACACGGGATCAAACGCTTCTTGTCGCGCACGATCGCTTCAACCATTTGAGCGGTCGCTGCCGCCGGTGCGTAGTAAGCACTACCGGTCTTCAACAAACCTACGATCTCAGCGCCACCTTTCCGCGTGCGATCGACGATCTCTTCCAAACGGTTCGCGTCGATCAGCTGAGCAACAGGGATGCCACCCACCGAAGTGCAACTGGGCATCGGGACCATCGTGTCACCATGTCCACCCATCAGTAACGCAGAGATGTCCTCTACGCTCACCCCCAGCTCCATCGCCAAGAACGTACGATAGCGGGCCGTATCCAGCACACCAGCTTGACCCACCACGCGGCTCGACGGAAAGCCAGTGACTTGGAAGGCGCGCTGCACCATCGCGTCCAGCGGATTGCTGACAACGATTACGACCGCGTTGGGTGAACACTGTTTAACTTGCTCGGCAACGGAGCCCATGATTTTTGCGTTGGTACCCAGCAAGTCGTCGCGACTCATGCCAGGCTTGCGGGCAATACCCGCAGTAATGACCACCACGTCGCTATCGCGCGCATCGTCGTAGGAGGTGGTGCCCACAATGTGGCTATCGAAGCCCATGATGGGTGAGGCTTGCATCAAATCGAGCGCCTTGCCCTTGGGCATGTCTTCGGCTTGCGGCACATCGAGCAGAACTACATCGCCTAATTCGCTCGCAGCACACCAGTGGGCACAAGTCGCACCCACGTTGCCTGCACCCACGATCGTAATCTTTGCCCGACGCATTTTATTCTCCCAAGAGTTGTGTATGAGATGTGATTTAAGGAAGTGCAGGTAAGGTCGTCGCGAGAGCGAGGATAGGAACAGCGGTTAAGCGGATTCACGCTCGATTGCTTTGAACGCCTCGGCGGTATCGCTTGGCGCCAGTTTGTCTACCGACGTGACTGGTTGGGCCCTCGCAAAGCACACTCGCATTTTGCCGACGGCACTCGCTCTGAGTGCGGTACGAGTATGAGGTTCCGGGGCGGTCAGTCAAGCCGGGAGCAGCCAAGATCCGCGTCGGCTGTTGAGTTAGTGGATGGCACCTGAGCGGAAACGCAATCGTTTTTTGGGCTTGCGCAACGTGCTCCACAGAATGACCGCTAAAATGCCCACGATGGTCATTGTCAGTGCGTAGCCGAACCAACCGGTCGTGGTCGCGGTTTGCCGAATGGGAGGCGTGCGCCGGGTCAGCTGGTTCGCCATCACCAAGGGGGCGGCTTGGCGTGCAGCCTTTGTCTGCCCACTCATCAATTCCGACTCGTAGGACCATAATCGATAAAACAAGCCGGACACTTGGACATACTCCCCTACTCCCCAACTGAGCTGGCCTTCGGCGATTTTCTCAGCGGCGACAAAAGGAGAGGTCTCGCGCATGACGATCGTCACCGGAAACTCCCCTTCAAACTTGACCCCTGCTTCATCAAGGGCTCCCGGAATATTGTATTGCACCGTTTGGCCTCCGATATCCACGAGCCCATCAAATTGAAAGTAACGGTCGGCTCCCAACCACTCACGATAGCGTCCCTCGGGGACTCTAACCAGGCTGCCACTGACCAAGCGTACGGGCCAATTGACCCTCGCACCGAGCATCTCGCGCGGTTCCGCTAAGACTTGTAACAATGTTTGCTCCGCTCCTTCGCTCGCCACTTGCTTGCTGGTTCCTCGCAACAGCGAATAGAACGCTGCTGCCTCCGGAGCTCGCAGCGGTTGTTGCGAGTGCCGTCGCACCGTGTCGAGGTGTGCCAAGTCCCACCCCAATCGTCCGAGCTGTCTTTGCCGCTCGTTCCACGGGGGAAGGAAGTCGTCGATGGTGTCCCCCGGGGTCAGCAGCCATTGCGGCGTTTTGGCAAGCGTGCACCATCGCTGTTCGGCAGTCGCATCGTCGCGCCCCTCCGTAGTCCCCCTCGGGTCACTTTCAATCGAACTGCCGAATTCAAGCAGGCTGAGACCCTGCACTGTGATGGGCTGCTGCAGACGGCTGGCAGTCAGCCATGCCGATGGTACGTTCGTGCAGTACACGGTGGCAAGTCGACTGGGGTTGTCAAGCGAGTGTGGGGTGGAAGCGGTTTCAACTTCCAGTCGAAACAAGGCTTGCGCTTCGTCCGCTTGAAACCACGCTTGTTGTTCCAAGCTGAGTTGCACAGGGGTCGCCAGCCGCACCCAACCGCTGATTGTCTCCATGCGGGCGATTAAGCGAGCTGATGCAACCGAGCTTTCAAACGTGTTTGGCAACGCGTCTTCCCAACCTACTTGTCGCAGCGCCGTGAGGATCTTGAGGACTGCATCGGGAAAGTCGGTTTGTCGTGTTTGTTGATACGTGCGCAGTTCATTCGCTGCAGCGGTGCTCAATATCGCCCGCAGTCGCTCAGTAAAAATGTTTCCGGCGGTCTCAACGTTAGCGCGTGCCCAAGGCGGGGTGGCAGCGGCCTCCTGCTCAGGTTGTGCCTGCACCCCAAGTGGATTGGCGAAAAGAACCCCGCACACGATTAACTTCGAACTCACCCCGCGCAGGGAACGTGCCGTGCGGCGCCGCCAGTTGGTCAGGATCGGAAGGAGCCCGCATGCGGCTAATAAACATCCGATAAAAATGGCCCATCCGAAGTCGCTGGCTAGTTCAGCCGTCGTGGGTCCGCTGATCGGCGGTGGCGCATCGGCGAACTGAATGATCGAGGATGCAAATAGGGTGGGAGCGACCTCCACACCCGCCGCTGAGGCGTAGGCCAAACGTTTGCCGACGATCCCTAACACTTCGATTTGCGGGAACTGCTCGCTCTGAACGGCTCTTTCCAATTGCTTGGCCACCGCCTGTGTGGTGTAAACGGTGATCGGCTGAGGTGCTTCATCGTCACCGCGCAGCCAGAGCGACCAGTACTGTTCGATTCCAAAGTTAGGGTGCCCACGGTCGATGCGATCGGCACGCCGGACCGTCCCACGATACCGCACGCTTCGCCCACGATAAACAGCGAACTCCGCTTCCAGTTGCAAGGTACTGAGCAGCGGCGGCTCGCTTTCGGCAGAGGCAGCAGCTGGCCCCGCGTGTTGGTCACGACCGCGTTGCAACTGTCGCCAAAATGCGGTCGACTCGCTCTTCGTCCACGGCGTCGCATCTCGGAGCGAAGCCAGCAAGCGTTGGTCCAGATACTCATCCCATGCACCAGTCAGCTCACCGCTCAGCGTGCCAGTTGGCGGTGTCGGTTGGTCGGAGTTGGGATCAAGCTCATGCCAGATCGCTTGCCATTCCTGCAGAAATCGCTCGAGCTGACTCGTCCACGCGTTCTCGTTGGCGGCCTGAGGGCTACTTCCCTCGGTTGCCTGTTCCCCAAGGCTAAGTTGCAATTCGGCAAGTTGCAGCAGGGAATGCTCGCGCAGGCGCTGCAGCGGTCGCAAGTCGCCGGCTGGATGGCTGGCTTCATCTGTCCCAACCTCTGCGACTGACTCTGCCACTTGGTTGCGGTCGACAGCAAACCAGCGACTGCTCAACTCCGCAATTTCGGCGTCACTCGCGTTGCTCAGCAGACGCGGGACCAAGTCGCGGCAGGTGGTCCGCCAACGCGTTTGTGCCTCGCTCAACGCGACGCGTTTGGAATGTTCAAGTGGTTTGTCGGAATCGGTATCAGCTTGAGCCTGTTGGTCCAGAGGGACGCCGAGTGCTTGGAATGCGTTGCGTACATGCCGTGGGTCAGCCGCCTTTTGCATGAGCACAACCACGAGGGCCAGGAGTAGGCAGAGCGACAACACGCGGCGGCTGTTGGAGACTTTGGTCCCCACCGTGCTACGGCTACGCCCCTGGCCATCGGCAGAGTACCAACGATTTGATCGAAGCCGAACCATCCTTGCGTTCCATTCGTTAATGCACCGTCTAACACATCAGTGAGTGTTCTTTTGCAACCTGGGCCTGTTCGAGGTCATGTAAGCAGTTCGGAAACGACACGGGCAGGTTCGACTCCGGTCAGTTTCGAGTCCAGCCCCTGGAACTTGTAAGTCAGCCGGTTATGGTCAATTCCCAATTGATGCAGCAAAGTGGCATGCAGATCGTGTACCGAAACACGATTCTCGACCGCATGGTAGCCGAGTTCATCCGTGGCTCCATACTGAAAGCCTGGTTTGAATCCACCCCCGGCCATCCACATCGTGAAGCCAGCGAGGTGGTGATCGCGACCGTTGCCTTGGGCCATCGGCGTGCGTCCGAATTCAGAACCAAAGATGACGATAGTATCTTTGAGCATGTCGCGCTGCTTGAGATCGCTAAGTAGAGCCGCTGCGCCTTGATCGACCTCCTTCACTGTTCCAGCAATGTGTTCTTTGATGCTGCCGTGATGATCCCAATCGCGGTGATACAACTGAATGAAGCGAACGCCTCGTTCTGCCAAGCGACGAGCGAGCAAGCAGTTGGCGGCAAAGCTGCCATCGCCACCTTGGGTACCATACATGTCCAGGACATGCTGCGGTTCATGGCTGACGTCCATTAATTCAGGCACACTGGATTGCATCTTAAAGGCCATTTCGTATTGGCTGATGCGGGTGGCAATTTCTGGATCGGCGGAAACGGACGATTCAATTTGATTGAGTCGCGTGACCGCATCGACCACGTCGCGTTGTTGCGTGGCGTTGATGCCTTGTGGGCGATTGACATACAGCACCGGATCACCCGTGCTGCGAAACTCGACCCCTTGAAGACGACTGGGCAAAAATCCCGAATGCCATTGGCGAGCAGCAATCGGCTGTTTCTGTCCGTACTTGCCGGTAGAGACCATCACCACAAAACCAGGCAGGTTTTCCGTTTCAGCACCAAGACCGTACTGCACCCACGAACCCATGGCGGGACGACCAGCAATCATAGTGCCTGTGTTCATCAGTGTGTGCGCTGGATCGTGATTGATGGCGTCGGTGTGCAGGGAGCGAACAATGCACAGATCGTCGGCGCAGCGGCCTCCCAATTCGGGCCACAGCGTGCTGATCTCCTGTCCCGATTGGCCATATTTTTGGAACGGATATTGGGGAGCAAAACAATTGAGCTGCTGGCCTTGCAACTGTGCGATTTGTTGCCCAGCGGTGATCGATTCGGGCATGGGTTGCCCGTTTAGTTCAGCCAACTTGGGCTTGTAGTCATACGTGTCGAGATGGCTCATCCCGCCGGCCATGTAGAGCCAGATGATGCGTTTGGCGCGGGGCGGAAAGTGCAGCGGCTGGACCACTCCCCGCGAGCTCTCGAGTGCCGCTCGCACATCACCCGCCAGGCCCTGCTTGGCCATCAGGCTGACCAGTGCCATTGAACCGAGACTGACCCCCGAGCGTTCAATGAAGGTGCGACGAGCAATGTGTTGTGGAAGCATCGGTGGCAATCTTAATCAGGTAGGGTGAACGGCAAGGCGCTAGCCCTTAGGTTTAGTCGCATTTTCGAAGCTAGTGTCCGATGTGTATTGAAAAGTTTTTGGTTGGGGGATGTTAAGCATGGACGAGTTTAAGCTGCGAGGTTTGTAAGTTGGATGGGGTTTGGATATTTGTAA